>SPAW01000039.1:0-23472 GCA_005239465.1 Nitrospira sp. | reverse complement strand
ACAACTCCACGTCGAGCCCCCAATGTGGTGGCAGGCTCCCATGGAAGATTTCAAACGCGAGATCGGCTGGTTGCATGGCAAGACCCAGGAACTCATGGAGTTCCTCATGCTGCCGGTACTGCACGTGGCAGCGGCCCTGCTCAATTTCACAATGATTCTGGTCACAGGAAAACCGGTCTTCAGTATTCCGTTCAAGAGTTTGAAGGACGTCGTCGACGCACGGGAATTGCTCCCAGCCGTTCGCTGGGAATCCAAAAAGGTGGCGTCATGAACCGCGGATCGACCTTCACCATTGCCAGTGCCCTGACCGGTGCGCTGCTGGTGGCAACGCTTGCAAACTGCACGGGGGAGCCGACGGAACTGCGTAAGCCCAAATCCACCCTCTTCATCGGCGTCGATGCGAGCGGTTCGTTCCGCAACTCGGGCCATTATGAGAACGCCCTCTCGTTTCTGGCCCATTACATCTATGGCCATATCAACGAACTCGGCGGACTGGAGAAACCGCAGGCCATGTTTGTCGCGAGCGTGGGCGGCAAGAACCTCCACGAGCCGAAAAGCTTTCACCCCATCCACGAGTTCGAGGGCAAAGAAGTCTCACAGATCGAAACCGAATTGAAAAAGTGGTTTCCGCCGACCGACGTCGTGACGGATTTCAACCCGTTCTTTCACGAGGTCGCGCGTATCACCAAGGAACGCAATCTCGTTCTCGCGCCGGTCAACGTCGTGATCATCACGGACGGGGTACCAGACTCCTCGGTCACCGGAGTGAAGGCGGGGGCACAAGAGCTCTACCAAAAGATCGACCTGAAACCTTTGGAGTACCTTTCGCGGAACGTGACCTTGCGGCTGGCCTATGCCAGTCCCAAAGTCGGCGAGCAGTGGCGCGCTCATGTACCTCGCTATCGAGTCCGCCTCTGGACGGTGGACGCAGATGTCATGAAAGGGTGGACAGCCCAGTTGCAGCCGGGTACCGACCTTCAGGAACAATCCAAATTCTGGCGATGGCTTCGTGACAATGTGGACTTCCGAATCCGAGCAAACAAGTGATCGCTCCTTGTCCATCGGTCACAACTCCTGACCTCACATTCGGACTCTGATACAATCCCCGCCCGTGGATAAGCGCTGTTCATTTATTGATTCCTTGGGCCACCGAGTGGCATCCATTCTGACCGTCCCGGATAGCGGCACGGATCGGATCGCCGTGTTATGCCACGGGTTTCTTTCCTCCAAAACCAGCTCGACGAACAACATGCTGACTCTCATATTGATTGAACGAAGGATCGCTACCTTTCGTTTCGACTTCTTCGGGCAGGGAGAAAGTCAGGGCCCCTTCGAGCAGATCACGAACACGCTGGCGGTTGGGCAAGCGCTGGCCGCGCTCGACCTTGTCAGGCAGAAAGGCTATCGGAGAATCGGCTTGATGGGCTCCAGTTTCGGCGGGCTTGTTTCGATTCTGACCGCCGCACAGCGGACAGACCTCGCCTGCCTCGCATTGAAATGTCCCGTCGTCGATTTCGCGGAAGAGCTACGGCTGGAGTTCGGGGACGAAGAACTGGCGCGATGGAAGGCGACCGACACGATTCCCAACATCATGGGCGGGACAGACCGGATCGCTCTTCGCTATACCTTCTACGAGGACTGCCTCCGTCAGATTGCGTACGATCCCGCACGATCGATCACGGCCCCGACCGTCATCGTGCAGGGCGACAAAGATGAACATGTCCCCCTTCACCAGAGCCGGCAACTGTTTGAGGCACTCCGAGTAAAGAAACATCTGGAGATGGTGCCCGGCGCCGATCATCAATTCACGAAGGGCGAAGACTTCAAGCGGATGACGAACGTGATCGCCGATTGGCTGACGGAACATCTCACGGAATCTCATTAATATGAGCACGGCAGACGAACAACGTACGACGTTATTGGCGCTCTATCCTCTCTTCAAGGAGGAAGTCTATCGCCGCCGCGAGCAGATGATGCGTTGGACGGCTATCGGGGCCGGTTCCATGTTTACGATCCTTATCGTTCTGCTTTTGGTCCCTGAACGGGGCCGGCTCTCGCTCAGCGGGCGCGCCCTCATCGCTGGGGCTATTGTGTTACTAGCCGCCACCTTTGCTGCGCTCATTCTCCAGCATCAACAGCGCCACCGACAGGCTAAACAAACCTTGATCGAATTAGAGCGGGCCCTGGGCTTGTTTGACGCGGACATCTTCCTCAGCCAGCGCCCTCTATATCCGGATCATTGGCAAACCGACTGGACCAGCGATCACAGCACCACCCTCTCACTCCTGCTCTTAGGACTCCTCGCCTTCCTCGCCCTGCTAGCCACCGCCTTGGCCTCTTGATCCTGAGTCGAGACAGGAAGTTTGTACCGATCCAGCAGTGCTCACAATCTAATAACGACAATACAAATCGACACGTTATGAGTGCATCTCATGGGCGAAACCTCTGTGTGCCTCAGGCACATATAACTTTCCTGGATCACCATTCACGGTCGGCAAGGTGACGACCTATACCGTGACTACTCTCCCGCTGAACAACACCTACTTCTTCGCGATTTCGGCGTACGACAGCGCCGGAAATGAAAGCCCGCTGTCGCCTGAAGTCAGCAAAAGTGTTTTCTAGAAAACCGATGAGGGGTAAGACGTGAAGGGTAAGGCGTGGTCAGGCGAAGAGTCGACGGCGGATCGCCGATAGCTTCCGGAAACGATTGACAAATGACGTATGACGCTTGACGATCTCTTTGCTTCATCCATCAGGATCTGGCACACCGAAATCCTATGTAGCTGTTCTTGGTTTCAGGCAGGAGTCTGAATCGCCCAAACGTTAGTAGATACTTGGGCAGATCCGACCAGGACCCGCCGCGCAGCACTTTGAACTGGCCTTGTTCAGGCCCGCTCGGATTTCGTTCCGGCGAGATTTCGTAATAGTTTGCGGCGTACCAATCCTGCACCCATTCCCACACATTTCCAGCCATCTGATAGAGCCCGTAGGGACTCTTGCCTTGCTCATAGGACCGCACCGACATCAAAACTTGGCTGTAGCTGAACCGCGCACCCAATGCGAAATTCGCCAAGTCCTTGCTGGGTACCTGATTCCCCCAGGGATACAATCGTCCATCCATCCCCCTCGCTGCCTTTTCCCACTCTGCTTCAGTCGGTAACCGCTTGCCCTTCCAACGGCAATAGGCCTCGGCATCCGACCAGTCCACACCGATCACCGGGCGATCGCCATGTTGAGCGAGATCGACGGTATTCCATTGCCATGGAGCGGGTCGTTTCGTGGTCGAGAAGAATGCGGCATACTGTTCCGTCGTCACTTCGTGCAGGTCCATGAAAAACGTCGACAGCCACACTTGATGTTTCGGCCGCTCATCCTCCAACGCTTGTGTTCCGTCAAAGCCCATTGTGAAGGGCCCCTCGGGGATTTCGACCATCGGAGCCTCAGTGACAGTTGGAGGTTCTGGACTCTTGGACTTTCTCAGCTGGTCAAGTTGTGCAGAAGCTGGAAAAAGGAGAGGAGTAGCCGAAACGAGAACCAGGGTAACCGTAAACAACCGAAAGAGAGTTCGACCAATCAATAGATAATCCCTCCCACCACCCAATGCCGGTCGTCGATGATGTCAATCAACAGGCGCGTCAAATTCATCTGCGCCAGCTGCGCGCCGATTTCATCTTCTGTGAACGCCGAGAGCAGCGAGTTGTAGAAATCTCTTCTGAGAATGTCCGGCGCCCCGCAGGTATACCGATCGACAATGGCCTGCGCCATTTCGGGTGATTCAGGTCTCAGCAAATCCATCACGAGCACCGGTGAGCCGGGCTTCACGGCCAATCGCAGCTTGTGCCAAAACTGCAAAGGGTTCGGTACGTGGTGCACCAGACTGTTAGAGATCGCCGCATCGGCGACACTGGCGCCGGCGAGTTCCTGAAAGCGTTCACGGCGGAATACAATGCGACTGGACAAGCCGGCCTGCCGCACCGTTTCCTCGGCCAACCGCACCATCGGGGCCGACGCGTCGACACCCGTAATCCGACAGCCGGGCACCGCACGAGCGAAGCGGATGGGAATATCGCCTGGGCCACAACCCAGGTCGAGCACGTGGCCCTCGGAAAAATCGGGAAAGTATTCACGGAAACGATCGACGAAGCCTTGATTCTCTTGCGAAAAATCAGCCGCCGCATAGGCTTGGACCTGCGCTTCGTCCTCCATCAACTCCGGCTCCAGTACACGATCCATCATATCCTAACCCCATAAGAGCTTATGGCTAATGGCACGGGATTGAGCCGGCAAGTTTTGAATTGTGAATTTTGAGTGTTGAGTTGCATCTGACAACTCACAACTAAGCACTCACAACTTAACACTGCATCACCCATTCGCCATCGGCTATCAGCTCTTTATTTCGACTGCGTCTCCCGGCCGCACGATTCCCCCCTCCAATACTTTCGCATAGACCCGGCTCCAGCCGGGGTTCTTTTTCTGAGAGATGCGCTGATAGTCCCCGTCCCGAAACCATGGCGCGTTGTGACTGCAAGGACCCGTGTAGTTCTTCACTTCAAGCCGGACGTCCGGCCCCACGGACAGCACCACGCCGGGCCGAATCAGCTCCCACTCTAACCCCGCGACCGTCAGATTCTCCCCCGACGACCCTGCGTCAATCGGATGCCCTTCGTCTTGCAGCCGTTCGAGAAGGTCGAGCGAGAAGAGACAGACCGCGCGATCAGGCCCGCCATGCACTTTGAGATTCCGCTGTCGATCACCCTCCACACCCGTTTTACTCACCCTCGCCTCAAGCACCGGCCGCTTGGGCACACCTCCGTCAGAGATGTTGATCTGATGCACATGCGGATAGGGCGGTCGTCCGCTGCTCATCGTCTAACTCCCACCTTCACACGATTCAGGACGTGCCAATTCAAAAGCGACCCAACCATCCTGTTCCCTACGATCGACCAGATAGAGCCCTCGGTGTGAGTACTCTTCCACGATTTCGATCTCATGATCGACGAGCAGTCCTGAACACAACAGCCTCGCGCCCGCCGTTCCATACGCAGCCAGATCATCCGCCAGCGCCAGCAATGTCTGTCGATCAAGACTGGTCTTCCGACCAGTAACAATGGATCGTTCCCGCATCTTCCCACGCCCCTTGCATCGCGGGATCGTCGAGCATCCCGAGCACCTCACTGGCGCCTAGTTCCATCTGGATACAGACATCTACCCAACCATTCGACATCTTTGAACTCGTCGTTCCACTCTTGCGGACCGTCGCGGCTCGGCTGCCATCGGCAAGCTCAGGCCCCGAACCTGTCGAGGGGAGCTCGCCGAAGTCCCCTCCGCCCGCATCTAACAAGACAGGGACAGGCACCGGCAAGGCCGGAGCCAGTCCCCCTTACGAGATACGCTTCACGAGCGATACTTCACGAATCCAACGTTTGACGGATGACGATCGTTACAAGTAAGGTCGCCCTCATTATGGATCGATCTCGATCATCGCGACTCGAGGACTTGCTCACACGCATCGACCGCCGGATCGCGCGAGGCGTGCAGGCGAGCGCAACATTGACCCGATGGCGCCTGGTTCTGTTTCTGGTCGGCCTTCTCTGCACCGTCACACTCTACAAACTCGGATGGTACCACAGCGGAAACCTGGCGCTGGCCGGCTTCGCCGCCCTGTTCATCGCAGTGGCGGCGTATCATAACAGGCTCGAAAGCAGGATTCATCGGCTCCGGCTCTGGAAAACCATCAAGGCCGTCCATCTGGCTCGTATCCGATTGGATTGGACCGCTATCCCACAGCGGGCAGGCGAACCACCGGAGTCGCATCTCTATGCGAACGATCTCGACCTCGTCGGTCCCCGTTCACTCACACATGTACTCGACACGACGGTCTCGGACCATGGCCGGGAACGGTTGCGCGCATGGCTGCTGACCCAGTCGCCTGATCCATCGACTTGGAAGGCACGTCAAGATCTCGTCAAAGCCCTCGCGCCGCGCTCGCTCTTTCGCGATCGCCTTGTGCTCGAAGCGCAACTGGCGGGCGAGCAGGAGATCAATGGTCGCCGCCTGGCGGCCGTCCTTCAGCACCCGATCGGATTTCCTCGACTGAACCTGACCCTCGCCGTCCAGACTCTCTTGGCGCTGTCAACCGCGGCGCTGGGAATAAGCGCTCTCCTCAACTGGCTCCCCGGCTATTGGATGTTCTCGTTTGGCGCCTATGCGCTGATCTTCTTGATGACCGATCAAGGCAAGGAATTACTCGAACATGCGGTGGGACTCCATCATGAAATGGAACGACTGGGAATGGTCTTGCACTATCTCGAACGTTATGCGCGGGTGAAGACCTCCGCCTTGGCCGCCGCCTGTGCCCCGCTGATGCAGAGCGCCGCCAAACCTTCTCTCCATGTGAAACGAGCAGCACGGACTCTCCACGCCATCAGCGTCAAAGCCCATCCCCTTGTCCATCTGGCCTTGAATGCGCTTTGCCCGTGGGACCTGTGGTTCACTCGACGATTGATCCAGATTCAACAAGAAATCAAAAACCATCTCCCGCTCTGGCTCGACTGTTTGGCGGAAGTCGAAGCTGCGTCGGCATTGGCCACGTTCGCCTACCTCCATCCCGACTATACGTGGCCGACCCCTCTCGCCTCGACCGACGAGCAGAACGGCGCGCACGCGGTCGTCCGCGCCGGCCGACTTGGACATCCGCTCCTACCTGCCCGGACCCTCGTGGCGAACGACGTCCACTTGACCGGACTCGGCTCGATCCACCTCATCACCGGCTCGAACATGTCCGGCAAAAGTACCTTCCTCCGAACGATCGGCATCAACCTCTGCCTGGCTCAAGCTGGGGGCCCGGTCTGCGCCGGTCAATTTGACTGGACCTGGAGCCGACTCGCCTGCTGCATTCGCATCGACGATTCGCTCGATGCCGGCCTGTCGTTTTTCTACGCCGAGGTGAAACGGCTCAAGACGATTCTCGACGCGACCCAGGAACGCACCGCCCCGCCTGTGCTCTTCCTGATCGACGAGATATTCAAAGGCACCAACAATCGCGAGCGGTTGATCGGCAGCCGGGCTTACATCAAAGCCCTCTCGATAGAGAACGGATTCGGCCTGGTCAGCACCCACGACTTGGAATTAACCGACTTGGAAAATGAAATACCCTCGCTCACCAACGCGCACTTTCAGGAAACCGTCGCCGCCGGCGCGCTGCAATTCGACTACACACTACGCCACGGCCCCTGCCCGACGACGAACGCGTTGCGGATTATGGAGTTGGAAGGGCTGCCGGTAGACAAACATCCGCCAAAGAACTGATACAAGATACGCCTTGATTGTATGGGGACATTTACCGAACAGACCAATCCTGCTAGGATGTAACATGTGAAGGAGCGATTCCCCCATGCTAGCCCAAACGTTTTGGAAAGTCGTCGTGTCAGACCAAGCTGATTTTCTTGAGCGGTTGCTCGACGGTCTTGCGGCACGAGACATTCGGTTCTGCGTACTCGGCGGGCAAGGCGCCAACGCCTATGTCGATCCCGTCGTGAGCTTGGATCTCGACATCGTGATCGCCGTCGAGCAACGGAGACAAGTCGAAGACTGGTTGCGGCAAGAATTTTCGGTCGAGGCCTTCCCTCATAGCCTCAATGTGTCGGCTCCTGGATCTGACCTCCGGGTCCAGCTCCAAACCGATCCGCGCTATACCGCATTCGTCGACCGCGCGACGGAACAAGCGGTGCTGGGGTATCGCTTGCCGGTCGCAAGTCTCGAGGATGTCCTGCAAGGCAAGCTGTGGGCCGCACAGGATTCGACGCGTCGCGCGAGCAAACGCCAAAAAGATCTGGCCGATATCGCCCGCCTGATCGAAGCCTACCCACACTTGCGCGACAGAATTCCGGCAGATATTCTCGCTCGCCTAGTCTAGCGCCATCGCCGACAGCGAAATGACCTTATTTCGCCCCGGCCCCTGCCCGACGACGAACGCGCTCCGCATCATGGCCTTGGAAGGATTGCCGGTGCCTCCACCTCAGGCCTGACCTTTGCCGTCTTTTTATTCCGTTCCTGCTGTGCTATGACTCTGTGCACAATTCGGGCGCATTCACCGGCTTGGGGAGCGCCATGACCATCCAACCTTGGATCACCTGCCTGCTAAGCGGAATACTCATCCGCCATCTCGAAGCTTGCTACCCTGAACAGGCATCGAAGGTCGATCTCCAACGGGTCATGGGGGCAGCCGAATCGTTCCAAGAAATTCAGGACGTCCGTGCGTTCCTGACCGATGCAAGCAATTGGGTCCCCCTTTCGGTCTTTCGTGAATTGATCAAGGCCTGTGAGCTGGCATCCGGCGAGAAAGACTTCACCTATCTGGCCGCTCTGTCCTACTACGAAACCGTCAAGGCTCAATCTCCAACCCTTCTCGAGACTATCGCCATTCTGTTGAACGACGTGGAATCGGTGTTTCGCTCAGTCGGCGACTGGGCCTCCGCTTATACCAATTATCTGCAACTCCAATCATTTGTCTGTCCGGATGAAACACAGACCTTGCACATCCTGTCTCGGTACTTACCGCCCGTCGATCCCGGGCTCGGAAATGTGCGTCTCGTGCAAGGCAATCTCGAAGGCATTGCTAAACTGGATCCTTCCGTCGAAACCGCCGCCTGCGAGGAGGCCTACTCACAGCTCCGCTTAGAAACCCTGGTCAATGAGTTCGGCGACGCCTACGTCATGACCGCGAAGAACGGTCGGTGCACTGTCACCCGTCGGTCGACCGGTGACGTCGTTCTTGCCGGACGCACAATTACTCTCGTTCCCAAGTTGGTTCCGGTCAAAGAAGACCGCACCCCAATCCCTCAGCCCGGCGATGAACAGCTCGTCGCAAGATCCGACCAGCAGAATAGTCTCGCTGTATGGACGATTGATGAGACCCGCCGGCCTCCGAAAGACCCGTCCTCCAGCCCCTATCCCCACTGCACCGCCATCCGCATCGAACGCGGCGGGACCCTTTCGGCTGGATCACTCAGCACCACGATCAAGACCGGCTCGATATTCAACGCGCCTTATACACATTATCGCCTGCGTTGGACGAATCGTCCTCCACAGGCGAACAACGCCGCTGTCGCCGGCCGCTCGCAACTCTTGACGGACCGGCGCGCCTTCGCACACCAGCTCTTTACCCATTTGAAAAACCTACAGGCGACGCATCGGCACATGCTCACCATGTTCCTCCGCAATGTAGAACTGACGCAGGAAAATATCCAACTGAAGCAGGAGCTGTCTGCGCAGCAAGAAACCGGCGGCATCATCGGCAAGAGCGCTCCGCTTCTAGATCTTCTTTCACTGATCAGAACCATTGCTCCCTCGGACACAACCGTGTTGGTGACCGGAGAAACAGGGACGGGGAAAGAACTCGCCGCCCGTTTGATCCATCAACTGAGCCGACGCAAGGACCGACGCTTCGTGGCCGTGAATTGTGGAGCCCTGCCTGAGACACTGTTGGAGAGCGAACTGTTCGGTCACGAGAAAGGTTCGTTCACCGGCGCGATAGCCCAGAAGAAAGGGAAATTCGAGCTCGCCGAGGGGGGCACACTGTTCCTTGACGAGATCGGGGATATCTCCCCCGCGATGCAGGTGAAATTGCTACGAGTTCTTCAAGAACGAGAGTTTCAGCGTGTCGGAGGAACGAGCGATCTTAAAGCGAACGTCCGGCTGATCGCCGCCACGAATCGCGATCTGATCGCCCTCATGGAACAGAATCAATTCCGACGCGATCTCTTCTATAGGTTGAATGTCATTCAACTGTATATGCCCGCGCTCCGGGAACGGTCGGAGGACATCCCGGAATTAGCTCAGCATTTCATTCGTCGCTTCGCGGAGCAGGCCGGCAAAACCATTTCAGGTCTGACTACTGACACGCTGCAACTCTGCTTGGCCTACAAGTGGCCCGGCAATGTGCGCGAACTGGAGAACGCGATGGAACAGGCCGTGACCTTGGCGCCGGAAAATAAGAAGTGGATTACTCCTGATCTCCTCCCAGCCAGCTTGCGAACGACGGCTGAACCGGTACCGTCGCACGATCTCACGGATTTCGTGGACCGACTGGCATGGACTGCCTTGCAGCAAACTCTGAAGAACACTGGCTCCCTCACCGGACTCCTGAATCAGCTTGAATGGATTATCACACGCCGTGCCGTCGCCGAGTATGGCGGCAACAAGAGCCGCGCGGCCCGACTGCTTGGTCGCACCTATCGATGGCTGAGAAAATTGGAGAGCGAGATGACGAATGACAACGCGGACTTTGCGAAACGAAATCACACCCAACACGACTAGATTCCCTACGCCATTCCCAGCTGAACGAGCCTTCGTCCGCTTGTACTGTGAACAGGCTTTCCCGGTCTATGAATGCTTGTTCATAAATTCGTGAAGTTCGCCCACCCCCTTCTTGCAGTAAGTTCCTGAGTCCTAACCTAGAAGAATTCCCACCAACTCGCACAATTATCAGCCGACGCGACCGTTCTGATCCTCCTCTGACCGACGCTATTCCCCCCTGGCAAGCGACTTGCTCAACGTCTTCGCGACCGGACGTGACAACCGGTATCGCATCCTTGAAGCAGTGCTGCGCACCCGAAGGCGGAGGGAGGCCAACGATGACGGCTCGACTCATGATCGGTCTCGACGTCGGATCGACGACGGTCAAAGCGACCGTCGTCAATCCCGAAACCCAGAAGATTCTGTGGAGCGTCTACCGGCGCCACGAGACCAAGCAAGCGGAAATGATTCTCGAATTCCTCGTCACAATCGGCAACGAGTTCCCCGACATACACCCAGACGAAATTCGCACCTTCATCACGGGGTCGGGAGCCGGCCCCATTGCCGAGCCAATCGGCGCGCGTTTTGTTCAAGAGGTCAATGCCGTCACCATGGCCGTTGAGAAGTTGCATCCAGATGTCGGGAGTATCATCGAGTTGGGTGGGCAGGACGCCAAAATCATCATCTTCAAAGCCAATGAAAAGACGGGGGACAAGCAGGCTTGCACGTCAATGAACGACAAGTGCGCGTCGGGCACTGGGGCAACGATCGACAAGTGCGTCATCAAGGTCGGCATGCCTTCGCAAGAAGCCGGGCGGCTGAAGTTCGATGACTCGCGTCTGCACCACGTAGCCGCGAAATGCGGCGTCTTTGCAGAAACCGACATTGTCAATCTTGTCAAGAGCGGGATCCCCGCGAGCGAAATCATGTGTTCGCTAGCGGATGCCATCGTCATGCAGAACCTCTCGGTGCTCACTCGGGGAAACACGTTGCGGCATCGGGTCCTGCTGCTCGGCGGACCCAACACATACCTGCCGTTCTTGCAGGAATGCTGGCGCAAGCGAATTCCGGAGACGTGGAAGGAACGGGGCTACGACTATCCCAAGGATAAGCCCCTGGAGGAACTTATTTTCGTTCCCGAGAATTCGCAGTACTACGCCGCCTATGGCGCAGTGATCTATGGCTTGCATGAACCAGAAGAGGTCGGCCGCTATCGCGGCGTGGAACCCCTCAAGCAATTCATCCAGCATGGCCGGAAGGCCAAGCTTGGAGCGAATGCCGGCCAGCCTCTTGTCCGTGACCAGCAGGAGCTCGAGGCTTTTCGCGAACAGTTCAAGATCCCTCCGTTCACGCCGGCGGTCTTTTCCCCCGGGCAGCGCGTGCGCGCCGGAATCGGTCTGGACGGCGGTTCCACATCTTCGAAGGCCGTGCTCGTCGCGGAAGACGGCACCCTGCTCAAAAAGGAATACCAGCTCTCCAAAGGCAACCCACTCCAAGACATGAAGGAGATGTTCGCCCGTCTGCGGGACTATGTGCAGGATCAAGGCGCGAGCCTCGACGTCATCGGCTTCGGCGTCACGGGCTACGCTGGGGATGTCCTCGAGAAGTCTCTTCGCGCCGATGCGAATGTCGTTGAGACGGTCGCGCACATGATGAGCGCGGTCCATTTCTTCGGGAACGTGGATGTGATCTGCGACATCGGGGGCCAGGACATCAAGGTGCTGTTCATGCAGAACGGCGATATTAAGAACTTTCGTCTCTCTAACCAGTGCAGCGCGGGAAACGGGATGCTGCTTCAGGCCATGGCCGATCAATTCGGCATTCCCGTTCACGAGTATGCCGAGCACGCATTCAAGGCGGAGCTCTCCCCAAAGTTCAGTTACGGCTGCGCAGTGTTTTTGGATTCGGACCGTGTCAATTTCCAAAAAGAAGGATACGCGAAGGAGGAGCTCTTGGCGGGGCTTGCGATGGTCCTGCCCAAGAACATTTGGCAGTACGTGGTGCAGATCCCACGCATGGCCGAGCTGGGACGGAGGTTCGTGCTCCAGGGCGGCACCCAGCATAACCTGGCTGCCGTCAAGGCGCAGGTGGACTATATCCGGGAACGGGTCCCCGAAGCCGAGATTCATGTGCATCCCCACACCGGCGAAGCCGGGGCGATTGGGGCGGCGATGGAGGCGCTCCGCGTCGTCAAACGGCGTGGCCACAGTACCTTCGTCGGCTTGGACGCGGCCATTGATGTTGAGTTCAGCGCACGCAACGACGAAAGCACCCGTTGCCATTTCTGTCCCAATTTGTGCTCTCGCACGTTCATTGACACTCGCACACCCGATGGCGCTGCGGCACGCTACATCTCCGGATTCTCCTGCGAAAAGGGCACCGTTGAAAGTGTGGAAGCCATGAAGGAGATTGCGGGCCAGCGCAAGGAGCTCATGAAACGCTACCCGAACCTCGTCTCCTACGAGGCGCAACTGTGCTTCAAGCATTTCTATGAGCCCGCACCCATGCCCGAAGACGGCGCCGTCGTTGAGGGTATTGGAGCCAAACGGTCCTTGATCGGCGGCATGAAGCAGGTGAGCGTGAAGCGCCGGTTCAGACGGTCTTCAGAGGAAAGCAGGCGTCGGCGCAAACAAATCCGTATCGGCATGCCTCGAGTGCTGAACATGTGGAGCACCGGACCATTCTGGCGCACGTATTTTGAGAGCCTTGGTATCGATCACCGCGATATTGTGATGAGCGACGAGACCAGCGAAGAACTCTGGCAGGAAGGGGGGAAGTATGGCTCCGTGGATCCCTGCTACCCCAGTAAGGTCGCGCAGGCCCATATTCACAACCTGCTGTTCCATCACCACGTAAAAAAGTCGCTGAACTATATCTTCTTCCCCTGCATCACGCACGTGCCGTCGTTTGTTGCCGGGGTGATGGACACCACAGCCTGCCCCATTGTCGCCGGGAGCCCCAAAGTCATCCGCGCGGCCTTTACCAAGGAGACCGACTTCTTTGCGGCGCGCGGGATAGAGTATGTGGACTACGCCTTCACCTTGAGCGAGCCCTGGCTCCTCAAAAAGCAGATGGTCGAAGCCTGGGGCGAGCGTCTGGGCGTCACCGAGGATGAAAGCGACTTTGCCGTTGATCAGGGTCTCAAGGCGCTCCACGCGTTTGACCGCGACCTGCAGGAGAAGGGCAAAGCCATCCTTGAACAACTCGAGGCGGAGAGCCGTATCGGCATTCTTCTCCTCGGCCGCCCCTACCATAACGACTCCGGCCTGAATCACGGTGTGCTGGAAGAGTTTCAGGCGTTGGGCTACCCGATTCTGTCTATCCGTTCACTTCCCAAGGACCCCGCCTGGCTCCGCCGGTTCTTTCATGACGATCTGGAGAGGCGCCTCGTTGAATCGCCCCTCGAGATCAATGACGTGTGGCCGGAGAACTACAGCGCCAACAGTGTGCAGAAGGTCTGGGCTGCAAAGTTCGCCGCTCGCCATCCCAATATCGCGGTCATCGATCTCTCCAGCTTCAAATGCGGGCACGATGCTCCAACCTATGGCCTCATAGACAGCATCATCTCGACGGCCGGCACTCCTTACTCTGCACTCCATGACATTGATGCGAACAAACCCTCGGGCTCTATCAAGATTCGCATTAAAACCTATGCCCACACGCTGAGCATGCGTGAGGAGTCGCTCCAAGATCTCACCAATAAGAAGCAAGAGCTTCATCGCAGGCTCGCTGAAAAGCGTTTGGCCCTACTGGAGCAGAAACAGCGATTGCCGCTGCGAGCGGAGGAAACAGATCCTGAGCTAGAGCAAGAGATCACCCAACTCCGGGCATCTCTGGAGAAGGAGGAGCCTCAAGCGTCTAGCAAGTCCATACCGGCCTTAGTTGCCTGAGGACCTTCAACGGACGGCCGGTGAGAGAATCTATGGCGAGTAGGTAGCGCTACCACACACGGAGGGAGAATCATGAACAAGAACTTTGCCAATAGCGACACCATGATCTGCGCGGAAGATTCGCAAACCTTGCTGGATATTGATGCCGAGCTGGCTCGCTTTGAAGTTGAAGAGCGAGCGAGACTGGGTCTGGCGGCACACCCAAGGCAACAGTGGCACGATCGAGTGCCCAGAACCTTTACCGCGAGCCAGCGGTCCCACACGACCCTGCTGGTGTCCGGTCTTACCATGGCTCATGACCTGTTCATGCAGTCGGTCCTGCGTGGGCTCGGGTACAACGTGCTGGCTCTCGATTGCCCTGACAATGACTCGCTGCGGTTCGGCAAGGAGTTCGGGAATCGCGGCCAGTGCAACCCCACCTATTTCACTGTCGGGAACCTTGTTAAGTATCTACACCAGCTTCGCGCCGAGCACGGCATGTCCGTCCGGGACATCGTCGACCGGTACGTTTTTATCACAGCTGGCGGCTGCGGCCCTTGCCGTTTCGGTACCTACGTCACCGAGTACAGGAAGGCGTTGCGGGACAGCGGATTTGACGGGTTCCGCGTGCTTTTGTTTCAACAAAGCGGCGGCTTGAAGCAAGCTACGGGAGAAGAGCTCGGCCTACGCATGGACCCGGCATTTTTCCTTGGTGTGATCAAAGCGGTTGTCGTTGGTGACGTGCTCAATGCCCTTGTCTATCGCATTAGGCCCTATGAAGTCGCGCCCGGCTCGACTGATGAAGCTCTAGCTCGATGCAAGGAGTTCATCAGCGATGCCTTTGCCAACGGCACGTCGCTCATGCTGGCCCTGTGGCGTTGCCGCAGACTGTTGGCCAAGGTTCAGGTTGATCGGACCCGCGTCAAACCCAAGGTGGCCATCATCGGTGAATTCTGGGCCATGACCACTGAGGGGGATGGCAATTACCAGGTACAACGGTTTTTAGAGAGCGAGGGAGCCGAGGTGGATATCCAACTCGTGACAGCGTGGGTTCTCTACACGATTTGGGAGGGGCGTTACGACACCACGCGGCGGGTAAACCTGCGAGGAGCGGATGGAGGCCGTTATGGCCTCAAGGACGTGAATGTGCTGAGGAGGCTGGCTTCCCTGTGGGTAGCCGATCGCGCGATCCGAATCGTGTTTCAGTCTTTTGCCCATCTCATGGGTCTGCGTCGGTATCACCTCCCTGACATGGACGAACTAGCAAAGGTCAGCCACGAATTCTATGACAACCACCTTCGTGGCGGTGAGGGCCACATGGAGGTCGGCAAGCTTGTTCTCAATGTGGTCCGCAACAAGGTGAACATGACGCTGAGTGTCAAACCCTTCGGCTGCATGCCGTCCAGCGGTGTCTCGGACGGTGTGCAGTCCTTGATCACCGAAATGTATCCCCAGGCGATCTTTCTCCCGATTGAGACCAGCGGAGATGGGGCGGTGAATGTCTACAGCCGTATACAAATGCAGCTCTTCAAGGCGAAGCAGGCGGCGGAGAAGGAAGTCGAGGAAGCCCTGTCGCAGAATGGCCTCAGCAGAGAGCGCGTTCGTGCATACGTAGGAGCTCGATCACACTTGCGGCACGCTCTCCACCGCAGCCCGCATACCGCTGGGTGCACGGCTGCTGACCTCGTGCATGAGGTGGCAAGGAGACTGAGCCCGGTCCGCTCCCTGAGTCGTTCGATTGCCCAGTGGATCTCAGCGTTGCTTGAACAGCGCGAGAAGGCGAGCCACCCTGAAGTTCCAGGGCGGGCGAATACGGTCGACCAGGTCCCGATCAGGAACATTCGGGTCGATGCGCCTGCGCACGGTCCGCTGATTTGGCCGACCCGCAGCAGCGCGAGCTCGTCATGAGGTGAGTCATGCAACGACCGCGCGAAGAGACACAGGACGCCATGGAACCGCTCGGCAAGAGGAGCGCCGCAATGCCCGTGTCGCTCAGTGGCCTCCGGTCAAGAGGAAGGGCTGCCGGCCTGCTCGCTGGCCTGCTTGCAGTTGCCGTACTGAGCGGATGTTCGGTCAAGCGCCTGGCGGTCGACCTGATGGGAAACGCGCTCGCGGGTGACTCCGATGTCTTCTCTTCCGACGACGACCCGGAGCTCGTCCGCGAGGCGATTCCCTTCGGCCTGAAAACCTACGAAAGCCTGCTTGCGATTTCGCCGGACCACCAAGGCTTGCTCCTCTCCACAGCGAAGGGTTTCACGGCCTACGCCTACCTGCTCCAGGACGAGGCCGACCGGATAGATGAGCAGGATTTCAGCCGGGCGCGACAGTTGCGGGCTCGCGCCAAGAGGCTCTATCTGCGCGGCCGCAACTACGCGATCAGAGGGTTGGAACTCGCCCATCCCAAGTTCGTAGCGCGGCTACGACGCGATCAGGATTCCACGGTGGCCGAGACCTCGGGGCAGGACGTCCCCTTTCTGTATTGGGCCGCCGCGTCGTGGGCTGGTGCGCTCTCCGCCGGATCGGACGACCTCACCCTGGTCTCCGACATACCGCTGATTGGTGCCTTGGTGCGACGGGTGGTGGAAGTGAATGAAGGCTACGAAGCCGGAGCGGCTCACGAGTTTCTCGTCTCGTACGAGGCGCGCCGTCCGGGCGGTAGTGCGGATCGCGCCCGTGAGCATTTTCGCCGGGCCCTGGAGCTCGCGGACGCCCCGCGCGCCTCCGTCTACCTAGCACTGGCTGAAGGCGTGTCGATGCCGGAACAAAACCTCAACGAGTTCAAGGAGCTCCTGGCGACTGCGCTGGCCGTGGACCCCGACCGGGAGCCGAACCTGCGGCTCGCCAACGTGGTCGCCCAGCAAGCCTCAGCGTCGCCGCCATGCTCCTCTTCAGTCAACCGGTCTTCGCCCAGGCCATCAAATTAGGGACGCTGGCGCCGCAAAACTCACCGTACTACGACATCTTGCGGGATCTATCTGAAAGCTGGGCGCAGATTTCCGGCGGGAAAATTCGTTTCCGCATCTACCCTGGCGGCATTGCCGGGGACGATCCCGACATGGTTCGCAAGATGCGGATCGGACAGCTCGACGCGGCGTTACTGGCGGGCTCGGGTCTGTACGAGATCGCTCCGGAGATCAAGGCAATCCAAATGCCCATGATGTTCAGTAACGACGAGGAGTGGGATCATGTGCGAGCACAGATGGCCACCAAACTGGAAAAGATATTCGCCGATAAAGGATTTAAAGTTCTGCTCTGGGGAGATGCCGGCTGGGTCTATTTGTTCGCGCAGAAGCCCGTCGTGCACCCCGATGATTTGAAACCCTTGCGGCTTTTTGTGTGGGCGGGAGATCAGCACATTTTGCAGGCATGGAAGGACCTTGGGTATCGCCCTGTTCCGCTCGCCGTGAACGAAATCCACTCAGCGTTGCATTCAGGTCTGATTAACGCCTACATCACCACCCCGATTGCCGCGCTCTCGTTTCAGTGGTTCGGGTTGAGCAAGGAGATGACCGGCTTGAAGTGGGCCCCTCTCGCCGGCGCGCTCGTGATCACGGAGAAAAAATGGCAGACCATTCCGGACGAGATCAAGGAGCGCTTGGTCAAATCTTCGCGGGAAGCAGGGGAGCGCTTTCTCCATCAGATCAGGGAGCATAACACCGAGGCCGTTCGGGTGATGCAGCAGCATGGGCTGAGGGTCCACGAGGTGCCGCCTGATGCCCTGACTGAGTGGAGAAAGCGGTTCCGGGCCAATTACCCCATGATCCTAGGCGACAGCGTGCCTCCGGAACTTGTCGCTGAAGCGGAGAGGATCCGTGATGAATACCGCGCGTCCAGGAAAACGCGCTAAACAGGGCGGGGCGGATTTTCCCGAGTCCGCAGACTGCCTCCCTGATTGCTTATTGGACTGAGACTGTTGCAAATCCGCCAGCGGCCCAGGGATTCACGAATTCCTTGGAGGAGGCAGCCGGAGCAGGCGAACCCAGGAGGATGATGAAAAAGCCCGCCCAGCAAGGCCGCAGCGAGCGAAAGGCCGAGACGTACTCTGTTCGTACGTGGAGGCCTTGAGCGATGCGAGAACACCGCTGGAGGGCTTTTTCATCATCCTCAGGCTATGAGGGACGTGAAGGGGAGACGCGCATGGGGGCAGACAGTATGACGTGGGCAGGCATGCGCACCAATGCGATAGCGCTAGGTCGTCGGGCTGAAAATAGCCTGGCAGGGCTGGCCCTACTGGCGATGGCCGTCTTGCCGGTGGTGGAGATCGCGCTCCGTTTCTTGTTCAACGCGGGGATTCCTGCTTCATCCACCTATGTCCAGAACTTAACGCTATGGGTGGGCTTTCTGGGCGCAGTGCTCGCGGCGCGGGACGGCAGCCACCTGACGTTCCTGCCCGGCCGGGACCTCCTCCCGCCGTATGCCCGCAAACTCAGCATCACTCTGACGGCAATGGTGTCCTCGGCTGTTGCCGCCAGCCTGTGCTGGGCCTCGCTCGACTTTGTGCGGGCCGATATGCAATCGCCGGTGGTCATCGCCGGTTGGCTGCCGGTCTGGGTTGTGGAAGCGATTCTTCCCGCGACCTTCGCCGTCATCACGCTGCGCTTCGTCATAAAGACGGAGACCGGGCTCGCGCGGCTGTTCGCCCTGCTCGGCATTCCTGCTGCCGCAGTCGCGGGCTTTCTCCTGACCCCGTACGCACACGACCTCCTGTGGCCGGGACTCATCGTGCTGTTTCTCGCAGCCATTCTCGGCGCGCCCATTTTTATCATCCTGGGCGGGTTCACGCTGCTGCTCTTGCAGACCGAAGGGACACCGGCGGCGGCAATTCCCGTCGAAACGTACCGGCTCGTCGTGTCTCCATCGATTCCCGCCATTCCCTTGTTCACGTTGGCCGGCTATGTCCTCGCAGAGGGCGACGCGAGCCGGAGGCTGGTCCGGGTGTTCCGGGCATTTTTGGGGTGGCTGCCCGGCGGGCTGGCAGTCGTGGTCACGTTGCTCTGCGCGTTCTTCACAACCTTTACCGGCGCCTCGGGCGTGACGATCTTGGCACTCGGGGGTCTCCTGCTCCCCGTGTTGCTGGACAGCGGCTACCGTGAGAGATTTTCGATCGGGCTGCTCACCGCCACTGGGTCAATCGGACTTTTGTTCCCACCGAGTCTCGCGGTCATTCTCTATGGGGTCGTGGCGCATGTGTCCATCCTGGATCTGTTCAAGGCTGGAGTTTTACCAGGTATCCTCCTCGTGGCAGCGGCCTGCGCCTTGGGCGTCCGCGAAGGGCGCCGGCAGACTGGGCCCCGGATCCCGTTTAACACGCGCGAGGCAGTGGCGGCGATCTGGGAAGCGAAGTGGGAGCTGCTGACCCCCATCATCGTACTCGTCAGTCTGTTCGGCGGCTTCGGGACCCTGATCGAAACGGCGGCGATCACCGCCGTCTATACCATCCTCGTGGAGGTGGTGATCCATCGGGAATTACATCCGACGCGAGATCTGCCCGTGGTCCTGGTCAAGTGCCTGACCCTCCTCGGCGGCGTCTTTGCAATTCTCGGTGTCGCGATGGGCCTCACGAATTACCTCGTGGATGCGGAAGTCCCCATGAACGTGGCGACCTGGTTCGAAGCGCACATCGAGTCAAAGATCCTCTTCTTGCTGGCACTGAACATATTCCTGCTCCTGGTCGGCTGCTTGTTGGACATTTTCTCGGCCATCACCATCGTGGTGCCGCTGATTCAGCCGATCAGCCAGGTGTTCGGAATCGATCCGCTGCACCTGGGGATGATTTTCTTGCTCAATATGCAACTGGGATACTTGACGCCGCCGGTCGGCCTCGACTTGTTTTTTGCCTCCTACCGGTTCGACAAACCGCTGGCACAGGTGTGCCGGGACACCATTCCGTTTTTCCTGGTCATGCTCGTTGTGGTGTTGCTTGTTACCTACGTGCCGTGGCTGGCGTTGGTGTTTGTCTAGGAGACTTCGACAAGAAACCACAATGCGTGCACTTCCGTGACGAGGGGGACGCTTCTTACACAACCGAGAGTTGCAGTCGCTATGCAGAGAAAACTGTTCCCGGACCCGACTCCTGCTTCTTGAATTACCTCGAATGGACCATTACGCGCCGCGCCGTCGCCGAGTACGGCGGCAACAAGAGCCGCGCCGCCAAGATTCTCGGACGCACGTACCGCTGGTTGCGGAAACTCGAAAACGAAATGACTGAATCTCAGTCTCCACCTCCTCCACGTACCTAAGCTTTTCATAAAACCTGCGCTAGATACCTGCCCAGTCCTTCCAAGTGCGAAGCAAGAGATATGAACACTAGTTCCGTCGCTATGAATCACCGTTCATAACTCCGTGCGCTTGCCGCGTCGCAATCGGCTTTCCTACGCGCGCTCTTCTGTAGCCGATGCTTCCAATAAATCCCGCTCATTGGCCCACTTACAGTGAATTTGCACGATTGGTATTACCGCCTCGCTACCACACGTTCCTCTGGCACGCGAGTTGATCTACTCCTCTCCAGTCAGTGATGCGATCTAGGGCGTCATTGTTTGTAGAGCCAAAGGAGTTGGACCATGAGATGGATATCGCTTTGGCTACAGTTGTCATCGGCGCGCTTCTTTATCGTCTTGTGCCTGGTCTTAGCGCTCAGTGCCTGTGGCAATGATGACTTCGCACGTTTCACGCTCACCTATTCAGTCGCGGCGGGTGATCTGAATGGCGACGGTCGTCCAGACCTCGCCACAGCCAATACATTTTTCGCCGATCCACCAACACACCCTGGCCACGTTTCGGTCATTCTCCAAAGTCAGTCCTCGCCCGGCGCATTCGGCAGTGCCATGAACCTGGACGCAGGCAGCTACACGGTACATGTCTCCATAGGAGATCTCAACGGCGACAACCTCATGGATGTAGTGGCAGCAAACGCAACCTCATCGAGCATCTCCATCCTATTCCAAAATTCCTCCTCGCCCGGCACGTTCCTGGCCGCGCAGAACCTTGGGGTCGGCACCCATCCCGATGGGGTTGCGATCGGAGATCTGAATGGAGACGGTCACCTCGATATCGCAGTCACTGACTCCGGGCTTTCCGTTCTCTTTCAGGATGCGAGCGCCCCGGGAACCTTCTTTCCTCCCATAAGCCTGGGGGTCAGTTCCTCCTCTGTCGGCATCGGCGACCTCAACGCGGATGGCCACGTCGACCTCGTCGTGACAGCTACGAATGCGGGGAACGTAAGCATTCTCCTACAGAACCCTGCCGGACCAGGCACGTTTCTGCCGCCGCAAACTGTTGCGGCAGGATTCCAACCCTTCGATGTGGCGCTCGCTGATCTCAATGCAGATGGCCGACTCGACCTGGCGGTTGCGAATTTAGGCACTCCAAACAATCCAGCGACCGCCAGCCTTTCCGTGCTCCTGAACGATTCGACCACTCCGGGAAGTTTTTTAGCTGCGACCAACTATGCCACGGATTGGGAATCTCGGTCCGTGGCCGTGGGAGATCTGAACGGCGATGGGCTGGTAGACCTCGCTGTGGCGAATGGGAGCACGCTGCTCCACAGCGGCCCGCCCCCGAAGTTTCATGACGGGAGTTTCTCGCTATTTTTTCAAGACCCCGGCACCCCCGGAAGGTTCCTTGCGGCAGTCAATCTGCCGGATACGAATGGACCCATGGATGTGGCTATTGCCGATCTGAATGGAGATGGTCTTGCCGATATCGCACAAGCTGACCAGGCGCTCGCTGACCTCGCTGACATCGGTGTCAGGATTCGGTTTCAGATACCCGGTCAACCGGGGACTTTCCGGGCACCTATTCTGGTTGGAAACTAAGGGCAATGAGGAAATACGCCACGAGACGACGACAGAGTCTGTGAAGGAACGTAACGGTGATGCCCTCGCTCACCAGTTCCTTCCCAGTCACTCCGGACTAACGAGAAGGTGACCATGGAAGACCTTACTCCACCGGGCCACCACAGCCCGCCGAGTCACCGGCGGGCGTCTCGTCAGACACAGTAGCCGGTTCCTAGCGGATCACGGAGCGGTTGGCGTCGTCCGCGATACAGAAACGGGGAGGGTACTGCGGTCGCCCTTCTCGGTTCGAGGTGAGGCCGCACATACATAAATAGGGAGGGATTTGCGATGAAACCGCGTATACTTCAACTCCTCGTGTTCGTGCTTCTCGTGGGGACCTGGGGCTCTGACAAGTGGTTCGGAAGCCAATTTGAATTCCCGTTCCGTTATGGCAACGCTTCCCTTGAGGTCGTCCGCAGAATCATTCAGGATCCCCAAGGGCGCCACCTTCGAATCCTCAATCGCTCGTTTGGTCAGACCACCTCCACCGACGGGACTTCCTCCGACTTTTTTCGATTAGGGTTCGCACGCTCGGACACCATCACGGCCATTCGCACCAGGGTGCAGGTTCAAAACTTCGAGAGCACGGGCTGTCCGGACTCCCTCAACCTTAGTCCCTCCAGGGCAGCCGCTCAGATCGTCGGGTTCTTCTTCAACACTGACCCGACAGGCCCTAGAGACGGCTCCAACGACGTGATCGCGGCTGTGCAGGTGGAACGTCTTTCGAATTCCACCCTCCCACCTGACGTTCTTGAGATCACCTACTTCGTTATCCATTGCCTCGATTTCGACTGCGTAAACGGCCGGTTTCTTGGCGGTGGGGTTCTGGGCACAGTGACAAAGGGGCAGTGGGTCAGGCTCCTGCTGCAGTGGGACAAAGACAATGACCTGTTCATCTTCCGACGTGACACAGAGCCGCCGGCAACCTTCAATTACCGTGGGATAGTTACCAACACTGGAGCTCCCGGAATTCAGGTGAAAACACTAGGTTTGGGTAATTTCGTGGCCAACTGCAATTTCTCTCCAAGGCCTGGTGCCATGGTAGACGCTCTCTTTGACAATGTGTTCGTCAACGAAAGCGCGCTGCCCTGAGGTGTAGCGTAAACAGAAGGCGCATGAGGCATCGTGATGACCGTGGAGATAGAGGATTTGAGTCCCGGGCTTTTTTATCGCGGGGCACGCAATAGATACGGACTGTAGTGTCAACCCTTTGCAGCTATGCAGGGACGAATGTAAGGGGTCAGCCCCCTTATTTTCTCTCGACCGCGTCATCGGAAAGGGCTGAGGATATGCGTCCATCAAGACCCTGCATGCGTCTGCGGCGCCCGTGCCTGGTCTGGTTCCTGGGCCTGATGTTTCTGGCCGGGCTGGCCGCTTGTGGACCAGCGCCGACTGACAAGACACCCCGCCTTGAGCCACGTGCGAGTCTAGAGGGGCCGTCCCAGTCGCCATCCGTCTCGCAGCACGCTCCG
>SPAW01000038.1 GCA_005239465.1 Nitrospira sp. | reverse complement strand
TGACGATTCGTCTGAACAAGCTCGCTGCTCTGGTGCCAGTGACTGACGAGTTGCTCGAAGATGTCGCCGCGCTCGCGACCTACATCAACCGCAAAGCGCCGCGCAAGATCGATTTCAAGGTCAACCTGGCGATCATCCAGGGCAATGGTGCAGGCCAACCGCTCGGCATCCTCAGCTCGCCGGCATTGGTGAGTGTGGCCAAGGAAACGTCGCAGGCGGCAGATACCATTGTCGCCGCCAATATCATGAAGATGTACTCGCGCATGTATGCGCCGAGTCGTCAGAACGCGGTCTGGTTGATCAACCAAGACATCGAGCCGCAGCTCTTTTCCATGCAGTTCGCGGTAAAGAACGTGGCCGGGACCGAGAATGTCGGTGGTGTCCCGGTCTACCTGCCTGCCAACGGGCTCTCCATGTCGCCGTATGCCACGCTGTTCGGTCGGCCGGTCATTCCCACCCAGGCGATGGAAACGCTGGGCGATAAGGGCGACATCCTCTTTGCCGACCTCTCGCAGTACATGAGCGCAACCAAGGCGGGCGGCATTCGTCAGGATGTGTCCATTCACTTGTGGTTCGATTACGACGTGACCGCGTTCCGCTTCGTCATGCGCATCGCCGGCCAGCCGTGGTGGGCAACGACGGTCGCAGCCAGGGATGGCAGCACGACGTATTCACCTTTTGTGACCTTGGATGAACGCGCCTAGTTGAACCGCGCACCCGGTAGGGGCGCAGCATGTTGCGCCCCTACATCTGGCATCTGACCCAGAAGGAGAACGCCATGAACCCCAATCTCTCAATTCTCGAACAAGCAAAAGTCGTCGTCGGCTTGCCGCCGCGCACCCCCTCCACCAGCACGCCCGATTATGTCTCCATGAAAGGCTACTCGCGCTGTGCTGTACTCATTGTCGTGGACAATGCGACCACTGTGACCGGCAGTGCGATCACGCTCAAGCAGGCCCAAGCCGTCGCCGGCACTGGCGAGAAAGCCCTGGCCTTGCCGACTGCCCATCGCAACATCGACACCGATGCCGCCGACGCCCTGGCCGCGTTCGACGTGACCTCGGACACGTTTACGACCGACGCCACCAACGCCAAGAACCTCCTCTATGTGGCGGACGTCAAAGCCGAAGATCTGGACGTGGACAATGGCTTTGATTGCATCCGCGCCGGCGCAGGAGATGCGACCGCCGCCGTACTGGCCATTCTCTATATCCTCTACGGCGCGCGCTACACCGTCGACGGCCAGGCGTCACCGTCTGCCATCCTGGACTAAACCCTCCCCCCTGCCTGCCCCCCTCCTGGGGGGGTGGCCCTCCGTGGGCCATCGAGGGAGAGGGGAGTGAAAGGCACAAGGAGCGAGTATGAAAACCGTGAGGTTTGTGCGGGATCGGGAAGTGAAAGACGCCAACGCCGGGACCAAAAAGGCCACCATCTACCACAAAGATGACGTGGTCGAACTACCCGATAGTAGCGCCGATCACTGGATCAACCGCGGCGTGGCGGTGGAAGTGACCGAAGAGGATAAGACCAAAGTTGTCAAGACCAGAGACTCTATCCTGCCCTCTCCTTCCAGCAGAGGAGTGGACAAGAAGTAACCCATGCTCCGTCTCATCACCCATCCGGCGACCGAGCCGATCGACCTGATCGAGGCAAAGCGTCAACTCGTCGTCGAACACAACGAGCATGATGCGTTGATCTCCGGCCTCATCACGGCAGCCCGCCGGCATATCGAAGAACGCGCCCGCCACGCCATGATCATGCAGACGTGGGAAATGATCGCTGATGCTTTTCCCTGTGGCTACCGGGAGCCGCAATGGATACTGCTCCCGCGCGGTATCGTGCACAGCGTTGAATCGATCAGCTACGTCGATACCAGCGGCGCGCCGCAGACCTTGCCGGCAAGCGACTATGCCGTCGATCTCTCCTCTGCCCCGGCGCGCGTGATGCCCGCATACGGCGAGGTCTGGCCGAGCACCCGCGCGCAAATGAACGCCGTCACTGTGCGCTATCGCGTCGGCGAGGCAACGCCCTTCACCATCGATGCCGCGACGAATGTACTCACTGCCAAGGGTCGCACGCTGACCAGTGGCGAAATAATCCGCCTCTCGAATAGTGGTGGCACCCTGCCCGGTGGGCTTGCGCTGGACATCGACTATTACGTCGTCGAAGCCAGCGGCAGCACCGGCAAACTCTCCCTGACGAGCGGCGGATCCGCCATCGACGTTGCCGACGCGGGCAGTGGGCTGCATTTTCTCGGCGTGATTCCGCAGGATCTCAAGCACGCAGTGCTGTTCCTCCTCGCCCACTTCTACGAAAACCGCGAGCCGGTCAACATCGGCAACATAGTGAACCCCATCCCCATGACGGTCGAGGCCCTGATCGGCCCCTATCGTCAGATCGAGGTCTACTGATGCGTGCCGGAACACTCCGCCATCTCTGTATGGTTCAATCGCTCCAGGTCACACGCGACACCGCCGGAGCCGAGGTGCAGACGTGGCAAGATATTGCTGCCGTGTCGGTTGCCATTGAGCCGCTGGCCGGTCGGGAATTTTTTGCCGCCCAGCAAGTCAATGCCGAATTGTCACACCGGGTGCGGATGCGCTACCGGCCCGGGCTCATACCCACTATGCGCTTGCAATATGGTACACGCGCTCTCCTGATCGAGAGCATCATCAATCTGCAAGAGCACAACCGCGAACTCGAACTGCTGTGCCGGGAGGTGATTCTCTAATGGCGGAGATCGAGGGCATGAAGGATCTGAAGCTGCGTGTCCGCACGCTGCGGAAATTTCCCCAGGCTTCCCTGAAACGGGCCGTCCGGGCGGCCGGCCGCGTCGTCCGTGACGAGGCTCGTCGGCGTGCTCCGCGCCTGACCGGCTTTAGCCGCACCAAAATCGTCACTCGTGACCGGCGCGGGCAGAGCCGTGAGGAAGCTATCGTCCAGGTCGGCTTTCGTCGCGTTGCTTTTTATTTGCGCTTCGCTGAGACTGGAGCGAAGGCCCATCGTATCACCGCTGGTAGTACCCGCCGCGTCATCGATCCCAAGACGCGCGCGATCATCAGCAAGCAGACGCGCACACAACGCGCGCGCCTGGTCATTCGCACCGGCGGCCTCCGCGTGTTTCGGTGGGCGGTCGCCCATCCGGGCGTCCGTGCCCGTCCTTTCCTGGGCCCGGCCCTGGAGAGCACACGCGCCGCGGCCCAGCACGCGATGGAACAGGTCTTCCGTGAGCAACTGGAGAAGGCGGTGTAGTGATGTTGTTAGAAGAGGGCTTCTATAGCTGCTTGAGCACCGCACCGACAGTCGCCGCGCTGATTGGCACGCGCCTGTATCCGGTGTTCCTGCCCCAAGGGGTTGCCGTGCCCGCGGTGACCTATCGCCGTGCCCGCAGCGATGTGACGCAGACACTTGAGGAAGAAGGGCTGCGATCGGCAACGATGGAAGTGATCGTCTGGGACGACGATTATGTGCGCGCCAAGCGCGCCGCCCAGACCATTCACGATGTCCTGGTCGCTGTGACTGCCACGCTGGGAGGTCTGCCGATACATGGCATTACAAGGGAAAACGAAGAGGATGTCTTTGACGAGGAGTCGCGCGCCGCTGGACTGCTGGGCGTGCGCCAAGAGTTTGAGATTATTGTCGACCCCTAAACCGGAAAGGAGTATCACATTATGAGTCTCGTATCACAACTGATGATCTCGCTTGTCTCGACCCTGGCTGGCGCAGCGGGGCTCGGCACGCCCAAGGAAGAGCTGAATTACTCGAAAAACTACACCTGGGCGAGTGGCGTCGGTGCTGACCAGGCAGACAAGCAATACCGTGCGCAGCGGACTCTCGCTGCCAGTGCGACAGAGGACCTTGACCTGTCGGGCGTCTTGACCGACGCGCTCGGCGATGCCTTCACCCTGGCAAAAATCAAAAAGGTGATAATCGCCGCTGCGGCCGGCAATACGAACAACGTCAACGTGACACGGCCTGCGGCCAACGGAGCGCCGGTTTTCCTTGCGGCTGGCGATGGGATTGGCATACTGCCTGGCGGTATCTTTGTGTGGGTGGCGCCGGGGGTGGCTGGCATTGCCATCACTGCCGGCACTGCCGATCTGCTGACAGTGACGAACAGCGGCGCCGGGACAAGTGTCACCTATGACGTCATCATCGAAGGCACGTCTGCGTAGAGATGCAGCACCATGCGCGGGCTAGTCCGACGGGACAAAGAGGCGGAACGTCGAGGCCGCCCTGCCCGCGCATCTATTCTCGACGGCACACTCGACGGTGCCATGTGGCCACACAAGGAGTGACTCATGGCGAAGCAAATCGGTAAGGGCGCAGCCCTCTATTATGGTGATTCCGCGACCGGCCCGTGGACGAAAGTCACACAGTGCGAGTCCATCGGCGAGATCACCTCAGAATCGTCAGATGTTGATGTGACCGACCTGGACTCGGTCGAGGCCGAGTTCATCGGCGGGATTGGTGAGCCGCAGGATGTCGCCTACAGCTTTTACTCGGATCCACTGAATGCGGCCCACATCCAGATGCGCAAGGACCAGGAGGCACAAACGCCTCGGTATTATAAAAACGAAATCAAGCGGCTGGGCGTGCTGATCGAGACCGCGATTTTCCAGGGGCACGTCAAACGCTGGGGTATCGGGCCGTTCGAGACGCGCACGGCCGTCAAGATGCCCTGCGTCATCAAGCGCAGTGGCGGCATCACGTGGCTCAATAATTAACGTTTGCAACCGCTCGACACAGGAGCAGCACAAAACCGACTCGACGGGGGATGTGCTGTTGATTTAATGGCAAATATCAATCGTGGGGAATACGCGCTGCTGATTGGCGAGACAGAGTACACCCTCGCGCTCACACTCGATGACCTCGAACAACTGGAAGAGAGCCTTGGCATTGGCGCGATAGAACTGCTCAGACAACTGAGCGTGCGCGAGGCCCAGGCTCGTCATATTAAAGCAGTGCTGGTTCGTGCCTTTCGCAAAGCCGATCCACGTCCCAAGCAAGTAGAAGTCCCGGAGTTGCTCGCGCAAGTGGCATTTATGGATCGCTATCGGGCGGCGACTCTGCTCGTCACGGGTGCACTGAACTTGCTGGAGGTACAGCAGCCCGCTGGCACAGAGTCGGACGAGGATGACGGCCACGCTGCAGACGCAAAGCTGGAGGAGAGCGCCGACCCTTTGTCCGCGACGGCCGCCTGAACTGGCCACGATTGATGGCCATGGGCATGGGGGAACTCGGCTGGTCGCCCCAGGTGTTTTGGCAGAGCACCTTGCCTGAGTTACTGGCCGCCTACCGTGGCCTGCAAGAGCGCGAGAAAGGGGCCTATCGTCGCGCCGGAACGATTGCATCGGCGATCTACAACGTCAACCGCAAACCGGAGGCCGACCCCGTGCACCCTGAAGATATTTTCCCCTTCCTCCTCACTGCAGAAGAGCGCCTCGCCCAGGAGTGGACACGCATCACCGCTGGTATCGAAGCAGACGATGAGGAGCAAGAGTCGTAGCGATGGCGACCGAGACGAAATTAGGCAACCTCGTTGTTGAGCTGATTGGTCGCAGCGATAAATTCGAGGCGGCGCTCAAGGGGATAGAGGGTCGCCTGAGTACCTTTGGGCGTGAGGCCCAATCGCAGCTCAAGAAGATCGACCAGTCAATTACGAATACTGGCAAGGGCGGATTCTCCAAGTTCCAGGCCAGTATCGTCACGCTGAACCAGGGCCTCCAATTGGCCGCGCGGTTTGTTGGTGGTCTGACGCGGCTGACGACTGGGGCTTTACAGAGCGCGGATGCTATCCATGATACCGCACAACAATTAGGGATTGGCGCTGAACAACTCCAAGAATGGCAATTTGCGGCTGCACAGTCTGGTTCCTCAGCCGAAGCGTTTACCATTGCCCTGCAAAAGTTCGAGCAGAACTTAGGCAAAGCGGCGTCTGGCACCGGCGAAGCCAGTAAAGTCCTGAAGGCGCTGGGCGTGGATGCAAAAGCCCTGGCCGCTGATCCACTGAAAGCCCTCGACCTCATCGCTGATAAACTTGCCGCGATCCCCAACCCAGCCCAGCGTGCACAGATTGCCCTTGCTCTCTTAGGTAAAGGGGGCGCGTCCATGATCCCCGTGCTCCAGCAAGGGAGCGGCGTGCTCGCCCAGTTGCGCCAAGAGGCGCACGACACGGGGAATGTCATCACTGATGACCTGGTGAAGAGTGGGGCGGAACTCAACGATAAGTTTACCGCCGCCGCCGCCGCCCTCGATAAGCAGTTCAAAGGGGCGCTGATTGGTCTTGCCCCCGTCATTACTACAGCGCTGGAGAAATTAGGACCTCTGGCCAAGGCAGCGGCCGATATCCTGTCTGTCGTCCTGCAAGCCAATACCATCGGCCGGCAGGGCCGCATGCAAGAAATCAACGAGGAACTGGCCGCGCTCCAGGCAGAATTTGTCCGTGTGCAAGAGGAGCAGGCCGATTCATTATTCCCCGGATTTGGCGCGCGCGCAGACGAAATTCGCGCCGAGATGCAAACCCTGACCGATGAATTTGCAAAGCTCGAAGGACAGACGCAACAACTTGGGCACACTGCTGCGCAGACCGGCGGCGCGCTGGATACCGAATTAGCAGTGGCCCTCGGTAAGACAGAAACGGCAGCAGATAAGGCTGCAAAGGCTACCGCCCAAGCCACGGCCCAGGCGCGTGAGGCTATCGCTACCATTCAGGGATCCCTCGCAGTCGATATCATCAGTGTGGGATTGCCCGAGGTCGAACAGCGTGTCCTCGATGTCACCGATAGAATTCTTGAGGCTGGAGCAAAAGGCTCGCTCGGATTCGGCGAAATCGAGACCGCCGTCACCGACACCACGGCAGCCGTGCGACAGCTTGCAGCGGTGACGGCCACCTTTCAGATTGACGAATTGCTGAAGGACCTCACGTTCGATGCCGATACCGCCGGGCTAACAGATTTTGAGAAGCAGATCCGCGATGTGAAAAAGCGGATCGAGGAACTTGGTAAGGCAGGCGGTCTCTCCCAAGCGATCATCACCGAGAAAACTGACGAAGCGACCGCCGCGCTGCGCAAAGAACGGGAAGCCCTTGGGGCCATTCAGCTTGATGATTTTTTCAAGGATATTCAGCATGACATTGATAGCGTTGGGCTGGATGAGTTTGACCGGCAAATTCTCGATGTCACACGCCATTTTCAGGAGATGGCAAAAGAGGGGCTGATCCCATTTGACGCACTGCCTGGCAAGATCGCTGCGGCGACCGCCAAGATCGAGGAGCTGCGCAAGAAAACGACCGCGCTCACCGATGCCCTGCTCACCACTGGTGACCTGAAAGACGTCGGGGCTGATTTTCTCGATGACCTGTTTGATCGCAAGCTCTCGACCCGGGCCTTCCGGAAGAAAGGCGAAGAGATCGGCAAGGAGTTGATCCACGGCATCTTCTTCGGCAAATCGAAAGAAGAGCACCAGATCATCGGCAATTTCAATGAGCTGGTTGGTGTGGATAAGGGCGGCGGGATTCTCGGCGGTATTTTTAAGCAGGGGGGCATTTTTGCTGGAGAGAATTTCGCAGACGAGTTTCTGAAGAATGGTACCTCCATCGTGCAAGGGAATTCGCAGGGGTCCATACCGGGGATTTTTAGCTCAACGGCATCCGGGGCAGGGCAGGCGGGGACACAGGCAGGAACGTCCTGGGGAAGTGCCTTTGGTGTTGCCTCTATTGCCTCTATCGGGGCGACGGCTGGGTCTGCTTTCAGCACAGGCAAATATGGCACTGGCGCCGGGACCGTCGCGGGCGCCGCGATTGGCGCCTATTTCGGCGGTCCGCAAGGCGCCGCGATTGGCGGGCAGCTTGGGGCATTCTTCGGCTCTTTCTTCGATCCTTTTTTCGCGCCGCAACGCATCGAGAAAGAACGCAAGCGACTGAAAAAATTCCTCGAGCAGGTATTCGATGTCGATGTCCCGCTCAAAGGAATCGAGAAAATACGGGACGCGGCAGAAGCCAATTTCGATGCCATCGAGGGAGCGCTGTCCGCACTCGGTGTGAGCTTCGCTTTAGAGGCAAAAAAGGGCGGGATCGGCACGGTCAAGCGGTTCGGCAACTTGAGCCAGGCGGCATTCGAGCAAGCCGGATTCTCGGCAAAAGAAGCGCGTGCTGAGGTCCTGCGGCTCGCTGATGCGATGGATTTCGACCTGTTGCAATCCATCCGCGATGTCAACGACGCGCTTGGTGGCGCGTTCGCCAAAGACAATCAGCTCTCGCTGAAAGAATACCGTGAGGAAGTGCGTGAGGGGCAGACTGATATCCTCACCCTGGGTGACATTCTGACTGGTACGCTGGAAATCTTCACCGCCTTCTCGCCGGTCATCAATGAATCGGCACTTGCTGCTCGTTTCTTGTCAGAGGAATTTCTCCAGACCGCGCAAGCGACCGGCTTGATGGATGCCCGGGTCGAGGCCTTGGCGCTGCAAGTGCGCGCGGGGCTGATCCCATTTGAAGAAGCGGTGATCCAGCTCAATGCGATCCGCAAAGCAGCCGGGCTGGGGGGGCTAGAGTTGGCTGACTTCCATCTCGATGCCAACACCATCAGTGAGGAAGCCGCCCGGATCGTGGCGGTTGCCAACGACATTGGCCAGTCTGCTGGCGATGCGCTCTCACGCGGCTTTGCCGACGGGCTATCGACCGGAGAGATGGAAGCGGCCTTCGCGGAGGTGGTCAAAGGGATTGCCCGCGATGCCATTATTGCCAAAGTTTTCACCGACAATATCGAGTCTATTTTTGCTGGCATCGATCTCACCGATCCGTTCGCGCTCACCAATGACCAGATTGAAATCATGGCCGACCGGTTGGGTGTGGCCTACGACAGTCTCCAGCAGATTCTCTCGGCTGCCGGGCTGTTGCCGGACGCACTCGGTGAGGTCGCCGATTCCGTGCAGGGTATCTCGAATGAGTTCCGCACTCTCGGCAAAGATATTCAAGGGATTATCGACTCGCTGCTCTTTAGCGATCAATCGCCGCTCCTGCCCACGGAGCAACTCGGCCTCCTGAAAGAACGAGAGCAAGCACTGCGCGCAAGTCTGGCCACCGCAGACCCTGATGCAGTCCCGCAGATTCTCCGTGATCTGGGCGATGTCCTCAATCGGCAATCAGGTCTCAGCGCAGACGTGTTTGGCGTGTCGAGCACCGCGTACCTGGGGGAGTTCAACGCAATCATCGCAGAGCTTGAGGCGATCCGTAACCAAGCTACTGCCGCAGCGGCCTCTATCGACCAGCAACTGCTGGACTCCGGGCTTCGGCAGGAGGACCTGCTGGCACAGATTCGTGACACCATCGCCCAGGGTCTCGGCGTAGAGGTGCACGCTGCGACGGGCTTGAACCGCATCTTCCAGAGCCGCACGCGGATTGAAGTCGGAGAAGCGGGACCAGAATACGTCTGGGCGCAGCCGCTCTCTCGGATGGCGAGTGCAAAGATGTCGACGCTCTCCGGGCTCACGAACCCCGCACCCAAGTACATATCTCTTTCTGTGATGATGCCACCGGGCGCGGTGGTCATCACTGGCGGATGCCGCAAGGACGGCGCCGCCGCGGCGGATGCCTTTGTCGAGACACTCCTCCAGACCCTGCGCTCAGATGCGCGGGTCCGGTCCGCCTTCCGCGAGGTCACAGGGCACTGAGTATGGGCAAATTTCAAATCTGCACCAGCTTTCATGCCTTCACCGTCACGGCTAGCCCGGCGGCGGATGCCAATGCACCTGCCTCGCGTCTCGCCCAGCGTGAGCGCCCACTCCGCGAGGCGCTCAGCACCAGCACCGCAGAGCAGACCTACACCTGTGATCTGGGTTCCTCACAACTCGTAAAGGCCGTGCATGAGCTGCACGGCAACTTCACCACCAGGACCCTCACCTATTCTGCCGACAATGTGGTATTTGATCCTATCCCCGGCGCGTCCGCTGCGCTGGCCCTTGACCGCGAGGACGGCTACCGCAAGGCCAGCGTGATCGGGGATTTCACCAAACGCTATGTGCGGACCGTGATCCCGACCCAAACGCCGACGGATGGCGCATCCGCCTTCTCGCTCGCCACCGTTTTTCTGTGTGCCAACCTCATCACCCTGGGCCGCAGTACACGGATGGGCACGGCTGGCAGCCGCACGGAGCCGGCGGAGATCGTGGAGGAAGAGAGCTTTTACTTCCGGCGCAAGATGGGGAATCAGGCCAGGACGTGGGACTTTGGCTTCGGTCTGACCCTCGCGCAACTGCCTCTCTATCTCGACCTGATTGCGGCGACGGAGGATGCGCCGTTTCTGCTTTTCTGGAACGTCAACGCCGGCGCACACCAGGAAGTGTATTACTTGTGGCGCACTGGGCCGCCACAAGACCAACATCACGGACGGTTCTATCGTGAGATTTCTTTCCCAGTGAGGCAGGCACAATGAGCGCGCCGCAATCACAGGTAGACCATATCCGTGACGACGGGCTGGGCGGCTTCGAAGAAGCGGGCTTCGAGCCGGCAGGCTTCGAGACCGGCTCGACTTCGACCCGCAGATTCTGTGATTATGAACACAAGCGCGCGCCTACCTATCTCAAGTTCCTCGCAGGCTCCGTCGAAATCAGCCGCGCATTGCCTGATCGCTTCACCGGGGTACAGCTTGCCCGGCGGGCAACCGTGCCCTTTCTCAATAGGGACCTGGAGGACCCGGAGTGTGATACTTCGACTGCGTTGCCCTTTGGCGATGAGAATATCGGCGACGCGATGACGGTCAGACTCCGCGATCTCGATGGCAGTACGACGCTCGACGAAATCTCCGGGGTGATCGCTTCGCTCTCCGGGTCCGATGATCTTGCCATCGAGGTGAGCGCGGACGATGAGGACATCTTCAAGAACCTCCTGCCGCGCCGGAAATTGATTGATGTCTATCCGACCGTTGATCTTACTCTTGCACGTGAATCTGACCCGTCTATCCGGATCCCGTTCGGCACCATGCGTAAAGTGCCACTGTACAAGGTCAGCGAGATTGCGGGGCTGCGCTACGACTACGGCGCCTTTCGTCGCAACCAGACGGGGACGTTCACCCTCGCGACCATCTACCGTGGAACTGGCCAGGTGGTCCCACCCAGCGAGTACCAGCTCATCGAGAGTCCGGTCGGCTACCTGGTGGTACGCTTCGCCATTGCGCAGCGCGATCGCAACGGCAACTCCTTGCCGATCTGGGCTGACGTGATTTGCACGGAATTGAGTAACCCAGCCACTGCGATTCTGTTCCTCCTCTCCGACGCAACGCATGGGCTAGGCTTGTCCTGTGATGCGACGACGTTCGCAGCCGCGGTCACTGCCTACAGCACCCTGGGCTATCAGCTCTCTGGGGGATTATGGAGTAGCACACCGGCCCTTGACCTCTTGCCTTTCGTGATGCTGCGTGGCGCACTGCTCGACCGCAACGCAGCGCAGCGATACACGTACCTGGTCGATGCCGCAGCAGCGCATCCCGTCGCGCCGATCCAACTCGGGTTCGGCGATCTCAAGCCGTACAACTGGACCAACATTGCCAACGTCCTCACCGATCTCAACACGCGTGCCCAGACTCGGGTCAAGAAATACGTGCTGAGTAGTTTGCCTGATTGGGGCTTCACCGGCACGCCGAAATATCTGGCGACCACGGACCCGATTACGGCAGCCGGCAAGGGCATCGACAAAGAGGAGAAGAGCGAATTTCTCGGTCATCTCGCCACGCTCAAGAAAGAGGCGCGCTACCGTGCCGAGGTGCTGGCGAAAGGGACGATCCGCACCGTGACCGGCGCGCCGGAATTGATGCAGGTGCCCCTGGGTGGACGCGTGAAACTGTATGCTCCCTCGCGCAAGATCACGGGCGAGGAGTTCTTCGTCCAGCGCAAAGTGAGCGGATCCGGCGCGATTACACTCGACCTGATGCCGTACTCGGACATCTGGTCGCAGCCGGATGCGACCTGCACGCCACTGCCCGAGGCGGCCTATCTCACCGACTACCGCTTCACCTTTCCTGCGGCGCCAACGGGCCTGACGCTGGGCGCGATGGTGATCCGCACCAGTCCGAGCGGACAAGATGAAGTCTGGGGACCAGTCACCGCTACTGCGCCAGCGGTCAACGTGACGCACTTGGTCTGGCGCGTGCGGCTGTCGGGACAGGCGGGCATCTTCTCTGAGTCCGTCGTGGAGGTGACGCCGGGCCAGGCGAGCGTTGCCAGCGAGTTGCGGTTTCCCCCGGGTGAAGACGTACAACTGAGCGTGCGAGCGCGCAACATCAACAATGACCCTGCCTTTCAAGACGGGGAAGTGGCAAATCTGGGAGAAATTATCCAGGTCCCCCACCTGGAGACCGGCGCGCCAACGAATAATCCAGCGGCACTCTCGATTGTCAGCACCGACCTGAAGGACGGTAGCCGGACCGACAAGCTCTCCTGGACGTACACCCAAGGCGCAAAGCCAGCAGACGGATTTGTGCTCTACTACCAGGCTGGTATTATCACCACGCCCACCGGCAACGTGCAGGACCTCGGCGACACGGCGCTCGATTACACCAAGAGCTGGCCGCAGGATCACAGTGTGAGCTATGGGATCGCGGCCTACCGCGTGACCAGGCTGGGTCGTGAGATTGGGCCACTCCAACAGATCGCCGGGTGGCGCGTGACCGGCGCGGTGAACCCCAACTACACAGGCAACATTGATGGTACGAGCGCGGTCTCTATTCGCCTGGGTGCAGAGACCAACGTCAACGAAGGGTCGCTCGTCGATGGTTCGCCAATCTCACTACCGGATAATGCCTGGACGGACATTATGACTATCTCCGGGGTGGTGGTGCCCGCCGAGGCGATCGATGCGCAAGTACAAATCCAGGGAAACCTCACATTTCGTTACAAGACCGACGACGAACTGAACCAATTACGATGGAGAGCCTTGCGTGATGGTGTGGCAAAGTACACCGCCAATGGGCGCACCGTGATTAAGACCGGCGCCACATTCCGCACTGAAGACATCTACGTCATGCTCGCGCACGAGAACAACGTCCCGTCCGGCGCGACCTATACCTACAAAATCCAGGCGTACTTCGACACCAATATCGGGACCTCGAATTATGTCGGAGATCTGCGGTTCCCCTCCTTCGCCACGTTCACCGTGAAGAGTCGATGATGCACGAGCAACATACCCTCACGATTGATAGCCAGGGGCGCGTGGTACAGATCACGCGGCGCACAGGCCCCAGCGCGGAGAGCACGCCAGCGGCGGATGAAGTATTGATCTCGCGCGAGGTCTATGGGTTGATCACGCAATATCCTCAGGGATCACATCAGTGGTCTCTGGATCAGCAAGAGGGGAGACTCATACATACGGAGATGGAGGAGATCATCCAGCCCGACGGGCAGACGATCACCCGCCCTGGGCGCGCACAGACATTTCCCCTGCGCCGAGGTGAAGGAAAAAATGGCATTATCTGACGTATACGGCTGGGACCTGCCCGACGATCCAGAGCGGTTCTCCTTGGCGCTGATGCTGTCAATCCTGAACGACATTGATCGCACGGGTGGGCCTGAAACTATCAATGCCTCGCGCTACGCCTCGCTCAATGACGCCGTGACAAATATCGGCGCTTCACCGCGCACACTGAAAGTGACCTCGCCGCTCACTGCGGTGGCTAATGTCACGATCCCGGACAATATCAATTTCCAGTTCGAGGGTGACGGTCTGTTGTCTGTCGATGCGGGCGTCACCGTGATCCCGCTCTGCCCGTTCGTTGCGCCCACGGAGCGACAAATCTTCGGCGGCCTGGGCACCATAGACTTGAGCCAGAATCGCTTTCTCCGATTGCTTCCCGTGGGCTGGTTTGGCGCCAAGGGCGATCTCAATACCGCCAGTGCCACGGCCAATCTGGCCGCGATCAACAAGGCGATCAGTGCGATCACGCATCCGACGACGCGATTGGCCATCGCAAAATTACTGCTGACTGGCCAGGGCTATTATGTCAACGGGACCGTGCTGGCCGATAGCGTGGTCGGCTTCGCAATGGAGGGTGTTGGTCGCTCCGTGAGTGCACGCAGCGCCTTGGTGCCGGTCTCTTCAGCCGGCGTGCCCGTACTGCGCTTGCGCAATTGCTCGTATCCCTCCTTGTCTCACTTTACCGTTGCGGGGAATGCCAGTGCAGTCCCCTCGGCACTGATTGAATTATGGTGTGACACGACCGTCGCACCACCAGGCACTGTGACGAAGGCGCGCCTTCAGGACCTGGTGCTGGGTCTCACCGTGGATTGTACGCAGAAAGGGGTGCAGATTCTCAGCACTGGACCCGGCGCGCCCAATAACGATCTTGGTGGATTCGATCACGTAGACGTTGCCGGGGCGATTCAGGCGGCCTTCTCGATTGAGCACGAGCAGAGCCGCGGGAATGAGTTCACTCACTGCATGATGCAATTGTGCGGGCGGGGTGTCGCGACAAGTTTGGGCGTCGGTGGCGGCGCATTCAAGTGGTATAAGGGCGTTGCCTCAAACAATGATACGGACTTCGAGCTAGGCCCACTGACATCTGATGCGATCCTTGTCCACGGTTTAGTCAGTGAGGTGTCCAACAGGTTGCTGAACTGCCCTTCTCCGTCACAGTTTCACCAGCCTGTGACTATCGAGTGCTGCGAGTTCGCCTCGCTCACACCGACAGATGGGCGCATCATCGTCTATCAATTTTCTGGCCCACTGCGGGTGATTGGCAATTACCTCGGAGTTGCAGGCTCGAACGTCCCCCATAAAATTGCCGTGGGCGCCCAAGCAGATCTACCGGTCATGGTGGCGATCGAGGGCAATGATTTTGCGGCACTGGATTCTGTGACGCATGTGATCGTCGAGAATGTCCCTGGGAACGTGTCGAAAATTCGCGCTACTTACGGCCACAATAAATTTTACAATCTTCTCGCCGGCGACGCGGAGCGGTATGATTTGGTGAGCTACATCCCGGGCCGAGAGCGGGGCACTGTGGTGTTTGTTGGTGCGACGACCCAGATTCAGGTCGTCTTGACGGACCAGCCAGATGCAAACTATGGCATCCGGCTGGCGGCGGGGGTGAACCTCGGGGCTCCGCCCCTGGCCGCGTTATCGGCGTACTATATTTTAAAGAACACGACATTTTTTTTCATCGAGTTACAAGCCGCGCCGGGCGGCATAAACGAGGTCCGGGTCGATTGGGAAGTGTCACGGTGAGCGCACTATAATGGCCATCATCGCAACCAACCGACTCGCAGAAGGATTCAACAACGACGCTGCGTCGTATGTCTCCACTGCGTCTATCACCCCTGGGGCGAATAGTCTGATGCTGGTGGCTGTGCTCAACAGTAAAGCAGCCCTGCCTGATCAAGCCTCCCTCAGTGGCTGTGGGTTAACCTGGGTACAGATTGATTCGATTCTCTTTTCGACTATCGCACTAGGGACCCGGCGACTCTCTCTCTTTCGCGCGATGGGGACATCGCCCTCAACAGGACCTTTGACCGTCACTTTTGCCCTGTCGCAAACCAGTTGCATCCTGGTCGCCGATGAACTCACGGGGACTGATACCAGCGGGACGGATGGGAGTGGCGCGATCGTCCAGAGCGCCAACAATTTTGTTGATGCGGCAACCTCTCTCACAGTGACGCTGGCTGCATTTGCCTCGGCCGAGAATGCGACTTATGGCACGGCGGGAACGAACCAATCCACGGCCACCACGGCGGGCACTGGATTTACGGAACTGGCGAGCGTGAACGCCACGGCGCCGACGAGTCGAGAGCAGACACAATGGCGCGTGGACAATGATACGACTGTCGATTGGTCGGCAGGCGGGTCGAGAGATTGGGCTGGAATTGCGGTTGAGGTGAAAAGTGCGCCCCCCGCTCAAACGATTTCCGGGGCTGGCAACATTGCGTCAGCAGCGGGCATAGGGGCGCTGGCAGCGCACCTCGCTGTCGCGTTGACGGGCCTCGCCAGCGCTGAGCAGATCGGGATCGGCGCACTCAATCTTGCACTGTTGGCCGCAGGGGTGGGGAGTGAGGAGACTGTCTCTGCACCCACCGTAACGGTGGGCACGACCGACCAGACGATTGCTCCGGCTGGTCTGGTCTCGGCAGAGCAATTGGGCGTGCTCGCGATGCTGCACGAAATCATCGCTACCGGGATTCCGACGGCTGAGTTGATCGGGCAGTTAGAGGTGGGATTGCAGGTGGCCGTCACGGGCCTCGCCAGTGCTGAGCAGATCGGGATGCCCACCCTCGTCCTGCCCTTAGAGATTCTTCCGGCTGGCCTCACTAGCAGTGAGGCAATCGGTGCGGCCGCGATCGTGCCCACTGGACTCTTTGTTGAGGGAGTGGAGTTGGTGTGGCGCGTGGGCGCGCGTGGCCGAATATGGACTGCAGTGAGTCGGCCGCACGCTTGGCTGCCGAATAATTACGAGTGAGGAGAACCTATGGCAAATGCACTGTTCGGCTCTACCCTTGATCTAAGGACGTTGTTTTTCAAGATACTTGATAGCCTTGCGAAGCAGTGCGGGGTCATCCCGAAATTGGGCTATGCCAATGTTACACGGGGAGCAGAGGATGCCACGGACCTGACCCGTCACGTGGCAGTGGTCAACATTCCACTGTGCTACGCGCCCGCTTCCGGTCGGCTGCATTGTTCCACAGATCGCGCAAGCGTTCCCTTGGGCAATGAAGAGCGTCTCAAAATCCTTCTGTGTCATGCCGTATACGCACTTCAGAATGTACTCCCGCCGGTGTCCAGGGTGGGATCTGTGCCAGTACTTCATATTGCAAGATGTAGAACAGAATTTCGCGTGCCGACGCAGGTGTTCAATATTTTTGCCGCAATAAAGGCACGTGTCACACAAGCGCGGGATGCTCTCAACTCGTCTTTGTGGTCGTCGAACTTCATTAAAACAATTGCGGCACCAACCTTTACCCTTGGTTACAACAGAGGGATAGAACTCGGTGCTAGTTTTCTCTTTTTCACAACGAGTGCAAAACGTCATGGCCAAAACATAACATGGAGGATGGCAAATGAGCAACTCTCTTTTTGACGGCGGGCGTGAAGCGTTCCTGGGCGGCGATGCCGACTGGGATGCGAATACAATAAAGCTCGTCTGCGTGGATCATGCGGACGATACCCCGAACGTAACGACCGACGACAACTTAGATGATATTCTCGCCGCCGCGCGGGTCGCTACTTCGGGCGCCTTCACCTCAAAGACGAAGACGGCGGGTGTGGCGGATGCCGCTGATGTTGTGCTGACCACCGTGACCGGCGATCAGTTCGAGTCGATCGTGATCTACAAAGATACCGGGACTGAGAGCACGAGCCTGCTGCTGGTTTTTATCGACACCGCAACGGGTCTGCCCTGTACGCCAAATGGAGCAAATATTACGGTCGCCTGGGATAGTGGAGCGAATAAAATATTTCGCTTGTGAAGTGACTATGGCAATCCTTCCCGTCTCCGACGCGCTCACCATCCGCACCGAAGGCAGCCGCGTACTGCTGCTGCACAATGGCGCACTGATCACCAGTATGCCGTGGCAGGCCGCCATCGAAATCGCCAAGGCGCTCGCCGGAGCTGCCCGACTCGCTCAGGAGATGGACGATGCGCAGCGCATCATCGCAGACCAAGCGATCGTGCGGCGGCTTGGGCTGCCTATCGGGCTCACCAATAATCCGCGCCTCCAAGCCGAGGCTCTCAAAGAAGCGCAGTGGGGTGATATCCGCCGGTATATTCCCTCGATCAGTGTCGCCTCCGGCGAGGCCATCGGGACGCCGGCGCTGATCCAAGATCGTAGGAAAGGAGACCACCATGGCAAACCGAACCATCAGTGACATGTCTGAAGAGGAACTCATCACTGCGCAGCAGCACCTTGATGTCACCCGCGGCCAGATCAAGGCTGAGATGTTGGTGATCCAGCGCGAGCTAGATCGGCGGGCCACCGCTCGCCGCGCGCGCGAGACCTTAGAGCAATTGTCTGAGCCTGAAAAAGCAGCCCTGGCGCAGATGATCAACGCCGGCGACATCGAGAGCGCCGGTGAGGTCGGCCGCCCAGGTGGACAGTAGGGAGAGCGTATGGCCCTCGAAATTGTCCTTGAAAAGTACGACGTCGAAAACAAGGTGCTGCTTGACTTCGACTTCACCACGCATCCCAACATCGTCGCCGGCCAGACGATCACTGGGACGCCAGTCATCACCCTGACATCGGCGAGCGAGATCACGGTCGGCACGCCAGTCGTCAATGGGACAGGAACAATCGTGCAGGCTGCGTTCTCCGGAGGGACCGGGAAGAAGGACTACGCCGTGGTGTGCACTGCGGACACGAACATCGCCGGCACCAAGATCGCTATCCGGGGAGTGCTCCGGGTGCTGAAAACATAGAGGTGACCCAGGATGCAAAGCATTCTCGAAAAGTTTCTCAGCCGCAAACTCGGGGCCTTCATCGGCGCGATCTTTGCCGGCTATTTTGCCATCAAGACACTCGCGCCCGAGCAGGCACGGATGTTTCTGGATTTCTTGCAGTGGGTGAGTGGTGGCTACCTGCTCGCCCAGGGTGGTGTGGATATCACCAAGGAATTGCAGAAGCGCATTGCCCAGCAAGCGGATGTTGAGGTGGAAATTGCCGACACGGTGGTCATTGAGCAGCCAGAAAAGATTGGCAAACCTACAACCGAGTAACGGCAGCAGACTTGCAACGCCTGCGCGAAATGCTTGATAAAGTGTAGAGGCTGACGCATGGTCTACTCCTTCACCACAGCAATACTGCCTTTTCAAGAATCCATCTACTTGCAGGAGCTACGGAGACTCATTGATATGGAATCCATAGAAAACCGCGATGCGCCCGCACGTCTGCCTCACTCTGCGATAGTTGAAAATTCGCTTTCCTTCCTGCGGCCCCTGGGCTGGTCGATCTTTGAGAAAGCTCCTTACGGGATTGTCATCGTCAATGCTCTCCAGGTGATCTGCGCCGTCAACCTGGAAGTCGTGTGCCAGTTTGGGTATGCCCGCCAACAACTCCTCGGTCAGCCGCTCAACATGCTATTGCCGGAGTCCGTGCGAGAGCAACACGCACGCTATATGGCACAATTTTTCCGCCATCCGATGACCCGCGCGATGGGCCAAGGGAGGAAGATCGTGGGCCAGCATAGCGATGGCTCTACGTTTCCGATTGACGTGGCACTGATTTTTTTGGAAACCGATGAGGGGATTATGGCGGCGGCTTTTATCCGCGAAGGACCTGAACAGTATGGACCAGAACACCCCACCTCTTGATGATAGTGCCAAATGGCAGGTGCTCTTCAAGGAGTTGGATCGGATCGGGCGGGAGATTGCGGACATGCGGACTATCGCAGCGCGGTTTACGGAGGCCCAGGGACTCCTGCAAACGGAGTTGAAAGGGTTTGCTATACGGATTGAATATATCATCCAGGATATAAGCAGATTTCGCCTTTTCCAAGAAGAGGGAGTAAAATTTCACGGCATGGTAGAGGTACTCAAGAATGATTTCGATGATCTCGCAGTGAGGGTTGCCACGAAGATCGAAAAAGAATCAACTCGGACTTGGGACATGAAGAAGATGGTATTACAAGGGGTGATTGTGCTCGCGCTGGCAGCAGTCGGCACGCTGCTCGTCTTGGGGTTCCAAGCCTGGTTGATCCGGCCACATCCATGAAACCAATGGCGCGTGCTTGCGAAAGTCGAGCGCACATGCTAGGAATAACACATGCACCTTTACACAACGACCACCGCCGCCGCAGCGCTCAGCCTGACCGCCGCCGCGATCCGCTACCACGCGCTGCGGGGATCGCTCCGGGGCATCCAGCACGGCCGCGATTGGCTCTTCACCGAGGCCGACCTTGCCTCCTTCCGCCGGACCCGCCGCCCACCTGGGCGACCACCCTCCCATAATACTAGTAGACGCGCTAATAATAGATAGCGATCACTATTAGAATTCTTCATACTCAATCTACTTGCGTAATCCTAGTGCATGGGCTAAGATTTGTACATGGCAGCAAGAGGCAAAGCAAACGGATCAAGGAAAGGAGACAAGAGAATGAGTGAAGGTAGATTGATAAAAGTATATTGCGGTGGCTGCCACGACGTATTTCACGTGGTCATGCCTCCGCAAGCAGGACAGGAGCACCATCAGCACCACATAAAATATCGCTATGACACCAGGGCATTTTTCGGGCAAGAGCCGTGCTGGCATCCCCCCTCGCACGCTCGTCTCTTCTCTCGTGCCGGGGACTGCCAGCCTCCCGCCCCTGCTTGCCTGCCTCCACCCTCACCCGGTAGGCAGGGGCGGCCTCACAAAGTGTGTCGATGGGACGGCCACAGTGTATCAACGTCCTGGGGTACGCAAAGTCCCCGTGTTGGGAGAAGTAACGAAGAACGACGGATGTATTGCTTCCCCGGCTGAGTGGTCGTAGTCGGGGAAGTGAAAACAAGGAGTGATATGGATTCACACACAGCCCTGAGCCTCAAGAAGTTTGCCTGTTGCAAACTGTTGCGTCTTTTTATCAGTGCTTTGTGGGAGAAAGGCATCAAGTCCAATACGGCAGGTGGGTACTGCGTCGTTGTCGAAGATGGACGTGAGGTGCCGCTTGTTGAGTACACCATCAACTACTGTCCCTTCTGTGGGCGTGAGATGAAACAACTTCGCGCAGGCTGAGCAATGGAGCGAGTGCAGGAAGAGCAACAACCCGTCACCGGCTCTTCTATCCTGACCGGGCAGGGTGCGATTGGGCGGGAGCAACTCAGCCAACAGGATGCCGTCGGACAGCCCGGTATGTCCACGGCAACCAGGAGGCCCTATGCGCCATGACAAATCGACTGAACCCATAGGCCCGCTCTCCGACGAAGACGCGGAGCTGATCCGCCGATACTACGCCCTGCCAGCAAAAGAGCGCCGTGCCCTCGCAGGCTTGCCGGAGCGCATTATTGCTACTCCCAAAGCCCCGGATCGGCAGCACGAGCGCACGAGCTGGAGCTATATGGCTGCCGCGCTGGTCGTCGGCGTTGTACTGCTCATCCTGGTGGTGGTGTGGCTCTCTAGAAACGGAGGTGTCTGATGCTGACAGAAAAGCAATGGCAGGAATTTGACGCAGAGCACGATGACGGCAGCACTGTTGTTGCCCTCATGCTGGCCGCGTTTATCGCGCTGGGCGTCGTCCTGGCCGTCACGCTGTGAGTGAACTGAAAGGAGGAGATGTGGAGAAAGGAACGCATACGCCTGGACCGTGGGAACAGTACGGTACTCTGATTGTGAAGAGTGGTGAAAACGGCGGGACGATTTGCGCTCTCTCAGATCTGCATGGCCGTAGGTATATCGGCCATGAGCAGTTGGATGCAGGGAGCAAGTCTTGGAATGAGCAAATGGCAAATGCTCGCATAATTGCTGCCGCTCCTGACCTGTTGGCTGTCTGCAAAGCTCTCGTATTTTACAAAGAGGCACTGATTGCGAGAGAATATCAACCAGGGAGTCAAACGGTTGCTGGACTCTTACGAGCAGCCGAAGAAGCAATAACCAAAGCAGCTCTCGAATAGGAGAGATCATCATGAAAAAAGAGAATCCATCTCCGCCGCAGTATTGTTTTCGCTTGAAGCTCACTCGGCTTTGCCCCCACCACAAGGAGGCAGCGTGACCCCCAAACCGAACAGCCGTCGCTATTGGCGTGTCAGTGCGTTTGCTTTGGGCGTGACCAATAGCGCCGCACGACCAGTCGTGCATCATCGCAGTAGGAAACAAGAAAAAGCTGAGGAGCACTATCGTGCGCTCGCGCGCCAGGTCGGGACGACATACG
>SPAW01000037.1 GCA_005239465.1 Nitrospira sp. | reverse complement strand
GAAGCGTCGCGGCGGCTCTTCGAGTTCGCTGAGCAGCAGCAAGGTTTCTTCACCACCAAGCAGGCCAAGGCGGCCGGATTCGCCGAAAACACACATCCCTATCATGTGCAGGTAGGGAACTGGATCCGCGAGCACCGCGGTATCTACCGGCTCGCTCTGTTTCCGACGGCTGATCGGCCCGACCTCGTCCTTTGGGCACTGTGGTCCAGGAACCGGAACGAGGAAGTCGAGGGTGTCTACAGCCACCACACGGCGCTCAGCCTTTACGATCTGTCGGATCTGAATCCGGCGAAGCTCCACATGACCGTTCCGACGGATTTCCGGCGCAACAGCGATATTCCCGGCATCCTCGTACTACGTTATTCCGACCTGTCCGAGAGCGATGTACAGACGGCGCAGGGCTTCAAGTTTACTCGCCCTCTGCGGACGATTCTTGACCTGATCGAGGCTGGTACGGTCGAGCGGAACTTCATCCGCCAAGCGCTAAGGCAGGCTGTCGACCGTGGTCTGATCCCTCGCCAACAGATTCGGAACACGCGAATGAGCGGACCTGCGCGCAAAATCGTTGAGGAAGTGCTGCGGCGAGCTGCATAATGCCGTCACCCAGGACATATACGACGGCGGGAGCATTCCGAAGGGCTCTTGAAGAACGCCTGAAGAGGGCATCTCTGACTGATCGGATCGATCTCAACCGCCTCCGGCGAAAGGTATCATTCGACCGTCTGCTGGCAAGGCTGTTCCGGGAAAAACCAGCGCCCTGGGTTTTGAAGGGTGGTTATGCGCTGGAGCTACGCTTCAAGGCTGCTCGATCAACGGTGGACATCGACCTGACGTTGCAGCCAGTGGTGGCAGGAACATCGGCGGGTGGTGACACGAACCAGGTTGTCCGGGAGATGCTGCAGAGCGTGGCTGACATCCCTCTCGGCGACTGGTTCGAGTACGCGATCGGACCGCCTGTCATGGATTTGACCGCCGCGCCGTACGGCGGGGCCCGCTATCAAGTTGAAACTCGAATGGACGAACGGATCTTTGCCCGATTCCATCTGGACGCTGGGGTTGGTGACGCGGTCATGCAGCCGCTGGAAACGATCGAATGCCGGGACTGGCTGGGATTCGCCGGCATCGAAAGGCCGCGAGTCCAGATGATCGCTTGCGAACAGCAGTTCGCCGAAAAGATTCATGCCTACACGCTTCCGCGGAACGCTGCGAACAGCAGAGTGAAGGACTTGGTGGACCTGGCTCTCCTGATCGGATCAGGTGGACTGGATAAGCAAAGGAGTCTGGATGCCTTGCGTCTGACTTTTGAGAGAAGAGGAACACATGATTTGCCGGCGGGTTTGGTTCCTCCGCCGGCGGACTGGCAGATCCCGTTTCAAGCCCTGGCCGAAGAATGCGGGCTCCCGACTGATGTCGCCTCGGTGTTTGCGGGGGTCCAGGAGTATCTCGAAGAATTGCTGGCACGTCGCACACAGCGGTGAACGCGATATGACCGAGAACGGTTCAGGATCTCTTCCATTCGAACCTCCAGAGCAAGAAAATATTCGTCTCCGGGAGGAAAATGCTCGCCTGCGGCGGCTCCTGTCGGTTCACAGCATTCCGATTCCGCAACTTGCGTCAGAGAGTCCGCCTCCAACCAAAACCGTCGAGACGGCGCCACCGGACAAGGAGGAGCGTGCGAAAAAGAGAATCGCGCTTTTTCGGAGCCTATTCCGCGGGAGAGAAGATGTATACGCGCGGCGGTGGGAGAATGACGATGGCCGGTTGGGATATGTGCCGGCGGCCGTAAAGGACTGGAAGGCCATCAACAAGAGCCGCCCGGAGGAGCGGAAGAAAGTCGACCGGAAGACACGGAAGTTTCTCCCGGTGACCGACGCCGTGATCGAGAAACACCTTTTGGGTAAGGAAACCGTTGGCGTGTTTCCTCTGCTGCCCGACGAAACGTGCTGGTTTCTCGCGGCAGACTTCGACAAGAAGACTTGGGAGTATGACTCCCAGGCTTTCCTTGAGACCTGCCAGGAGTTGAGTGTGCCCGCTGCCTTGGAGCGTTCTCGTTCCGGGAAGGGCGGCCACATTTGGATCTTCTTTGATCGTGCGCTGCCAGCGATTACCGCGCGCAAACTGGGATGCGTGATTCTCACGCGAACCATGGAGCGCAGGCATCAGCTCGGTCTCGATTCCTACGATCGCTTTTTCCCCAACCAGGACACGATGCCCAAGGGAGGGCTCGGGAACCTGATTGCGCTCCCCTTGCAGTTTGCGCCGCGCAAGTCGGGCAACAGCGTGTTCATTGACTCCGACTTCCATCCGTACCCCGACCAATGGCAGTTCCTTTCGACGATTCGACGAATGCCGGCTGACGCCGCGGAGGAGATCGTTGCGGGAGCTCAGCGCAAAGGCGACCTGATCGGAGTCCGGATTAGCATCGCCGATGACGAGGATGCACAAGACCCGTGGACCTTGCCGCCTTCCCGCAAGCGGAGAGAGCAGCCGATCGAAGGGCCGCTGCCAAGGACTGTTCAGATCATTCGCGCGAATCTTGTTTACGTGGAAAAGAAGGATCTCCCACCAGCCATGCTGAATCGGCTACTCCGACTGGCAGCATTTCAGAACCCCGAGTTCTACAAAGCTCAGGCGATGCGGCTCTCGACTTACGACAAGCCGCGTGTGATTGCATGCGGCCAGGAATTCGCCCAGCACATCGCTGTGCCTCGTGGATGCCTGACGGAGACGTTGGCTCTTCTCGAGGCGCACAAGATCCGGCCCGAAGTTCGGGACGAACGGTACGCGGGCACAGCGATTGAAGTGGAGTTCCTGGGTCAGCTTCGGCCGTTCCAGGAGGAAGCCGTCGCGAAGATCACCGGCCACGACGAAGGGATCCTCTGCGCTCCGACAGCGTTCGGAAAAACCACCGTTGCCGCGTGGTTGATCGCGAAACGCAAGGTCAACACTCTGATCGTCGTTCACCGGCAGCAGTTGCTCGATCAGTGGCAGGAGCGCCTTGGGATGTTCTTGGATCTGCCGGCCAAATCGATCGGGCATATCGGTGGTGGGAAAACGGACCGGACGGGTTGCGTGGATGTCGCTGTCATTCAAAGCCTGTACCGAAAGGACGCAGTGAAGGACTTCGTTGCCGAGTACGGTCAGGTGATCGTCGATGAATGCCACCATATATCCGCTTTCACGTTCGAACAGGTGATGAGGCAGGTAAAGGCAAAGTATGTCGTCGGTCTGACCGCCACGCCAACACGGAAGGACGGCCACCATCCGATCATTTACATGCAGTGTGGCCCAGTACGGTTCAGCATGAGCGCCCGGACGATGACCGAAACGACGCCCTTCGCGCACAAGGTGACTCCCCGCCACACGGAGTTTCGGACGGCGCCCGAACTCACCGAGGTCACGATTCAGGACATCTATGCCGCGCTCGTGAACGATGTCTCACGCAACGAGATGATCGCCAACGACATCGTGTGCGCCATGGAATCGGGACGTTGCCCGCTGCTGCTGACCGGTCGGACAGAGCATCTCCAGTATTTCGCAGCCAAACTTGCGGGTGTTGCCAAGCACGTCTTTGTTTTGAAGGGCGGTATGGGGAAGAAGCAGCGTCGCTCGACGGCGGAGGCCCTGGCATCGGTGCCGGAGAATGAATCGCGCGTGATTTTGGCGACGGGAAGCTACATCGGAGAAGGGTTTGACGACGCGCGTCTGGACACGCTATTTCTGGCCATGCCGATCTCCTGGAAGGGCACGTTGCAGCAGTATGTGGGACGGTTGCATCGTCTCCACGACAACAAACGATTCGTGCAGGTCTACGATTATGTGGACAACTGCGTTCCGATGCTGGCGAGGATGTACGAGCGCAGGCTGAGGGGCTATGGCGCGATTGGTTATGTGATCGAGCAGGAGACGTTTCCACCCCGTCCCCCGGCGGCCGCACACCCGTAGACCCGGACCGTTCAGGCAAGAGCTGTTGTTGCTTTAAATCACACACCACCGTGGTTTCGAGAAAGGAGCATTCCCTTGCGACTTGTCGGCAAAGTGCGCCTTGGCTTCTACCCGCTGCCAGCAGCCGAGGCGAGCCGCATCAGAGCGATTCTTCGGTTTCCCCTAACGCCTTGGACGGCGCTCGATCCATGCGTCGGCGATGGCGTAGCGTTCGCTGCCATCACCGCAGACCCCGGCGTACTGCGATATGGAATCGAGATCGACGCTTATCGGGCCGAACAGACCAGAGAACGAGTGGCAACAGTCGTCCACGGCAATGCGCTCGAAACACACTGTTCGGTAGACAGCTTTTCATTGCTGTACTTGAACCCTCCGTATGACTGGGAACTTGGCCCTGGCAAGAATCGTCGCATGGAGCAAGTCTTTCTCAGCCATACCTACCGCTGGGTAAAGGCGGGCGGCATTCTGGTGTTGGTCATCCCCGGCGAACGGATTGCAGACTGCGGCCAGATACTGGCTACGCAGTTCCGTGATGCCCGAGTGTACCGTCTCGGCGATCCGGCATGCGTCCGCTACAAGCAGGTCGTTGTGCTGGCTGTGCGTCAGAATCGGCGCGAGAGGCAGCGGCTGCAAGATAGCGACATCACGCGCGCTCGACTGCACTACGACCACCTCTCGCGAAATCCGGAGCAACTCCCGGTCCTGCCTCCCGATCCTGACCCTCGGTTTAACGTGCCAGAAAGTGGCCCCGTCCAGCTCTCCTATCGCGGCCTGCCGCTCGATGAAATCGAGGAGATGCTACCGCGGTCGGCAGCTTACCGGCAAGCGGGTCGGATCTTGTTTGCGGAGCCACCAAACATCTCCGGACGTCCATTGACTCCCTTGCATTCGGGTCACATCGGCTTGCTCGCCGTAAGTGGAATGTTGAACGGAATCTTTGGTTCCGGAGAACAGCGACACCTGTCAGCGTGGCAATCGGTAAAGGCCGTTTCTTGCTCCACCGAGGAGGAGGACAATGGGACAATCATCCAACGAGAAAAGGAGTATTTCACCAACGAGCTGACGCTCGTCTTTGCCAACGGGAAGACGGCGATCCTGACGTAATCCCTCTTCCTTTCGTCGGTGTTTCCCAGTTGGGTTCATCTGTCGCCGAAAAGGTGTTATGATGCGGACCCGCACGGTAGACGTTTTCTCCCAATGTCCTGGTCGTAACAATGAGGTGCAGTGTGAAGCAACGATCAAGGTCGTCGACAAATCCGAGGAAGAAGACGAGGAGGGTGTCACCACCATCAGAGAGAAGGAGCGGTTCTCGAACGAATTGACGATTGTGTTCACGACAGGACAATTGGCGACCCTGAAGTAAGACCGCTGCCACCCCGGAACGCGCGGGAAGAATTCATCAACGAGAGAGGCGATAAGAGCCTCAACCACTCATGGCGTGGTTGGGGCTCGAACTTTTTTGGAGTCACGTTTGATAAGGAGTCAGACCAACAATGGCAGATCGATGTTTTTCCACTCTTATCTGTGCCAAAGCAGACCAGCACACCTTCGAAGAACTAGCCTACAAGGCCGACGACTCGCAGG
>SPAW01000036.1 GCA_005239465.1 Nitrospira sp. | reverse complement strand
TGCGGCATGGGGCCATCGGCGGCGCTCACGACCAGAATCGCCCCATCCATCTGGGCGGCGCCGGTAATCATGTTCTTCACATAGTCGGCGTGGCCCGGGCAGTCGACGTGCGCATAGTGCCGCTTCACGGTCTCGTACTCGACGTGGCTAATGGCGATGGTCAGGATCTTGGTGGCGTCGCGGCGGCCTTGGCTCTCGCTCGCCTTGGCCACTTCGTCGTAGCTGATGAACTTCGCCAAGCCGTTGTCCGCGCAGATCTTGGTCAACGCACTGGTCAGCGTGGTCTTCCCGTGGTCCACGTGCCCGATCGTCCCAATGTTCACGTGCGGCTTCTTCCGCTCAAATTTCGCCTTCGCCATACCGGCTCCTCCCTGCTACTTACGCTTCAACCACCAGTAATTACTCACCACGATACTTGGCGATAATGGCTTCTGAAATCTGTCGAGGGGCTTGGTCGTATCGATCAAATTCCATGCTGTACGTTGCGCGACCCTGCGTGCGCGAGCGAAGATCGGTGGCATAGCCGAACATTTCACTGAGAGGCACCGACGCCTCAATCGCCTGCGCGCCGGCACGAACCTTCATGCCTTGCACTTTTCCGCGACGACCGTTCAAATTGCCGATCACGTCGCCCATAAAATCCTGTGGAACCAGGACTTCGACTTTCATAATCGGCTCGAGCAGCACGGGATCGGCTTTCTTGCAGGCGTCGGAAAAACCCATCGACGCGGCAATTTTGAACGCCATTTCGTTTGAGTCGACGTCGTGATAGGAACCATCGATCAATGTCACGCGTATGTCGCGCAAGGGATATCCGGCGATGACTCCATTTTCCATACGTTCTTTGACACCCTTTTCGACGGCCGGAATATATTCTTTCGGAATCGTGCCGCCGACGATCTTGTTGACGAACTCCAAGCCCTTACCCGGCTCAGCCGGCTCTACCGTCAGCACCACGTGGCCGTATTGCCCACGACCACCCGTTTGCTTGATGTATTTCGATTCAGCTTCGGCCTTCCGCCTGATCGTTTCCTTGAATGCGACTTCCGGCTTGCCGACATTCGCCTCAACCTTGAACTCTCTTAACAGGCGATCGACGATGATTTCGAGATGCAGTTCGCCCATGCCCGCAATAATGACCTGCGCCGTCTCCTCATCGGTACGGACACGAAACGAGGGATCTTCTTGCGCCAGCTTCTGCAATGCAAAACCCATCTTCTCCTGATCCTGTTTCGTCTTCGGCTCAATCGCCATCGCGATAACCGGCTCTGGAAACTTCATGACTTCGAGCAGGACAGGTTGTTTCTCATCGGCCAACGTGTCGCCGGTCGTCGCCCCTTTGAGACCGACGGCCGCCACGATGTCTCCTGCGTAGGCCACGTCGATATCCTCGCGCTTGTTCGCATGCATCTTTAAGAGACGACCGATACGATCCTTGGTTCCCTTCGTGACGTTGAGAACCGGCGTTCCAGTTTTTAACGTGCCGGAGTAGACTCGGAAATACGTCAACTGTCCGGCAAAGGGATCAGACATGATCTTGAACGCCAGCGCGGCAAAGGGCTCGCCGTCCGAAGCCTTACGCTTAACCTCTTTATTAGTATGTGGATCGATGCCCGTGACGGATGGAATATCAAGTGGGGAGGGCAGGAAGTCGACGACTCCGTCGAGTAATTGCTGCACGCCCTTGTTCTTGAACGCCGATCCACAGAGCACCGGCGTCACCTTCATGGTGATCGCGCCGGCTCGAACCACACGGCGAATGTCCTCTTCCGTCAAAGCCTGGCCATTGAGATACTTTTCCATGACCTGGTCGTCGAATTCCGCAACCGCCTCGAGCATTTTTTCCCGGTACTCTTTGGCCTTGTCCAACAAATCCGCAGGGATCTCTTCAATCGCATACTTTGCGCCGAGCGTTTCATCGTCGTACACATATGCCTTCATCGTGATCAGATCGATGGAACCACGATACTCCGACTCTCTTCCGATCGGAATCTGGATGGGAATGGGATTCGCCCCTAAACGATCGATAATGGTCTGAACACTGAAATAGAAGTCGGCGCCGGTCCGATCCATCTTGTTCATGAACGCAATGCGCGGGACCTGATATTTGTCCGCCTGCCGCCAGACAGTTTCAGATTGCGGCTCCACACCCTGGACCGAGTCGAACACCGCGACGGCGCCGTCAAGCACACGCAACGACCGTTCAACTTCGATCGTAAAATCGACGTGACCGGGGGTATCGATAATATTGATGCGATGGTCTTTCCAGAAACAGGTCGTCGCTGCAGCCGTGATCGTGATGCCGCGCTCACGCTCCTGCTCCATCCAGTCCATCGTCGCAGCGCCCTCATGGACCTCGCCCATCTTGTGCGTCATGCCCGTGTAGTACAAGATCCGCTCGGTGGTCGTAGTTTTCCCCGCATCGATGTGGGCCATGATGCCGATGTTTCTTGTATGTTCTAGCGATGATTGTCGAGCCACTTCAATCCTCTAAAAACACATGTGCTGCAGGTCAAGCCCAATTACACTGCTGCGATTCAGGGGCACCCCACGTCAGTGGATCGCAGCATGGCTCAACTGCAGCACAGAACGACGTTACCAGCGATAATGGGCGAACGCTTTATTCGCCTCCGCCATCCGATGCACGTCTTCCCGTTTCTTCACCGCGGCCCCTGTGTTGTTCGACGCATCCAGTAGCTCAGCCGCGAGCTTCTCTCGCATACTCTTGCCGCCGCGCGTACGCGCATATTCCGACAACCAACGAAGCGCCAACGACACTCGTCGTGTGGGCCTGATTTCGACTGGAACCTGATACGAGGCCCCTCCCACGCGGCGAGACTTCACCTCAACGATCGGCTTCACATTATCAATAGCTGCCTTAAAGATCTTCAGCGGATCACCACCGGTTTTCTCATGAATGACATCGAAAGCCCCGTAGCAAATCCGCTCCGTCGTACTCTTTTTCCCACCGCTCATCAGCGTATTGATAAATTTCCCGACAAGCTTGTCGCGATACCGCACATCGGGAAGCACTTCGCGTTGACCTAAAAATCTACTACGTGGCATCTTGTCCTACTTTGTTATTTCCTCATTGATTCATTCATTGACGATTGAATCAATGATGAATAAATCATTAATTCTCACTTCGGCTGCTTCGCTCCATACTTCGAACGACTCTGCTTGCGATCAGCAACCCCCACTGCATCCAATGCGCCGCGGACCAAGTGATAGCGGACACCGGGAAGGTCCTTCACACGACCGCCGCGCACAAGCACGATCGAATGTTCCTGCAAATTGTGCCCGACACCAGGGATATAGGTCGTGACCTCCATCCCATTTGTCAGACGCACACGCGCGACTTTCCGCAATGCCGAGTTCGGCTTCTTCGGCGTCGTGGTGTAGACGCGAAGACAGACCCCCCGTTTCTGCGGGCAGGATTTCAGGGCCGGGCTTTTCGTCTTCGCTTTAACGAGGTTCCGGCCTTTTCTTACCAGCTGATTGATGGTCGGCATCGTGTTCGAACCTTCTCCAAAAGCACACGCAACCCTGCTCATAGGAGCAAAGCCGTCGAATTATAGTGATGTGCCTGCTCGCTGTCAAGTGAGGCGCGATCGCTTCGCTAATCTACGACCGCGAGACGTCACCCGTGGCGGCGGCGGCATCAGAAGTGACAGCAGCCGCTGCCGGAGTGGCTCCAACTGCTGCCACCTCTGATTTTTCACTAATGACGAACGTGTCTCTGTATTCTTCAAATCCAGTCCCAGCTGGAATCAACCGTCCCACAATGACGTTTTCTTTCAGGCCCAACAAATTATCCTCGCGCCCATTGATGGCAGCTTCTGTGAGCACTCGCGTGGTTTCCTGGAAGGACGCCGCCGAGATAAAGCTATCGGTCGTCAAGGCAGCCTTCGTGATCCCGAGCAGAACGGGCTTGCCCAAGGCAGGTTTACCACCCTTTGCGAGCACCCGTTCGTTTTCCTTCTCGAATACGCTCTTGCTGACTTGACTACCCGGCAAGAACTGCGAGTCGCCCGGATCTTCGACCCGCACCTTGCGGAGCATTTGCCGTACGATGATCTCGATGTGTTTGTCGTTGATCGAGACACCTTGCAAGCGGTAGACGTCCTGCACTTCATCCACTAGGTATTTCTGCAATTCATTGGGACCAAGCACATCGAGAATGTCGTGCGGATTGGCTGAACCATCCATCAACGGTTCGCCGGCTCGCACCCAATCACCCTCGTGCACGTTGACGTGCTTGCCTTTCGGAATGAAGTATTCCTTCACGTCGCCCACTTTATTGTCGACGAGGACCTTACGCTGGCCCTTTACAAAGCCGCCGTAGGACACTTCTCCGTCGATCTCAGTGATAACCGCCTGCTCCTTCGGTTTCCGCGCCTCGAACAGTTCCACGACACGCGGAAGACCTCCGGTAATATCCTTGGTCTTCGTCGTTTCGCGAGGAATCTTGGCCAGCACGTCGCCGGGATGCACCAGGGCTCCCTTCTCGACAAAGATGTGGGCTCCCACCGGCAACAAGTACCGCGCGACGGTAGTGGAACCGCCGGACACCTTCGCCGTCTTGCCACCGTCGTCCTTGATCGACACGCGCGGACGGAGGGTCGCGCCCGTGTGCTCGATGATGACTTTGCGTGACAAGCCGGTCACCTCATCGAACTCGTCCTTCATGGTGACACCTTCCACGATATCACCATAGGCCACCTTGCCGCCCACCTCGGTCAAAATGGTAAGCGAGTATGGATCCCACTCAACCAGCTTCTGCCCCACGACCACCGGATCGCCATCCTTGATCTTGATTTTTGCCCCATAGACGACCGGGTACTTTTCACGTTCACGGCCGCTGTCATCGACAATCGCAATCTTCGTATTGCGATTCATGACAACCCATTCACCCTCTTTATTCCGCACCGCGATACCGGCGTTGTGCAGATCCGCGTTCTTCTTGGCATCGAAACTCATGTACCTGATTCGCCCGGCATGTTTGGCTTCGAGAACCGTCTGCTCGACGACTTTGCTGGCCGTACCACCGATGTGGAAGGTTCGCATCGTCAGCTGGGTTCCAGGTTCGCCGATTGACTGTGCGGCAATGACACCGACGGGCTCACCCTTTTCAACCAGGCGACCACGCGCCAGGTCACGGCCATAGCAGGCGCGACAGACGCCACGCAGTGATTGACATGTCAGCACTGACCGAATCTTGACGCGGTCAACTCCCGCCTCCACAATCGACTTGGTCAACTCTTCGTTGATTTCCTCGTTCCGCGACACGATGATTTCTCCGGTCACAGGATCGCGAATATCCTCGGCCGCTAAGCGACCAAGTACACGCTCTTCCAGCGGCTGAATGATTTCTCCGCCTTCCACCAGTGCGCTGACGATAATACCGTCGTGCGTCCCGCAATCGATCTCGTTGATGATCACATCCTGGGCGATATCAACGAGCCGCCGAGTCAGATAGCCGGAGTTCGCCGTTTTCAATGCGGTGTCGGCGAGACCTTTTCGCGCGCCGTGGGTCGAAATGAAGTACTGCAACACCGTCAATCCTTCACGGAAGTTGGCCGTGATCGGAGTCTCGATGATTTCGCCGGATGGTTTGGCCATTAGGCCGCGCATGCCACCCAACTGCCGAATCTGCTGCGAGCTGCCTCGCGCACCGGAGTCGGCCATCATGAAGATCGGATTGAAGGATTCCGCCTTGCCTGGATCTCCTCCGGCACCGAGCTCCTTCATCATCTCATTGGCGACCTGCTCGGTCACATGCGCCCAGATATCGATAACCTTGTTGTACCGTTCGCCGTTGGTGATCAAACCTTCGGAATACTGCTTCTCGATCTCGTTTACTTCGCGCTGCGCTTTCCCGATAAAGTCTTCCTTCTTGCTCGGGATATGCATGTTGTCAATGCAGATCGACAGGCCTGCCCGTGTGGCATAGGTAAATCCGATATCCTTGATCTTATCGAGGAACTCGACGGTGTCTCGATGACCAGTCTGCCGATAGACCGAGTCGATCAGCTTCGTCATCTCCTTTTTAGTCATAAGCTTATTCGCATTGTCAAACGGCAGGCTTGCAGGAAGGATTTCGGATAGCAACACGCGACCGACAGTGGTTTGCACCAATGCCCCCGCAATGCGCACCATGATTCGCGCATGTTCTTCCACTTCACGCGCATCAAAGGCGATCCGCACTTCTTCAGGAGACCCGAACACCTTACCCTCGCCTTTCGCGCCCAACCGCTCTTTCGTAAGCCAGTAACATCCCAACACCATGTCCTGTGATGGCACGGCAATCGGTTTGCCATTGGCCGGCGAGAGAATATTATTAATGGACATCATCAAAACCCGCGCCTCGACCTGCGCTTCGACGGACAACGGCACATGAACCGCCATCTGGTCTCCGTCAAAGTCCGCGTTGAATGCGGCACATACGAGCGGATGCAATCGGATCGCCTTGCCTTCGACCAGCACCGGATCAAACGCTTGAATGCCTAGTCGGTGGAGCGTCGGAGCACGATTCAGCAACACCGGGTGCTCACGAATCACTTCGTCGAGCACATCCCAGACCTCCGGCCGCTCTTTTTCGACCAATCGCTTGGCACTCTTAATGGTGGTCGCCGCCCCGCGCGCTTCCAGCTTGTGGAAGATAAACGGCTTGAACAATTCCAACGCCATCTTCTTGGGCAACCCGCACTGATGGAGGCGTAGCTCGGGACCGACAACGATGACCGTACGGCCGGAGTAATCCACACGTTTGCCGAGGAGATTTTGACGGAACCGGCCCTGCTTCCCCTTCAGCATGTCACTCAAAGACTTGAGCGGACGCTTGTTAGGTCCACGAATCGCGCGGCCTCGGCGGCCGTTGTCGAATAGGGCATCGACAGCCTCTTGCAACATCCGCATCTCGTTCCGAATGATGACGCCTGGCGCCTTCAGTTCCATCAACCTCTTCAACCGATTGTTCCGGTTGATCACACGCCGATAGAGGTCGTTCAAGTCAGACGTCGCAAACCGGCCGCCATCGAGGGGAACCAGTGGACGTAACTCCGGTGGCAGCACCGGGATCACATCCATAATCATCCACTCCGGCTTGTTGCCGGACTTGCGAAACGCCTCAAGTACCTTCAGGCGCTTGGCGTATTTCTTCTTCATCGCCGCCGAGGTCGACGCCTTCGCCTTTACCTGCAGTTCATCCCACAGCGCGTTGATATCGATCTTCCGCAGCAAGTCACGGATGGCCTCTGCGCCGATTCCTACCTTGAATCCACTGGAACCGAATTCGGAGAGCAGGGTGCGCAGCTTGTCTTCAGGAACCAATTCCTTTTCAGACAGATCTGTTGAACCCGGATCCACGCAGACGTAACTCTCAAAATAGAGGATCTTTTCCAACTGCTTGAGGCTCATGTCGAGCAACGTCCCGATCCGACTCGGCACGCCCTTGAGAAACCAGATGTGCGCGACCGGCGCGGCCAATTCGATATGGCCCATGCGCTCGCGACGCACTTTCGATTGAATCACCTCGACGCCGCATTTATCGCAGACGATGCCGCGGTGCTTCATGCGCTTGTACTTGCCACAGTTACACTCCCAGTCCTTGATCGGACCGAAAATCTTGGCACAGAATAGCCCGTCTTTTTCCGGCTTGAACGACCGGTAGTTGATCGTCTCCGGCTTCTTCACCTCGCCGTACGACCAGGACCGGATTTTCTCGGGCGACGCAATGCGAATGCGCATCGAATCGAATGACACCGCATCTCGCGGTTTTTCAAACAATGTATATACGCCTTCCAAGGTAGTGACCTCCTCTGATACCGGATTTCAACCGGCACTCAAGTGGTTAGTCTTGCGTCTTGACCAACTCAACGTCGAGCCCCAAGCTCTGTAACTCTTTGACCAAGACGTTAAACGACTCAGGCAACCCCGGTTCCAGGAAGGGTTCGCCTTTCACGATTGCTTCATACATGCGTGACCGACCCGGCACGTCGTCGGACTTGACCGTGAGGAACTCTTGCAGCGTCGAGGCCGCACCATAGGCCTGCAACGCCCAAACTTCCATTTCTCCCAAGCGCTGACCGCCGAATTGGGCCTTCCCGCCCAACGGCTGCTGCGTCACGAGAGAATACGGACCGATGGACCGCGCGTGGATCTTGTCATCCACCAAGTGGTGGAGCTTGAGCACATACATATACCCGACGGTGACCGGGCTGCCGAAAGGCTCACCCGTCTTGCCATCGATCAGCTGGCTTTGTCCGCTCGGCGGTAATTTGGCCTTCTTGAGCAGATCCTTGATTTCTTTCTCCGATGCTCCATCGAACACCGGGCTGGCCACCTTGATCCCCAAGGCTTTAGCGGCCCAGCCGAGATGAGTTTCTAAAATCTGGCCCACGTTCATACGCGACGGCACGCCAAGGGGATTCAGCACGATCTCGACCGGCGTCCCGTCCGGCAAATAGGGCATGTCTTCTTCGGGCAACACCCGAGACACGACGCCCTTGTTGCCGTGACGCCCGGCCATCTTATCGCCGACTTGAATCTTACGCTTCATGGCGATGTACACTTTGACCAGCTTGATCACGCCGGGCGGCAATTCATCGCCTCGTTTCAAGCGACCGACTTTCTCGTCATAGAGCGTCTGAAGAATTTCGATCTGCTCCTTTGCCCGTCGCTCCACGTCTTCCAATTCTTTTTGTTCATCCGGATCGCTGAGAATAATGTGGCGCACCGTGTCATCGGGCAACCGCTTGAGAATCTCCGCCGTCAGCTTGCCCTTCTTCTTCAAAATAACGTCACCGGTGTCCGGATCCATCAGATCGCGGCCCACCACCTTACCAAGCAAGAGCTTCCGAATCTTCTTTGTCTTTTCTTCCTCGATAATCCGCAGCTCTTCATGGTGATCACGCTGCAATTTCATCTGATCGTCGGTCTCGATGCTCTTCGACCGCTCATCCTTGTCGAGACCTTTGCGAGAGAAAATCTTGACGTCGACCACGATGCCTTCCACTCCCGGAGGCACGGTCAACGAGGTATCCTTCACGTCACCGGCTTTCTCACCGAAGATCGCTCGAAGCAACTTTTCTTCCGGCGTGAGTTGGGTTTCGCCCTTGGGCGTTACCTTGCCGACCAAAATGTCACCTGGCTTCACTTCGGCTCCTATACGGATGATGCCGCTTTCATCGAGATTCCGGAGCGCTTCCTCTCCGACATTCGGGATATCGCGAGTGACGTCCTCCTTACCGAGCTTTGTGTCGCGGGCCTCCACCTCAAACTCTTCGATATGAATCGACGTGAAGGCATCTTCGCGAACCAATTTTTCGCTGAGTAAAATGGCGTCTTCGAAGTTGTATCCGCCCCATGGCATGAAGGCCACAAGGACGTTTTTCCCTAATGCGAGCTCTCCGTGATCGATCGCCGGCCCATCCCCGAGCACTTGCCCCTTCTTCACCGGTTGACCGATCCGAACCACCGGAGTTTGGGTGATGCAGGTATTTTGATTCGATCGCTGGAACTTGATCAAATCATAGACGTCCAATCCGGAATCTTTTCCCTTTTTCCCATCCTTCGAATCAACCCGCACCACGATACGCGTGGCATCGACGCTTTCCACGACGCCGGCTCGACGAGCTTGGATGACGTATCCCGAATCTCGCGCCACCACCGCTTCCATCCCGGTGCCGACCAAGGGAGCCTCAGAGGTCACCAAGGGAACCGCTTGGCGTTGCATGTTGGAGCCCATGAGCGCGCGGTTGGCGTCGTCATGTTCCAAGAACGGCACGAGGGCCGTCGCAACGCTGACCACTTGCTTCGGGGACACGTCCATGTACTCGATTTTGTCCGGCGTCGCCATGACGAAGTCGCCGCCGTGACGACATGAAACGGTCTCTGAAACCAGCCGACCCACTCCATCCACTTTGGAGTTGGCCTGGGCGATGATGTATTTGTCACCCTCGATGGCCGAGAGAAATTCGATCTCATCCGTCACGCGCCCCTTCACGACTTTTCGATAGGGCGCCTCGATGAATCCAAACTGATTAATCCGCGCATAGGTCGCGAGCGATGTAATCAAACCAATGTTCGGACCTTCCGGCGTTTCGATCGGACAAATACGGCTGTAGTGCGACGGATGCACGTCGCGGACTTCGAATCCGGCCCGTTCTCTCGTCAACCCACCAGGACCAAGGGCCGACAGACGCCGCTTGTGCGTAATTTCAGCCAGCGGGTTCGTTTGGTCCATGAATTGCGACAGCTGGCTGCTGCTGAAAAACTCCTTCACCGCCGCCACAACCGGCTTGGCATTGATGAGATCGTGGGGCAGCACGGTTTCCATATCGAGGAGATTCATGCGCTCCTTGATACTCCGTTCCATCCGGACCAGACCCAACCGAAACTGATTCTCAAGCAGTTCTCCGACCGATCGAACACGACGATTTCCTAAGTGGTCAATGTCGTCGATCTCTCCCTTGCCCATCTTGAGATTGACGAGGTACCGAATCACTTCGACGATGTCCTGGGCCGTGAGCGTGCGCTGCTCGAGCGGCAGGTCCAATCCAAGCTTTTTATTGAGCTTGAGGCGACCGACAGGAGACAGATCGTAGCGCTTGGAATTCAAGAACAGATTGTCGAACAGCGCCCGTGCGGTATCGACGGACGGGGTTTCGCCCGGACGAAGACGACGATAGATCTCCACCATCGCTTCTTCCTTCGATCCAATCTTCTCCATCTCCAAGGTGTCGAGGATCACCGGCGTAGCTGTCGCCATGTCGAGATAGATGACCTTGAATTCCTCGACGTCGCTCTCGACAATCTGCTCCACGGTCTCAGCGGTCAGCCGCTGATTTTTCTCCGCCAACTTGTTCTTCTTGGAATCGACCAATTCCGTGAGAATGGCGCGGCCCACCAACTCCGTCGGGAGAAGAGGGATTTCCTTCACCCCAGACGCCTTCAGCTTGGCAATCATGCCCTTGGTCAACCTGGCGCCTTCCCGCACGAGCGGTTCCTTGCTGCCCTTCTCCGTGACTTCCGCCGAACACCGAAGCCCATGATGGATCTCCGCATCCAGTTTACGGAAGAACTTACCCTTCACCACCCGAATTTCTTCGACCGGGTAGTACATCTTGAGCAAATCGTCGCTCGAATAACCGAAGGCCTTCAACAATATGGTGGCCTGCATTTTCCTACGGCGGTCGATACGGACATAGAGAATATCCCGCGCATCGAACTCAAAATCGAGCCAGGAGCCTCGGTAAGGAATAATGCGGGCGGAGTACAACACCTTGCCGCTCGCATGGGTGCGCCCCTTGTCATGGGTAAAGGAAGCGCCCGGCGAACGGTGGAGCTGACTGACGACCACCCGCTCGGTTCCGTTGACGATAAAAGTGCCACGTTCCGTCATCAGCGGCAATTCACCGACGTAGACTTCTTGCTCGCGGACGTCGAGCACTTTCTTCCGAGGCCCCTTGTCTTCCTTATCGAACACCACCAGACGAACGCGCAGCTTCAACGGCACCGCGAAGGTCATGCCTTGCTCAAGACATTCCCGCTCGTCATATTTGGGCGTCCCCAAGGTGTAGCTCGAAAACTCGAGCATCGCCGTATTGTTATAGTCGGGGATCGGAAACACGCTCGCCAACGCCGCCTGCAATCCGTGATCCTTTCGGCGCTCCGGCTCGACTTCCATTTGCAGGAACTCTTCGTAGGAACGCTTTTGGATCTCGATCAGATCTGGAATATCGATGTTGGTTCGAATGCGAGAAAAATCTTTCCGCTCGACGAACTCTAGTAGAGTCGTTTCGGACATTCCCACTCCTCCACGCTAGTCGGTCAGTGAACAGAAGCCAACGGTCACTAGTCAAATGGTGAAAACCACAGGAACCTGCTCCCGACGATTGACCAATGTCCGATGACGAATGACGTTCTTACTTGATTTCGACTTTGGCGCCGCTTTCTTCAAGCTTCTTCTTCATCGTGTCGGCTTCTTCCTTGGTCACACCGGTCTTCACCGGCTTCGGCGCGCCTTCCACGAGGTCTTTCGCTTCCTTCAGACCGAGGCTGGTCAACTCGCGCACCACCTTGATGACCTGAATTTTCTTGTCAGCCGGTGCAGACGCAAGGATGACATCGAACGCTGTCTTCTCCTCGGCTGCGGCTGCCGCGCCACCGCCGGCGGCTGGAGCTGCGGCCACGGCAACCGGAGCGGCCGCCGTGACGCCGAAGCGGACTTCCAACCCCTTCACGAGTTCCGCCAAATCGAGCACGCTCATGCCCTCGATGGCCTTAATCAATTCTTCCTGTGACAGTTTTGATGCGGTTGCTGACATGTCTCCCTCCCCTTTCTTTTTGTCTTGAATGGCTGCAATGACTCGCACAAATTTCGTTAAGACTGCACTGAGCGTATATACCACGCCGCGGATCGGCCCTTGCATGGCCGAGAGCAACATGGCAATGAGCACTTCCTTCTTCGGCAGCTTCGCGACGGCCGCTAATTCCGTCGGCTGAACGATCTTGCCTTCCAGCACCCCGACCGTAATCCGAATCTTTTCGTCGCGCTTTTCAGCACCGATAAAATCCCTGAGCACCTTCGTCGGCAAGACAGGATCGTCATACCCGATCACAACCCCGGTTGGACCCTTGAGGTGCGCTTTCAGACCAGCCAGGACCGTCCCCTCGGCTGCGCGAGCCGCGAGCGTGTTCTTGACAATCCGGTATTCCGCCTTCGCGCCACGGAGTTGCTTGCGCAACTCCGTCACTTGATTGACCGAAAGGCCGACACATTCCGTCAAGATGGCTAGCCGCGCGCGACCGAACTTTTTGGTCAACTCCGCAACTGCTGTGGCTTTTTCTTCCTTGTTCATGCTGCTTCCCTTCTCAACAACAGTCATTGGTCACTGGTCAGTGGTGCAAATTCTTGTCTGCGGCCATTCCCATCGACGAATGACTAGTGTCGATTGACGTCTGCTCCCCTAGCTCCATTGCTTGGTCAATGCGACGGTATCCAACTTCACGCCAGGACCCATCGTACTGGAAATCGTGGCACTCTTGAGATAACGCCCCTTGCACGAGGCCGGCTTGGCCTTAATGACGGATTCAATGATGGCCGAGGCATTGTCATACAGTTTAGCGAGATCGAACGACACTTTTCCGACGGGTACCTGCACAATACCGGCCTTTTCAACCTTGAACTCCACCCGTCCCTTGCGAATATCCGCGACGGCTTTCCCCACTTCGAAGGTGACAGTGCCGGTCTTGGGATTCGGCATCAGCCCGCGCGGACCAAGCACCTTTCCGAGTTTTCCAACAGCCGCCATTAGGTCCGGCGTGGAAATCGCGCAATCGAAATCCATCCACCCACCCTTGATCTTTTCCATCAAATCGTCCGATCCCACATAGTCGGCTCCGGCCTGACGCGCCTCCTGCTCCTTCTCACCCTTGGCGAACACAAGGACACGAACCTTCTTCCCAGTGCCATGGGGAAGGGATGTCGTCCCACGAACCATTTGATCGGACCGCTTGGGATCGATCCCCAGCCTGAGCGCCAGATCGACCGATTCGTCAAACTTCGCAAATGCCCCCTTCTTCACGGCCTCGACCGCCTCGCGCAGCCCATAGGCGCGCGGCTCAACTTTCTCCAGCGCCGCCTTCATTTTCTTCCCCATGCCTTCAACTCCTTCTCTCTCGAGATTACCCTTGAATGACGACACCCATGCTGCGGGCGGTTCCTTCGATGATCTTGACGGCCCCTTCCAAATCGGCCGCATTTAGGTCGGCCATCTTCTTTTGGGCGATCTCGTTCAGTTGCTTCTTGGTGATCTTGCCGACTTTATCCTTCTGCGGCACACCAGATCCTTTGATGATCCCGGCAGCCTTCTTCAATAAATCCGAGGCCGGCGGCGTCTTCATGACGAAGGTGAACGTACGATCCTTGTAGACCGTGATGATGACAGGGATGATGCTGTCACCTTCCTTCTGGGTCTTGGCATTAAACTGCTTGCAGAACTCCATGATGTTGACCCCGTGCTGGCCGAGCGAGGGGCCTACGGGAGGAGCCGGATTGGCTTTTCCTGCTGGAATCTGCAACTTAATTTGCGCTGAAACTTCCTTGGCCATCGTCCACTCCGTTCCAAATGCTCAATGTTAAATGTTCAATGCTCAATGCCGAAATTGAAAATTTACAATTCAACATTCAACATTGCTAAATCCGTTCTACTTGTAAAAATCCCAATTCGACCGGAGTCGACCGACCGAAAATGCTCACCATGAGTTTCAGTCGGCTGTGGTCCTGATCAACTTCATCCACCAAGCCGTTAAACCCAAGGAACGGACCGTCGACGATCCGAACATTGTCACCTTTGATAAACTTGACCTGCTCACGAGGCTCGGCTTGTCCCGCGTCGACTTGCTTGAGCAACGACTCGACCTCTTCGTTGGTCAGCGGCATCGGCACCGTCCCGCCGCCCACAAACCCGGTGACCTTCGGGGTCTCCTTGATCATCTGCAAGGTTTCATCGCCCAGCGGCGATTCCAGCTCCACCAAGACATAGCCGGGGAAAAACTTGCGTCGGGAGGTCCGTCGCTTGCCATCCTTGATTTCGATCACATCCTCCGTCGGCACGAGCACCTGTCCAAGCTTCTCGACGAGCCCCATCTGGTTCGCGCGCTCCATCAAACTTGTCTTTACGCGCCCCTCAAACCCCGCGTACGTATGAATGACGTACCAGTTCTTCGTCATGCACCACCCTTAGGTTTACAGGCCACAGCCACACCAGACGCTCCCTCGCCACGCTCAATTGGCCACTCACAGATCAGATGAGCTTGCCGACCAGCCACACAAGAAATGAGTCGATCACCGACAGATACAGCGACATCAGGATGCAGAAGACAATGACGACGGTCGTCGAACCGAGGGTTTCCGAACGGGATGGGAAGGACACCTTCTTCATTTCTCCCCGCACGTCCGTGATAAACAATCGAATCGACTCTGTCATGCGCTTGAACATCAGACTCTTCGTCCCTACTCCCTTGTTCCCCTACACTCTCAAGACGCGTACCTGCCCCGCCTCTTGTTCACTAGTTTCACTCCACCGATGGTGTCCCTCCGGTCGCCCTGAACTATCATATGGCTCCCGGTACGAGCAATTTCTAAAACACTGCAACACCCTCAAAAGGTGTTTATCCCGTCGCGCCCATCATAAGCGCTCCGGGTCGAGCAAGCTCTGTATGGCAGGGGCACTAGGATTTGAACCCAGACTTTCGGTTTTGGAGACCGACGTGCTGCCATTAACACTATGCCCCTACTCCGGCCGTGATACGTGAGGGGTGAAGCGTTAGCGACTGGTCGCGCGAGCCGTCCTCTTCCGCCTTACCCCTTACCCTTTCACGTCACTTCACCTCTTTGTGAGGCGTGTGCTTCCGGCAGAACTTGCAGAACTTGTTTCGTTCCAACCGATCCGGATCATTTTTCTTGTTCTTGTTGGTCGAATAGTTCCGCTGCTTGCAGAGCGTACAGGACATATCAAAAATCTCTCGCATCTTTTATTCTCCTGAAGCGTGAAACGTGCAAAGCCTTCGCCCAAACCACGCCAATCGCTTATGCTTGACGCTTCCTCTACGCCAGAATTTCCGTCACGACGCCGGAGCCGACTGTCTTGCCGCCCTCGCGCACCGCGAAGCGCAGCCCCTGATCCATCGCGATTGGGCTGATCAACTCGGCCGTCACACTCACGTTGTCCCCCGGCATCACCATCTCCTCCCCCGGATTCAACTGCATGATCCCGGTCACATCGGTCGTCCGGAAGTAGAACTGCGGCCGGTAGCCATTGAAGAACGGGGTATGCCGCCCGCCTTCTTCTTTGGTCAGCACATAGATCTCCGCCTTGAACTTGGTGTGCGGCGTGATGCTCTTCTGCTTGGCCAACACCATCCCGCGCTCGACGTCTTCTTTCTTGGTCCCGCGCAAGAGCACGCCGATATTGTCGCCCGCCTGCCCTTCGTCGAGCACCTTGCGGAACATTTCGACGCCGGTCACGACGGTCGTCTGGGTGGGCTTTAACCCCACGATTTCGATCTCGTCGCCCACTTTCACGATGCCCCGCTCACAGCGCCCGGTCACGACGGTCCCGCGCCCGCTGAT
>SPAW01000035.1 GCA_005239465.1 Nitrospira sp. | reverse complement strand
ATAGGGGAGCATAGTGGAGAAATCTATTCTTCATGTGTGATCCCTTCCTATACAGGTTTATACCTATCACGATGTGATTCCTGGCGTGTTAATTCCGTGTTACAAGTCTGTTAATTTTGTAACACAAGTACCTTTTTCGCGACGCTGCAGGTACCCAGTTGCGCTAAAAGGAGACATCCCACTGGACCCTGACTCGATCCTCTGGTGTGAATCCACCCGCTTGGGTCAGATGGGAGTAGTCAACCGTGATCTTGTTGCGATGTCCTGCAAAGAACCAGTTGGCAGCGACCGTGTGCTCTCTTCGTACGTCATTGCGGACCGTGTCGTCTGGATCGACAAATGCGTAGCGGTAGGCGAATTCGAGCGGTTGAGGAATGAAGTTAATCATATAATGCGGGAAATACCCGGCTTGAGCATAAGCCCCTAAACTGGTCGTTCTCGCCGCGTTGACTTGATTGACAACCTCTTTGACGTGAAATTCCTCCTGGACAGAAAGCCCTCGCCATTTAAAGGCGAATTCCTGGACGCCCTGGTTGATTTCAAATTGACCGTCGACCACCCCGGCTCCTCGTGACGACGTGGGAAAGGTGAAACGATCGGACCGGTTGTGTGCCCCAGCTATTGCAAGGCTGCCCGTAGGATTCTCTGTATAATCCACGTCGGATTGCGAGAATGGTAGATCGCGTCCTAAGAAGTTCCATTGGAGTCTCCCTAAGTAGAGCATTTGCTTGTCGTCATTATGGGGTTGATTGAGACCTAAGCCAGTAAAGACACCGACGTTGTAAATCAGGTATGCAGGAGTGCCTTCGAAGAGATCACCGCCCAACCTGGCCCCGATTTGTCGGTCAAGAGTAAACGGTGCATTAACAATCGATCGATCGACAAACTGTTGATTGCCAGACGAATCCACTCGTTCTCTATTGTATTCAACCTTCCATTGTCCAACGCGGAGTGTCGCCCACTTAAATCTGGCGACTTCCACTCGCCAATCGAGCAGGGAAGTGCTCGGCCAATCATATTCAAAGTAGTACTTCAGCCACGGCTGGTAGCCATGCCCCCCGATTTTCAACCGAGCGCGGCGGACACGGAATGAGCTATGGTCTTTGTCGTCAAAATTTGCCATGGAGGCCGGGGTGAGGGAATCGCCTTCTTGTGGGTAGGAATAGCGCAGTTGAACTCGGACCCCTAGCTGCATCGCAAAATTTCCATCGCGGCTTGTGAACTCGAGACCTTTTTTCCCATATGACACCGCGATGGGGAATTTTTCGTCTAATTTTTTGTCTTGCACATCGGTAGTTTTTTCGTTGTCAGCTTTTGCTTTGATCCATTCTTCCTTCGTGAGCTGTCCTTTTTCGTAGAGAATGTCCTCAAGTCCAGCTTGGACAATATCGGCCTGGAAGACCAACCCAAGGCCGATCACGCAGACGATGGTCGCCAACGCCAGTCGCGTCATACGAATACTCCTTTCAAGACATGAGCGGTAGTATTGACTGTTCCATAACTGTCGGGAGGATAACTGACGAGGATTGCGGTGGTGCTACTGGTTGGTTAACAAATTGTTAAATCGAGCTGACGACTCGAATGGGATTCAAAACAGCATGAATTTTTTTCACACAGAAGGTGATTACCCCTCTCATCCCGCTGAGAATGGTGGTAGGTGATGTTTAACGATCAACCACGGAAAGTCCTGAACTGGCCCAGCCCCGCCCATGCCTTTCACCAGCTGTTGTGTTAGGATTTTGAATGCCCACGGGCACCTATCTGTTCCCGACCTGTTTCTGGAACAGCGATGCACTTGTCACACAATCTGCCTGACAAGATGCGTTGAGGACATGAGCACGCCATCGACTCCAGATGAGACCAGCCATACTGAGCCTCCGCTCTGGTCGATCGGGCTCGTGGTGGTCATCATCTTGGGCGCCCCTCTCGTCTTGTACTCACTTGCCCCACCCGGACCCCTCCGTGAAGGCGACACGGTATTTTCAGACGGCCAACAGCGCGTGCAGCTCAGCAAACCAGCCGCAGGCCTGCCGCTTCAGCCAGATGAAGCCTGTCTGCTCGATCCGGACAATCCCTTGATTATCGTCCATGGTCCGAACGATCGACCAGACGGTTTGATTGTAGCTCAAGTGCAAGGCCGTCCGGCCATCGAATGGCCCTTCTGTCCTCCGCATGCCGAAGTGCTGCTCAAAGCCCGCCAGATGTTTCAGAAACCTGCGGTCTTCAGTGGTATGAAAGAGATGCTGGCCAGATTATCCCGTCGATAACGGGGAATTTCCCGCTAGGTTTTGAGTCGTACTGCAAACTGCTTCCGAAACTTCGCAACTTTGGGACCCACCACAAACTGGCAGTAACCCTGGAGGGGATTTCGAACGAAATATTCTTGATGGTAGGCTTCCGCCTCGTACCATTGCGGGGCTGGCGCAAGCTGGGTCACGATCGGAGCGGAGTACAGCTTCTCCTGATTGAATGTCTTGATCAACGCCTCGGCTGTCTGCTGTTGTGCAGTGGTGTGGTAAAAAATCGCCGAACGATACTGCGTCCCCATGTCGTTGCCTTGACGATTCAAGGTGGTTGGATCATGAATAATGAAAAAGATTTCGAGCAGCCCTCGGTAGGAGATCACTTGTGGATCGAAGGTTACTCGAACCGCTTCGGCATGACCCGTATGGCCGCCACAGACCGCCTCGTACGTGGGATCTTCGACGGCCCCCCCAATGTAGCCTGACTCGACGGATTCAACTCCCCTAATCTGATCGTAGACAGCCTCAAGACACCAAAAGCAGCCGCCAGCGAGGGTGGCGACTTCTCGTCCGGATTGAATCGATCGTGATTCACTTCCCATTGTGCCCTATACGTCGAACAAACTGCTGTTTTCTTGCATCCAGATACTGACTGAGCCGTGGGTTACTCTTCTTCCTCCTCCTCGATATCCTCAATCCCTTCATAACTCATTTCAGGGAATGACACCGCAGCCTTTTCGCATGCGGTTTCGACCATTTCTTCAGCATCTTCCGCCGAATCGGCATCCACCAAAAACTTCACCGTGATCGCATACCGTTGTTCCACTCTCAACTCCTTTCTCCCGTATGTGTTCAGGATTGCTCGATCGAGACTTCCATGTATTCTCGCCACATATCGCCTTCCAAGATGGTGACTGCATACATTTCAGCCACCACGGGAGGCCGTACTTTCTGACAGTAGCGGTCGCTATGTCAATCGTGCTTCATGGCAGGTATGGGCGGAGAAAGGACGAACTCAATATGAATCCTGACCAAGGGGCTCTTAGCAGAGGGAACAGGCTCGCTAGATATTGGAGCGAGAAGAAGGAAGGTCACTCATCATGATCAAGATTTGCGAGTACGGTCATGAGCTTGGCAAGCTCTTCGGGGTGAATGCGCGTGAATGAGATCCCGAATGTATTACCCTCAATCCATACAACCATGGCTTCATTGATCCGCAGCGGCCAGTCTAATTCAGGGACGTAGAGCCGAAATTCGAACGCGGCCCCCTGCGCCACCTTCATGTCGCTCTCGATTTTGCACCCACCGGAAGAAATATCGAGCGTCCGACCCTGGCCTTCCTCTTTCCGTCCCGAGAAAGTGCTACGGAATTGTGCCGTGAAACGCGGTTGAACACGCCGCTCATGCGACTGGGGCTTGCTGGGAGCCTGCTTCACAACCTCTGACTTGAAGAGGGAGGTGAGTTTCTTTACGACCGAGGAAGGCATCCGTCTCTCCAACACCCTTTGATAGACGCTATAGAATTAGATTGACAGACTTCCCCTGAATCTCTGCCAGAGAGAAGTCCGCCAAAAGAAACGACCAGACAGGCATCAACACGTAACTTCTTATTTCTTCGTACCGAGGAGCATGTGCCCGCGACGGTTCTGTTGATAGCACGACTCTTCGCGATCAAAGCAGAAGGGACGTTCTTTGCCGAAAGACACAATCGCAACCTGCTTTGGACTCACGCCGGCTTCAACGAGATAGCTGCGCGCGGCTTTCGCCCGCTTATCCCCCAGGACCAAGTTATAGTCGCTGGTGCCACGCTCGTCACAGTGCCCTTCGATTTTTAGCACAGCTCCTGGATGATCCTTGAGATAGCCGGCATCATGATTGAGTGCTTCCATCCCGACGTTGGACAGGGTCCATTGGTCGTATCCGAAGAAGACATCCTGAAGACCTGCCTCCTGTGCAGCTTTTTCTTCCTTCGTGAGCTCGGCGCGCCGACGAGTGCTCGGATCCGAAGGAGACAGCGAAGTGGAGAAACCACCGCGGGCTTGCGCAAGACGTTCTTCCGATGGATTCTGAGAGAAGCCGCTCAATTCTCCACTTGAACCTCCACGTGAAATCCCCGGGAAATTCGAGTTGGCGCCTCCGGATTCACTCTCACCACCAGACTGAAGCCATTTCATGCTACAACCTTGGCTGGACAAAAGAATTATTCCCATTACTACAACCCCAGACTTCGCGACCATTCTGTTCATGACTCCTCTCCTCTGTGTGAGGTTACTCACTCGTTCCTCAATTCGAAAAGCCGTCGCCGACGTGATCAGCGTATAATGCGATCTCATCGGAGCGTTCTCTTGCTCAACCCTTCTGAATAAATATAGCACCGATGCTGAAAATGGCCTGTTTTAGCCAACTTCCTATGGCCGATGGCTATATAGATTCGTTATATCAATGACTTAATAGCGTTGATGATTGAGGGAGGGTAATGAGAATACCTGGTGTCTTTATTGATCTACCTGAGGAAGAGAGTTCGAATCAGGAGAAAGCCAGGGCGAGATCTACCCAGAAGACTTCTACGGTGGATTAAAAGGAACAAGAATGACTTGAGGATCTAGAATGAGAGAGTAGTTGGCTTCCCTAGGGGAAACTCTAACAAGGCAGCAGCCGGTGCGAGTCGTTGATGAACACAACCCCCGCACGATTAGCGGTTCGCTTTCCGGTCAGACCAGCGCACTGGCCGCAACACCGCTCCCAATCCGGCGACCGCGCAAATAAACGCCAGCATTGCCAGTGCGACCACTAGGAAAAACCCGGCTCTTACGTCGTGCAAAATAGGGATCATGGTACTTCCCTCCTCTTGCTCGATTCACCCACTCTGCCATCCGCACTCACAGACCCATGGGCTCATAGGGTCCGTTTTGTGAAGGGCTCTTCCACAACAAGGACATTGGCGAGTCCAACCATATCGTATCCTGCAATCAAGCCTACCACCTTTCGACCCCGCCTGTATCCTCTGTCGGCATAACTCCCTGAGCATGGTGCGCCCGGCAGGAATTGAACCTGCGACCTACGGGTTCGAAGCCCGGCGCTCTATCCAACTGAGCTACGGGCGCACTGGGGATACATGAATCATTTTAAGAGAAGACTTGTCAAGGATACGATCTGAAAACACGAGGGGCCGCGCGACCTGGCTACAGCCGGGCAAGAATCTCATCTGCAATCTGCACAATCGGACGCCCATCGGTCGTAATGACGTGGTCGGCCGCAGCCTCATACTTTGGCGTTCGCTCACGCAGGACGTCTTGGATCTCGTCGACGAAGGACTTGGCCCCTGTAAGCGAGGGACGTTGTGTATCCAGACCAATGCGCTTGGTAATCGTGTCGACTGATGCCGTCAGCCAAAACAGGATGCCGGTTTTTTTCAGCGTCTCGACGTTTTGTGATCGAAGGATTGCCCCTCCACCCGTGTCGATTACCAGTCCATCCCGACCAGCCAACTCCTGACAAACTTGGGACTCCAGATCGCGAAAGTAATCCCATCCGTGCTGCGCAACGATTTCCGGAATACTCTGTCCTGTCCGCTTCACCATCTCCGCGTCGGTCGACATCATTGTGCGACCGAGGCGCGCGGCCACTATTTTTCCAACGGTACTCTTCCCGGTGCCGCGATACCCGATGAGCACGACGTTCATTGGAGGCGAGACTCCAACGCAGCGCGCATCACATCGACTGGAGCCAACTGATTGGTCCAGAGATTGAATTGAGTGACGGCCTGATTGAGAAACATCTCGAGGCCTGGAATCGTCTTGCACCCGGCGCGCTTCGCATCTTTGAGCAGTCGGGTCTCCCGTGGATGATAGACGATATCCATTACGGCGAGACCAGCGTGAAGCAACGAGGCAGGAACGCAACTGGCGTCAATCTTGGGAGACATGCCGATGGGTGTGCAGTGGATCAGGACCTGCGCCCCAGGAAGCGTCCGGCCGAGAGCGGCCTCATCGAGATGGAAATCCTCAACCGCCAACACGGTCTTGGATCGGACATCAGCCGCCAATATGGCTCGCTCTTTGTCGTCGACTCCGAGCAGCGTCAACTTGTCCGCACCAGACTCCGCCGCTAAAGCAAAAGCGATGGCTCGAGCTGCACCACCAGAGCCCAGCATGACAATACGCCGCTCCGTGAGCTCCACCCCTCCCTCTCTCAGCGCCCGCAAGGCACCAGTGGCGTCGGTGTTGTACCCGGTCAGCTGGCCCTTCTCCGCGACAATCGTGTTGATCGCGCCGATCTGCCGCGCCGTCGCTTCCACATGGTCAAGGAACGACATCGCCGATACTTTATGCGGGACGGTGACACTGGCGCCGCGAAAGTTCCCAAGCGCACGGAGGCCCTTGATCGCATCGCCGATCGCTTCAACCTTCCACGCGAGATACACACAATTGAGGCCGAGTTTCTGGAAGGCGGCATTGTGGATCGCCGGAGAAAGTGAATGCTCGACGGGATTCCCGATGACTCCGCAAAACTGAGTATGCGCGTTGATTTCCATTTATTTTTTGACAACCTTCTGCGCCACGTACTGGCTGCCGATGACGATGTAGGTGACAGTGACCGTATCCCCCGCCTTGAGCTCTTTCAGTGCTTTCACGCCGGCGTACTGGGTCCGCCCGCCCAGGACGAAAGTAAACCGCGTCCCGTCCTTCTTCACTGTCAGCTTGCCGGCCGCATCATCGACTTTCAGCACCGTGCCTGGAAAGTCCACGGCAGTCTCAGCAGAGCCGATACCTCCGTAGATGCTCAAAGTTGCGAGAATCAGTATTCCGCTTATTATGAGAATCGCAATTCCAATTGCAGACGGCTTTGTCTCCATAGCCACCTCACCTGTTCATAGAGGATACTCAAAACGATCAGCCAACGAGGCAGCAGGGAGCCCGGCGACTGGGGCGCACGTTTTTCGGTACGCCGCAGGGGGACAGGCGACCGAGAACAAAGTTGGGGACCGTTTTCAGCATTCTGTTAATGTGCGGTCATCCCGCCGTCAATCGGAAAGATGCTGCCGGTGACCCACGCCGACTCATCTGACGCCAAGTAAAGAATGAGTTTGGCGACTTCCTCCGGCGTGCCATGCCGGCCGAGCGGGTAGGCAGTCATGATTTGGGACAACGCCTCCGGATTGTTGATTAACCCCGATGCCATTGGCGTGTCTACCAGCCCTGGACAGACCGAGTTGCAGCGAATCTTCTGCTGCGCATAGTCCATAGCCACGCACCGGGTCAGGGCGTCCATCCCGCCTTTCGAGGCACTGTAGGCGGCGGTCATCGGAATGCCGACGAGCGAGGCGATGGAGGAGACGTTCACGATCGAGCCGCCTCCGGCCTTAATCATCTCCGGTACGGCGGCCTTGATCATCCGGTAGGCGCCGGTCAGGTTGATCGCCAGCATCTCGTTCCAGGTCGCTTCGTCCGTTTCATGCAGCAGTTTGCCAAACGCGCCAGCGCCCGCATTGTTGACCAGCACGTTGAGCGTGCCGAATGTTCTCACGGCCTGTGCGACCGCCGACTGTGCGTGAGCCTCATCAGTCACCGACCCGGCGACGGCCAAGGCGCGGCCCTTGGCCGTCTCGATCTCCTTGGCGACCTGCTCCAGTGCATCCTTGCGGCGCCCGGTGATCACGACGGTCGCGCCTTCCTGCGCAAATACTCGCGCGCAGGCTGCGCCGATGCCGGTGCCGCCGCCGGTGATGAGCGACACTTTTCCGTCGAGTCGTTTCACGCAGCCGGCTCCTCCCCGTCGCTCTCCTCCATCTCATCATCCGGGTCCGATGGCGTGGCTGTTTGCCCGGCGGTCCACAGGCCCGGCTCCACCTTGCGCGCGACGGTGATAAACCCAGAATGGGCCACCATCCGGTGATCGGGCCGTACACTCCTGCCTTGAACGGACCAGGTCCGGAGGAACGTTTCAAAGGTCTGGATCATGCCAAACACCGCCACTCTCTCAAGCGTGTCGACCGTCTGCATCACTTGCGGCACTGTCGGCACAAAACTCAGGTAGACGCCTCCCGATCGGAGCACCTTCGCCGCATGGGGAACCACCTGCCACGGTTCAGGAAGATCGAGGACTACGCGATCGAACGGCACCCCATCCTCAAGCAACTCGATACCCTCATAGGCATTCTTGCATAAAGGTACCAGATTGGGCATGGGCCCCATATAGCGATCAATGTTTGTCAGGGCGGTGCGAGCAAAGTCCTCCCGCATCTCATAGGTCACAACCAAGCCCCGCGGTCCTATCGCACGTAACAGAGCCATCGTCAGCGCACCTGATCCGGTTCCCGACTCGAAGACCCGAGCTCCAGGATAGACATCCGCCCACATGGTCATGAGCGCGAGATCTTTTGGATAGAGCACCTGCGCGCCCCGCGGCATTTTGAGCACGTAGTCCCCGAAGGTCGGCCGGAGGGCCAACATCTTTTTGCCGCCTGACAGGGTCACGATGGTCCCGTCCGGCCGGCCAATAAGCGCATCGTGTGCGATTATCTGGCCACTGAATTGGTACGTTTCACCGGCCTTCAAGGTCAGGGCATACTGACGCCCTTTTTTATCGACGAGGTGGATGCGTTCACCGCTGGAAAGCCGCGACATGGCGCGCATTCTAGGAGGTTCGTTCCATGGTTTGCAACCAACTGCCATTCCTTGACAGGGCAGGAAGTGGGTCGTAAGATCCATTCACTTTCCACACCTTCACACTCATTCCGAGCATGGAGTTCACGGTGCGTGGTTGCATTCTCCGGAATAGCATCTCTTCTGTGCACACGTTCGCCATGGCAATGCTCGGACCGGTCATCGCCCTGTGTCTGACCCTCACAGACTGTCCTGCCTATGCCGGGGAAATGGTCGTCGCCAGCTACGAAGGAGTGATCAACCCGGTTGCAGCGGAATACCTGCGCGATGCCCTCGCTTCCGCTCAATCGTCCGGCGCCCAGGCCCTGATTCTGAAGCTCGACACACCAGGTGGGCTAGATACTTCGATGCGCCTTATCGTAAAAGACATTACCGGCTCGCCTCTTCCAGTAATCGTGTTCGTTGCTCCGTCTGGAGGTCGTGCTGCCTCTGCAGGGGTATTCATCACCATGGCGGCGCATGTGGCCGTCATGGCGCCTGGGACCAATATTGGGGCAGCGCACCCGGTCGCGATGGGCGGCGGCGAAATGGACAAGACGATGAAGGAAAAAGTGGAGAACGATTCGGTCGCCTACATCAAGAGCATTGCCGAGCAGCATGGGCGGAATGTGTTATGGGCTGAAGACGCGGTCCGAAAAAGCGTGTCCGTGACGGAGCAGGAGGCCTTGAAACTCAAGATTGTCGATCTGGTTGCCGAAGACCTCCCTGCCCTTTTGAAATTGCTGAATGGGAGAAAGATCGCGCTTCCCAATGGATCAATCACTCTAACAACCGAGACCACAACCCTTCGCGAGTTTCCTATGGGAATCCGCCTGGAATTGCTGAAGGCTTTGAGCGATCCCAACATCGCCTATCTGCTGATGACCATAGGCACCATCGGCATTCTCGCCGAACTCTACAATCCGGGCGCGATTCTTCCCGGTGTCGTCGGGGCCATCAGTTTGATCCTGGCGTTCTATTCGTTGCAGTCGCTGCCGATCAACTATGCGGGCGTGCTGCTGCTCATCCTTGGGATCATCTTCTTTATCCTCGAAGCCACAGTCACCAGTTATGGTCTCTTGACGATCGGAGGCGTGGTGTCCATGATATTTGGATCATTGATGCTCATCAAGTCCGATGCGGAATTCTTTCAGATTTCGTGGGTGGTGATCATCCCGGTCATCATCACGACGGCGGCGGTGTCGCTGTTCATCGTCGGAATGGGTGTCCGTGCGATGCGCCGCTCTCCACAAACCGGGCGCGAAGGTATGATCGGTTCCATCGGTATCGCCAAAACCCCCTTACGCCCGGACGGCAAGCTCGCGATTCATGGAGAACTTTGGGATGCCGTCAGCGACGCGCCGGTTGAACCAGGAACATCTGCGAAAGTGCTTCGCGTCGAGGGACTCACGCTTTACGTCACTCCGGTCCTTCAAAAGAAAGAGGCCTAGCTATGTTGTTCAGCCCAATCAGTCTGCTCGTCCTTCTGCTCGTCATCGTGTTTCTCGGCTTCAAAGTACTGCCGGAATACGAACGCGCCGTGATCTTTCGATGGGGCCGACTTGCTCGAGGCATCGTCGGCGGGAACGGGCCCGGCGTCATCATCATTCTTCCGTTTATTGACAGAATGACCCGCGTCAGCATGCGCACGGTCACGATGGATGTCCCTCCGCAGGATGTCATCACCAGAGACAACGTGACCGTCAAAGTTAACGCCGTGGTGTATTTTCGTGTCGTGGACCCGCAACGCGCGATCGTGCAGGTCGAGGACTATCTCTATGCCACCTCGATGATGGCCCAGACCACCTTGCGCAGCGTGCTCGGCCAAAGCCAACTCGACGACCTGCTGTCGAAGCGCGAGCAGATCAACGCAGATCTCCAGAGGATCATCGATCAACAGACCGAGCCCTGGGGCGTCAAAGTGTCCGCGGTCGAGGTGAAGAATGTGGACCTCCCGCAGGAAATGCAGCGAGCTATCGCGCGCCAGGCCGAAGCCGAACGGGAACGGCGGGCGAAGGTCATCCATGCCCAAGGTGAGTTCGAAGCCTCACAACGCCTGGCCGACGCGGCCGATGTGATCAGCCGAAACCCTGCCGCACTTCAGTTGCGTTATCTCCAAACGCTGGTGGAAATCGCAGCGGAGAAAAACTCAACCACCATTTTCCCCATACCGATTGATACGCTCGCACCATTCATCAAGGGGTTGTTAACCAAGTAGTGTGGCAATTAGGCCTGCGGGATGGCACCGATTCTACATAGGTGCCGCACTACTGCAACAGAACATTCTCATCTTCCTCATTAAACCACTCTAATCTTCCTGCAATTTCCAGGTGATCACGCTACCGGGTTCTTATCTTCAATCCAGCATCCCTTTTGCTTCGTAGAGGAGCATAGAAGGCGATGATCCGGATGAATCCTCTTGGCTCCATATGGCTCTAATGGAAGTGAACGGATGCGCAACCAAGAGACGAAAGGTGACGCCATGAATGATGAAGATCTTCGGTCGACTGACGAAGTCGAGGAAAATATTACGGTCGCTGCGGATGTGGATGCCGATGATCCGCAGGCAAGCGGCATCCTGGAAAACATCGGTCGCGACGAGGCTCAGGACTCCGTCCAGGTAGAAAAAGCTGCGCCGGCCATGATGCGCACGAGCCAGGGTGCGAGCCCCTTCCTATTGGAGTCGTTGTACTTCCGCTCATTCGGTGAGCGGGCGCTCTTGACTCGTGAAGAAGAACTCGCGATCGCGAAGCGAGTCGATCAAGGTACGCGACGAATTCGAGTCGCTTTGCGTCATGCCGTGAAGACACTCGCTCGTTCCAAACGCACTCCGGTACTGTTGGAATCCGTTAAAACACTCCAGGTGGTCAGACGATTGAGCGGGCTCTCAGCCACGGTACTGGACAACGCGGAACAGGCTCTACTCGCAGTGCTCAAACCGTCGAGTCGTGAGATGAAACCCGTCGTGGCCATTGCGAAGCGCCTAAAGGCTCTGCTCAGTGAAATTCGGTCTGCGCGGATCATCCTAGAACAGGGGAAAGACGAACTCGTGCGTTGCAACCTGCGCTTGGTGGTTGACGTCGCCAAGCACTACACCGGACGAGGGTTGACCTTGCTGGACCTCGTGCAAGAAGGCAACATCGGCTTGATGAAAGCCGCTGAGCGGTACCAGTATCGGAAGGGCTTTAAGTTCAGCACCTATGCCACGTGGTGGATCAGACAGGGCATCACGCGTTCGCTGGCGGATCAATCGCGAACGATTCGCATTCCAGTCCACCAGACCGAAGCCTCCCATCGGATTCTTCGCGTGACACGCCAACTCGGGCAACAGTTCGGACGGCCGGCTCGCTTAGAAGAGATCGCCCACGTGCTCCGCATGAGGCCGGAACGGCTCCACGATACTGTGCAAGCATTCCAGGAACCGGTAGCACTGGAGAACCCGATCGGTGATGGGGACACACAGTTTGGGGACATGATTCCCGACCAGAAGGCAGTTCCCCCCGATGCCCATGTGCATCGGACCGAGATGACTCAACAGTTGGACCGGATCTTGAGCATCCTCACACCGCGGGAGCAAACGGTGATCCGTCTCCGCTTCGGGATCGGCTGCGATGACGCCTGTACCTTAGAGCAAGTCGGCCAAAGCCTATCGGTGACGCGCGAACGCATCCGTCAAATCGAGGCGAAGGCACTCAAGAAACTCAAGACCCCTGAGATTAAGGAACTCTTCGCCGCCATCAAATAAGATCCCCGACACTCATCCGTACCGAGGGCACGGCGTTCGCCGTACCCTCGGGATCCGGCTTTCCCCCTACAGCCAGTTATGCGACAATACGTGTCCTATGTGGGATCTTCACGCCATCTCAACAGACGTACCCTTGTCGGCACGAAGAACTCTCTCGCCCATGATGAGCCTTCACCATTCTCCGATAGAGAAGGTGAGCCAGTGACTAGCCCGAATGTCGTTGAGCGTCTGGCTGAGTCGACGGCTCCCGATTCTCACTGCCCTCCGGCTGGAGCGGTCCTTGTCTTTACAGAGCCTGTTCCCTATTTAGTCGCATGGGATCTGCAGTCTCGCCTCCACAACGAGCGCATGCTCGACCTCAGACCAGACACGGTGTTGATCCTGGAACATCAGCCTGTCTACACGCTGGGACGATGCGCACAAGTGTCGCACTGGGGAGGCGACGAAGACGTCTTGCGCGCAAACGGAACAGAACTGCATCGCGTGAATCGCGGTGGATCTGTGACCTACCATGGCCCCGGACAAATCGTAGCGTACCCTATCCTCAGACTTACTCAGCATGCCGCAGGCCCAAGGCAATTGGTCTGGCTGCTGGAAGAAATCATTATTCGCGTGCTCAACCTCTGGAAGATTGACGGCCACCGAATCGACAAAAAGCCAGGCGTCTGGGTCATGGCGCCTGAGCCAGCGAAGATCGCCTCCATCGGAATACGTGTCGAACGTGGGATTACTTTGCATGGGTTCGCGCTCAACGTCGACATGGACCTGACGCCTTTTCAACGCATTTATCCTTGCGGATTCAGCGACTGCCTTGTGACATCCATGGCAGCCCTGCGCAAGACGGCTCTCTCCATCAACGACATCAAGCACGATCTGGCTCAGATGTTCGGTACTGTGTTTGCGCTCAAGTGGTCGACAGTGGAGGAGAATCCAGACAAACACCTCGCTGCCGCCGATGAGATAGTTCGCATGCGCACATCCATCATGTAGCTTGTCGAGGGCTTATGCAGGAACTTGATACGCATACCTTTCGTCTTGCGGTCGCACAATTCGATCAGGCAGCGGAGGCCATGCGTCTGGACCCGAACCTCCGTGAACGCTTGAAGCTCCCCCAACGCTCACTCGTCGTCAGTCTTCCGGTTCGGATGGATGATGAGCGGGTGGAGGTCTTTACCGGCTATCGGGTGCAACATGACTCGTCGCGCGGCCCGTCCAAAGGAGGCATCCGCTACCACCCGGATGTGAGTCTCGGCGAGGTCGCCGCACTCGCGATGTGGATGACGTGGAAATGCGCCTTAGCCGGTTTGCCCTACGGCGGTGCGAAAGGCGGAGTAAAGGTTGCTCCTAAGAAATTATCCCAAGCCGAATTACAGCGATTGACCAGGCGCTACGCCGCAGAAATCTTCCCACTCATTGGTCCCGACAAAGATGTGCCGGCCCCCGATGTGGGAACCGACGCTCAAGTTATGGCGTGGATAATGGATACCTACAGCCAGCAAGTCGGATATGCCGTTCCAGGCGTGGTGACCGGCAAACCCTTATCGCTTGGCGGCAGCCTCGGTCGTGAAGAAGCCACGGGTCGGGGGGTCGTCTATGTCACGATGGAAGCGCTCCGTTACTTAAAGATGCCTATCGAGAATGCAACCGTCGCGATTCAAGGATTCGGGAATGTCGGCTCGCACACCGCGCTTATCATGCAGCAACAGGGCGCGCGCGTCATTGCGGTTAGTGATGCGAGCGGGGGAATCTATAATGCCAAGGGGTTGGACGTTCAGGAGCTGCTCCGGCGTTACCGTACAGCCGGCCATTCGCTTCGCGACACAAAGCTGGGGGACGCGATCACGAACGAGGAATTGCTGCAACTGGACTGTACGGTGCTCGTCCCTGCCGCCCTCTCGGAACAGATCACCGGCAAAAATGCCAACCACCTGCGCTGTCGGATCCTGGCAGAGGGAGCGAACGGTCCCACGACCCTCGATGCCGATCGCATCCTCGAAGACAAAGGCGTCTTCATTATTCCTGATATTCTTGCGAACTCCGGCGGCGTGATCGTGTCGTATTTCGAGTGGGTGCAGGATCTTCAACGCTTCTTTTGGAGCGAAACGGAGATTCAGCATCGGCTGCAAGACATCATCACGTCTGCCTTCCAGCGCACACTTCATTTCTCGACCGAACGACGGACGTCGATGCGCATGGCGGCACTCATGAGCGGGATCGACCATGTTGCCCAGGCTCATCTGCAGCGTGGGCTTTATCCTTAAGCATGCTCCCGGCTCATAGTAGTTTCGGACTTGGACGCGCCGCGATGAAAGAGTATGCGCTGGCGATGATTGCCGGCATGTGGCTGGCCGACGGAGTGGCCCTGTTATTGGCCCCTCGATTCGTCATCGACCATGTGCGCACGGCCATTCAGATCAATATCGCCCCCTGGCCCTGGCAACTCTTTGCGGTCGTCGCCGGCATCGTGTTGTTCTGGGCAGGGCTCGAACTCCGGTATCAGCCGCTCTGGATCTGTGCGGCGGGAGGGATGGTGTGCAAAGGGCTTTTTCTCGCATTCGCTCCCGCACAAAGGCGCGAACGGCTGGTGGCCTGGTCATTGGGACGAGAAGATGTGGACTATCGGTTCTGGGGGCTCGGCCTGTGTACGCTTGCCGTGCTGCTTCTCCATGCGCTAGGGTGGATCGGACAGGAATGACACGGACAGGACACCGGAGCATCCGATGACTCGATACACGATCGCAGCAGCCTGGGAACAGCATTGCGGAAATGACTGGCCCCGGTTTTCAAGCCCAAACCAGGGTCAGTTGATGACGCTCGATACGGTGATCAGCGGTTGCGTAGTCTTCTACCTGGACAGCCCCGAGGGACTCGATCACCAACGTGTTGCCATCGTGAAAGATTGTTTGGGAGAACTGGACAATCTGACAGGAGAGCTGGACACCGACTCGCAGGCCTACTTTCTCGGACTTCGTCAACTGGGCGAAATGTTGCTGGCGACGGCGCCACAGCCATAGTTCCAGACAGCCATGGCCGGACAAGCCTGCGCCACCTCGCCATGTACGACCTACCCTCAACTACTCAACAATATTTTTCTTCATCGGGCTCAACAGTCTCAGCAGCTCGCCTTTCTCTTGAGCGCGCACTTTGAACTTGTCCAGCGCCGCGGCGAGATCCTCGACCAGAACGTCAAAGTCGCCGTGGGTGATTTTCATCCCCGCATGGGTCGTTTTCATATCACGGCCCTTGTACGTGCAAGGTCCACCGGTTACCATGCACACCTGATCGACTAGATTCCCTTTCAGTTTAGGAATGTCGGTCGTCGCAAACCGACCATTGATGCGACTATCGGCTATAACGTTGGCCACGAATTGATCCACGACTGCAGTCATCACCGCTTTGCCTCCAAGACGGTCGTAGAGGGACTTGCCCCCGGGCGCGGCTTCCTTCCCAGCGCAACCAGATACGATGAACGCAATCCCTGCCATGACCAAACTGCTCAAGACCAGCCGGTTCCGATGCATCATTCGCCTCCCCTCCTTGTGTGTGATGACTGCATCAGCTCTCCCCCAGAACTATCGCCACCCGACAGCCGAAATCCTGGTTTCTTGCAGGTTCGGCATCCCTTGGCTAAAATGACGTATTATTTACACAGCCTACCAATTACGACCAGCCGAACAACAATTACCATTCTCAAACCGGCATAGGAGTGAAGGAGGAGTCAATGAGGGAGAACAGTGCGGTGTGGACGCTAGCCTTGGTACTCATGGCAACCCTCGCTGTGTTCGTCTCCTTGGTTCATGCCGAGCCGTATGAATTGAGCAAGAACGATGTGATGGAGCCCAAAGGGATCTCTAGCGATAGCATCTCCCTCTTCGGTATCAAACTCGGCGACTCGGAAGCCAAAGCCATCGAAGTACTGGTGAACGAAAAGATCTCCGGAATCAAGGCCGAACAAGAAGCCACCTTCATCTTCCTCCTCGATCAGCGGAAGCCGACCGGCCCAATGGCCGGTGTGCGTATACAGGATGGAAAGGTCGATCTGATTTTCATCAATAACCGTTTCGCGCACAAGACCAGAGGCATCTTCCGCAACGTGCTAAACAGCGAAAGCCCGGAAGATATCCGGAAGTTGTTGGGCAAAGAAGAGTATGGCGATGAAAACGTCATGGGCGCCGTGATGGCCTACGACAAGCAAGGTTTCCAAGTGAACTACCTCGGCAAGGACATCAATATTGAATTCGCCCAGCCGCACTAATCTTCTGAACCCTGCAGGCCATCAACAAGCCCTAGTGGATCGGCATCAGACTTCTGATCCCAACCCTGCCTGAGTTGAGCCGCCTCACGGGCCCCCAACAGGACCCGAACTCGTACAACTCGATGAGGAAACTAGGTGAATGGAGTTGAACTAGAAATCAGGAGGGCTACCGCACCGTTTCGGTAACCCGGAGACCGTAGTCGATCAGACTCTTGGCGGTCTTCCAGCGGCGGTTGGAGTTGAGGATGACGAGCAGCAGATCGCTGCCGTTCTGAGATACCTTGGCAATGAGACATCGACCGGCTTTTGACGTGAATCCGGTCTTCACCCCTTCCACACCAGGGATGCGGCCCAGCAAACGATTCGTATTGTGCAAAACATACGCACGGTGCCCACTGACGGGCGTGATGATCTCTCGTTCATCCCGCACAAGTTCTCGGAACACGGCGTTCTGCATCGCGACTTCGCTGAGCGTTGCGAGATCCTCGGCCGTTGAATAGTGATCGGGGCCGTCGAATCCGCACCCGTTGCTGAAATGCGTGTCGGATAACCCGATCGCAGCCGCCTTGGCATTCATCAACATGACGAACTGCTCTTCGTCGCCCCCGACATGTTCGATGGCTGCAAGGCACGCGTCGTTGGCGGAGACGATCAACATCGCCTTCAGCAAGTCTTCCAGGCGAAACACTTCACCTGTCTTCAATCGCAGGCGGGTCTTCGGAGCACGCGCGGCATTCTTGCTGACCGTCGCCTGTTCATCCAACTGCCCTCTTTCGAGAATCACCAAGGCCGACATGATCTTGGTCAAACTAGCCGGCGACAGGCGCTTCTCTGACTCGTACTCATAGAGCACCCGGCCTGACCGGAGTTCTTTCAAAAGAACGCTATGTGCAGGGACTGTTCTCCATGGAAGGGCCTGCGGGGACATGCTGACGGTATGGACCGCCCGTTTCCTATGATGAATTTCTTTCGCAGAGGCCGGAGGTGCCGACCAGGCGACCGTGGTAAGGGACAGAACTATGACTAGCCCAAGACCACACATGGACCCCCATAGGCACTGCGGCATCTGATCGCATTGGGTCTGATCGTTCTGCATCAAATACCGCCTTTCAGAGCGAATAGGACTCTCGCACCTTATCACCTTTTACCCCACTATCAATCACTTTATGAAAAAAGCGGAGCAGATCGGCTAAATCAATCCAGAAACCGCAGTTGAGGCAGCGGGCGTAAATCCTCCGATTCATGAGGGTATAGTGCCGTTCCACCATCATGAACCCTTTGCACTTGAGGCACTGCATACATTACCCGTCCTCTCCGCTTATCGAAGACGGTTCATCACCAACGCAAGGCATCCGGCGAGCAATCCGCCGCCGAGGAGCGTCGTGCCAAAATAGACGAATACGTTGGTGCCGCCGGCCGGCTGAGTCCCCTCCCACAAATCACGTATCCCGCCCTGCACCATCAACACGGAGAGGGTCATGAGCGAACCTATCGTGAACCACCATGTAAAGGATCGAAGCGCCATCATTGAGCTCGCAAATCGTACGCCGTCTTGCCTATCGGCCACTCTAGCGAAGGGTCCGCAGGCTGTCAAGAACAGGGGTAATTACGAGGTCTATCCCCCCACATGCCGAGGTCCTACTCTTTCATATCCGACTTCGGGACCGTTTTGAGCCCACGATGGAGGAAGATCGAGACGCTGCCGCTCCCGTTGTCGGCGATGGCCAAACCGGGCTCTTCCATCCCCGTAGTCGTCACGCGAAAGGATGAGACGGCAAAGGGGCCCGCCTTAGTACGGTAGTTTCTGGGTGGATAGTGGAAAGTGCCATCGCCTTTTCCGAACAAGATCGACAGATCATTCGATTGGAGATTTACAATCGCGACATCTACCAAGCGGTCTCCGTTGAAATCCCGCGCAAGTCCGAAGTTGGGACCGGCATCGGCGCCGGAATCCTTACCGGGCCGGAATGTCGCATTGCCGTTGCCGAGAAACGTCGTAAAGCTGTCTCGCTCCCCATTAATGACCAATAGATCGCGGTTCCGATCGTTATTGAAGTCCGCGAAACTTACGCCGAGTGGCCTCCTCCCCGTGGAATAGTCTTTGGGGTCTCGAAAGGAGCCGTCGCCATTGCCCAGCCAAATCGAGACCGCGTTCGACATGGGGCCACCGTTCGTCACGACCAAATCCAGCTTCCCATCGCTATTAAGATCGGACAGGGCCACAGAGGTCGGGGTGTCACCGTATTCGTACTGAGCACCATGCCGAAACTCCCCCGTCCCTGTGCCGAGAAAGATCTTGATCTTGTCATTGCGGAGCGCCACGACGAGATCGGGATGGTGATCGCCGTTTACATCATCGGTCGCGAGGGCGACCGGGGTTCGATGGACCGGATAGTGCTGGCCTTCTTCAAACTTTCCATTCCCATGGCCGAGCAAGAGCGCGATTTCGTCGCCGCCGGAACAGGCTAAGGCCATATCGGCGTGTTCGTCCTGATTGAAGTTTCCCATCACGAGCGCGCGCGGTTCCTGGCACACATGGAGTTGTACTTGATCTTTAAATGTCCCGTCACCATTGCCTAGCAGAATCGAGAGGGTGTTGCTTGCGATATTGGTGGTGACCAGATCGGTTAAAGAATCATGATTCAGATCGCCGGTAGTAACGGTCGTGGGATTCTTGCCGACCTTATAGCTGGCAAAATAATAGAAGAGATCGGGAGGATCATACGGCTCAGTTTTTGAACAGGCCATGAGTCCACCGACAACAATACACATCGCCGCTAAACCAACAATGGCCTTGATCGTATGGAATTTCCCCTGGCTTGAAACGTTCACACCGCCTTCCTATGCTGGCATAGGACAGGGCCAATAGACCTATGGCGATGGTGTACGGAACGCTCAGTATACAGAGGCTTTATTCTCCCTGGCAATCTCACAGAAAGAGCTCATGGACCTTTGAATTTCACTCTCAGCCTGAGCTACAATGAACCCTCATTTGAGGAGGACTCCATGGGTAACATTGTGAACGTTGACATCACCATGTATGGAATTGCTGAGGTTATTAGGTGGTGCCATGATCGGAATAAGGGGCGCATCCCGGGCGTCGATACACCGGGCTTCAAGAAGATGCAGGAGTTGTTGGCCGAAAAACCGCAGTCGGCTGACTACTTTACGCTCGATCAGTTCTGGAAGAAGAAAGTGACGCTTCCGTTGACCGAAGAGGAAGTCTCGACCATCGACCGATGTCTCTACGATATCCCGAATTTCGATAGCGAACCGCTCCCCCAAATCCGACACAAGTTCTGGCCAAAGCCGGTCGAGACCCATTGACAACAATCCGGAACCGCCCCGAGCTGTTCCGGATGCTTGTCCTCTCGTGCAAATCAGATTCTCTTCAATGGAGTGAGCCGATAGGATGAGGCCGGTTCACGCGCATCACACCCGCCACCGACCGAAGGAAAGGGCTTAGGACTGTTTAAAGTGATCCTTCGCCTTTTAGGTATTTGCGGAAACGATCCATGAGTTCAGCCCCCAGCGTCCCTCCTTCGGGTTTCTTGGTCGAGGGATCGGCAAAGTGGCCTCGGATTTCCTGAAGACGCTTTTCAGCTTGATCATTCCCTTGAAGACGTTTGGTTTTCTGGAGGGCGGTGTCGAACGCATCGAACGTCAGATCCTGATAGCCGAATGAGCGAATGCGTTTGACCGCTTTCATCATCGCTTGATTTCTGAACGTTGTGAGATGGTCGGAATCAATTTCGGCCAACCCGAGCTTCCTTGCCCGTCGCTCCGCTGCCTTTCTGATTCCGCTCCGCACAAAGTCAGGTGAGGTTTGCAGCCGTTTCCAGGCCTCGTCGGTCCAGGCGACCCGTTCTTGGGGTGCCTCCCACAGTTCGCGAAGGACAGCTTCATCGATACGGGTCAACTTCTTATCCCTGGCCAGATCCTCGGTATCGCGCTTCAGCATATCGGTGACGAATTCCAGCGCGATGGGCGGCGACTGTTTTAACTTTTCCTGAAGCCGTACGAGCGCCCCCTCGGTCCATTCCATCGGAAGCCCAGCGGCTTCTTGGAGATCGCCGAGGGCTTCCACCTTTTCAAACAGATCGACGTTCACTTCGAGATGGCCACGTTCTTTGGCAATCTCTTCGGCAATTTGCCTGATCATGCCACGCATGAACTCGGGCACGTTAGCCAGGCGCTCCTTGGCAGAGGCAGTCCAAGGGAGATGGCCTCGCTCCATTTCCTCGACAGCCGACGCCATCCCGGATTCGCCGCCCATGCGGCCCATCATCTGGCCCTTAAACTGATCGAGAATATCTTCTGTGATCTCCTCATACCCCAGTTCCCGCGCCTTTTTTTCTGCCAAACGGCGAACCATGCCGCGCAGGAACATCGGCGCACGCTCCATTCGCTTGAGCGCGCCGTCAGTCCAGCGGACCTCCGTCGTGACTGACTCTGGGGATTCTGAGGCTGACATGGCCATTCCTTACAACAGGCTAATGGACAACAAGCTATTGGTTCAGCAACTCTTTCAGTTCCTTGCCGGCTTTAAAGAACGGCACGCGCTTGGCCGGCACAGCCACGGTCGCACCGGTCTTCGGATTACGTCCTTCTTTCATACGGCGCGCCCGCAGGCGAAAACTGCCGAAGCCGCGGATCTCTGTTTTGTCGCCGTTCTTCAGCGAGTCTCTGACACAGTCGAAAATGGTGTTGACCACGACTTCTGCTTGCCGCTTTGTCAACGTGGTGACTTGTTCGGAAACCCGTTCGATGATCTGTGCCTTGGTCATGTCCCCCCCTTCGCTCCGTTGATGGACAAACGCCCCTCCACACTCTGCAGCCATGGCTAGTAGGCCATAAGATACTTCAGGCTCACTCCTGAATGGAAATCCAGCTTGGGAAACATCGCCGAGAACTTCGACTCAAGAAGCTCGCGAATGGAAAAGCGCCGGCGCGGTTCGACGACTTTGGGCTCGCCCTCGATACCGACGACGTCCGCGGCCAATTGAATGGCATCTTCCAAGTCGCCAAGCTCGTCGACTAGCTTCGCTTCCTTCGCCTGGCGCCCGGTAAAGATTCGCCCGTCTGCCAGCGCTTGGGCATCGGTCAGCTCGATCGCGCGCCCCTCCGCCACGGCTTCAATGAACTGCTTGTGCACGTCGTCCATCACCGACTGCAGTAAGCCCCGCTCTTCTTCGCTCATCTTGCGGAGCGGTGAGCCGACATCCTTGTACTTGCCGCTCTTGATGACAACCCCTTCGACACCGATCTTCTGGAGCAATCCCTCTACGTTGGCCGTTTCCATAATGACGCCGATGCTGCCGGTCAGCGTCCCAGGATTGGCCACAATCCGATCGGTCGCCGCGGCGATGTAATATCCTCCCGATGCAGCCACACTACCCATCGAGGCGATGACCGCCTTGTTGTTCTTGGTTCGAACCCGCTTGACCGCATCGTGAATTTCTTGCGACGGAACGACCCCGCCCCCAGGACTATCGATACGCAACACAATCGCTTTGACGGATGGATTCTCGCTGAATCGCTTCAGCTCTCCGACCGTCGCTTGCGAATCTAAGATCACCCCTTCGACCCGAATTAAGGCGATCCGATCCCCGGTCGACAAGTCGAAATCGGGAAAGAAGACGTTCAGAATGAACAAGAGCCCGAGGCCGGCCCCCAGCACCCAGAAGAGGGTGCGGAGCGGCCGGCGCTTCGGAAGACGTTCTGTCTGTGTCACTTCATCGGCCATTGCGCGTGACCTGCTTCGTTATCAGAATCGACAAGTTCTGGACTTAGTCGTCTGATTGCGACCGTTTCCGATTCTGCTTGGCCGCGCGACCGAGACTCTGGTCCAGCGCGCCCTGCGCTGAGTGATACTCATCTACCTGTTTGCGCGCCGAGTCAAGCTGATGGTCGCGCAGACTGAGCGCGATCTTGCGCTCTTCACGATCGACCTTGATGATTTTGGCCGTCACGTCGTCCTGCAACTTGAACTTTTCTTCCAGTTTTACTTGTGATTCGAGGCCGGCTTCACTGATATGAATCAACCCCTCGACTCCGCCGTCCAACTCGATGAAGATCCCGAAATCTGCGACTTTGCTGACCTTACCGGCCACCGAGTCGCCCACATGATAGCGGGCTGGGATTGCATCATCCCATGGATCGCGGGTCAATTGCTTGTACCCCAGCGAGAGCCGCTCTTTCTCCTTGTCGATGCGCAGCACGACCGCTTCCACTTTCTGAGCTTTCTTGAAGAGCTCCGAGGGATGCTTGATGTGTTTCGTCCATGACATGTCGGAGATATGAATGAGCCCATCGATACCTTCTTCGAGTCCGATGAAGGCGCCGAAATCGGTGAGGCTCTTCACTTTCCCTTCAATGCGCGTCCCGATTGGATACTTGCTCTCGATCATGTCCCAGGGATTGGGCGCGGTCTGCTTCATGCCCAGCGAGATCTTTCGGCTTGCCGGATCGACATTCAACACCGCCGCTTCCACTTGATCGCCCACCGCCACGACTCTCGATGGATGTCGGACTTCATGGGTCCAGGACATTTCCGAGACGTGCACCAACCCCTCAACGCCCGGCTCGAGCTCCACAAAGGCTCCGTAGTCCGTGAGGCTGACGACACGCCCGCGTACCCGGGTCCCGATGGGGTACTTACTTGCGACATTGGTCCAAGGGTCCGCACTCTTTTGCTTGAGGCCCAGGGAGATACGGCCCGTTTCACGATCGTACTTCAGAACGGACACTTCAACCTTGTCGCCCACGGCAAACAACTCTGATGGATGCCCCACACGGCCCCACGACATGTCGGTGATATGCAGCAATCCATCGATGCCGCCGAGGTCGATGAAGGATCCGTAGTCGGTGATGTTCTTGACCATGCCCTGAATGAGTTGCCCTTCCTTCAGGTTGGCAAGCGTCGTCTGTCGCTTTCTGTCTCGCGTTTCTTCCAGCAGGACGCGGCGGGAGACGACTACATTGCCGCGCCGGTGATTGATCTTGATGATTTTCAGAGGGAAGGTCTTACCGACGAGTCCGTCGAGATCGCGCACGGGATGAAGATCAATCTGCGATCCGGGTAAAAACGCCTTCACGCCGATATCGACCATCATCCCGCCTTTGATGCGCGAGACGATCTTTCCTTCGATGCTCTTCTCATCTTTGTAGAGCTTCTCGAGTTCTTCCCAAATCTTCATCTTGTCGGCTTTTTCTTTGGAAAGAACGAGATTGCCGTCTGCGTCTTCGCATTCTTCAATGTAGACTTGGAGTCGATCCCCGACCTTGAGATTCTGGAGTTCCTCGGACGTAAACTGATCGCCCGGGATCATCCCCTCCGATTTGTAGCCAATATCAACGACCACCTTGTCCTTGGTGAGCGCCACCACACGGCCTTCGGTAATCGTGCCCTCTTCAAGGTTGCGGAACGTTTCTTCGTACAACGCGGCTAACGCGTCGCGGTCTAACTGCGCGTCACTGCCATTGGACACCGTACCCATGTGAGCTTCCTACTCTTCCGACTCTCGTCGGGTGCTGATGGTGAATTGTGCCGGGCTCACTCAGCATTGCGAGCGCCGGCGGTCGGCCTGTTAGGTGTCTCGTGCGCCTGGCCGTCCTTCCCTTTGGGAGCCGGGACTTCACCCAGAGCTGCAATGTGCTCGATCACCGTTCGGCTGACCTGTTCATAAAATCGCTTGGTCTCTGCTTTTTCTTTCTGCCCCCCCGTCTCAAACGTCATGGGAGCCCCGAATCGCACCGTGACCCGGCGCCATCGAGGCCATCGGGCTCCCCTCGGCAGCACGTCGAACGTCCCTTTCAAATACGCCGGAACCACCGGGCACCCAGTCTGCGACACGATCACTCCGATGCCGGCTTTCGGCGACCGTAGGTGCCCATCGTGACTTCGAGCACCTTCGGGGAAAATGACCACCGCCTCGCCTGCTTGAATCAGGCTGATCGCTTTCCCAAACGCCTCTCGGTCGAGTCGGCCAAGTCGCACGGGAATCCACCCCAGCGACCGGAGAATGCCATTCAACACCGGGACCGGAAACAAGTCACTGCGTCCGAGGTACCAGGCCCTCCGCCTCATCCCGCAACCGAGTAGCGGGATATCGAGGTAGCTGGCATGATTCGCGGCGACCAGCAGGCCCCCCGTACGAGGAACCTGACCCTCGACCCGATATCGGAAACATATCCAGCCGATCGCCCGCGTCAGAACCCAAAGAATGCCGTAGAGAACCCTGGTCACGACGCGGCCGACACCGCCGCCATCATCTGCTCCACCACTTGCTCAACGTTGAGAGCAGAGGTATCGATAGGTCTTGCGTCGGCCGCGGGAATCAGCGGCGCAATCGGCCGGCTCCGGTCCCGCGTGTCTCGGCCCGACAGATCCTGATAGATCGTTTCAATCGGTCCCCCATGGCCGGCGGCGACAAGTTCACGGTGCCGTCGCTCTGCTCGCACCGTCGCATCCGCGTCCAGAAAGAATTTTAGCGGAGCAGAGGGAAACACCTTCGTGCCGACATCGCGTCCTTCCGCGACTACCGAGCCACGTTGACCGATCTGCCGCTGGATAGGAAGCAACCACTCGCGGACCGCTGGAATTGCAGAGACAATGGAAGCCGCGCCCGTCACATCCGGCGTGCGGAGCTCTCTGGTGATGTCACGGTCGTCGACCAACACCTGCATCGCGCCGTTTTCAAATTGCATCTGAATCGAGGTGGTCTGAAGAAGCTTCGCCACCTGCTCATGGTCCATTGGCGGCACCTTCGACTGCAGCACTTTCCAAGCGATCGCCCGATACAATGCACCTGTATCAAGATAGAGATACCCTAGGCGAGCCGCCAACAATTTGGCCACCGTGCTCTTACCCACTCCCGCTGGTCCGTCAATCGCAATAATCACTCGGTGCCCCGTACACACATCGGCCCGTTGAGAAGTGCCGTATTATAGCCCTCAAGAATGGTGCGTCAACAATTCCGCGAGCGCAGCCTCAAAATTCGGGAACGAGGTCTGCATGCAGCCCGTGTCGGCAATCGTCATGCTCGTATCCGCTGTGAGCCCTCCGATTGCCAGCGACATCGCCACACGATGATCACCATGGCTCTGGACCTTACCGGCGGCCTTCAGGCGGCCATTCTCTCCGGCTCGGCCTAACCCCTGAATGATCATTCCGTCCGGCTTTTCGGTGATCTGTGCCCCCATCGCCTTCAACTCAGCGCTCATGGTCGCAATCCGATCACTCTCTTTGACCCGTAGTTCTTCCGCTCCGGATATGAGGGTGCTACCCTGTGCCACCGCCGCGGCCACACAGAGGATGGGAAACTCATCAATCATTTGCGGAATGAGGTCAGGACCAATCGCGACGCCCTTGAGCGGAGCTGACTTCACACGAAGATCGGCCACCGGTTCTCCCGCTTCTTCCCGTTGACTGAGGATCCGGATATCGGCCCCCATGATTCTCATCACATCGATCAGCCCAGTCCTGGTCGGATTGATGCCGACATTCCGAATGGTGATATCAGACCCCGGGACAATCGTGGCACCTACGATAAAGAACGCGGCAGCAGAAATGTCGCCGGGTATTACCACGCGGTTGCCTGCCCAACCAACTGCGGGCCGCCCCTGCAATACCAGGGTGCCGCCATCCCTCGAGAGGGGAATTCCAAAGAACTGAAACATGCGTTCGGTGTGATCTCGTGAAAGACGCGGCTCCCTAAACCGTGTGGTTCCTTCGGCAAACAGACCGGCAAGGAGAAGCGATGATTTAATCTGCGCGCTGGCGACCGGTGATATGTACTCGATGCCGTGGAGGCGCTTGCCCGTAATCGCCATCGGAGCCAGCTCCCCTCCCTTGCGGCCCGCGATCACGGCGCCCATTTCTCGCAAGGGCTTGACCACTCGTCCCATGGGACGGCGGCGGATCGACTCGTCACCAGTGAGAACGGTAAAGAAATCCTGCCCCGCTAGTAGGCCCGTCAGCAGACGAATACCCGTCCCGGAGTTGCCGCAATCGATCGGCCCGTTTGGTTCGGTCAGCCCCCAGATTCCTTTGCCGTGCACGGTCAACTGACCGGGAGTCTCATCGATCCGGACACCAAGCGCCTGAAAGGCCCGCATCGTGTTCAGGCAATCCTCTCCCCGGCAGTAGCTCGATACCGCACTCGTTCCTTCCGCCAGCGCGGTGAGAATGATGGCGCGATGGGTGACGGATTTGTCTCCAGGAACCGTGATCGTTCCCTTGAGTGTTCGGCCTGGAATGATGGTCAAAGACGTCATCGTCACCTTACACGCTGACCGGAGCGCGCGCGTTCAGTTTCTCGCGTTCGCCTTTTGCCCGTTCGAGCGCCTTTTCTATTCCGGCTGCATCGCCCGCTTTGATCAGTTGCTTCAGATCTTCCAATGCCCGCTCGTACCTGTCGATAAAGGACACTAGGTTATCTCGATTCCACAGGAAAATGTCGCGCCACATTTCAGGAGAACTGGCAGCGATCCTCGTCGTGTCCCGCAACCCCCCACCCGAGTGGCCAGCAAGATCTAATGAGGGCACCTGATGATCGCGAAGATCGGCCAAGGCATTCATGAGCGCAAAGACGGCCACATGGGGCAGGTGGCTGACTGCGCCAAGAATTTGATCGTGCACATGCGGGTCCATGGTCAACAGAATCGAGCCGGTCTCCTCCCACAACTGCTTGACGCGTTCCAGAGCCTGCGGATTGGTCTGCTTCGTCGGCGTCAGAATACACCGCGCGCCTTTGAACAACTGATCAGACCCTGCAACAACTCCGGTTGTTTCTTTCCCGGCGATGGGATGGGCTCCGACAAAATGCACCCCCGCCGGCATGGCCGCTTCCGACTGCTCGACCAAAGTTCCTTTCACACTCCCTACATCGCTTACAATCGCTCCAGGCGCCAGGCAATGCGCCCATTCCTTGAGATGACGCTCATAGGTATCAACGGGGGTCGCGAGAATCACCAGATCCGCCCCTTGCACACCCTCCTTGGGATCGGCCACATACCGATCGATCGCGCCCAATTCGACGGCGGTCCTGAGATTCTCAACCCGCCGGCCGATGCCTACAACATGATCGGCTAAAGCTTTCCGCCGAAGGATCATCCCGAGCGACCCGCCGATCAGCCCCACGCCGATTATCGCGACCTGCTTGAAATGAACTGCCATGGCTGCTGTGCCTAAATTTCTCTCCCTACGGCTTTCGCAATATTCCCAAGGTCGTACATCAACGCTTTGAACTTCGAGGGCTTGATCGATTCTTCTCCATCGCACAGCGCGCATTCGGGATTCGAATGGACCTCGATGAGCAGTCCATCGGCGCCGGCCGCGACTGCTGCTTTTGACATGGGAGCGACAAGCGCCCACTTCCCTGTGGCATGGCTGGGGTCCACGATGACGGGTAGATGCGAGAGTTCTTTCAAAGTCGGAATGGCCGCGAGATCGAGCGTGTTGCGATACTGCGTTTCGAAGGTGCGAATGCCTCGCTCGCAGAGCATGACGTTGCGATTCCCGCGCGACATGATGTACTCCGCAGACAAGAGAAACTCCTTGATGGTCGCCGACAGACCTCGTTTCAAGAGCACCGGCTTGTCATAGGCGCCGACCTCCTTCAGAAGCTCAAAGTTTTGCATGTTTCTGGCGCCGATCTGAATGATGTCCGCCTTTTCGAGGAAGAGTTCGATATCTCTGGTGTCCAGAATTTCGCTGACAATGGGCAACCCGGTTTGTTTCTTGGCTTCGAGCAAGTAATCCAGCCCTTCGCGACCCAAGCCTTGAAAGGAATAGGGCGATGTCCTGGGTTTATACGCGCCGCCTCGGAGAATCGAGGCCCCGGCGGCCTTCACATCGTGCGCAATCCCCACGGTGAGTTCGAGCCGTTCAACCGCACAGGGTCCCGCCATGATCGCCAGCTTCTTGCCTCCAATCTTCACCCCGCTGACATCAATGATGGTCCCTTCCTTCTTGAACTCGCGACTCACGAGTTTCCATGGGGCCAGGATAGGCAACACACTTTCCACGCCTGGGAGAGCCGTCAGCGGCTGATTGTGCAGAATCCGGTCGTCGCCGATTACGCCGATGATGGTGCGCTCCTGACCGGTGGAGATCTGCGATTTCAAGCCGAGATCCCGCAGTCGGTCGATAATGTGGTCTACTTCGCGTTCCGAGGCCTCAGGTTTCAACACGATGATCATAGTTCCCTCGCTATTCTTCCCTTCCTACATCAAGACTTTCTTGAGTGCCTGGAGGAAGGCGGTATTCTCATCGGACTGACCGATGGTGACCCGGAGCATAGTCCCGTCGATATGCCGCACAATAATCCCTTCGCGCAGCATCGCCTCAAACACTTGTCGCCCATCTCGATTGACATCGAAATAGAGAAAATTCGCTTCGCTCGGAACCGAGGTAACGCCAAGCGCTCGCAGACCATTCCCGACTTGCTCCATACCTGCGGCGTTGACGGCTCGACTCTTGGCAACGTGCTCGTCATCCCCCAACGCAGCCAATGCCGCTCTCTGGGCGAGGCTGTTCGCATTAAAGGGAGGCCGAACCCGATTCAGGAAATTGGTAATCTCAGGTGTGCTGATGCCATACCCAACCCGCAATCCCGCTAACCCGTAAATTTTAGAAAACGTCCTCAGGACAATCGCGTTTCGCCCCGCTTTCACATACGCGATCGTGTCGGGGAATTGGGGATCGCGGACATATTCGAAGTAGGCTTCATCAAACACGACGATGACATCGTCGGGCACCTTGGCCATGAGCCGTCTGATCGCCTCAGCCGACACCATCGTCCCCGTCGGATTATTGGGATTGCAGATGAAGAGCAGTTTGGTCCGTGGAGTGATCGCTTGGGCCATGGCCTCAAGGTTGTGTGTCCAGTTCACAAGAGGAACCACGACCGGTGTGCCGTGTGCGGCGGTGACTTCCATCTTGTAGATGACGAATGTGTGATCGGCCATGACGGCTTCGTCACCGGGAGCTAAGAACGTTCGGGCCAACAGCCCTAGAATCTCATCAGACCCATTGCCGAGGATGACCTGTTCGCTCGTGACTTTCCAGCGATCCGCAATCGCCTGCCGGAGTCGATAGGCACCGCCATCAGGATATCGATGCAGCGTGTCATTCGCTCCAGCCAACGCCGCCACAGCTTTGGGCGAGGGTCCGAGCGGATTCTCATTAGAGGCAAGTTTAATCACACGGGTGAGTCCGAGTTCACGCTGCAGTTCGTCGATCGGTTTCCCCGGGACGTACGGACTGAGCGATTGGATATCTGGGTGGACGTGCAGTGTCATGGGTTTAGCTATGGGCGGGGTAGGAGCCCAGAATCTTCATGAACAGACAGCGCCCCTTAATTTCTTCGACCGCCTTGTTGACCCGTTCTTCTTTGATATGGCCCTCGACATCGACGAAGAAGATGTATTCCCAGGCTTTCCGCTGCGAGGGTCTGGATTCGATCTTCGTCATGCTGATTCCGTGAGAGGCGAAGGGACGGAGCAGGTCATAGAGCGCACCCACCTTGTCTTTGACTGACAACATCAAAGACGTCTTGTCTTTGCCGGTTCGCTCGGACGCTTTCTGTGACAGCACCAGGAAACGAGTGAAGTTGTTCAAGTTGTCTTCAATGCGCGCCCTGATGACTTTCAGCCCGTACAATTGGCCGGCCAGTTCTGAAGCAATCGCGGCTGACAAAGGCTCATCGATACAGAGTTCGGCTGCCCGCGCGGTGCTGGCCACTTCTACCGCCGGAACGTGCGGAAGGTTGGTTTCTAACCAGTTCCGACACTGCGCAATCGCATGTGGATGAGAGTAAATTTTCTTCACTTCTTCGATGAGACCGGACTTCGACAGAAGATGATGCGAGACCTCTTGGAGGATCTCTCCGTAGATCAGCAAGTTGGAATCGATAAACATGTCGAGGGTATGGTTCACCACGCCTTCGGTGGTATTCTCAATCGGCACGACGCCGAAATTGGCCCGCCCACGCTCGACCTCGCTGAAGACTTCCTTAATGCTGTGGACAGGCACGTATTGGGCCGACGAGCCAAACTTCTGCATGCAGGCCATGTGGGTAAAGGTCGCCCGTGGCCCCAGGTACGCCACTTTCTGGGGTCCCTCCAATGACAACGAGGCAGACATGATTTCCCGATAGACCGACCGGATGGCATCACTGGGGAAAGGGCCGGTGTTCAGCTTCGTCAGCCGCTCAATAATCGCTGCTTCTCGTCCTGGGGTATGGAGGTTGGCCTCTGCATCCTTTTCTTTCTTGAGTTTTCCGATCTCAATGACACTCTTTGACCGCTCATTCAGCAGACGAATGATTTCATCATCGATCCGATCGATTTCTTTACGATATTCGAACATCTCTTTGGGCATGACGAGCAAGCCTAGGACCCCGAGCCCGGGGGATCTTCCTGATCCTCTGAGGGGCAAGGAAAACCCATATGGACAAGCATTGGATTTTACAGGAACGATTGAATCTATTGCAAGGATAGCGGGGGGTTCCGAAGCTTTGGAAGGGATGAGGAAGGACGACCTCAAGCGGGAACATACTTTAGATAAGCAAGGTTGAGGACCGCTTGAAGTGCTCAAATGCCAGCCGGGTGACCTGCCGTCCCCGGCCAGTTCGATCCAGGAAGCCAGCCTGAATCAGGTAGGGCTCATACACATCCTCGAGGGTGCCTTTATCTTCCTGAACCGCCGCTGCCAGGGACTCAACCCCGACGGGCCCGCCATTGAACTTCTCGATGATCGTGAGAAGGATCTTTCGATCCATGTCGTCAAATCCGGCCTCATCGATTCCCACCCAGGCCAAGCCATCCTGTGCCACCTGCTTGGTGATATGCCCATCGGCCTTGATCTGGGCATAGTCTCTGATCCGTTTGATCAGCCGGTTGACGATCCGTGGCGTGCCACGTGCCCGGCGAGAAATCTCTGCCGCGCCCTCTCGATCAATCCCGATTCCCAAGACTCCAGCCGACCGCGTCACGATGGCTTCCAACTCAGACGGCGAATAGAATTCCAGCCGATAGACCAAACCGAATCGGTCCCGGAGGGGTGAGGTCAGGGCTCCCGCTCGCGTCGTCGCACCCACGAGCGTAAAGCGGGGTAGATCGAGCTTGACGGTTCTCGTCGCAGGCCCTTGGCCAATCACCAAATCGAGCTGATAGTCCTCCATGGCGGGATAGAGCGCTTCTTCGACAGACGCTGGAAGGCGATGAATCTCGTCAATGAAGAGAACATCATGCTCTTGCAGGTTGGTCAGAATCGCCGCGAGATCACCGGCATGAGCCAGGACCAGCCCAGACGTAGACCGTAATGCGGCTCCCATCTCCTTGGCGATAATATGGGCGATGGTGGTCTTCCCAAGACCAGGCGGACCGTAAAAAATGGCGTGGTCGAGCGTTTCCCCCCGTTGTTTGGCCGCCTCGATACAGATTCGAAGCGACTCCTTCATTTTCTCCTGACCGACATACTCATCGAGCGTCTGAGGGCGAAGGACGGTCTCCAGGCCTCGCTCTTCGTCCGTGACACGATTTGTCATGAGTCGCTCGGTCATAGTTCTGTGCTCATGCCTACTTGTTATCAGGTGCCTGTTGATATTTTGGGGGAGGTGGTAATGCTCCCTGTCCAGGTTTTGCCACACTGCCGCAATCCGGAGGGCAGGTTTTGAACCCTTGAGTCGGGTCGGGTAAGTTTTGCTCCATCTTCTTCAACTGGCATTGCGTCAGTCGCCCACCATCCTTGCTGCCGCAACGGGCTGGGACCGATGAGCTGCCGATTTCTGCGTAGCCTTCTGGACAGGAGCCGCAGACAGGGAGCATGTTCGCCCCAAGTGGTACACATTGAACGAGGGTCGGATCGTCGTCTTTGCAGATTTCTGTCGATTGGGTGACGCCTGTGGTCGCATAACCATCCGGGCAGGATCCGCAGGTCATTCTGCTACTTTTCGGTTCTGCGGCTTCTTCAGCAGTGCTGAAGGATGGGAAGGTTCCGAAAACGAGAGTAGTTCCCGCAGAGATGATAAGCACGAGTCGCCTGACAACATCCGGTGCACCTCTTGACATACCTTACCCCCTTGCAAGCTCCTTGAGCCCTTCGCGGATCAGATCTTTAAGCACTATTGGACTTGCTGCAGCCTTCGTGACTCGCTTCAAGGCTTCTCTGGCATTCTGGGGACGATAGCCTAAGTTCACCAGTGCGGACAACGCATCCTCATAGGGGCCATCGAGATCAGGCATATCAGATGCGGAGGCCTGGTCGGGGCCTGGCTGAATCTTGCTCACTTTGTCCTTCAACTCGAGGGCAATGCGGCCCGCGGACTTCTTCCCAATGCCTGGAACGGTTGCGAGCTTTTCGACGTCTTCGGTCTGAATCGCATGGACCAGTTCCGTAACAGGCAAGCTGGACAGTACGCTGAGCGCCAACTTGGGACCGATGCCGGACACGGTGGTCAACAGCAAGAACGATTCTTTCTCGCTTTGCGAGAGAAATCCGAACAGCTGGATCGCATCTTCCCGGAGATGCGTATGGATATTCAGGGCGGTAACTTCGTCAAGATTCGGGAGGGCGTAATAAGTGCTCAGTGGAATATGGACTTCATACCCGACCCCCTGCACATCCAGCGTGAGGTGGGTTGGCGCTTTGAATGCCAACCGCCCCGTGAGAAAGGCGATCATCTCGTCTCGTTACTCGAGTGATATCAACAAGCCTGACTGGGCGGCCCTCATCCCGCGGCTGCGGCGGCCACCTTCTCCATCACTTCATCGGATATATCGAAATTCGCATGGACTTTCTGAACGTCATCGTGCTCATCCATGACTTCCATCAGCTTGAGCATCTGTTCGGCAGGTTTTTCGTCAAGACGAATGGTGTTCTGAGGAATGTAGGTGATGTCGGCAAGAGCGGTTTCGATTTTGGCATCCACCAGCGCTTTCTTTACCGCTTCTAAATCATGAGGACTGGTGACCACCTCAAAGCTCTTCTCACCTACCTTCACGTCTTCCGCACCGGCGTCGAGGGCCAACGAGAAAAGAGTATCTTCATCGACCTTCCCCTTCTCAATCGTGATGAGTCCCTTCTTCTGAAACTGCCAGGCTACTGCGCCGGCTTCAGCCATATTCCCATGATTTTTCGAGAGGAGATTGCGGATCTCGGCAACCGTCCGATTCCGGTTGTCGCTCGTAATTTCGATGAGTAAGGCGGTCCCACCGGGCCCATACCCTTCCAACGAAAACTCTTCATAGGTGACGCCAGGAAGTTCACCCGTCCCCCGCTGAATGGCTTTTTTCAGCGTATCTCCGGGCATGTTGGCCTCTTTCGCCTTCAGGATGGCCAAACGGAGGCGGGGATTCCCATCCGGATCGCCGCCCGAACGAGCTGCGATCGTGAGCTCGCGAATAATTCTGGTAAAGATCTTTCCGCGCTTGGCGTCCTGGGCCCCTTTGTGCCGTTTGATCGTCGCCCAATGACTATGCCCGCCCATGCGTTCCTCCTCCATGCCACGCCTGGCTCTCTGGGCCGGCTAGAGATGCTTGGTGATACAGCGCTGACTATGAAGTTGTAGACGTAGCACAGGCTTCGGAAAGGTGTCAATTACGCTCTGCCCTGATCGGTCCCGCCTATTCGAAAAACACCAGGATTTGAATTCCAATCAGAAGAACGTGTCCAACCCATACGAATTCCCACCCTCTGCGGGAGCGGCTCGATAAACTGGTCACCCATGCAGCGACAGACTTGGACACACCGGCACTCATAGCCATGGCTCCCATGATAGCATGGTGGACCTCGATCTTCTGTGCAACAGGGTAAATCCCATGAGAATGGACAAACAACAGCAGTCCTCCGATCAGGCAAAAGAAGCAGGTGAACCACCACCAGAACGAGGGGGGAGAGAACACAGAACCAGCATTTTCTGAAGGAGAACAACTGATGATTGAGAGCGGGTAATAGAAAGATCCATCCGGATGGCCGGACAGGCCTTACAGAGACCTGTCTCATGTTGTCACAGTCTACATGAACTTCATAAACTTATCTTTGGTTTCATCCATCACCTGGGTGGTAATCGTCGCCAGACCGCGCTCCTTGGCGACACGCTCGATTTCCTTACGCGCCATCGGACGGATAAAGTCCGGTATATTCTCTAGACGCTGCTCGGCTTCGCGCGACCAGGTCATGCCGTTCGATGAATCATTCTTGGAATCTTCCATGACTTGTAGTGTAATGGTCTTGAATCCCTGCTTGCGGGCGTACGCCTCCACGCTGCCTTGCACCATAGGTTTGACGAAGGACGGAAGGCGATCGAGTTTCTCCTTCGCATCGGGGGTCCAGGTGAAATCAGCAGCGGCTGGGGCGGTTCCGTTCCCTGCCTTACCCTCGGTCGTCAAGCCCATTTCAGCGACCATGGCGGAAAAGGGACAGCCGCCGCTCGTTTTTTCTCCAGCCTTAGCCGGAGCCGCCGCCGTGGCGACAGGTTGCCCCCCCTGAATCTTCTCGTTGAGATAGGCCCCCATCTGACCGGTGCCGGCCGACGCTTCATCCTTCAAAGTCCCTCGGGTCATTTCGAACGGCTCCGCTGCCATCATCCGACCGCCCAACTTCACGCCTAACGAACTGACCATCTGGGTTTCGCCTGGATTGGTGACCATGGAGAATTTCGCGTTGCACGACGGGCAGCAGAAGAACACGCCGAGTGAACCCTCACCGGGCTTCTCGACCTTCTCGAAGTTCATGTAGGTTTCGCAGTTGAGGCAAACAAATTTCATAGTGACTCCTCTCGTAGCAACTCGGTCATCACAGTTTCTCTGCCAACACCTTCTTGTAGTCCAGCAAAGTTCTGATCCGGCCGGCAATTTCTTGGTACCGTTGAATCGTGGGATAGGTTTCGTCGAGCAAGGGCGATCCCTTGTCAAACGTGCGGGCGAGTTTGCGATCAAACGGAATTCGCCCAAGGAGCGGAAGATCGAGCACTTCGCACATGGCTTCGGTATTGCCTTCGAACAGCTCATTCAGCTCACCACAAGAAGGGCAACGATACTCGCTCATGTTCTCGATGATACCGAGAACTTTGATGCCCATATCGCGAGCATAGGTCACGGACTTCTGGACCACATCGGAGGCGACTTCGGAGGGTGTGGTGACGACAATGGCCCCCGCGAGATCGGGGATAAAGCCCGCAATCACGGGCGGTTTGTCGGCGGCAGCTCCAGGCGGCAGATCAGCCAGAAGAAAATCCAATTCGCCCCACACGACATCGGCTAGGAACTCTCGGATGACATTCATTTCCATCAAGCCGAGCCAGACAGGGCTGACATCCATCGGCCCTTTCCAGCGGACCGGCGACGTGCCATCGAGGAAAAAGTCCATCGACGCGACTTTCATTCCAAGGGGTCCGACCGGAGGAATCGCACCCTCTGCCGTCATCGTCAATGATTGGCCATGAAGCCCAAGCATCCGCGGAACACAGGGGCCGTTGAGGTCCACATCGAGCAATCCCACTTTGGCGCCCTGCCGGGCCAAGGCCAACGCGAGGTTGACGGTAGTCATGCTTTTCCCGACACCACCCTTCCCGCTCATAACAACCAGCTTGTGCTTGATACCAGCCATGCGGGCATGGACATGCTTAGTTTGTTCGGTAATCTGCTGGACGACTTTGGCATCGTCCAAATACTTCAATTTTCCGAGGATGGTCTTCAGATCCTTCTCAGGTGCCATATCCATACCGTTTGAGGTTGGCTGGAACTGCAATTTGCTACGCTAACACATGGGTTTCCGATGAGTCAAACCATCCATACGGCGGGAGAAACGAAGCGGCGAAGACCCCTTGTGTGCTCTTCTTGAGGCAGGCTCCTGCTAGCTAGATGGAGTACTGGAAGGTAGGCTTGGAGCCAATCGCCTGAGCCAGGACGCCCCTTCGCTTCAACTCTTCCATGATTCGCCTGGTCGCTGCATCGAAATCCGTTGGACCACTCAAGACAATATCGGTATTCGGCGGCGGTTCTTCGTCCGCCTTGCTCATGTGGACTGCGATGACTGGAGCAGGATGGACCAACGTCCGAATAGCCTGCACCGCTTCTCTGTAACCAAGGCCGAACGGGTTCGTCGTCGAGACCACAATCAATCCGGTATCAATGAGGAGTCGAGCAACCTCTCCATACCGCCGAGCCATCTCCGCTGTCTGACCTCGCTCTTCATCAGTCAGATCTGCATCGAGACCACGCCGAAGATTCTCGCCGTCCAGTAAATAGGCGTGACGTCCATCGGCTACCAGCCGCCCCTCCAGCGTTCGCGCAAGGAAAGATTTGCCGGTATGCCGCCCGCCGGTGAAAAGCACGACCGCCGCCCGATGGCCATATTGCTGCGCGCGATCCTCGACTCCGACTTCGCCCTTCACCCAGGCAAAATCGCGCCGCCGAGCTTCTGCGCGAAGGAATTCCTGGTCGTCATGCACCTGTTCGGTGATGATCCCACCACCTGCGATATCGTACTCGTCGACCAGCACAAATCGACCGGTCGCTTCAAACGAGGCCGAGAGGTCGAATGCCACCGGCGCTTTGGCACGAAGGGTCAACTCGGCCACCTGATTCTTATTCACCGCGCTGCTGCCTTGCTGCTGGGCGAGATCCATCGTGTCGATGATCCGATGAATCGCGACGACCTCGCAATCCACTTCTTTCGTCGCCACGCGGAGCTGGTACTTGCGCCCACGTTCCAGCGGTCGTTTGCCCAGCCAGAAGACATTGGCCCGAAAAGCCGTCGACACCAGCGGCAGCTGATCCTGATGCGAGGCAATCTCACCGCGCTCCACAAATACTTGTTCGTCGAGCGTAATCCCGATCGACTGCCCGGCCTGAGCCTCTGTGGGTTGGGACTCGATGTTGAACGCTTCGACGGTTTTGATATTGGCCCGTTTGTTCGAGGGCGAAAACACGAGATGATCGCCGACTTTCAACCGTCCCGCCGTGATGCGCCCGGTGATGATCCGTCGCGCGTCAAACTTGTAGACATCTTGCACGGACAGCCGAAGCGGTTGCTCGGACCGCGCCGCTTCCTTCTTGAATATGCTCAGCGTATCCAACACCGTTGGGCCGGCATACCAGGACATCTTTTCGCTGCGGTTGAAGATATTGTCCCCGAGTTTGGCGCTGACCGGAACGAATTGTGCCGGCACTGCCTTGAACTGACCCAGGAATTCTCGATACTCCTTCTCAATCACGTTAAAGACATCTTGCCGGTAGCCGACCAGATCCATCTTGTTGACCACAACCGCAAACTGGCGGACACCGAGGAGAGAAAGCAGATAGCCGTGTTTCTTTGACTGCTCTCTCACCCCTTCCAAGGCATCGATGAGCAGCAGCGCAGCTTCAGCGCGCGCGGCGCCGGAGATCATATTCTTGAGAAATTCCTTATGGCCAGGCGCATCGATGATGATGTACTGGCGCCCTTTCCAGATGAAGAAGGTGCGCGCCGTATCGATGGTGATGCCCTGTTCTTGTTCTTCCAGGAAGGCATCAAAGAGGAAAGCGTATTCAAACTCTTTCCCCTGTTGGCGGCAGATCGCCTGTACCTTCTCTAACTTGCCATCAGGCAGTGACCCGGTATCCGCGTAGAGCCGTCCAAGCAATGTGGACTTGCCATGGTCCACATGGCCGACAATGACGATGTTCAGATTTTCTGATGGTTTCTGGGTGTGATTGTCCATGGTCGTCTTGCCTTATCGAGGATGATCAAAAGACCATCCACCGAGGGCCGAGGCAAATCGAAACCGTTAGCTTACCCACTGGGGTACGTTGAGGATTTCGATAAACCGAGAACGAAGTTGGGGGATCTTATTCATCATCCTCGTTACATATATCCATCTTTGCGTAGCAGTTCCATCCCGCGGCCTTCGTCTTGCGCGCGCCCAGACCGCTCCGCGACCGTCGTATGCCGAAGTTCGTGGATGATGTCATCCACATTCTTGGCAGTCGACTTGATCGGCGTCGTGCAGGGGGCGCAGCCCAGACTGCGGTAACGGGTCCCGTCGCCCTTATCGAGATACAAGTCGATGAAGGGGATGTTTTCCAGCTTGATATATTCCCAAATGTTGATCTCTGTCCAATCCAGAAGCGGATGAATTCGGATGTGCGTTCCAGGCGGGAATGTCGTCTTGTATTGATCCCAGAGTTCAGGTGGTTGGTCGCGGAAATCCCAATCGCCGTGCTTGTCGCGCGGAGAGAAGTATCGTTCTTTCGCTCTGGTGCCTTCCTCATCCGCCCGGACCCCCAGGATGACACCCGTATACCCCTTCTGCTCCAATAACTGTTTGAGCCCATTCGTTTTCAGGGCAGTACAGCACACCACGCGGCCTAGCGTGTGGTTCATGCCTGCAGCCAGCGCTTCCTTGTTTTGGCCGACGACCAAATCCAGTCGCCATTCACGAGCCAACCGATCACGGTACTCGATCATCGCCGGAATTTTGTAGCTCGTATCGACATGGAGGAGCGGAAACGGCACATGCCCAAAGAACGCTTTACGGGCAAGCCACAAGAGCACGGTCGAATCCTTCCCCATCGACCAGAGCATAGCGAGGTTATCAAAATGTTTGTACGCTTCCCGGAGAATGTACACGCTTTGATCTTCCAGCTGCCGAAGGTGTTTCACGTTCCGCGATCCTTTCCTTCGCCCGCAATATTCATGAAACTTCTACTGCAAGCGCGAATACGCGGCTGTGACGGGCAGTCTCGCCATTCAGCCCTTCGACATACTCCACGGAGGCGGAACAGGCACTGCCGCGGCTCGGCTGAGCTCGCCGAAGTCAGACGGCAGAGCCAGTCCCCTGGCCTCCGAGTGCCCGTCTCGCTTCGCATCTGCACGCTTTCGCGACGAACCTTCATGAATAATGCGGGCCTATCTCCGCTGCCCTGCCGCTGCCGTAACTACGGGCTCTTGCACCAGTTCATCTAGCTTACGTGCCGCCGCTCCCCTATCAATCGCCGCCCGTGCAGCCGGGAAGCAAACTGTGAGGGAAGCGCCTTTCCCAGCCGCATAGAGCAACATCGCGGCATTCATCAGCACCCAATCTTTTGGTCCGCCCTGCACCTGATTCTGAAGAATGCGCCGGAGCAGATCCGCTTCTTTGCCCCGCTGCTCTCGCGGGAACCCGGCCATCTCTCGGGATGAGCCAAACGCCAATCCAAAATCCTTTGGAGCTACCCCCAGCGGCGTGATGCGCTCGTCTCGTAGTTCGAGCACTCTCGTGACTGCCGATACGGACAATTCTGGATCGCCCTCGACGCCGCGTATCACGAGCCCTCGCGGACACCCGATCATGCGCAAGGCTTCGACCGTTTTTTCGAAGTGGGGAGGGTGTGACAAACCGACCACCTGAGCGGCAGCCCGGGCCGGATTCAGGAGCCTGGCGATCGGATGAAAGACATTCCTGACTCCCAGCTCCTGACGCATTTCCAGAAATCGGTAGACGGGTGGATGGTAGAGCCCAATGTCCAAGTAGGCGAAGCCCTTCTTGTTCAGATCCTCGGTGACCAGCTTGGGTTCAGAATCAATTGGAATTCCCAGCGCTTTCAGTACCCCGGCACTGCCGGGCCGACCAGGAACGCCATCGTAGCCATGCATCAGGACTGCAGCGCCAGCTGAAACCGCGACGATCGACGCGGCAATGAGCGCATGAAACGTATCCTGCTTTCCGGCATAACTCGGCACATCGACCAGAGCTAATTCTCTTGAGACTGCAAGCGGGAGCACGTATTGCCGGGCCGCGGCCGTAAACGCAGCTAATTCAGTCACCGACTCCATTTTGAACCGCATTGCAATTAAAAAGGCGCCCACTTGCACTGGCGTCGCATCGCCTTCAATCAAGGCCTTCATGGCCAGCTTGGATTCTTCCCAGGTCAAGTCTTTGGAGGCCTTCGGTCCCTTCGCAATTTTGGCGATGATGTCTTGAATCGGCATGTTAGGACTTGTGTAACCCGCATTCGGTTTTTGTGAAGTTTTTCCAGCGACCCGCCCGTGGATCATCACCGGGCGCAACAGGAGCTGTGCAATGGATGCAGCCGATGCTGGGATAGTTCTGATCGTGGAGCGGATTGTAGGGCACTTCATAGACACGGATGTAGGTCCAGACATCGGCCCAACTCCAGCGAGCCAAGGGGTTGACCTTCACCCGCTCGAACTTCTGATCCCATTCGATCAAGCCCGCATTCGCTCTCGACGGCGCCTGATCCCGCCGGATCCCCGTGATCCATGCATCGAAACCGTTGAGCAGGCGTGTCAGCGGCTCGACCTTTCGCAGCTGGCAGCAGCGATCAGGCTCTTTGGACCATAAGGCCTCCCCATGCTGCTCGGCCTGACGCTCCGGCGTGAGCAGCGACTTCACTTGCAGCACCTGAGAAGGCTTCAGGTCGTAGTGCTGGATGATGCGATCCCGCGTCGCATAGGTTTCGGGAAACAAGAAGTCGGTATCGAGATAGAACAGCGGCACAGATGGATTGATCCGGTGCACCATGTCCAGGAGCGCCACATCTTCAGCCCCGAAACTACAGGCCAGAACGATCTTCGGCGCATAGCGCTCGAGCGCCGTGGCCAATACCTCCTGCGGCTGTTTCGACTCAAACAAATCACTCAGCGACTTGAGCTCAGCAATCAATTCTGTGCTGCCGTTTATGGCCATCGTCGATCCAGTTCTTTCCTTACCCTTCGACCTTCTCAACCAGGACTCGATAGTGCGCGGCTTCAGGCTCAAGCGCCTCCTGCAGTAAGACTTTATGCCCATCGTTCTTGAGACTCATTGGGACGTTCTTGATCGGCTCCCCCGCATCGAGCCACACTTCCAACTGTTCGCCCACATCCATCATCTCGAGTTTGAGTTTGGTCTTCACATAGTTCAGCGGGCAGGCAACCCCGCGCAAATCGTACACTGGCGCTCCGGTAGATACAGGGGTATTTGGAGTAGCCGCTGGCTTGGGCGATGGCACTGCAGCCGGAGCCAGGGTTTCTGCCGCCGGTGTAAGCTTCAAACCCTTGCCCATCTGTTCTGTCGCCACACGACAGTTATCAACAAAGCCCTTCGCAAACGCCATCTTTTCTTGGGCCGACTGAGCCGTCGTTTCTTTTGGTCCCAAATTGCCGACCTGCGCGCCAAGACCGCGATAGATGGGAGGCACGATCCCCTTGTGTGCCAACCGGCGCTCGAACTCCTGGAAGATCTCCGCATCGGTCGCTGGATCAAGTCCCTCCGTGACCAGCAAGGCTTTCGCCGCTGCCAAGACCGCGCGATAGGACTTGTTCACGGAGACGGAGTACTGGTGGTTGTCCACCAACATTTTCGCTTGGTAGAGTTCCTGCTCGGCTTCGAGGATCCCGTTCTCGATCATCTCGAGTGCACCGCCGGCACACTCACCTGGTCCGAGATCTTCGAGAATGAATTCTTCTTCTCCTTCCCAGTCGTAATAGAAGGTGGGGTCATCCTGATAGGCCGGAACGATCGTATACGGAATCAACTCATCTTTAAGCTTGTTCTTTCCAACCCGCGCGATGAAGGTCGGTAACCCTTCATTGGCTTGGCGGTCACGCCGATAGACGTCGATCAGATGGGTCAGCGCAGCCGGCACCGCTTTCGCCGGTAACTTCACCGTCATTTGACCGATCCTGGCCGTTCCCTTCACAGAACCACCCAGATGGAGTTCATAGTGCGGAGCAACATGGTCGCCAAGCCGCTTGCCGACTCCATGCAGCCCGATCATGGAGATGTGGTGCTGCGCGCATGAATTATGGCAGCCGCTGATCTTGACGCTCACATCGTGAAGATCTTCGGGCACTCGACCGGCTGGAAATACTTCGGCCAACGCCCGTGCGAGCCCTTTTGATGAGGTGATCCCCAAACCGCAGGTATCAGTCCCGGGACAGGCAATGATGTCTTCGACAAGTTCGGCGCCAGGGTCCGCCAACCCGTGCAAGGTCAGATCGCCATAGAGCGCCTCAACCTGGGTGTCTGGAACCCACCGGATTACGACGTTCTGATTGATCGTGGTGCGGATGTTTCCATTGGAGTACCGATCGGCAAGATCCGCCACGAAGACCATCTGCTCGGATGTGATATCCCCCATGAAGAGCTTGATCGCCGTAGTGACGTAGCCTTCTTGTTTCTGTTTGACGACGTTGGTTCTCTTCCACATTTCGAAAGGCGTCTCATATCCGATCCGATTCGGGCTACCATTCCCATTGGCCTCGCCGGAGGCTGACCCATTACGGGTCGGCATGATGAGTGGCCTCGGATCGTCCTGGTGCTGTAGAAGTATGAGAGGCTCATGCTTAGGAAGGGCATGGCCCATCGACGTGTAGGCCGCTTCCCACCGGCGTTTGAATTCCTCAAAGCCCAGCTTTTCGATCACAAATTTCATGCGGGCTTTGTTGCGATTTTTCCGATTGCCCAAGGTATCGAAAACCTTAATAACAGCTTCAATGCTGGGGATTAGCTCCTCCATCGGAGTGAACTCACGGAGTAGTTGGGCAATCCGGGGGGCAGAGCCCAATCCTCCGCCTACGGCCATTCGAAACCCGATCGTCCCATCGGTTCGCTTCGCAGCCAATAGCCCAATATCGTGAATCGGCGTGAGCGCACAGTCGTGCTTGCACCCCGAAAAGGCAATCTTGAACTTCCTCGGCAAACTCTGATTGAGCGGATTGCGCAGGAGATGATACGCCACCGTCTTGGCGTAGGGCGTCACATCGAATACTTCACCCTGACACACACCCGCCAAATGGCATGCCGTTACATTCCGAACAGTGTTGGCGCAGGCCTCCCTGGTCGTGAGATCGACTTCGGCCAAACCGCGCATGATCGTCGGAACGTCCTTGAGCTCAACGAAGTGCAGCTGAATATCCTGTCGCGTGGTCACATGGCCGACCCCTGTGGCGTAGCGGTCGGCGAGTTCTGCCACTCGGCGGAGTTGATTGGCAGAAATACCGCCGAATGGAACCTTGATCCGCACCATCTGCACGCCGGCCTGCCGTTGTCCATAGATCCCGTACTGGAGGCGGAAGGGCTTGAAGAGGTCATTGGAGACATCGCCAGCCAGTGCGCGCAGAGCCTCGGCCTCGAAGGTCTCGATTTCTTCAGCAATGGCCGGAGGAATGGGAGTTGTCTTGATCGCTGGTATCGCAAGGGCAAGGGATTGTTGTGTGCTCATACAGGATTCTCCTAATCTATGCGTGGCGCGGCAGGGAATAGAGCCGCATGGCGATGACCGACTTCCTAAATGTGATACATGGGATTGCGTTGCTCATCGATGGCTCGTTGGCGTCCGGCCAATTGTTCTATGGTGATGCCCCCCAGGACCTCACGTTCGGCCACCTCAACTTGCTCCCACACATTCCCAAGCAAAAGCTCTTGCTTCGTTAAACGCCTCTCAAGGGCAGACTGGCTCTGATAGGAACGATGAAACACCGGCCCATCCAACGCCTCCAAGATGTCGGCAACAGAGAGCGCAGAGGGCTCCTTCAGCAGCATGTATCCTCCCTGCGCGCCGCGGAGACTATCAACCAGACCAGCCTTTTTCATCGCATTGAGCACCTGTTCCAAAAACCGAATGGGAATGGCTTGTCGCCTCGCGATTGCTCGCGCTTGAATTGGGACTTCTTTCCCCTTCATGGCGAGATCAACAGCCGCCATGATTCCGTAAGTTACTCGCTGGGATACCTTCATTCTTGATTATTCCGGTAGGAATGATAGATCAATATATACCTCCTGTTCAGATGAGTTGTCAAGCGCTTGTCGGAGGAGTAGTTTCACGATGGGCTCCCTGCTTCCGCACCTTGCCACGCATCAGAAGGCCGCCGGATCTCATGCCACTTATAGTGAGGTCTGAGGGCACATCACATTCGACTTTACTTCTTGAAATCAACTTTTGATTAACCATGATCGAGCGAGAAAAGATTCCTCTTGCACATGCCCGTATCGCATGATTCACGTGATCAGACTGACGACCGCAAAGGCATACGGGAAGCACTTCAGAAGCTTGACGCCTTAAAATCCGATTGACATCGGTTGCGCCCTGGGCAATAATCCGATCCTCTTCTTCGCGTGGTGCCTTCATGCCAGTGCCTTCATCCGTTTTCACCGTTCTTCTGCTTACTGCGGATACCGATGTTCAGGCGCAGTTCAAACAAGTCTTCAAGGACGCATCGGTCACTGTCGCACGAGATTCAGCCGCCTTTCAGAAAGAGTCATCAAGACATCAGTTTGATGCAGTGGTGGTGGAGTCTCGAGGTGCACAAGAGGGGGCCATTACACTTCCAGATCACATTGACCCCTCTCACACATTAGTTATTACAGGCTCACGAGCGGTTCTGAGAAGGACTGCGAAAATGATGCAGCTCATGAATCGACAGAATGCGCAGCTGCAGCAGGGCAAAACACGCGATGCTTCTCTTGAGGGCTACCTAGAGATGAAGATGGGCGATTTCGTGAAGGACATGAGGAACGGATCGGCAAGAAATCTGCACCCGATTCTCATTTCTGCTGTGGAACGCCCCCTGATCGCCTCGGCCCTTCGTGAAACTCAGGGGAATCAGATCCAGGCGGCCGAGCTCTTGGGGCTCAACCGGAACACCTTACGAAAAAAGATTGTCGACTTACATATTCCCTTGAAGCGAACAAGGTCCAAAACCAGTCGTAGTGCGTAGCGTGTTCGTGTTTCGAAGGAGTCAACCTGGGCTTGCTTCTTAATCATTCACCAAGGAGGGGATTAGATGACAAAGGAAGAACTCATCGCGAAAATGGCTGCATCAGCCGGGATCACGAAAGTCGCCGCCGGCAGTGCCCTTCAGGCGTTTACGGGGGCGGTCACATCCTCGCTGAAGAGGGGACAGCGCGTCTCCCTCGTCAACTTTGGCACCTTTACCATCTCGAAGCGCAAGGCACGGATGGGAAGAAATCCAAGGACTGGGGAATCACTCCGAATTCCAGCGGCCAAAGTGCCGAAGTTTTCTGCAGGGAAAGAGCTTCGCTCGGCGGTTAAGTAAGACCTGATCGCTTGATGGTTTCAAGAAAGAGAAGGTGGCGCCTTTCATTCTGTTGGAAGGATGCCTCCTTCTCTTTTGCTTTTCTTGACAGTGTAGGCGAGGCTATATTAGCATGCGCACCCGGACGATAGGCGCGTAGCTCAGGGGGAGAGCGCTACCTTGACACGGTAGAGGTCGACGGTTCAAGACCGTCCGCGCCTACCACCTAGCTGAGGGCACTCGTATGCCTCTCGGAGGCGGGGTGCCTTTGTTTTTTTGTGCTTGATCCGTTCGTACAAGCTATGAAGATTACGATAAAAGATGGTCCCAGTGGGGATGTTCAGGCCGGCCAAACAGTAGGGGCTGCGCTGTCTGCTCTTGGTATTGCCCCTAGTCCAGATATTTTTGCAGCAAAAGCGAACGGGACTGCCGTGGATCTTTCTCGGCCTTTGTCGGAGGATGCGACCCTAGAACCGCTCCGGTTTGACAGCGTTGAGGGCCGTGACGTGTATCGGCATAGTAGTACTCACATCATGGCTCAAGCGGTGAAAGAACTCTTTCCATCCGCGCAGCTGACGATCGGTCCGGCCTTGGAAGATAGCTTCTTCTACGACTTCGCGTTTGAGCGGCCTTTTACGCCGGAAGACTTGGAGAGAATTGAAGCGCGCGCCGCTGACATTATCAAGCGTAATCTCACGATTACGAGACGGGAATTCACCGAGCAAGAAGCGATCGACTTTTTCAAGGTGCGCGGGGAAGCCTACAAGGTCGAGCTGATCCAAGGTTTTCCCGATGGGGAGCCAATCTCTGTATATATGCAAGGTGACTTCGTCGACCTCTGCCGAGGCCCCCATCTTCCAACCACAGGCCGTGTCGGCGTATTCAAGCTGCTCAATACGGCCGGCGCTTATTGGCGTGGCGATGAACGCAACCCCATGTTGCAGCGAATCTATGGGACGTCTTTTCCGACCAAAGCTGAATTGGATGCCCACCTTGCCCGCTTGGAGGAGATCAAGCGGCGTGATCATAGAAAAGTAGGGAAAGAACTGGACCTGATCACCATTCAAGACGAGATCGGCCCCGGGTTGGTTCTCTGGCATCCGAAAGGCGCGACCATTCGTCTCTTGATTGAAAATTTCTGGCGGGAACAGCACATCAAAGAGGGGTACGAACTTGTCTATTCACCACACGTCGCGCGCCTCGACCTCTGGAAAACGAGTGGGCACATCGACTACTACCGCGAAAACATGTTCGCCTCCATGAAACTGGAGGGCAGTGAATACCAACTCAAGCCGATGAACTGCCCATACCACATCATGATTTATAAGTCGCACCTTCGCAGCTACCGAGATCTCCCCATTCGCTACGGCGAACTGGGAACGGTGTATCGATATGAACGGACCGGCGTCCTCCACGGATTATTGCGCGTACGGGGGTTTACCCAGGATGATGCCCATCTGTTTTGCCGGCCGGATCAGATGGAAACAGAAGTCAGTCGGGTGTTGGATTTTACCTTCTTCATTTTGCGGACGTTTGGATTCACCGAATTCGAAGTGTTTCTCTCCACAAGACCGAAGGAATCAGTGGGAGCCGACGAGCATTGGACGCTTGCCACGAGCGCACTGGAAACAGCCTTGAAGAATCGCGCCATCTCCTTTCATCTGGACCCGGGAGGGGGCACATTCTATGGCCCCAAGATCGACATTAAGATCAAAGATGCGCTGGGTCGCTCCTGGCAATGTTCCACGGTCCAAGTCGATTTCAATAACCCGGAGCGGTTCGAGTTGAGTTACATTGGTGAGGACGGCAAAGCCCATCAGCCTATCATGATCCATCGGGCCTTGATGGGATCAATCGAGCGCTTCTTTGGGATTCTGATCGAACATTACGGCGGGGCATTCCCAACCTGGCTGGCTCCGGTGCAGGCTACAGTCATGAATATTACGGATAATCAGCGGGACTATGTGGTAGCCGTCGTCGCTCAATTGAAGGCGGCCGGTTTCCGTGCTGAAGCGGACCTTCGGAATGAAAAAATCGGGTTCAAGATCCGTGAAGCGGAGAAGGCGAAGATCCCGTACATGCTGGTGGTTGGGGACCGCGAAGTACAAGGTGGAACCGTATCGGTCAGAGGCCGAAGCGGCTCGAATCTCGGAAGTAAGACGGTGGCTGGGGTGCTGGATCTCTTACGAACTGAGGTCGCGCATCCACAGCACGAATGTCAACACACACACTAAGAGGTGGCCTATCGTTCCCAAACTGCGCGTGAATCGTGAGATCCGGGTCCGAGAAGTACGGGTGATTGGTCCGGAGGGTGAACAACTCGGGATCCTTCCGACACCAGACGCCTTTCGTCAAGCTCAAGAGGGCGGCTATGACTTGGTCGAAGTGGCTCCCACCTCCGCGCCGCCGGTCTGTAGGATTATGGATTATGGTAAGTACAAGTATGAGCTTAGTAAGAAGGAGCATCAGAGTCGGCGCCATCAGAAGTCCACGCAGGTGAAGGAAATCAAGCTACGGCCGCGGACAGACAAGCATGATCTGGAAATCAAGATCCGACAGATGAAAGGGTTCCTGGAAGAAGGAAATAAAACGAAGGTCACCCTCACCTATCGCGGGCGAGAGATGGCCAATCAGGAGATGGGGCGAACGCTGATGAACTCGGTCATCGCGCAACTGGCAGAAACGGGCACGATCGAGTATGCCCCCCGCATGGAAGGACGGAGCTTGATCATGATCGTGGCTCCGAAGAATTAACGAACGTGATGCTGTAACTGATTAGCCAAAGGAATCCACCCCATGAAAGTCAAAACGCACAAAGGCGCCAGCAAGCGCTTTGCAAGGACCGGCACCGGAAAGATCATGAGACGCAAGGCGGGCAAACGGCACCTGCTGAGCCATAAGGGACGTAACCGCAAGCGCCGCTTGAGCGGCACGGAAGTCGTGGACGCCACGGCCACCTTGTCATTGAATCGGCTGCTCCCGTATAAATAGGTCCTAACAAAGAGGGCCTCTTAGAAATCAAAAGGAGTATTGAATCATGCCTCGCGCGAAAGGTGGACCAAAAACCAGACATCGAAGAAACAAACGGCTGAAGTTGGCCAAGGGACAGTACGGAGGAAAAAGCCGGCTGTTCCGTTCGGCGACAGAGAGCGTGGATAAAGGTCAGGCGTACGCATATGTCGGCCGGAAGAACAGAAAGCGGGATTTCCGCCAACTGTGGATCGCGCGCATCAGCGCTGCGGTTCGGGCGCAAGGACTGACCTACGGCCGGTTTATTAACGCCCTCAAGAAAGCCAATGTGCTGTTGGATCGAAAAGTGTTGTCGGATATGGCGATCAAGGATACCACGGGGTTCGAGAAACTCGTCGGCCTTGCCAAGCAACCCCTCACTCCAGCGTCTGCTTAACGCCAATGCCCCTTGCACGATTTTCGCCTGGTTAAACTGGAATAGATCTTGAGAGCGGCAGACCGTCGCTCTCCTTCTTATTTCGACTCTGCGAGTTGAGTGAGGTTTACCTCAAGCGCGACGACCGGGACTCCGATCTGCCATCGCTCCAGTACTTCGGGGTGCAGTTCTCCGATGACGCCGAGCGGCACTCTATCCGAGACAATCCTTCCCACGCGGCCTTCCAGAAACGAGGGATGCGCCAGCGGTTCGAGCGTATACGGGCGATCGAGGTGATACAACAGCACGTCCAGGCATGAGTGAATTTCAGAAAAATGCGCGGTGGTATGGGCCAAGACCGCGCTCAGCACCGTCGAAGTACGCGAGCCAAGCTCGTGCGACGGATCAGGGATCGCGACCTCGCCGGCTTCGAACAGGCGATGTGGATAGAAGGCCCGGCTCGACGCCGCTTCGACCCGCAGCAAGGAGGGAAGCATCCATTGCCGCAGGCAGGAGAAGGTCAACGCCATCGCATTGTCCACCGCAACCATCCGCCCCCACTCCGTCTCGCCGAGACCCATCGCGTCGCAGTAGGCCTCCGGTGATCCGAGGATGTTCGAAATGATTTCTTGGAAGCCGAGTCCCACCATCAGTTCGCGCGCGCGATCGGACAGTTGCTCGATCCTCGACAATCCGCCGACGGTAAACTGGGCCGGCATGACCGGAAGGAATTCATGGTACCCACGACTGATCGCCACATCTTCGACCACATCCATCGCGTGGAGGAGATCCTGCCGATAGGGCGGCGGCGTCGCCTTCACGGTCTTCTTTCCCACAGACACGTTGTAACCGTAGACCTCCAGGGCTTTCTTCACCTTGGGCGCACCCAGTTTTTGACCAAGGGCCTGCTCGATAGTTTCCATCGTGATCGTGCGCGGCTTGTTCAAATCCTGAGGCGTGACGACTGATTTTCCCAGCGCGGTCTTATATGGATACCGTGTCTCAATCGGCTCGATGGTAGCTCCGCGGTCAGCCAGATTGGCGGCGAGAATATTGAGCGTAAGAACCACCATCGGCAGGTCTGTGCCTGTGACTTCGACAAATAGATCTTCATCGCCGACCCGCACTTCGCCGATCTCTCGGCTATTGATGATGGGGGGGAAGGACAGCGCTTGGCCCTTCGCATCGCGAAGAAGAGGAAGCCGATCCTGCCCCTCGAGAATGTGCCCATGCTCAAGCCCCTTGGGATGGACCATGAGAATTTCTGAGAGGGTCATCACCGTCTCCATGCCCAGGGGTATGAACCTGGCTTGATCCGGCTTCACAAGATCGTAGGTGACCGGAAACTGGATCTTTGCTAGCTGATAGAGCCCAATGGAGACCGTCCGGCGCTTGCGACCAAAGATATCTGCAAGTTTCTCTTGTGTTTGGATGAGTTGGGCGAGCCCTTCTTCGGTGACTCGATATCCGCGCGCCGTACAGGCCGCGATGTGCGGACGGACTCGTTCAAGTCCAGGGACTACCATCAGCAGCTGCGTCGCCCGAGGCTTCTGCTTGAGGAACGGGTACGGCTTCAGTTTTCCCTGTTGTTTGATCCGAATCTGCCGTGCAATTCCCTCGCAGCACCAGAGATCCGGGCGATTGCTGTCTTGCAGTTCGATACGCAGTTCGCCCGTTTCAGGATTGTGCCCCTTGATCTCACCCTTCACGAGCATCAGCCACTCCTCAAGCTGCTCCAGAGAGACGGGTGACGTGCGGGCCTGGGGTCCTGCCAGCAGTGTTTCAAAATCGTCTTTGAAGATCGAAATCGTCGGCATGGATCGTCGCTCGTGCGCTAGAAGAATCCCTTGGTTGTCCGAATCAAGTCCAGATTGTCCGTGAACAGCTCCCGGATGTCATGAATGCCCAGCGCCACCATGGCCATTCGGTCAAGGCCCAGACCCCAGGCAATCACCGGCACGCTCACTCCGAGAGGCAGTGTCACTTCCGGCCGAAAGAGACCGGCCCCGCCGAGTTCCATCCATCCCAAACGTGGATGGCGGACGTGGAGTTCGACCGACGGTTCGGTAAAGGGAAAATACGCCGGGAGAAACTTCACCTCTTTGGCTTGAGCAACTTCGCGAGCGAACAAATTCAAGAGCCCTAACAAGGTTCTGAAGTTGATGTCTTCACCCAGCATAATTCCTTCGACTTGGAAAAAATCCGTCGCGTGGGTCGCATCGACCTGGTCATAGCGAAAACAGCGCGCGATCGAAAAATACTTTCCCGGGACCGCGGGAGCCGCAGCAAGGGTCCGGGCCGAGACGGCCGTCCCCTGGCTCCGTAACACCAGACGTTTGGCCCGTTGGCTATCGAATGTGTAGCCCCATCCGGTTGAGCCGGTTGTGCCCCCATTCTCGTGGGCTTTGGTCACGCGTGATAAGAACGGTTCGGCAATGTGCGTGGCATGCGTCGGCTCTTTGACGAAATACACATCATGGATGTCTCGCGCGGGATGGAACTGCGGCATGAAGAGCGCATCCATGTTCCAGAACTCGGTTTCGACGAGTGATCCCCGCATCTCTTGGAAGCCCATGCTCACCAATTTCGTCTTTACGGTATCCAAGAATTCACGGTAGGGATGCTTCTTCCCCGTTCCAATTCGCGGTGCGCGTAAACTGATGGTGTATTTTCTAAAACGCTTATTTCGCCAGCTGCCGTCTTTGAGCAACTCCGGACTCAACTGCGAAACTTCCTCAGCCACTCCCTGTTTGGCCAAATGATCTACCGCGGTCACACCCGTCGAGGACAGTACATACGCCCGTGTCACGCGATCGTCGATGCGAAAGGGCTCCTTCGAATTCCCTCGTTTGACCGCATGGTCTTGAATGAGCTGGCGGTGCGACTCGGGAAAGCTCTCCAATTCACGTGGAGCCTCGTGCAATTGCTGCAGAAGAGCGCGCATCGATTCGGCAGCTGGGCTGGGCCGCCCAGTGGATTCAATGCAGCCGCCTTGCACGATCAAGAGCACACCTTCCTTCTTCAGTCGACCTACCGCTTTGCTGACATCAGAAGGATCGAGACCTTCTTTGGTATGAAGATCGGGGATGGTGAGCCGTTTCCCCGTGCTCGACACTCCCCGTGCCGCAGAAAGGACGCGTTCGATGGGTGAAGACTGTTCGAAGTAGGTCTCCCCGATATTCGTAAGCGATACCACCGGGGTTATCGTTTCGGATTTGACGGAGAGGAGCTGCTTGGCGAGCAACCATTCGATCGCCATGCTCAGCTGAGACGGTTCGAGCGTCGTCGCCGTGACAAGCTGCTCCGTGGCGAGGCTGACCCCGGCCTGGCTTGTCCCAAACGCCGTGAGGACCTTGATTTCGAGGGGGTGTAGACCGTCGATGAGTGCGGAGATATCCACCCTGCCTTGCCTATCGACGCGCCGAGGCGTGCGGTGTCGACGACACGGCTGTGGTGCCGGCGGATCGCATCGCCGCGATCGTTCCAGCGTAGTCCCGTTGCGAAAAAATGGCGGAGCCCGCAACCAGCACAGTGGCTCCGGCTGCAATGACCTGCGATGCGTTGTCGACTTTGACCCCCCCATCGACTTCGAGTAACGCGGAGCTCTTGATCCGGTCTAACATGGCGCGAGCGGCCGTGATCTTGTTCAACACCGAGGGAATGAATTTCTGCCCGCCAAATCCAGGATTGACCGACATGATCAGGACCAGATCGACGTCAGCAAGAATTTCTTGGAGCGAATTGATGGGTGTTGCGGGATTGAGGGTTACCCCAGCTTTCACTCCACGCTCTTTGATCGATTGAATCGCGCGATGTAGGTGCGGACAGGCTTCCACGTGTACCGTCAGATAGTCCGCTCCCGCGGCGGCGAAATCCGGAATGAACGCATCGGCATTGGTGATCATCAGATGAACGTCGAGCGGGAGCTTCGTGACCTTCTTCAAGGCCTCCACAATCGGCGGACCCACCGTGAGGTTCGGCACGAAATGCCCGTCCATGACATCGATGTGCAGCCAATCTGCACCCGCCCGTTCGACCGCCGCCACCTCATCGGCAAGCCGAGCAAAATCAGCGGACAGAATGGAGGGGGCGATCAGGATCGGCTGGCCCATCAGGAAACCTTTCGTAGGCGGGCGGCATAAAAGCCGTCCATCCCACACTTATTGCCCATGGTCGAAAGTGCGCCGTGAGCGGTCACAAAGGGGAGTGCAGTTGACGGAAGCCGCGGCGCCACGGACTCACGCATCCATTCTGAATGGACGTGGCAGAAATGCGTGACCACGTCTTCAGTTTCTTCCGGCTCTGCCGAGCACGTACTATAGACCAGCACCCCACCAGGCCGCAAGACAGCAGACACCGCTTCGAGAATCTCCTTCTGTAGATTGTGATGCCGGCGAAACATCGCCGTGTGTTTGTTCCACTTGGCTTCGGGATGTCGGCGTAGAACCCCGAGCCCGCTGCAAGGTGCATCGAGAAGAATTCGATCGAACGATCCGTTCGGCGCCATCGCGGACCTGCTTGTTTGGCCACCGCCCTTGCTGAGAGTACGCAGAGCGTCCAGCGGCTTTCGCGCATCTCCAACAACCGCGGTGACGATGGTAATTCCCAGGCGACGACAATTCTCTTGGAGGAGATCCAGCCGGGTCCTCTGCCGATCCATGGCAAGAATGTGGCCGCGATCCTCCATCAACTCCGCTAGATGCGTGGTCTTGCCTCCCGGCGCAGCACAGGCATCGAGAACGAGGTCCCCTGGCTGCGGATCGAGGAGAGGGGGAATGAGTTGGGCGGCTTCGTCTTCGACATAGAAATCACCATCCTGAAATCCGGGAAGGGATGTCACCAGTTGTCCTTTTTCAAGCACAACCCCGACAGGGCTGATCGTCGTGGGACGCGCCAAGATCCCTTGCTGTTGGAGCCGATCGAGAAAAGCGGCTCTCGTCAATCGCCGTTGATTCACGCGTATGGTGACAGAAGGGACGCAGCTGGTGGACTGGCAGGCGGCTTCGGCCTCCTCAAACCCCATTCGGTCGATCCATCGTTGGCATAGCCACAACGGGACAGAATGGCGAATGGACAAGGCCTGGGCCGGATAGGCGAGAGAATCAGGGAGCGCCGGCTCCGGCAAACGGATGAGATTGCGCAACACCGCATTGACGAAGCCACTCCAGTCGCGACCGAGTTTCTTGGTGTATGATTTCGTGAGCGCGACTGTGTCATGAACCGCCGCCGACGGGGGAACTCGGTCCAGGTACAAGAGTTGGTAGGCTCCGAGGCGCAGCAGCATTTGGAGAACGACGGGAAGGCGCGGGAGTGGTTTCTTGAGCAACGGTGCCAATCGCCAATCAACTGTTTCTTGCCGCCGCAATACACCAAAGACCAGTTCCATCGCCAGAGCCCGATCTCGTGGGTCGGACAAGGTAGTCTTGCACACCTGGTGAAACAAATCATCGACCATATCTTCTGCTCTGTGATAGGCAAGAAGCGCTGAGAGCGCCGCAACCCTCGCAGGTGAAACGGTCGCATTAGTGATGTGAGGTGCATGAATCGATGACATAGCGTGCGCGGGAGTGGATTGTGACGTCAGCAGACGCCGGGCCCCAATCTAGCACCCACACCGACCCGATGACCGGCAAGAAACTGCGCGGCGGTCATCCGTTTCGAATTGGCAGTCTGAATCTCGACGAGTTCCAACAGTCCATCACCGGTGACTACCTGAAGTGAATGCTTTGTGACAGCGATAATTGTTCCAGGCTGCTCGTCTCTCCGCACGGGCTTCGCAACAGCACTCCAAATGTTCCAACGATCGCGCCCAAGGAAGGTGTAGGCTCCCGGCCACGGAGACAGTCCCCGAACGCGATTGGCAATCGATTGAGCGCTGAGGGACCAATTAATCACACCATCTTCCTTTTTTAGAAGAGGAGCCATCGTGGCCTGAGAGTTGTCTTGCGCGCGGGGCGTGAGCGTAACTGCCTTGAGCTGTCTGATCGTTTCGACGAGCAGCCGCCCGCCGAGTTCTGCAAGGCGGGGAGCCAATGTTCCCGCCGTATCCTCCGGCATGATTGAGATCCGCTCTTGCAGAAGCACGGGACCCGTGTCCATGCCTTCGTCCATCAACATTGTCGTAATGCCGGTTTCTGTTTCTCCATTGATTACCGCCCATTGAACAGGAGCCGCGCCACGGTATTTCGGCAATAACGATCCATGAACATTCACGCAGCCCTTCGGTGGAAGATTCAAAATCGGCGCGTGCAGGATGCGACCAAAGGCCGTGACCGCAATCAGGTCCGGATTCCAAGCAGCAAGCGCGTCGAGAAAGTCCGGCGTCTTGATCTTGAGGGGCTGCAGGAGCGGAACCCCCGTGCGTTGCGCGATCACCTTGACCGGCGGCGGCGCGAGAGCGTGCCCGCGACCTTTCGGACGATCGGGCTGGGTGACGATCCCAACAACCTGATCCTCCGACTTGAGTAACGCCTCAAGGGAGGGGACGGCAAACTCCGGTGTGCCCATAAAAACAATGCGCATGGTACCGCTTTAGCACCGTGCTCACATGAATGCAACGCTGGCAATCGTTGGCTTGACTTGCCATTCCACGCTTTGTTATCATCCGCCCGCGGGGTGGAGCAGCCTGGTAGCTCGTTGGGCTCAATTCCGCAGAGTCGGTATGAGCACAAAGCTCATAAGGAGACTTGGCAGAGCAAGCAGCTATTCTTCATGCACTGAAGCATGGCTGGGGAGTTCTGAAACCAGTCGGAGACCGATTGCCGTACGATCTGGTCTTTGATGTGAATCGAACTCTCGTCAGGGTACAGGTCAAGTGCGCTTGGTTCGATCCATCACGTGGGAATCATGTGGTGGATAATAGACGAACCAAAACCAACCGGCGGGCGATGATCAGGGAAGTTTACAGGCCGTCGGATTTTGAGTTTGCCTTGGCTTATGTTTCTGATCGTGACCTCTTCTACGTGTTTCCTGTCGACGTGTTCATCAGCTACGCCAGTGAAATTCATCTGGTTGAAGCTGACAAGCGCCAACGGAAACCTCGTTCCGCTGAATACCGTGACGCTTGAAACCTGATTCTGCAATGGGCTGCGCAGAAGGAAACTCCTGCGCGACAACCTGTCAAACTCGGGGAAGCCGGTCGCAAGGTAATCCCGAGCCAAGCTCTTAAGCCGATTTACGCTTGAGAGAAGGTGTAGAGACTTAATGGCAGGCACCCTAACGACGGCACAGCCGGTTCGAGGGTGAAGAGAAAGTCCAGACCACAAACCGGTTTACCCGGGCAGCGAAAGCTGAAGTGGTACGCATAACCCAAAGGTCAGAGGTTCAAATCCTCTCCCCGCAACCAATCCTCTCTCTTCTCTTTCAACAGGTTACAGCAGATCCTCTCGTATCGCTCTTCGAACTCTACGAATGAACGGAAGCCCACCAATTCTGGAATCGCTTCGATTTCGAGAGTTCATACAGGATCAGGGTGAGTAGGAGCAGCACGGTCAGTGGGCCTACCGCTTTACGCGCAATTTTCCCATAGTCGATCTGCTGCACCCGCAACAGGTAGGACGAAGGGCTGAACCCTTCCGGGGTGATGATTAACTTATACAGCCCCTTGACCAGCTTGGCTTCGCCCCTGACCACTCCGTCGGGGTGCGCGACCGGAGGCCAGTACGCCACCGTCTGACCTTCTGCTGCCTCATTGAGAGCCCTCACAACCCGAATCCCCACCGGCAAGTTGCGCAGCCCAGGATCCACGAGATCCACAACCAGAAAAGTGTCACCTTCCCCAGGAATTTCCGTGCAGTACTGAGCTTTCGCTTCATATTGCGGCTGGTAGGCGTTGAAATGTACTAGGTTTCCACCTACCCGGCGCACGCAGGTATCCTCTTCAAGTGCCACACTTCCATGCGCCGCAGCGATGCCGGGGTAGAGTGCCGCTAAAAGAATGAGAACCCTGGTTGCGTTCGGTATTGCGGCCATGATCCTTACCTCCTTAGGAAGAAAGAAGTTGTGAATCGCGATTACCCCTGTACCGGGAAAAACTCCCGATCAAAATGCCTACTGATTGTATCCATGGTAATCATTCAATTCGATAAAATCCCATCTGTCAAGGCTCGAACTCCCCAAAAGTCCCAGCATATTGTCGTTTCTTTTTTTCTGAACGAGGATCGCCAATGTGGCCGAAAGTGGGGAAAAGATAGACGCGCGAGGGGTTTTCTGGTTCGATCAGGGCATGCCTTTTCGCCCACTTCAGTGGCCGCAATATTACTATTTCGCGTCGGTCATCTTTCTGTTGATCGACTGGCTGGCCGGCGCAAACGTTCGCGCGGTGGGGTTTGCAGCCCATCCCACATTGCGGATGGTCTACTACCTGGCCTGCCTACTGTGTGGCATGGTGGTTCGGCTGCTCCCCGCCTGGTCGGCGCCGGTGACGCTGGCCGAGAGTACGGTCAATATCACGGCGCTGATGATTTCGGTGCTGACCCCGCTCTACACGTTCGATGTTGAGCATCCATCGCGACCGCTGGTCGCCTTCCCGCAGCTTGTGATCAATTTCATGATCTCCGGGACCGCCGCTCTGGTCGCCTGGTACCAATCCCTGTACGCTCTCCCAGGCCTGCGCCCACGCTAACACCTTGTCTACTCTGTAGCATGCGACAGCCCCAAAAGACTCCCGGTACATTTTCGTTTCTCTCGGCTGGAGGACCTGGTCGAGCGTCTAACCCCGCGCAACGTACACAAGGAACTCGACTTCGGCAGGCTTGTGGGTCGAGAGGCGCTGTGATGAGCCGGCGTTCCCCGTATCTCCTCACATCACTCCACGCCTCCATCGATTCGTCGGACATTCAGAAAGCAGCATGTCCCCGATTCTCGCCCATGCATCGTTGACTGCCTCTCCCGTGCTTGCCCCCTCACCCCGCGGGTCCCCTTTTTCATGGAAGGGGATGCTCCTCTCGCTTATAATGGGGTCATTTCCTTCTGCGGAGGGCCACCATGGACATTATGACGACACCGCATATCGCGATTTCCCAGGAAGTGGCGGGTGGGAAACCTCGGATCGCAGGACACCGTATTACGGTGCAAGACATCATCATCTGGCATGAGCGCATGGGTCTGAGCGCAGATGAGATCGCCTCCGACCACGGATTGACCTTGGCCGATGTCTATGCCGCACTGACGTACTACTACGATCACCGTCAGGAGATCGATGAGGCCATCTTGGCCGACGAATCTTATGTCGCCGAACTTCGGAAGCGGATCAAGTCCAAACTGAGCGGCAAGATCGGTGGCTGACCGGATCAGGTTCTATATGGACGAGCATGTCGCGAAAGCCGTGACAGAGCGAGATTACGCAGGCGAAGCGTGTCGGTGGCGCTCACAGGCCGATCGCAGCTATCGTAGGCAAAGGCCGTGGGGTGGTTCTTCGCGTCCTTGACGGTCATCCAATGGCCGTTGCCGTAGTAGGTGTACGGGGTGATGCCGTTCAGGGGGTCCGTGACTTTCTCCAGTCGGTTCTTGGCGTCGTACTCAAAGGCCGTGATGTGTGAGAGGTGATCAGGGGACGTGGCAACGTTGTCGGCGGCATCGTAGGTCAGCCGTAGAGAAACAATTGATCTTTAGTTCGGAGGCATGTAGGCTCATCATGATAGAAGAGGCTCACATGACGAAGGTGTACGAGCAGACGATTTTAGAGAAACTCCGGCAGCTGCCCCCGGAACGGCTTGCCGAAGTCGAAAATTTCGTTGACTTTCTGGCGCACCGTCAGGCGGAGGAGCGCGGTCTGACCCATGCCGCCGGACAACTTGCCACAGCCGCCTTCACGCGAGTCTGGGACAACCCCGCCGACGCCGATTATGACCGGCTATGAGTTCGGGGATCTCGTCTTAGTCCCCTTTCCCTTCACGGATCAGTCAGCCGTCAAACGTCGCCCTGCCGTGGTTGTCAGCAGCCCCGCCTACCACCGGGCACGCCCAGATCTCCTCATCATGGCCGTCACGAGTCAACAACCCTCGACCCTCTCCGTGGGCGAGGTTCAGGTCCAGGACTGGCGGGGTGCGGGGTTGCTCAAGCCATCCGTCCTCAAACCGGTCCTCACCACCATTGATCTAGCTCTCGTCCTCAAAAAACTTGGACAACTCACGTCGACCGATCAAGCTGCCCTTCGACAGGCCCTCACCACCATTCTGGGGTAACCCATTCACCCTCGTCGGGAGACGTGATGCTGACGCTGGCTCGTCGAATGCTATTCGTATGCCACCATTTCATGCGACACGCATTGATCCGGCTCAGAGGACACGCGCGACCATCGCCGCGACGAAGGATGACTTGGAAATCGATGTGCGGAAAGGAACGCTCGTGCTGAGATCTCACGGACGCCGAATCTATCGGCTGGAGGATCTGGTCAAGCGTCTAACCCCGCGCAACGTACACAAGGAACTCGACTTCGGCAGGCCTGTGGGTCGAGAGACTCCGTGATGGGCGTGTGGTGCCTCCGTATCTCCTCACATCATCCCAGTTCGAGCGACTCAGCGGAAATTCAGCCTGTCCCCCATTTCTCATCCCAATTCGCAGAGTCTCACTCTAGGGGGGCACCCCACTAGACTGTGATAAAACTGTGCTAGACGGCGTCGGAAAATACAGAATCTATAAAAATCTTTGCAACGGATAGAATCACGTGATCACTGGCAAACATTGAAGAAGCGAGAAACCAGGCCAAAGATCAGGGTGTTACTGAATCCTACTTAACGGCCTCATAACCCAAAGGTCAGAGGTTCAAATCCTCTCCCCGCAACCAAATTATTTAATGTTCCTCCGACCGCCAGCTTCGACACCCCTTCATAGCGCCCAGTGAGCACCGCTTCCAGGTAGCCGCCTGCCGCCGGGACCAGGTCACGAGCAGCACCAGCACCACGATAATCAGTACCGCCGTCATGCCAATCCCGTTGCCGCCCTTCTCCACAACCCAGAGCATCACCGGCACAGTAACGTTGTACCAGACCACCGATGATGAAACCGTGTTGGTTGCAGCGAAACAAACACTCGACAGCGGTCCAACCGTCACCGTGCAATCGCAGACTGCTTGTATTGTTGAGGGGGATCCAACCGGCGACTACGTATACAACCTGACGCTACCTACTGCCCCGCCATTGTTCGGCCCATACAGGCATCCTTGCCGATCGTGTTTACCCCGCAACCTGTATCGGTTGCGGAGATGTACTGGTCCAGGCCTCCGCGAGTGGTTACATGACTTAGTCGCCCAATATGGATATTTCAGGGGGGGGGGATGCAACCAAGAACTTTACTTTGGTCCTCTAAGGCAATGGCGCAGGGAACGAGCAGGACTTCCAAGTCGGGAGTGTACTCATGGGACGGTCTGCTGGCCGAGAAGCAGCGGTTTCGAAGAGCCTGCGGCTAACTCCCACGCAGGTTAGTTAGAGTGACCCGGAACAGGAGATTCCTCGCCACGTGAGATCCGAGTCCGTTCCTCACGTTCTTGGTGGCCCAGCGGTTGGGTTTTCGGTCACAGACCAGGCCACCAGCACAAACCCACCCCGCTAATCCTCTTTTTTTCAGTGTTTTTTCCCATGGCCATGTTTCTTGGCACGACCGTGCCCCTTATACTTGACCTTGTGTTCATCGTAGTAGATGTATGGCCGATCGGTCTCCAGCTCTAGGCTGACGTAGTTGCCCTGATCAAGCACCACCGTGGAGGGGAGCGTCATGGCTACTTGCCAGGAGCCCCCATTCATGTAGAAATAGCTTCCTGTACTGACATTCACGTATACGCCGCTCGACGGATAGTAATTATAACGATAGGCTTCCTTCGCTCGTCGCCCATGCGCGGGGGCCCAGGGCGGCGGGCCGCCTCGCGGCGCCTCTACGATGACCGGCGGCGCACCGCCTCCAACCGATACTCCGACGCCGACGTTGGGACTGCGCCCGTCTGTGGTACATCCTGCAAGCATGAGGGCCCCGATTCCAGTTAGCAGTAGCTTTTTCATCATAAGTCCTCCCGCTCCATGTGTTGTCGTGAGTGATAGTCTCCCAGAGGCCTGGCGGCGTCTCTCGTTGGGAGGCGTCGTCCGAAGCACGATCAAATCTGTGGAGCAAGTCCAATGCCCCTTCCTCCAACCGGGAATTGCGGGAATGACCGAGAGTTTCCCCCGGTGTAATATGCTGATAATTCAGCCCGTTCCCTGTCTGAATCTGGGCAGCTCCTGCCCTGCCTCCTGCCCAGATCTTCAGCCTGGCTCTGCCCTAAACAATTTTTTGTCTTCTCCTTACTAATCTGGACACGGAGCCGAAGCTATCGGGCAGGGACGCATCCAGGGGGGGTCTCGCCGTACGCCTTGTCGTCCATTGCTGGTGCTGGTGGTACAAGAAATATGCGCCGGGAGATACAGTGCTGGAGCAACTAGAGAAGGATGCGAGAGAGGGGAAGAAAGGATTATGGGTTGAGCCAAATCCAATACCACCGTGGGAGTGGAGGAAGAGGGTACCGCGTTAGTAGGCAGACTTTAGTTCTTGGTGTTGCCGTGCTTTGGTTCGGCCTGCGTGGCTCTCAGCGGGACACGAATGGTGGGCCCAGATGAGTCAGGTAGCGGGTGCCTGGAACCGGCGCAGCTCATGGTAGCATGATCCGGATTGACGGAGTTAAATTACGTTGGTACCCCTTCCCCGCAGCCAAACCCATTTTTACAGTGAATCCATACATTTCTTGACTCCTTGACCGTTGTATTGAAAACGGAGCATGGTTTCAGTGCGTGGTCGCTGGTTCTTGGTCCAGCCAGGCGTCTCCCTCTAGTGCGTTTTCTGTCGTCGAGTCGCGTGTGCTGAAGTCAAAGAGCTGGGGATCCATCAACAGCGAGGGTGCGACGTTGGCCAGGGCGGCTGCGATACTATCGGAGCATCCCGGTGATTCCTGCTCCCACTCATGGAGAAACGCCTTCACTTTTTTCCGCTTCAGATCCTCCTGTGACCCACAGAGGTCGCATGGAATGATGGGGAAAGCCCGCAGTTCCGAATACCGCGCTAGGTCCGCCTCTTTCACGAAAGCCAGTGGTCGGATGACACGATGACGCCCGTCCTTGGAGCGCAACTTAGGCGGGATTGCCTTCAGCTTGCCTGTATAGAACAGGTTCAAGAACAAGGTCTCGACAATATCATCACGGTGATGTCCCAACGTGATCTTGGTGGCGCCTAGTTCAGTGGCGATGCGATAGAGATGTCCCCGTCGCAAACGCGAGCACAACGAGCAGGTCGTTTGCCCTTCAGGGATGAGTCGTTTCACAATCGAGTAGGTATCGCGCGACTCAATGTGGAACGGGATTCCCCGGCTTGTCAGGTACTCAGGCAGGATATGCGCTGGAAAGCCCGGCTGCTTTTGGTCGAGGTTGACGCGACCAGGTCAAAGCGAATTGGTGCGCGACGTTGCAGAACGAGCAGGATATCGAGTAAGCCATAGCTGTCCTTACCGCCTGACAGACAGACCATGACCTTGTCACCGTCCTCAATGAGACGATAGTCGGCGATGGCTTGTCCCACCAGCCAGCATAGGCGCGTCTGGAGCTTCTCGGTTTCCTCGTCCAGTTTGTGAGGAGGATTTGTCTGGGGCGTTGGGACGTGCATGAGCGGGATTGTCGCTGCTCCATCGATGTCCTGTCGACGGCTAGTCTAGCAGGGTGTTTAAAAATCCGCCATCGGCGTTCTCGCACCCGTGAAGCGTGAATTGGAGGCCTCAAGGGGACTGGCTCCGGCATTGCCGGACTTCGGCGAGCTCAGTCGAGCCGTGCCTGCCCCGCTATTTAAACAGGGACAGTCGCCGGTCGGAAGGGACTTCGGCGAGCTCAGTCGAGCCGCGACAGTCCCTTACGCTCGCTGCGGCCTTGCCCGCGGAACGGCGCGTCTTGGACTTCGGCGAGCTCAGTCGAGCCGCGCGCCGGGGTTGGGCGGGTGAGAACCGCGGCCCTTTTGACCACCCTGCCGGGATATTCTGTCACGATTCACGATTTGGTTGTTGTTGTGCCTTTCCTGTGTGCTTGAATGGTTTTTCAACAGCCTGCTAGCAGAGGGGCACAGGAACCACCTATGGCGAAGTCGATTCTCTTTGTTTGCACCGGAAATATATTTCGGAGCATGGTGGCCGAGTATGCGGTGCGGACGCAGTTCGGATCGGTGAGCCAGTACCTTGTTGAATCGGCCGGCATCGAAGCCAAGCCCCAAACAATTCATCCTGTCATCCGTGCCCGACTCATTCAGAAAGGCGCTGACCCGTCTGCGCACGTCCAACGGACGCTGACGCAGGAGGTGATTGAACGGATTGATCTCATCATCGCCATGGGCCAGGACCATCGTGAATTCATTCAACGGCGATTTGACCGTACGGTCCCACTCTTTAACGAAGTGTCGTTCGGCAGGGAGACTCCGATTCTCGATCTGCATGAAGCCCTACCCAATTGGGAGCACGATCTGGGAAGAGCCCGCGAATACGTCGAGTCGGTCGTCGATCACATTTGGGACGCGGCACCGGCACTGGTAGCACGATTGCCACACTTTCTGTGAGTGAATGACCCTTCAGCGTCCTTTCCAGTTCAATCTTGAACTCTTCGGAACAATTTTTTCCTTTTTCTGTTTCCCCATCATCCTTCCTGTCGACTTCCTCGGGCGTATTGAAAGATACGTGCTATATTTTTCTTGAGCCCCACAACGAAACAGGAAATCCAGACGTTGTATGCAGCGCACAGAGTTGGATGTACTTAAGACGCCGGTAACCGGGCAGGGAGAACCCAAGTGGGCGTCGTGGTCAGATGACGCACTCCTGGATCTTCCGATGTGCGATCTGCAGTTGGAAATCAAAGGCGGGTTCCTCGAACAGCCGATCGCCGAGCTAACCCGAGAACTTGAAGAATGTCGCCTGCTCTTTCGCCCACACTTCTGGCTTTCAAACGAATGGTTCACCCCCGATGGAGTGCCTGGCGTTGCGGTGCCCTTCTACCTCGCCCATCCTCGTCTTGCGAAGCTCGAACTGACCCAGATGCTGGAAGTGGAAGGCGGTACGCTGGAATGGTGTCTGCGCATCCTGCGTCATGAAGCCGGTCATGCGATTGAGAATGCCTACAAGATTCGTCGCCGCAAGACCCGTCAGCAGATCTTCGGCAAATCTACTCAACGCTATCCGATGTACTACTCTCCTAGGCCCTATAGCCGGAGTTTTGTGCGTCACCTGGATTTGTGGTATGCGCAGAGCCATCCGGACGAAGATTTTGCCGAGACCTTTGCCGTCTGGCTGACGCCGGATTCTCTGTGGGAAGAGCGGTACAGAGGCTGGCCCGTCCTCAAAAAACTCAAGTATGTCGATGCGCTGATGAAAGAACTCGTGGGGGCGACACCGTCCGTGACGACCTGCGAGGAAGTCGATCCGCTCCCTACTTTGAAGAAGACCCTCCGAGAACACTATGAACACAAGCGCAGGCACTATGGAGTCGAACGGCCGTCGTTGTATGACCCTGATCTAAAGCGCCTGTTCTCGAACATGCCGAGCCATGCGAACAAGCCGAGTGCAGCGACCTTTCTCAACCGCTTTCGGCGAGAAGTGCGACGGAAGGTCGCCAGTTGGACCGGCGAATATCAATACACCATTGATCAGGTATTAGAGGACATGATCCGCCGATCCCGCGAATTGAACCTCCGGGTCCCGGTGGCAGAGGAGCAAGCCAAACTCGACTTCACCATCCTGCTCACCGTCCACACAATGAACTTCTTGAGGAGCGGGCGGCATCGGGTGGCCCTATGAAGCGACTGCGCGTACTCGTCCTCATGCATGAAGACCTTGTTCCGCCGGACCATGTGAATGGCCACGACCTGAAGACCGTGGAGTGGCGGACGGAGTACGACGTTGTCTCGACGCTCAGGAAGCTGGGCCACGAGGTGCAGCCGCTCGGGGTGAAGAGCGATTTGGGGGTGATCCGGTCGGCCATCGACGATTGGAAACCGCACATCGCCTTTAACTTGCTGGAAGAGTTCGACGGCGTGGCCGTCTATGATCAACACGTGGTGTCCTATCTCGAACTCCTGCATATGCCCTATACCGGCTGCAATCCGCGCGGGCTGATGTTGGCGCGTGACAAAGCCCTGACCAAGAAGGTGCTCTCCTTTCACCGGATACCTTATCCGGAGTTCATTGAGGTGCCACAAGGGCGCGCGGTGAAGCGGCCGAAATGGCTGACCTTCCCGTTGATCGTCAAGTCGGTGAGTGAAGAGGCGTCCCTGGGAATCTCACAAGCATCGATTGTGGAGGATGACGACAAGCTGAGTGAGCGGGTGGCGTTTATTCATAAGAGTGTCGGGAGCGGAGCGCTGATCGAACGCTTTATCGAGGGCCGTGAGTTCTATGTCGGGGTGATTGGGAACGGGTATCTGCAAGTGCTCCCCGTGTGGGAACTCATCATGGACAAGCTCCCGGACGACGCCAAGCGGATTGCGACCGAACGAGTGAAATGGAGTCGAAAGTATCAGGCGAAGTATGGGATCACCTCAAGGGAAGCCAAGAATCTCCCGGAGGGCAAGACCGAAGATATTCAACACTTAGCGAAGCGTGTTTATCGAGCGCTCGGACTCAGCGGCTATGCGCGGATCGATATGCGGATGGATGCAGAGGGGGAGCTCTATGTACTTGAGGCAAACCCGAATCCGCAGATCGCGCACGACGAAGACTTCGCCGACTCGGCGGAGAAAGCCGACTACCACTACAAAGAACTGTTGCAAGAGCTGTTGAACGTCGGTCTTCGCTGGCGGCCCGCCAAAGCGGCGTGACACGCAAGCCGGTAGAGAAAAGTCCACGAGCAGACTACGGCTGAAGGACGTCACAGTCCTTCAGCCGTTTGTGTCGACGTCTACATCCTCCTCTGGCGAAATGGTCTCTGCATTTCCACTACGGATTAGCTGTGGAAGCGGATGCAAGAAGACCCCAACTCCTGACAAATTAAGCGAGCAAGGGGTAATAGGCTAGGGACCCCAGCGGAAACCGAACAGCAGCGCCACGCTGGTTGTGTCTTCCTCGGGATGGGAAGGCGTCAGATCGATGTCGTGCAGGTTCACAATAACGGTCGAGGAGAGTGCGATATTGTGGACGACTTGATGTTCCAGCGAGACTCCAATGGGAATGTACCAGCTCGTGTCGTTTTCATCGATCCGCCCCGGCCCCGTGCCACGGTCGAGACTGGCGTGCATCAACCCGATGCCGGTAAAGGGTACGAGGTTGATGCCGTTATTGAAGCGCAGGTGATACTTCCCGACTCCTGCAAAGGAGATTTGAAAGAGATCTCCTGTCGGGGTGATTTGCATCATCGGACCAAACGAAAAATTCCGATCAACGTAGTAGTCGATGTTGAATCCGAGATTAAAGACTGTGCCGTCGACCGTACCAGCGGTGAAGCCCAAATCGGAACCGAAGCCCCAATGATTGTCTTCCGCCCGCGCCGGACCCATGAACAAGCAGGCCTCCAGCAGACCGGCGCACATCACTGCAAAAATAAGTCGATTGAAAACCATTCGCTTTTTCGCATCTCCTTTCGAAACGGCGAGCGGACTCTAGCACAGAGGTTCTGATCGAACAAGCCGATTGAGGGCTGAACAGGCAGTGCGGTATGCTGTGCCGGCAGCGATACGCAAAAGGACGAAATTCCATGACTCCTCTACAAACCGCTGCCGCACTGCTCAAGACGATGCCACAACCGGTGTCCACCGCGCAGCTCGAAGAATATGGAATCGAAGTATCTGAATCCAGCGCCAGACAGGTCGCGCGCGAGATCTTGTCGCTGAATCTGTATTGGATCCAGGCCGCGATCGATGCGCACATCCCGCTCAAGTATCGGACTGCGATCCTTGAGACGCTGTTCGAGTCGATCAGGACGTTCTGGTGGGAGTCAGGACAACTCGGGGCCGGTACGTGGGAAGAGTATCAGAAAGAATTGGATGAACGGCGCGCCAAGTACGGACTCCTGGTTGACCAGGAAGGGATGAGTCACATGGCAGTCAGCGCCGAGGCGGCGTCCCTGATCGAGGATCGGGGCAGCGTGCCATCCGAGGACCGGCAGAAGCTGCTGGTGCTTTTGATTGATTATGCTCCGGCCGTGCAATACGGCAAGCTGCTCGACGAAATAGGGTAAGGAGTCCGTCGTTCGTCCCTCGATTGGACTCGGGACGGTGAGCCTGCCCCTCGACTCGGCTCGGGGCCCTGAGCATGTCGAAGGGTCGAACCGTGAAGCGTCGCTCGTTGTTCGCAATACGGCATTATCCGGACTGCGCTTCACGAGATACGTTTCACGAATCACGCTATAGATACCGGTGCGACAGCACCTTCCCGCTGCTATCGAGTTCGTAGAGAAGGGGTACGCCGGTCGGAATATTCAGCTCCAACACCTGTTCCTTCGACAATTGCTCCAGCTGCATCACCAGCGCGCGGAGGCTGTTCCCGTGCGCCGCAATCAGAATCGTCTCGCCCTTGAGCAAATAGGGCTTGATCTTGGTTTCATAGTACGGCAGCACCCGGTCGGCGGTGTCTTTGAGGCTTTCGCCGCCCGGTGGCCGGACATCAAAGCTTCGCCGCCAAATCTTGACCTGGTCCTCGCCGTACTTTTTCGCGGTTTCGGCCTTGTTCAATCCCTGCAACTCCCCATACAGCCGTTCGTTCAGCGCCTTGTCTTTTTCAATGGGGATTTTCGTTTGACCGATGGCCTCCAACACCAGCCGCAAGGTGTCGTTCGCACGAATAAGCACGGACGTGAACGCCCGATCGAAGGTAAAGCCCCTGAGCTTGTCTCCGGAGTTCTTGGCTTCTTGAACGCCGCGCAGCGAGAGCGGCACATCGACCCATCCGGTGAAACGGTTCTCCAGGTTCCATTGCGATTCGCCGTGACGGAGTAGAACCAACCGCGCCATCGCGCACTCCCCCCGATCAGATGAAATATCTGAGCCAGGCCCAAGAATACTGGATTGCCGCTTCAAGTCAAGCCGTTCATTTCATCTTCGACTGGCCGCACCATGCCGCCCAATTCCCTCCGCGCAGTGCGTTGCCGTATGGCAACCCCGCCGCATCCCGACATGAACTGGCTTGCGCCCGAGTAGTGTTGGCGCGGCATGAGCGAGCGCGTCCGTATCGCCGACCAGGCCTAGGCCTTCTTCAAGACTGTCCGTGCTGAGAACCTCTTTGATCGAATTACCCAATTGTGGGTAGTGTTTCTCTTACGCGAACGTTTCCGCAGCCGCAGCCTCGGCCTCGGGAAAGACCGTTACTGACTGCTGGTCGCGCCGTTCTATACGGCTGTGTGAATTTTGAATCGGAGCGGGCAGGCCTACAGTCCGGATGAACTCAAACCCTGGTGGCAAAAGAACCGGCCACGCACGTTTACTCACCTCGAGCAGATACAGGAATCGGCGGAACCAGTCGGCGCGGCGTACAAGCAGGACTTCGAGTGGTTTTACGGGTGGATTGGCTTGCAGCGGAGTCGATCATTTCCTGAGTAAGTGTCAACGAGGTTAGACTTCAGAAAGTCCTCCAGTACCAAGCTTTGAGATGTACCGTGAAGAAAGTGAAAATCATCGGGAAGAAGAATCGTTCTCCGGAATCTCAGTCGTTGATTCTGCGCGCTTCCGAGTAAGAGCGACGCGGAGCGTTTGATGCCGCATTCCGTCACTATAAAGCTGCGGTAGGAGCTGGTGATATGGGCGCTCTGCTCAATGCCGGGTACTGCTACGACGTTGGGTTAGGGGTTCGGCGCAATCAGGCTGCAGCACTAAGCTGGTACTTACGGGCTTACCATAGGGGTGAGGTGTGCGGGACCAATAATATCGGAACGATCTGGCGGGACAGAGGCAATCTAAAACAAGCACTTACCTGGTCTCTACGGGCAGCAACCTTGGGCGATCACAGCGCAATCTCCAAAATGCCAAGCATTTCATAGCGAATGAACGCGATCCGGGTATGGTCATGAAGTATCTTCAGAAACTGTGTCAGACAGAGTGGGTCACTGAGGCAGATGTTGAGGAGGCGAGGCGGCTGACAAGAGCGTGCAGACGATCTAGGTAGTTGTCATTGCCGCTGATTTCGCTGGCCTCGTCGGCAGCTTGTCCGAATCCGACGGACCTTCTTGGATCATTTTGAACAGCGTGGCGAGGAAGATGAGATAGAGCACGACGCCGACCCAGATGACATAGGGTTGCACACCGCCTGCTTCCTTGAGTGCCGCTTCCTGCACAGGTTGATCCCTCCAGCCGGTTTTTTTGATCTCTGCGATGTGTTCCTTGCAATGCCAAAAGTATAGGTAGTTTGCCGTGGCCCCCGCCATGATACTCCAGACGATGCCGGCGGTGAGGTCCCCTGTCAGATAGGTCGAAATCATGGGGCCAACTGCGTACACGAAGGCATGAAGGTACATCTTCCGGTAGAGAAACCAGAGAAAGGAGATGAAGAGAAACGCCGGCCAGTTCCAAGACAGCGCAAACTTTGATTGGCCGTTCGATGAAAACTTCTTGAACTGGGCCAAATACCGATCGGCATTGGGGCCGATGAATTGACGCCAGAGAGTCTCATTGTTCTGCATCGGTGGGGGAGTGGAGATGTCGGTGGCAGTTTCCGTTGCGACAGTGGTTGGGGTGAGAGCGGCTCCGCACTGATGACAAAAGTTGGCGTCGTCAGGATTCTGTTGGTTACACTGTCTACAAGACGTCATCGCGGCGCAGCTTATCACACTCGGGATCGGAGCAATTGGCTAATAACGTATGGCTGACAGCCGGAGTCGGAGGAGTACGCCCGTGACGCAGACCCATTGACCATTGTCCATATTGCTTTCACACCGACCATGTGCTAACTTCCCTTACTTTCTGAGGGGATACGATTACCATGCCCACTGAAGAAGTGAAAGATGGCGCAGCCAGATGCTTGATGCAGACCTATGCTCGCCAGCCGATCTCGATCGTGCGGGGTCTGGGCTCGAAGGTCTATGACATGGAAGGCCGGGAATATGTCGACTTTGTCGGCGGGATTGCGGTCAATATTCTGGGCCACGGTCACCCGGATCTCGTTCAAGCTATTCAACGGCAAGCAGCTCAGCTGATCCATGTCTCGAACCTCTATTACACCGAACCGCAAGTGAAACTGGCGCAAACTCTTGTGGATCATTCGTTTGCCGACAAAGTGTTCTTCTGCAACAGCGGGGCAGAGGCCAACGAAGCGGCGATCAAGCTGGCGCGGCGCTACAACCACGAGAAGCATGGGGCAGGCCGGTACGAAATCATCACGATGAAGAATTCCTTCCATGGCCGGACGCTGGCGACGATCGCGGCCACGGGACAGGAGAAGGTTCAGAAAGGCTTCGAGCCATTGATGCCGGGGTTTGCCTATGTGCCCTTTAACGATTTCGGAGCAATTGAAAGCATGGTCAGCGAGAAGACTGCCGCGATCATGCTGGAGCCGATTCAGGGTGAAGGCGGCGTGCACGTTGCCGACCGGGAATATCTCAAGAACCTGCGCGAGCTCTGTACGCAAAAAGATATCCTTCTGATTTTCGACGAAGTCCAGACCGGCATGGGCAGGACCGGGACGCTCTTCGCCTATGAACAGTTGGGCGTGGAACCCGACATCATGACCTTAGCCAAAGGTCTTGGTGGAGGGATGCCGATTGGGGCCTGCCTGGCGAAGGAGTCAGTTGCGGTAGTCTTTACGCCCGGGACGCATGCCTCCACATTTGGCGGGAACCCGCTGGCCTGTGCCGCAGCCTTAGCGGTATGCCGGGTGCTCCTTGAAGGGCGTGTGTTGGATCACGCAAAGCGAATGGGTGAGTACCTGGCGAAGGGGTTGGCGGATTGCAAAGACCGCCATCGAGTCGTGCGAGAGGTACGAGGTCTTGGTCTCTTACAAGGTATGGAGTTGGACATCGACGCCAAAGCTGTGGTTGCCGACTGTTTAATTCGTGGCGTGCTCATCAATGCCACAGGCGAGCGGGTGCTGCGCTTCGTCCCGCCGCTCGTGATCACACAGCATGAAATCGACAGACTCATCGAGACCCTGACCGCGATTTTCAATCACCGGGTTATGGCGGAGAAAGACGCCCATCACTGATGGCAGGAAAGGCCCAACGCATCAACCGCGCTCTCGGCTATGCCAAGGATCTCCTGGACGTAGCCGCGATGCCACGGAAACAGATCGATGAGTTGCTGCGCCTGGCTGCCGCTCTGAAGGCGAAACAGCGACGGGCAACGCCCCATTGGCTGTTACCCGGAAAAACACTGGGGCTGCTCTTCCAAAAACCTTCGACCCGCACCCGCGTGTCATTCGAAGCGGGCATGAACCAGTTGGGCGGCCATGCGCTGGTCCTTCCCATGGGAGATATTCAGCTTTCACGTGGAGAGACCGTGTCGGACACAGCACATGTGTTGTCGCGTTACCTGGATGGCATCGTAATTCGGACGTACGACCATGCCATTGTCGAGGAATGGGCAGCTGAGGCCAACATGCCGGTCATCAACGGACTGACGGACCATAGCCATCCGTGCCAGGCTCTGTCCGACCTGCTGACGATCCATGAGATCAAAGGTCGGCTCAGAGGGCTCAGCATCGCGTACATCGGAGATGGGAACAACGTCGCCAACTCCCTCATCGAAGCTGGAGCCAAGATGGGGATGCGAGTTGTAGTGGGGTGTCCGGTCGGCTATCAGCCGGATCAGCACGTGATCGATCAGGCACGAGTGGAGGCAGAAACCACCGGCGCCGCTATCGAGATTCTGGAGAATCCCCAGGTGGCGGTGAAGGAAGCGGACGTGGTGTACACCGACGTGTGGATCAGCATGGGGCGCGAACGGGAGCAAGCGAGGCGAATAAAGACGCTGTCCCCCTACCAGCTTAACGGGCGGCTGCTTCAACGGGCGAAACCGGATGCCATCGTCATGCATTGTTTGCCGGCCCATCGCGGGGAAGAGATTACGGCGGAAGTCCTCGACGGACCGCGGTCGGTTGTGATCGATCAAGCGGAGAATCGGCTGCATATGCAGAAGGCGATTTTGGTTCAACTTCTCACCAGGAAGAAAGGCGCCAAGTAAGACGCTCACCATGAAACAGAAACCGATCAAGAAAATTGTCCTGGCCTACTCGGGTGGACTCGACACCTCCGTCATTCTCAAGTGGTTGCAGGAGACCTATCAGGCCGAGATCATTGCCTTTTGCGCCGATCTTGGGCAGGGCGAAGATCTTAAGGTCATCAAGGCAAAGGCCCAGGCCCTCGGGGTGAAGAAGATCTACGTCGAAGATCTGCGAGAGACCTTCGTCAAGGACTACGTGTTTCCGATGTTGCGCGGTAATGCCATGTATGAGGGCTGTTATCTGCTGGGCACCTCGATCGCGCGCCCGCTCATCGCTCGCCGGCAGGCTGAGATCGCGCTGAGAGAAAGCGCCGAGGCCGTGTCACATGGCGCGACGGGCAAGGGGAACGATCAAGTACGGTTCGAGATGACCTACACGGCGCTGGCGCCGAATCTGAAGATCATTGCCCCCTGGCGCGAGTGGACAATGCGGTCGCGGCGTGAGCTGATCGAATATGCCGATCGCCACGGGATTCCCGTGACGGCAACCAAGACGAAGCCCTACAGCATGGATTTGAATCTCTTCCACGTGAGCTACGAGGGAGGCATTCTTGAAGATCCCTGGGAGTCGCCGCCGGATGAAATTTTCCAGATGACCGTGTCACCGGAGAAGGCGCCGAACAAGCCGCTCGAAGTCGAAATCGACTACGAAGCCGGCAACCCGGTGGCCGTTGACGGCAAGAAGATGAGCCCCGCGACGCTACTGGCACATCTCAATAAGCTGGGCGGCGCGCACGGGATTGGACGCGTTGATCTGGTCGAGAATCGCTATGTCGGGATGAAATCGCGCGGGGTTTATGAGACGCCGGGCGGGACGATCCTCCATGTCGCCCACCGGGGACTTGAATCATTGACGATGGATCGCGAAGTGCTCCACCTGAGGGACAGCTTGATCCCGCGGTTCTCGGATCTGATCTACAACGGCTATTGGTTCAGTCCCGAGATGGAAATGTTGCAGGCGGCCATCGATGAGGCGCAGAAAGATGTGAGCGGCACGGCGCGCGTCAAGCTCTACAAAGGGAGTTGCACCTTGGCCGGACGGAAGTCTAAAAACTCGCTCTATCGTTTGGACATTGCCACATTTGAAGAGGATGAGGTCTACAACCAGAAAGACGCCGAGGGCTTCATCCGCTTGAACGCGTTGCGGTTGAAGATCAGAGCGCAGCGGCGGAAGGCCTCCTCCTGATGGCTACAGCGAAACGGCGCAACCGGGCGGCATTCGCCTCCGGCAAGCCCTGGGATGGAAGATTTCGAGAGAAGACGAACCGGCTTGTCGAAGGCTTCACCGTGTCGGTGGCCGTGGATCGGCGGCTCTACGCGCATGACATTCAGGGAAGTATCGCGCATTGCAAGACGCTTGGGAAGGCGCGTGTGTTATCACCCGGTGAAACCAGGACCATCGTGCGCGGGCTTGAATCGGTCAAGACAGAACTGGATCGAGAGCGGTTTAGGTTCGCGCCCCACGATGAAGATATTCACATGGCAATTGAACGGCGACTGACCGAACTGATTGGGCCTCTGGGCGGCAAGTTGCACACGGGGCGCAGCAGAAATGATCAGGTGGCGTTGGATCTCCGGCTCTATCTCCGCGACCAGCTGAATCGTCTGGTTGAGCAATTAACAGAGTTTCAACGCGTGTTGGTGGCGAAGGCGAAGGCGAATCGCACGATCGCGATGCCCGGCTACACCCACCTGCAGCGGGCCCAGCCCGTCCTGTTTGCACACCACCTGCTGGCGTACGTGGAGATGCTCGAACGGGACAAGGGGCGAGTGCGCGATGCCAGGACCCGGCTCAATGTCATGCCGCTGGGTTCCGGGGCCTTGGCCGGCACAAATTATCCGGTGGATCGACGATACACGGCTGGGTTGTTAGATTTTCCGGCCGTCACGGCCAACAGCGTCGATGCAGTGTCCGATCGCGATTTCACGATCGAAGTAGCATCGGCCTTATCGATCGCTATGATGCATTTGTCCAGGCTCAGTGAAGAGTTGATCGTCTGGTCATCGCAGGAATTTCAGTTTGTCGATTTACCGGACGCCTTTTGCACCGGCAGCAGCATGATGCCGCAGAAGAAGAACCCCGATGTGCCTGAGCTGGTCCGCGGAAAAACAGGGCGCGTGTATGGTCACTTGGTGAACCTGCTTACCACGCTAAAGGCGCTCCCGTTGAGTTATAATCGAGATTTACAAGAGGACAAGCCGGCGCTCTTCGATGCGCTTGATACGCTGGCGGCTTCCCTTCAAGTCATGACGGAATTGATGCGTCGGCTCAAAGTGAACCGAGAAGCCCTCAAGCGGGCCTTGCAGGGCGGCTGTCTTCTCGCAACCGAATTGGCCGACTACCTGGTGGCAAGAGGAGTGCCCTTTCGCGAATCCCATGGAATCACCGGGCGGATCGTACGGGCGGCGCTGGATAGGGGGCATGACTTGACGGATTTTTCGCTGAAGGAGTTGCGCACCTTTTCCGAGCGGATTGAAAAGGGGGTCTTCGCTCGATTGACCGTCTCAGCGGCGATCGACCGCAAAAGACAGATCGGCGGCACGGCTCGTGGACGGGTGGAACAGCGGATCAAAGAACTCGAGCGGTTGCTATCATGAGAAGCCTGGTGGTCATGTTGGTGGTAGGACTGTTGGTCTCCTGTGGAGTGGTGGGGCCGCCGATTCCTCCTGAAAACGTCGGAGTTGCGGCCACGATCGAGCGACAGCAGAAGCGGGACGCCCTCAACGCGCAACAACGCGAGGCGGCCGCAACGGCGGAAGCAGCAGAATCGGACCCGGCACTGCAGGGGCAAGATGTGAATCTGCCGCCGTTACGGCCGGTGGGAACAAGATGAGGTCTGACGACATCCTGATGATGGCTACTATGCTGAACTGGAGGAGGGACTGATGCAGTTGATGCAACCGATGCGACAAGCCCATCCGCCCCGGCAGCCCGTGAGCAAGCGGCTGCTGTTGGTGGATCCCTATCCGCGAAACAGCCGTTACCATCTGACCGCGTCTGAGCGGCGGGCGGTCTGGTTTCCCAAGCTGAGCTTGCCGACGATTGCCGCCTATACGCCGGACCATTGGGAAGTCGATTTGGTCGACGAGGCGATTGAGGATATCGATTTCGATTACGCCTGTGACATAGTCGGCCTGTCGATCATGACCTGCTACGCCCCTCGCGCCTATGAAATCGCGAAGGAATTTCGCAAACGCGGGAAGACCGTGGTGATGGGAGGGGTCCATCCCACGTACTGCCCGGATGAAGCCCTGCAGTATGCGGATGCGATCGTCTGCGGAGAAGCCGAAGATCTGTGGCCGCAATTGGTGGCGGATTATGAAGCCGGAACGATGCAGCGGATGTATAAGATGACGTCGTTCCCCGCATTGGAGCGCTACAAGAGCCCGCGCGTCGAATTACTGAGCCCCGATGCCTACATGACGAGACAGTGCAGCTTTACCACCAGAGGCTGTCACTTCGATTGTGAGTTTTGCAGCGTCTCGCCCTTCAACGGCAAGACCACTCGACGCAGGCCGGTCGAAGAAGTGATCACGGAACTTCAGAACGTACGGCGCTGGATTCACAGTGAGTTGGTCGAGCGAATCCGGGACGAACCGCTCTGGAAGGCCTTCATCCTGAGCCTGCGGATCCGAGTCGGCATCGAGGATGGCAGCATCGTGGCGTTTGTCGATGACCTGCACAACAGCAACCGCGCCTATTGCCGTGAATTGTGGACGGCGCTGAAACCGCTCAAGATCAAGTGGGGCTGCCAGTCCACGCTCTTCCTGGCAGACGACGAAGACATGGTCAAGCTTGCCGCCGAAAGCGGCTGTGTCTCCGTGTTCGTCGGGCTGGAATCGCTCGATGAAGATTGCCTCGATGAAACGAACAAGCCGTTCAATCGAGTGCATAAGTTTTCCCAAGAGATTAAGATGTTCCACGACTACGGGATCATGGTGAATCCGGGCATCGTGTTCGGCTTCGACAACGACGATGAGGCGGTGTTTGAACGGGCCGTCGACTTTCTGACGAAAAATCGGGTGGAGCTGGCCTATTTCAATGTGCTCACGCCTCTTCCTGGGACCGCGCTCTTCAATCGCTACAAGAATGCCGGCCGGATTTTCGATTGGGATTGGTCGAAGTACGACGGCAAGCATGTCGTGTACCAGCCGAGCCGCATGACTCCGGAACAACTACAAGAAGGGTTTTACTGGGCCAATCATCAGTTCTACTCGATGCCGAACATCTGGCATCGGCTCTCCGGCACCAAGCAACGATTAATCCCCCGATGGAAAATGAATTGGGAGTTCAGGAAGCTGGTGAAACGGAGCTGTCCGAAAGGCACGCTGTCGCCCTTGGCGTCGGTGTTGAAGAATCTTCAAGCGAAGCTGCCGGTGTTGGACACGGATCACCTGATTCCCAGCGCGTTGCACGCCCTCAAGCAGCGTTTCGACCCTAACACGTTATCTGCGCAGAACTTGGCGCTGAACATCAAGGTGAAGCGGCATGACAAGCTCGCCGCGCTCTTTGTCGATCTCGAGGGAACGCTGGACAAGCTCAACGCCCAAGAACTCATCAACCGCATGAAAGAGGCGGCCGTAAAAGCCAGGATGGACATTATCGTCAATTTCGAGCACCTCAAGCTGGCGACGCCTGACGCGCTGAAGGCCCTAGTGGACTCGGAGGCGATAAAAGCTGCGGTTCCGAGCGTCAAAGTGCGGTATCGCAAGTTCAAGGACGCGTTCGAGACATCGTTGCAAGGCTTGTCGCTCACCGGCATCGAGTTCCTGAGTGAGGATTTGCAGGATGCATAATTTCGAGTATCGTCAAGGAGAGCTGTATTGTGAGCAGGTGCCGGTAAGCCGGATCGCGAAGGAGCTCGGCACGCCTTGTTATGTCTATAGCCATGCGACGCTCGTTCGTCATTTCCGGGCCTACGACAGCGCCTTCAAGAATATTCCCCACGTGATTGCCTTTGCGATGAAATCAAACTCCAATCTCGCCATCTTACGAGTGATGGCGAACGAAGGCAGCGGGGTGGATATCGTGTCGGGCGGCGAACTGTTCCGCGCCTTGAAAGCCGGTGTTCCGGTTTCCAAGATTGTCTTCGCCGGAGTGGGGAAAACGCCCGACGAAATCCGTGATGCGCTCAAGGCGGATATTCTGATGTTCAATGTGGAGTCGCCGGCTGAACTGCACGCGATCAACGAAGTAGCGGCGTCGGTCGGGAAGAAAGCCCGCGTGGCGCTCCGGATCAATCCCGATATCGACCCCAAAACGCATCCCTATATTTCGACGGGTCTTAAGAAAAGTAAGTTCGGCATTGCGGCAGATCGAGCCGTGGAAGAGTTCACCCTGGCCTCCTCGCTGAGTTACATCGAGGTGGTGGGCGTCCATGCGCATATCGGGTCTCAGCTGACGGATGTCTCGCCATTTATCGAAGCTTTGAAAAAGGTCGTGAAATTGATCGCGGCGTTGAAGGGGCAGGGCATCAACATCCATTACCTGAATATCGGAGGCGGACTCGGCATAACCTACTCTGATGAGAAGCCGCCGTTGCCTCAAGACCTCTCCAATGCGATCTTGCCGCTCGTGCAAGATTTGCAGCTCACGCTCGTGATGGAGCCCGGACGTGTGATCGTCGGGAACGCAGGCATCCTCGTCACGAAAGCATTGTATTTGAAAGAAGGTGAGGCCAAGAGTTTCGTCATTGTCGATGCCGCCATGAACGATTTGATTCGTCCCAGCCTCTATGGGGCTTACCATGAAATCCGCCCGCTCGATGAAGAGGCCGGCCATCGGGCCAAGCATCAGGTGGACATCGTCGGGCCGGTCTGTGAGTCGGGAGATTTCTTGGCCAAGGATCGATTGCTGGCAGCCGTGAAGCCGGGTGAACTGATGGCGGTGATGAGTGCGGGGGCCTATGGATTTGTGATGGCGTCGAACTACAATTCCCGGCCCCGTGTACCCGAAGCCCTCATCAAAGGTGGAGAGATCCATGTCATTCGCACGCGCGAAACGTACGATGACTTGGTAAAGGGCGAGACGATTCCTGCGTTCTTGACGTAAAAGGAGCGAGTATGTTTACCGGTTCTTTCGTTGCCATCGTCACGCCTTTTCGGAAGGGCAAGGTCGACGAGCGGGCTCTGGCCGAGTTGATCGAGTGGCAGATTGGCAAGGGCACCAATGGCATCGTCCCCTGCGGCACCACAGGCGAGTCGGCCACGCTCTCCCATGAGGAGCACAACCGGGTCATTGAGCTGACGGTGAAGGTAGTGAACCGGCGTGTGCCTGTGATTGCCGGAACCGGTTCGAACAGCACCGATGAAGCCATCGCCCTCACGAAACACGCGAAGCAGGCCGGCGTCGACGGCGCATTGCTCATCACGCCCTATTACAATAAGCCCACGCAAGAAGGGCTGTATCGCCATTACAAAGCGGTGGCAGAGGCTGTCGATCTTCCATTAGTCCTATACAACATTCCCGGCCGTACCGGCGTCAACATGCTGCCGGCGACCATTGCCCGGCTCTCGGCGATCCAGACGATCGTCGGGGTCAAGGAAGGGAGCGGGTCAGTCCAGCAGGCCTCAGATGTTGTGCAGATGTGCGGCGACCGAGTAACGGTATTGGCCGGTGATGACTCCTTAACTCTGCCGATGATGGCGGTCGGGGCAAAGGGCGTCATTACCGTCACCGCCAACGTCGTGCCGACCGAGATGACCGATCTGGTGAAAGCCTTTGCCGACGGGAAGATCGACGAAGCCCGACGGATTCATTTCAAGCTCTCGCCTCTGTTTGCGGCGTTGTTCTACGAAACCAATCCCATTCCGGTCAAAGAAGCGCTCGGGATGATGGGCAAGATTGATCCCGAATTGCGCTTGCCGCTCTGTCCGATGGCGCAAGACACGCGCGAGAAATTGTCTCGGGTGATGAAGGATATGGGCCTCATTTAACGTCAGGCCTAAGGGGCGAGGGGTAAGGCGTGGGAGAGTTCATGCCGTCGACCGATGTGCCGAGGGGTAGTGTTACCTCCTCACGCCCCACGCCTCACGCTTCACGGGGCATCCGATGATCAAGGTCATTGTTGCAGGGGCTGCCGGCCGAATGGGCTGCTGCTTGGTGTCGTTAGTCAGGGACTCGACCGCCTTGACGCTGGTGGGAGCCTTGGAGGGGAAGGGGCACCACGCTTTGGGTGAAGATGCCGGAGAAACGGCCGGATCAGGACGCGCAGGCGTTCCCATCACGGATGATCTGTCCGCGCTCATGGAGCGTGGCGAGGTCGTCATCGATTTCTCCGCTCCCGAGGCAACCTTAGAACATTTGCGGTTGGCGGCCCAACATCGGAGGGCGATGGTCATCGGGACGACAGGGTTTTCTGCCTCTGAACTCGATGAACTCAAGTCTTTGGCCCGGCAGATCCCCTGTGTGTTGTCCCCCAACATGAGCGTCGGAGTAAATCTGATTTATAAAGTCATCGGTGAAATGGCCAAGACGCTCGGCGACGATTACGACATTGAAGTGATCGAAGCCCATCACCGGCACAAGAAAGATGCGCCGAGCGGCACGGCCCTCAAGATTGCCGAAATCCTCGCGCGTGCGGTGAACCGCGACTTGAACCAAGTTGGTGTCTATGCACGCAAGGGTTTGATCGGCGAGCGAACCAAAGGTGAGATCGGGATTCAGACTATCCGTGCCGGCGACATCGTGGGCGATCACACGATTCTGTTCGGCGGCATGGGCGAGCGGATCGAAGTCACGCACCGCGCCGGCAGCCGCGATACCTTTGCCCGTGGAGCGTTGCGCGCGGCACGGTGGATCGTTCGTCAGCATCCCGGCCTGTACGACATGATGGATGTCTTAAGTCTTCGGTAAACGTCCTCTTCTTTCCGACAGCCTCGTCACTGGAACAAACGGCAGCTCCTTATTTTCTTTCGTTGAATACCCCGTAGCTTGCTGCGGAGAGCTTCATTCGCATCAGGCGTCTGCTCAAGGCGTGCACGGGGGCGATCCCTACCTACATGTGCATGTAGCAAGCAGGGCGATGGGCAAGAGCTAAGGCTCAGTGCGAGCAGCTGTGGGGAGGGCGATCCCGCGGAATGAGTAGGAAATCAGGTTTTGGTTTCTGGTGTAGCTGATGATACGGTAGCAGGATGGACAGCGGAGCAGGGCGGTTCGAAGCAGGTCCATGATATTATTGATTAATGGTCTCACCGACGAGTTCCATTCAGATCCTTTTCATTTGGTGAAAAACCATGTCGGCTCATTCCCCTTCCCCGTGTTTGCATCGCGGCAGAGCGCCTGTCATAGAGTAGTAGGGCTGCCTCCGTCCACTTGGAGTTAGGCGGAGCTCCAGTAAAAAGCTGCCTCCGCAGCCTTCTGCTCCTCGTAGGTCAACGGTGTTGGTTCCGCCATCGTGCGGTTAATGTCGAGCCGTGATCGGTCGAGGTTCCTGGTCCGCCGCTTTCCGACGACCACAATTCAAACAGGCAAACACAGTGATCGCAAGTCCGGCGTCCAAATCCACCGCCCGTTCCGGTAACATCGCACCGTGGCATTTATCGCAAGTTTTCATGGCGGTACTGTAGCACTCCTAAAAATTGAAGCATATCCTCCTGAAGTACTGGATACGAGTGGAAAGAGTCCCCACATTTGTCAATCACTATGGGCCGTTTGGGTGTTTCTCTTCGGCAACGTCTCACGGAGAACCACCGGTCTTTCCCTTGACAGGCTCCGACCTGTCCCATAGGATTGTGGTCCTTCAGGTCATGAGCCACTATGTATAGACTAATTCTCATCCTTGGAATCCTTGTCGTCCTCTACTTCCTGCTGAGGCAAGCGGTTCGAGGATTCAAGAATAGGAATTGGGACGATCGAGGGGTGTCAGTGGACCAGGATCAGATGGTTGAGGATCCAGTGTGCCACACGTTTGTCCCGAGACGGATTGCCGTGGTTGAAAAGATCGGCGGGCAGACCTATTGTTTCTGCAGCAGGCAGTGCGCGATCACATTCCAAAACCAGCAAACAGGTTAGCAGCCGGAATGGCTATAGTCGGAGAGCTTGTCTTCCTTGTCGAACTTGAGGGTGATCTGACATTGATTGGGAGAGAAATTAAACAGAGGCGGGCCCGATTTTCCTCCGGCGATACGATAGTACGTCCAGGTCTCACCGCCAAAAAAGCGAGCGGCTTTGCCGTCCGGGACGCCCCAATTCTTCTCAAACCAGGCCTTATCCTTTCCCTGGAGTTCGGCTGGTTTCAGCGAGGCCTCAAGGTAGGGATTGCTCCCTCCACAGGCCGTAAGCACGAGACAGAAAGACAGCATCCAAACAGTTCGTCGCATCGTGAAGTCTCCTGATGATATGGCAGATGTCAACGCCCTTCGGCGTGATCGGTTGACGATCAAATTCTATCCTCCACTCAGAGGCCTGTCAAACCAGCAGGCAGACACATTGCAGCGAGATTGAGTTCTTAATAGAATGACCGATAATATTGCGTTCTTAATAGAATGACCGATAATAAAGTGATCACCCGTGCAGTGCCATCTGACATGAAAGGATCTGGACATGAAATTCTTTCTTGATACAGCCAACGTAAAGGAAATTCAGGAAGCCGCCAGCCTCGGATTGCTCGACGGCGTGACTACGAATCCCTCGCTGGTTGCAAAGGAGGGCCGCAGCTTTAGGGATATGCTTGTCGAAATTTGCAATATTGTCGATGGGCCGGTCAGCGCGGAAGTGGTCAGTGTCGAAGCCGATGCGATGGTGAAAGAGGGGAAGGAGCTCGCCAAGATTCACAAGAATATTGTAGTCAAAATGCCCTTGATTCCGGAAGGACTGAAAGCCACGAAGCGGATGGCGGCTGAGGGGTACAAAGTGAACGTCACGCTCTGTTTCTCGCCCACGCAGGCGTTACTGGCAGCGAAAGCCGGTGCCTGGTGCGTGTCGCCCTTCATCGGGCGGCTCGACGACATCAGCTCAAACGGCATGGAGCTCATTCGCCAGATCCTGACCATCTATAAGAACTATGACTACAAGACCTTCGTGTTGGTTGCGAGCGTTCGCCATCCACAGCATGTGGTGGAAGCGGCGTTAGCCGGTGGCCATATCTGCACGATGCCCTTCACCATCTTCCAACAGATGGTGAAACATCCCCTGACCGACAACGGACTCAAGAAGTTTCTGGCAGACTGGGATGCCCAAGCCAAGAAATAGTCAGAGGACTAAGCGCCGTTAAGCTTGCGGCTGAGTTCGCGGCGAGCTCGAGCGAACACGCCGTGGAACATGGGGCGAGTAAGTTTTCCCGTAAACGTGTTCTGTTGACTGGGGTGATAGGAGCCGAGCAGCGTCACACCCCACGGCAGGCGATAGGTTGCCCCGTGCCCAAACTTGGGGGTGGGAGACGGGATCTCCAGCCCCTCCATCCGGCAGGTTTTCAGGTAGTGATCGAACGCAATCTTTCCCAGCGCGATCACCACACGGTTTTTCTTGAGGAGATATAATTCGTCTCGCAAGAACCGACGACAGTGTTCAAACTCATCGGGTGCAGGCTTATTCCCCGGTGGGGCGCAGCGCACGGTGGCTCCTATATAGCAATCCGACAGAGCCAATCCATCGTCGCGGTGCGTCGAAGATGCCTGGTTGGCAAATCCGTGCCGGTACAACGCTTCATACAGCCAATCCCCGCTTCGATCGCCGGTGAACACGCGTCCCGTTCGATTCCCGCCGTGGGCTGCGGGAGCAAGCCCGAGCACATAGAGTCGAGCCTGTGGATCACCGAAGCCTGGGACTGGCCGTCCCCAATAGGTCCAGTCCATAAACTGACGACGTTTCGTGCGAGCGATCGATTGGCGGTAGGTGACCAAACGCGCACAGGTCGTGCAATTAGCAATGGCCGTATTCAGTACCGTAAGGTTTCGCATGAAGATTAGTAGTGTAGCATGAACAAGAACCGCATTCCGCTTGCCGGTGATTCAGTGAGCTGTTAGCATGACTTCGCGGCTACTCACCCGCGCATAATGTTGAATAGAGGGATCTCCGAATGATCACCAGGCAGATACGACTTGTGCTCTGTGCGCTCGTTTGTGGTTTTCTCGTTCCCCCTGCATTTCCTGCGGCACAGGCGACAACGGATCAACCTGAGAGCAAAGACGCCACGAAATCCGAAGCTGAAAAAGATCTGATCCTACCGGAACCGCTGGATGCACAACAGGAGCCAGAAGACCGCCTGGTCATCCTGCCCGAAATCAAACGAGAGGGAGAACAGTACTTTCTGAGTTCGTTCAAGCTGCCCGACAAGATCACCTTTGCAGGAATGCCGGTCCCCCTTGATAATTGGCAGGTCAGAGAGCGCATCGAGTACGAGTTCTACCAATTCTTAGAAGATCAGGGCGAAAGCATTATCCTCGCCAAACGCACCGGACGCTGTTTCCCGCCTGCCGAGAAGCAGTTGGCCGAAACTGGTCTGCCGGACGATCTCAAATACATGTTGCTAGTCGAGAGCAAATGTATCTCAGCCGCCTACTCCAAGGCCAAAGCCTCGGGCCCCTGGCAGTTCATCCCTTCCACCGGCCGGCGCTATCGTCTTAAGAGCGATGCGGTCCGCGACGAGCGACGAAATCTTGAAATGTCGACCGAGGCGGCCGTAAAATACCTCAAGCATCTCAAAGACTTTCAGCAGAATGATTGGTTCCTGGCGATGGCGTCCTACAATGCCGGCGAGGAACGCATACGCAAGCTGCTCAAGGAGCAGAAGATCACCGACTATTGGAAGATGCATGGCCCTCGCGAAACCATGCGCTATGTCCCGCGTATCATTGCAGCGAAGGAAATCTACTCCCAACCGGAGAAGTATTTGGGCCTGAGCAAGAAGGACCTCTATACTCCTCTGGAGACGGAAACCGTCACGGTCAATGTCAAAGAGTCCCAGCGGGCGCTGACCTCCATTGCCGAGGAGTTTGGCACCTACTTCCTCGAACTCAAGATGCTTAATCCTGAATTCAAGAAAAATGTTCTCCCGCACGGTACCTACCAGATTAAGGTTCCACGTCAAACTTGTCCAAGCCGCTGTTTCAAGCAAGAGAAGACGCCGTAGCGTTCACATCGATGCTGCTTCGCTTGCCTGCCTCCCCTGCGCGACCGCTTCTCCGGGAGATGATTACTGCGGGGCTACAGGCGGCTGACCCCTACCACGCTCTTCTGGGCACCGTCTCTCTCGAAGGACATTCCTTGCAGGTGGGGCGTCGAGCCTACGATCTGACACGCTTTGCCCGAGTGATCGCAGTCGGTGCGGGCAAGGCGTCCGCGCGGATGGCGCAGGCAGTTGAACACGTCCTTGGAGCTAGGTTGGAAGGGGGACTCGTGGTGGTCAAAACCGGCCACAGGGTTCCCACCAAACGGATCACGATTACCGAGGCCGGTCACCCGATTCCTGATCGCGCAGGACTGCAGGCAGCCGAACAGCTTCGGATGCTGATCCACGGCCTCACGCCTCGCGATCTGGTGCTTGTACTCTTGTCGGGAGGCGCGTCGAGCCTCTTACCGGCCCCCGTGCCAGGCGTGACCCTGGCTGATAAACAACGCACGACACGGCTTCTCCTCAGAGGCGGAGCGACTATCCAAGAGATGAATGTGGTCCGAAAACATCTCTCTTTGCTGAAAGGAGGAGGGCTCGCCGCCTCTACGAAGGCGTCGATCGCCACACTCATTCTTTCAGACGTCATTGGTGATGACCTCGGCTCAATCGGGTCCGGGCCGACGGCCCCCGATCCCACGACCTTCGCCGACGCCATCGGTGTGTTGCAACAGTACAGGGTCTGGCGTGCCGTTCCAGACGCTGTGCGTCATCATTTGCTACAAGGGCGGAGAGGGGCCGTGCCGGAGACGCTGAAACCAGGTTCACAACGGCTGCAGCTTGTGCAGCACGAGATCATCGGCAACAATAGCGGGATGCTCGGTGCGGTCACGCGAGTTGCCGGAGAGGCAGGGCTCCGCACCGTGCGCCTCTCAAACGCCTTGATGGGAGAGGCGCGCGAGGCGGCGAAGCAGTTTGCCTCCCTTGCTAGACCTATTGCGACGGGAGCCGATGTCGTACGGCGACCCTCCTGCGTGGTCGCAGGGGGTGAAACGACCGTGACAGTCACAGGTCGAGGGAAAGGGGGCCGTGCGCAGGAATTTGCCGCTGCCGCTGCCTTCGAGATCGTTGGTCTTGCCAATGTCTGGCTGGCAGCAGTGGGGAGCGACGGGACCGATGGGCCGACCGACGTCGCCGGGGCGGTCGTCACCGGGGAGACCGTTGCACGAGCCAGGAAGACCGGCGTCAATCTTCGCTCGGCGTTGCAACGACATGACACCTATTCCGCGTTGAAGGCCCTTGGGTGCCACATCCGCACCGGCCCGACCGGGACAAACGTCAATGACCTTTACCTCCTTCTCATCCTCTAGCTAGTATGCGTACCAATGACACGCCCCTTCATCCTTCCATTGCCTGATTGTACTGATCTCGATCTTGTCGGGGGAAAAGCCGTTGGACTCGCCCGACTCTTAGCTGCTGGGTTTCCTGCCCCTCCTGGCATCTGTGTGACGACTGAGGCGTACGATCACAGTCTGCAAGCAGTGGGGTTCTCCCAGGAAAAAGAGTGGCAGAGAGCCAGTGGCTTGTCCGGAAGAGAACGAGAGCTGGCACTGACTGACTGTCAGACGCGCATTCGACAGGTGGATGTTTCCCATCTTGCCGTCCAATGGCTGACGGCACTTCAGGCACTCGATCTCCCGCCGAGCAGGCGCTGGTCCGTGCGCTCGTCGGCCACCAACGAAGATGCCGGTCGGACCAGCTTTGCCGGGCTCTATCGCACCCACCTCGGCGTATCACTTTCGCAGATCGATGTCGCTATCAAAGACCTCTGGGTATCGCTCTGGCAGGAACGTGTGGTGCAGTACACGGTGCAGCGGGGTCGCAATCAGGCTGTTCCAGCGATGGCCGTCGTGATTCAACCGATGCTCGATGCGCAGGTCTCTGGCGTGGCCTATTCGATCCATCCAGTGACGGGCCGCTCATTCCATGTGGCCGTGAATGCCGTGCCCGGCTTGGCCGCGCCGCTGGTCGATGGACAAGTCATGCCCGACCAGTATGTAGTGGAGATCGGTGCCGATCAGCAACCGGTCAGGGTTCGAAGACGCATCATCTCGCCCAAATCGCAGCGGATGGTGGTGACGGAGGAGGGACTGCGTACCGAAGCGATTCCCGAGGCGATGCGTCTGCAGTCGTCGCTGTCTGACGAACAACTCTTCGAACTGGGGCGCACGGCGAAGAAGATTGAACAGGTCCTCCGACATCCCGTCGATTTCGAATGGGCGATTGATGCCCACAGGCTCTGGGCGCTGCAAGTGCGTCCCATCACCGGCGTTCATCCCGCATCAGAATTGACCAACGATGATTGTGAGTGGTCGCGCACCAATTTCAAGGAAACGATGCCAGAACTGCCCAGTCCATTGGGACTCTCGTTTCTCGAACATTTCATGGACGCGAACATCATTACCCCCTATCGCCGGCTCGGTTGCCGCATTCCTGATGGGCTGTCATCCGTGCGTGTTCTCCACGGACGCCCCTATCTGAATGTGACCCTGTTTTATTCGCTCGTCGCACAGCTCCGGGGCGATCCGTCCCTGTTGTTTGAACAGATGGGAGGGGAGCCGATCGCGGTGGCACCAGTGGTACGACTCATCGGCTGGCTCGCGTTCATGCGAGCGGGCATCCTGATGCTGATCGAGATGAGGCGCGCAACCGTCTATGGGCAGAAGTGGTTTGCCGAGATGAAAGAGTTGGCCAAGCGGTATGATCCGCAGCATGTCGAGGCTCTATCGTTTCATGAAGTTACCGGGCGGCTTGATGAACTGGGGCGCTGGCTTCATGAGCATGAGCTCACTTTTGCCATTGCGGGCGGGGTGACACAATGCCTCCAAGTGTTGAGCGCGCTGCTGCCGCGCTGGCTGGGTCCTGAGTGGAGGGCCTTGTTGAATGCCTCGCTACAAGGCCAGGGCACTGTAATCAGCGCGCAACAGATTCTTCGTCTCGCAGAGATCACGGACATTGCGCGGCGCGAGCCGGCGGCCGGAGCATTTCTCAGGTCGGAGCCATGGAACCCATCAGGGTTTCGCACGATCCTCAAGGACACCACCTTCCTGCGCGCATTCCATGCCTACTTGGAGGATTATGGCCATCGCGGGGTGGGCGAGTCGGACGTGATGTCCCCGCGTCTGGCTGACAACCCGGAAGCGATTCTGGCTGTCTTGCGTACGCAAGTGCGCTCGACGTCTCCTTCGCGCGAGGCGATCCTGTCTCGGCAGGAGAAAACCAGAACAGCGGCGCTGAGCGAGATCAAGCAGCGAATCGGCTGGCGTCTGCATCGATGGGTGATGTTCTCTTGGTGGTATCGGCGACTCTGCCGCTTCTTCGCGCTGCGTGAAGCAAATCGGCACCATCTGATGTACTACTCGACGGCGGCGCGCAATCTCTTGTTGCGCCTCGGAGAGCTTCTGGTTGCGCAAGGCTTGTTCGATGCGCGCGACGACATCTTCTTTCTGACGATAGCGGATCGGGCTGAACTGGTGTCCGGGAACGGGCGCGACTGGCGATCATTGATTCACGCGCGCCGAGCCGAGCGAGAGCGCAATGCGGCGGTGGAGGTCCCCGACACGGTTCGTGATTGGGAAGTAGTGAGCAGAGGGAGAGTTCCGTCCGGTCGGCATGACGGAACGGGACCGTTGTCCGGTATGCCTATTAGTGCAGGGTCCGTGGTTGGACCCATTCGCCTCATCCGCTCCGTGGCCGATTGGGGCAAGGTGACTCCGGGGGATATCATCGTGGCCCCCGTCATCGATCCCGGCATGGCTCCGCTCTTTGGCATCGCCGGGGGGTTGATCGTGGAGATGGGCGGTACGCTTTCGCATGGCGCGATCATCGCCCGTGAATATGGGCTCCCGACCATAGCGAATGTCGGGCGGGCGATGACACGTCTTTCTGAAGGGCAGCGGGTAATGGTCGATGCGGGATCAGGATCAATTCGCGTTGAGCCGCCTCTCTGAAACATGGGAGACTAGGGCTTATTGATCCTAGAACTTCCCACTTCTTGACCTTTTACAAACATTTACGTAACCTTCGTACGGTTACTCACCTTTAATTTTTTCACTACTGCATAACAGCACAGTGCCGTGCGTCGGAGTCCAGTCGGAGAGGTCAGCCTATGAGTGAGATGATCCCCCTTGCGGTCGGTCTTGGGATCGGGCTTCTCCTCGGTGGCGTGCTGGTGGGCCTCTGGGTTACGAGTCGCTTGCGCGCCCAGTCACAGCGAGCCGAGGCGACCGTCGATGAGCTGCGAAAACAGCTGGATCTTGAGCGGCAAGAGGGATCTCTTGTCCGCCGAGAACTTGCTGATGCCCAACAGGCGCGAGTCGCCGCGGAAACTCGGATCGAAGACACCACCAAGCAGCTCGCTGACCAAAAAGAACTTCTTGACCAAGCGCGTCAGGAACTCATGGGTTCGTTCCAAGCCCTCTCCGGAGAAGCGCTGAAACAAAATAACGAGGCATTTCTGAAGCTGGCCGCCGTGTCGTTTGAATCGCTCCATGTCAAAGCGGAAGGCGAGCTGGCTCAACGGCAGCAAGCCATCGACGGGTTAGTTCGCCCGCTGCACGAATCTCTTCAACGCTACGACGAGCAGATGCGTCTGTTGGAGCAATCACGCCAGTCGGCCTACGGCGGGTTGGACCAGCATCTGAGATCGTTGGCGGAGTCGCACCAGCGATTGCAGCAGGAGACAGGCAATCTGGTCAAAGCCTTGCGCGCGCCGACCGTGCGGGGCCAATGGGGCGAGATCACGCTGAAGCGTGTGGCCGAGCTCGCGGGGATGGTCGACCACTGCGATTTCGTTGAACAACAATCTGTCACCGGTGATGACGGCCGCTTTCGGCCCGACATGGTGGTTCGGCTGCCAGGCGGGCGTCAGATCATCGTGGACGCCAAGACAGTGCTCGCGGCCTATCTCGATGCGCATGAAGCCCAGGACGATGCGCAACGGGCGGAGGCCCTGCGCCGCCATGCGGAGCAGGTCCGAAGCCGGATGGATGAGCTGTCGTTGAAGGCCTACTGGACACAGTTCGACCGTGCGCCCGAGTTTGTCGTCTTGTTTCTTCCCGGCGAGCAGTTCCTGGGAGCAGCATTGGATCAGGACCCGCGTCTCATCGAAGAAGGGTTTGCGCGCGGAGTGGTCCTGGCCACACCAGCAACACTCATTGCGTTGCTCCGTGCAGTGGCCTACGGCTGGCGGCAAGAACATCTGAATGCACATGCGGAAGAGGCCGGCCGATTGGGAAAAGAGCTCTACGAGCGCATGGCGGTGCTGGCCGAGCACTTGAATGATGTGGGCCAGGCACTGGGGAAAAGCGTGTCGGCCTACAACCGCGCGGTGGGTTCGTTGGAGACGCGCATTCTTCCGGCCGCGCGTCGGTTCAAGGAATTGGGCGTGTCGTCTGATAAGGACATTCCGCTGCTTGAGCCGGCAGAACTCGTTCCGCGCAAGACCTTACCGTTTGAGACTGAGTAAAGGAGACTTCATGACCGACGAGCAGTCCATGGTCGAGGAATTTCATCGCAAGTTCGACATTCTCGTGCACGCGAGCCCAACTATTCCGAATGGGTCCACCAAAGAGCTTCGCGTGCGATTGATTCAGGAAGAGGTCGATGAGCTTAAAGTAGCCCTGGCCCAGGAGAATCTCGTTGCGGTGGCGAAAGAGATGGCCGACTTGCTGTACGTGGTCTATGGCACGGCGGTGTCCTACGGGATCGACATGGATCCGGTCTTTCGGGAAGTCCATCGGTCGAATCTCAGCAAGGTGGGCGGCTACAAACGTGCGGATGGGAAATGGGTGAAACCGGCCAGCTACTCGCCGGCGCGCATCGAACCGATTCTGGACGCACAACGGGAGCACATGTCGGCGGGCGAGCTATCCGCCCTTAGCACCTCACCGGACCTACAACGCAATCCATGAAAAACCTGCATTGTCCAAGTTGTGGAACGCCCTTCGTCCGGGTGACCTACGACGAAGGAACCGTGGAGCGGATGCTCAATCGCTTCAAAGTATTTCCGTTCCGCTGCCAACTCTGTACGACGCGTTTCCGCGCCTTTTGGGCCGGGTCTCCCAACGCGACGCAGGCGGTGGATCGACGCCAGTACAAGCGATTGTCGGCGTCATTTCACGCCAATCTTCTCGCTGATAATGCCGTGCGGACCGATAATCGTGTCACGGATATTTCCATGGGCGGCTGCACGCTCGAGACGACCGCAACGCTGCCGCGGGGCACCTTTCTCGAACTCATGATCAAGCCGGCCTCAGACGAGGAGTCCATCAAGGTCGAGACGGCCATGGTCTGTTCCGTGCGGCCGGAATCGATGGGCGTCCGCTTCCTTGAGCTTCAGTCGAGCGACAAACAACGTCTCAGCCAAGTCGTTCTCAGCTTGCTGGTCGGACAAAGTGTCCACCCCAATCTCTTTTCCTAACAGGATGCTGAAAAAGTCCGCCAGCTTCGTTCTCGCATCGCTCAGAAGCCTCAGGGGACTGGCTCCGACATTACCGGTGCCTGTATTTAAACAGGGACAGTCGCCGGTCGGAAGGGACTTCGGCGAGCTCAGTCGAGCCGCGACAGTCCCTTTCGCTTGCCGCGGCCTTGCCTGCGGAACGGCGCGTCTCGGACTTCGGCGAGCTCAGTCGAGCCGCGCGCCAGGGTTGGGCGGGTGAGAAGGCTGGCCTTTTTGAGCATCCTGCTTGGCGTTTTCTCCTGCTGTCTAGGACGTACAGACCAGCCGAGTTCTGGCGGGCCCACAAAGTTTTCTGCAATCTGCTAAGCGGCTGACCTTGCCGTCTCTTCTTCGAGTGGCACCTGCTAGGTTTGCTTGGCGGGAGCCGTGACAGTGAGATTGTCGATAAGACGGACAGAGCCAAGGCGCACTGCGCCGAGGAGGACGGTGCGGGAAGTCACCAAGGAGAGCGGTTCCAGCGTTCGAGGATCACACACCGCCAGATAGTCGATCGTCATGGCAGGTTCTTGCTTGACGATCTGTGCCATCATCATCTGAATGGCCTCGCCATCGGCAATGCCCTTCCGAATCGCCTCAGCGCCAGCCCGGAGACTTTTGTACAGCGTGGTTGCGACGATCCGTTCCTTCGGCGAGAGATACACGTTGCGTGAACTCATCGCCAAGCCGTCCTGCTCGCGCACTGTGGAGCGGATGACGATCTCCACACCCAGGTTCAGATCCTCGACGAGTTGCTGCACTAGTGCTGACTGTTGAAAGTCTTTCTGCCCAAACAAGGCGATATGGGGGCGGACAATACCGAAGAGCTTTGTCACCACGGTGGCGACACCGGAGAAATGGCACGGGCGCGCTTCCCCTTCCCAGCGACGAGCAATCGTGGGGAGCGACACCGTGGTCTGGAATCCGTCGGGATACATGGACTTTGTTGTCGGCTCAAAGCAGACATCGACCCCTTCCGCTCGGCACAAGGTGCGGTCCTTTGAGATGGGGCGCGGGTACTTGGTCAGATCTTCCTTGGGACCAAATTGGGTCGGATTTACGAAGATGCTGACCACGAGCGCATCGCATCGAAGGCGTGCGGCCCGAATCAGCGCTCGGTGGCCGTCATGCAGCGCCCCCATCGTCGGGACGAATCCGATTGTCAAGCCCGCACGCCTGAGCTCATGACTCCAGGCCATCATTGCCTTGGGGGAGCGAATGATCTTCATGAACCGGGCGGTGGGCTGCACGCGGGGCGCGAGCCGTAGCGAGTCGAAGGTTGGGGAAATAGGAGACGCACTTCAGGCTGGCCTTTGACCTCGGCGAGCAACTGGGTAATCGTCCGTTGTTGTGTCGGATGCACCAACAACGGATCGAGTTCGCTCAAGGGCATGAGGACGAACCGCCGCTGATGGAGTCGAGGATGCGGGATGACCAGACCGGGCTCATCGATCACGCGTTGGCCGTAGAAGAGGATGTCCAGATCGATGGTTCGGGGACCGGACCGGTTGTCCTCATCCCGTCCAAGCGAGCGCTCGATCTCGCGGAGAACCATTAAAAGACTGCGCGGAGCGACATCGGTCTCAAGCTGCACCACACCGTTCAGAAACCAGCCGTCACCTGGCTTGGCCCCGTCGTTGACCGGCTCCGCTTCATACAGCAGCGACACACCTATCAATTGCGAGTGAGGCAGGAGGCTGAGCAGCGTCACGGCCCGGTCGCAGAGATCGACCCGATCGCCGACGTTCGACCCGAACCCGATGAAGACAGCCTCTCTCATGTGTGTGCCTCGTGAAGCGTTATTCGTGAATCGCTAAACGGGATGGGAGAAGGAGCATCTTGCGATCGACGCTTCACGTTCACGAACGACATCCTTTTAGAATCCAGCTTTGCGAATTCGCTCCACCGCTTCCGCCAGCCGTTCTTTCGACGTACACACGGTCATACGGATATAGCCTTCCCCTGGGGCGCCGAAGCCGTTGCCTGGTGTTGTCACAATGCCGGCCTTTTCCAAAAGGTGCGCGGTAAATGAGGTCGAAGTGTACCCCTTGGGCACCGTCACCCAGATGTAGAAGGCGGCCGGAGGCGGATCGACTTCCAACCCCAGCTTCTTCAAGCCAGGGACCAGTACATCCCGGCGCTCCTGATAAATTTTGCGCAGGCTGTCGGTCACGCGATCGTCCAGTCCAAGCGCGGTGATGCCGGCTTCCTGAACGGCCTGGAAGCAGCCGGAGTCCATATTACTCTTCACCTTGCCCAATCCGGCCAAGACCTGCTTGTGGCCGACCGCGAAGCCGATCCGCCAGCCAGTCATGTTGTAGGTCTTCGACAGCGAGTGGAACTCGATGCCGACATCCTTGGCTCCGTCCACTTCGAGAAAACTCGCCGGCCGCTTGCCGTCGTAGAAAATCTCCGAGTAGGCCGCATCGTGACAGACAATGATTTGATTTTCCTGGGCGAACTCCACCACGTGTTTGAAGTAGTCCTTCGTCATGATGACCGAGGTCGGGTTATTCGGCGAATTCAGCCACATCAGCTTCGCTTTCTTCGCCACGTCTTTGGGGATCGCGTTCAGATCTGGAAGAAATCCGTTGGCCTTGGTCAGCGGCATGATGTGCGACAGACCACCGGCGAAACTGGTACCGACCGGATACACGGGGTAGCCGGGGCTCGGGACTAGCACGATATCGCCGGGATCGACAAACGCGAGATGAATGTGGCCGATCCCTTCTTTCGACCCGATCAAGGTCAAGACTTCATTGACCGGATCGAGCGTCACGTGGAAGCGGCGCTTGTACCAATCGGCGACCGCTTTCCTGAAGGACAGCATCCCCTCATAGGAAGGATACTGATGGTGTTTGGGATTCTTGGCTGCTTTCGCCAGACTTTCGATGATCGAGGCCGGGGTCGGTAGATCAGGATCGCCGATGCCGAGGTTGATGATATCGACGCCCTTCGCAATTGCGGCCTGCTTCATCTTATCGATCGCGGCGAACAAATAAGGGGGAAGCGTCTTAATACGTGTGGCAACTTCAATCGGAAAACCAGCCATTTAGAACGATCTCCTTTCTTTGATCAGCTTTTGGTTATCAGCTCTTGACCATAAGCCATCAGCTATCAGCCATGCGCTCCTCTCTTCGAGCGCCTAGGCTACAGCAGGAATGAGGCGGCAATCAACGTGCAGGTGTGAGGAGATGATTTACTAGCCGATCGGCGATCTGGTGCGACAACCACAGGTGGGGGATCGCACCGATCAAGACTTGCCGGACGGTCAACTGCGCGCGGGCCAGATCCGGCGCGCATTCGCGACAGAGCGATTTGATGCCGTCCATTTCGACTTCTAAATGAAACAGCAATCCATAAGCGCGTGATCCAAAGCGAAAGGCTTGGAGTGGCGCAATTTCAGAACCAGCCAAGGCCACACAATCCTGTGGCAACTCGAAGACTTCCCCATGCCACTCGAAGACCGAGAAGTCCTCAAGAAAACCACCGAACACCGGATCGTTTTTTCCCTCGTCAGTTAACTGGATACGCGTTTTGCCGATCTCCAAAGCGCGACCGGGCCGCACCGGTGCGCCTAAGGCCTTTGCCATGAACTGGCTGCCCAGACACACACCTAACACCGACTTGCCGGCAAGGATGGCAGATCGAATGAAGGCCGTCTCCTCCGCGATCCATGGATCGGGATCGTTCACCGACATCGGTCCGCCCATGACGATCAGCAGGTCGCCAGGGTCAGGCGGCAAGCCATCCTTCGGCACAAGGTGGCAGTCGAGAGGGACGCCAAGATTCGCCAGCGAAGTCGCAAAGACCCCAGGGCCTTCGAAAGGGACATGTTGGAGACACACTGCGCGCATCAGAAGACTTCGTGCGTTGACAATGAATGATAACTATTCGTACTCTGTAGCCCTTAGCCCTTCTAGTTGGAAACATACACGGTCGCAGTATTGGCAGCAAGGGCTGTCTCATGAGAAAAGGGTTAGGTATGGGGCAAAACTACACGGCGGTCATCAAACAGGACGCAGGGTGGTGGATCGGCTGGATTGAAGAGATCCCGGGCGTCAATTGTCAAGAAAGCACCCGAGAAGCACTGATCGAAAGTTTGCGTGTCACCCTCAAAGAGGCCCTCGACCTCAATCGCCAAGAAGCTCGGGGTGCAGCAGGTGGAAACTTTGAAGAGGCTCCCATCGCGGTATGAAGCGGGAAGAACGGCTTCGGTATCTGCGCCAGCATGGATGCGAGTTGCTGCGCGAAGGAGCGAGACATTCCTGGTGGCATCATCCCTCCCTGAACACCCGTTCGGCGGTACCTCGCCATACTGAAATCAACGATCATCTTGCCAGAAAATTCTGCAAAGACTTGAAGATACCCAAGATTCCCTGATGGTGAGATAACTGGCTCCCAGCGGCGGTTCTCTTCGTCCAATCCTGTGATGTTATTTCGAATCCAGCCCACCTTAGCAACCCGGATAAGAGAGGAATAACCACATCGGCCCGCCCATGACGATCAGCAGGTCGCCAGGGTCAGGCGGCAAGCCATCCTTCGGCACAAGGTGGTAGTCGAGAGGGACACCAAGATTCGCCAGCGAAGTCGCAAAGACCCCAGGGCCTTCGAAGGAAACATGTTTCAGACACACCGCGCGCATTTGAGATCCTCCGCTGTCTCCGGGATAATAGGGCTCAATAGATGAGTTAGCTAGCCGTTAAAATTGATTGAAGGGTTACCCCAATATGGGTGTTTGGTTCAAGTTTGAGAGATGAGTAAGTGTGAGTCGAGACTCTAATCAAAGGTCCTTTGAACCGCTTTCACACACGATTTGCTAGGTTTACGATCGAGATACCACTTGGATGGCATCCTACAGGTCGAAACCAGACAGTGCCTGTCCAGAATGCTTCGGCCACCCATGGCTACGCGAGTATGTTGTGGCGCAAAGCACGCACCGCGGAATATGTCCGAACTGCCACCGTCGGAACAAGCCACTCGTGCCAGTATCGAGCCTCTATAACGCATTCGAAAACCTGCTCTCGTCCTATCAATTGGCAGAGGGCCCTCCGCTGGAGCATGGCACAGCGATCATTGATCTCGTTCAACAGGACTGGGAGGTGTTCTCGGAACGACTCTTCGATTCCAATAGTGCGGGGCGGCTCCTCGAATCCATCATGCATTCGGGTTGGGACGACGACAGTGGCGAGCCGCTTCTCGGAGCGTCCGACCCTTATGTTGCCCGCCATCGCCGCTGGAGTTACGACACGCTAGAGGATATCTGGCAGCAGTTTGCCGACGAGGTCAAATCAGACCCGAGCCGCCCGATCGAGTTCCGCGATGCCGATTTTGACGCCTTCCTCATACACGAGGAACTCAAGGGACGCCGAACTGTGCAAGTCCCTGAGGGCACAATCCTCTATCGTGCCCGACTCGGTTTCGAGCGAACCCCAGACTGCGACAAGCCCTATCTAGGGGTAAGCATCGGTGCTCCACCCCCCGAGAAAGCCGGTCCTGGGCGCGTCAACCCCAAGGGGAGGGTTGTCCTCTACTGCACCGACCAGGAAGCTACGGCGGTGGCAGAGGTGAGGCCCGTCCGCGGAGAATATGTCTCGGTGGCTGAGGTCCGTGCGGCCAGGGACCTAGAGATCCTCGACCTTGTCACTGAGCCTGAGTGGCCAAACCCCTTCACAGACGATGCGGTCAACTATTGGGTGGAGTTTGCCGGGCTTCTCGCGGCCTTCGCGGAGCAGCTCGGCAAGCCTCTCCGTTCACGAGACGATCCCACCGACTACATTCCTTCGCAGAAGCTGGCTGAGCTTATCGAGACGGCCGAAGTAGATGGAATTCGTTATCCAAGCGCAATGGCTACGAGCGGTACCAACGTCGTGCTATTCGATCCGTCGCTCGTTCACATCGGCACTTCGCGTCTCGTTGAAATCGTCGAGTCAAAGGTGGACTATCGAGAGGTATAGGCTCGATAGCGAAGGAAGCACTTAAAGATGACAGATGCCCGAGAATTAGAAGTTGTCCAGAAGACATTTCTGTGAGTCGTTCAACCATGTCCGCAATGCTTCGTGCCATTCGCGCAGACATCACGACCCTCGCGGTTGAAGCGATCGTGGATGCGGCGAACTCTTCTCTGCTCGGTGGGGGTGGTGTGGACGGCGCTATCCATCGCGCTGCCGGACCAGAACTGCTGAATGAGTGTCGCCTCCTAGGAGGGTGCCATACCGGCGATGCGAAGTTAACGAAAGGCTATCGGCTTCCGGCTCGGTACATCATTCATACGGTCGGACCGGTCTGGAGCGGCGGACAGAATGGTGAACCGGACCTACTAGCCTCCTGCTATCGTCGCTCGCTTGAGATCGCGGTTGCGAATGGGATTGACAGCTTGGCCTTTCCGAGCATCAGCACCGGCATCTACGGGTACCCCATCGAGCTAGCCGCACAAGTGGCGATCGCAACCGTACGCGAGGTTTTGCCGGGGTTCACCGCGATTCGTGAGGTGGTCTTCTGCTGCTTCTCACGAGGCGACTTGGCAGTTTATGAAAGACATCTTGTTGGGGAGTGAAGAGGTCCTCGGCTATCTCTGAGGCTGGTTCCTCGCCCGCTCGCGGTTTGCCTGATGGGTGATGACACAATCGTGAAGAGTTTTCGACTCGCGCCGATGTCTCCGTTGATTCTGACGGTCACGACTGTGCTGCTGGTCCTGCCGCTCGCATTGTTCTTGGGTGCCCTGTTCGGAGGACGCTTCCTCTCCGTTTCGGCCCTGATCGTTGTCGGCATCTACGTTTGGGTATGGCTTCGGTTCCGGCCACGCCGGCTTGTTGTGCGTGACCGCTCGATCGAGGTGATCTGGCCGCTGAAGCGTCGCACAATTCCCCGTGTGGATATCTCGAATGTGCGGCTTCTCGACAGGGAAGAGTTGAGAAAGAAAATCGGATCGGGCCTGCGGGTCGGAGCCGGCGGACTGTGGAGCGGATTCGGCTGGCTCTGGACGAAGCGACGGGGGATCGTGCAGATGTACGTCTCACGCACCGATTGCTTCGTGTGGATCGAGCGCAAGAGCGGACGCCTGGGCTCGTCACGCCGGAACAACCGGAGAACTTTGTTCGTGCCTTGTCCAGCTAGAGAAGCCGTAAGATTCCCGGAACTGATTCTTTCCCGTGAGTCGAGGGATGAGCAACGATCGAGATATAACGTGAGAAGGTCGTCGTCTCGCCGGCAGGACCTGCATGCTGCTCGGAGCCGCTTCTGGGCTTATGTGTCTTATCAGGGTTCAACCGGACTTCAATAGTCAGCGGCCGGGTTCTTGATCGCTGGCGTTGCAACCGCTGCGGTGACTCTGGCTGATGGTGCAGCCTCTCCCCCCTTCAGCTTTCCCTCCCCTCTTCCGAAGAGTATTGCATGACTGTCGAGACCGAGAGCTCCGTTTGCCACAGCGACCACTCGTTGCTTGTAACGCCGCCCCTCTTTGGTGATGTCCAGTTGGGCCGACGCGAATCCGTGCTAGCTGTTCTACTCCCGGCTACGGTACAATTCGTATCATGAAAAATTCGATCAAGACGGTTGAGGATCTTCGCTGGTTGATCTCCCACACAGGGGGGTTCCGCTCCGGCTATGTCACGGACGTGCAGATGTCTAAGCGGCGGCTCTTCGATGAGGAGACGGGACGAGATGTGCTGGCCGACACGACGGTCTCGGTGACGATCCGTTATGTCGTGCGCGATGTGGTCCGAGTAGCCAAGCTGCGTATGATCGGAGTCACGGACTTCTCCATCTTTGAACAGGAAGGCGCCGATTGCTCGTCACTTGGCGTGATTCATGCGGAGTGCAGCGCGGGACGGTTGCGGTTCTGGTTCGATCCGCAAGGCGAGCTCTATGTGGTCTGTGAAGAGGCGCATCTCGAAGAAGTGTCCACGCCGGCCTTGGAAACCCATCCCGTTGCTGATCTGGCCCGCTGGACCTTTCAAGGGCATACAGCAGACGGACCCAGTGTGGACTGGTTGCTGGCTGAGCTCGATCGGGCTGGGATGCCTTGCTCGTGGCGTCCGGCCAAGAAGCGGCGCATCGCTGATTCGCTGGTGCGATGGGAGGGGGATCTGATTCCGTCTGGTGATGCTGTCGATAGCCCCCTGCATCCCGTGCGGGTGATGGCGTATCGTGCACAGGATAGTGAGGGATTCGGCATGGTGCTGCGGGTGCTGGGTGCGCAGGATCGTCAGGGATGCCAGATGCTCACGATCTTGGCTGATCAGATTACACAACGCTATGCGGGCACCTGTCTCGTGGGCACGACGATCATACCAGGACGGGAGTGGGAACAGTGGCGTGCCCATGACGGGTACTCATAAGTCCCGTCGCTCGTGAAACGTCGTTCGTCTCCCGTCTGAAAAGAAAAGCATATGGCATATCGCCGATTGCCGATGGTCAGGAGCTCAGAGTGTTTGGTTCTCTGCCAGAAGCTATAAGCCATCAGCCATACGCTCTTGTCTCCACCGAGATATGCTTCTCGAATAACGATCTGAAGAGGGGTTCTCGAATGTCAGGTAGACCGAAGGGAAAACTGCTCCGCAGCCTACTGAGGTAAAAGAGCCGTTAGTGGGAGTGGCCGTTTGCGCAGTGACCGTTGCCGTTCCCGTGTGCATAACCTGCCATGCTGGTGCCGTTCGTATATCCCGCTGAGCCATTCCCATTCTTCATTGCATGACCGTTCTTGTCATTGACACATTCAACGAGGGCCCAGAACCGGAGGGGATTCACTTTCTGCTTGCGGGCGACTTGCAGGGAGGTACCTTCTAACACGGTATTGAGCGACAGGTCGGTCCGCCAACCCAGGTGTTTGGTCAGCGGAGAAATTACCCTTTCTACTGCCGCGATCACTTTGTTCCCGTTGCTGAAATGGTTCAACATGATGATGCGACCGCCAGGACGGCAGACACGGATCATCTCGTTGACGACCTTCCGATAGTCTGGTACCGCAGTCACGACATATGCCGCAACCACCGCATCGAAGCTATCATCGCCGAATTCCATGGCCCCGGCATCCATGCGGTGAAGTTGAACGTGCGCGAGATGGTGCGCTCCCGCCCGTTCCTTGGCTTTGGCCAACATGCCATCCGAGAGATCAATCCCGACAATGCGGCAATGACGGGGATACATCGGGAGGGCGAGTCCGGTTCCCACCCCAACCTCGAGGATGTGCTCGTTGGGCTGAACATTCAGGTTGCGAATGATCGATTCCCGACCTTCGTGGAACACCTTTCCGAAGATCTGATCGTAGACCCCGGCGTAGGATGTGTACACGCGTTCAATTTTCTTGAGATCCATTGTTTCCTCCAAACCTCAGACGACTTGCGTCCCGCGTACCCCGAATGTGCAGGGGTGGCAGACGGCCATGTCGACATGGGGAAAAAACTCAAGGCGGGAAACCTAAATGGTGCGAGATGCCCGCCCGAACCGAAAACGGGGCTACTGTAGCCAAGTCACTTGAATGAGTCAACATTTTGTTCATGCTCTTGCCAAATGCCCCCGTTCACGCACGGCTTGATTCGGAGTTGGCCACTGTGGGATAGGTACGCGCGATGATTTTGGCTGGGCTCTTTGCGGCAGTGTTGTTCATCGGGCTGCTCGTCGGCGATTGGTTCTACTTTGTCCGGCTGACGCCGGACGCGATTCGCTATGGGTGCCGCGTGGCGAGGAGCCAGGATCGATGGACATGGAACACCCTCGCGACCGTTCGCGATCGGTTTACCGCCGATGGTGTGTTGATGCTTCCGCACGGAGTGGCGTGGTTCTATCCGGATCTGTCCCAAATTGCAATTCGTCCCCAGTATCGACTCTTCTCCATGAGTTTTCGCACAGCTTGGCCGATTAAAGGCCTCATTCAACTCTCGACCGGCGACCAGACCATGGGGGCGCTCTGTGTGAAGCGCATTCCCTGGTCGTCGGCCCTCATCACACTCGTCTGGTTTGTGCTGGTGACGATCGGGTCCTTGACCTTTGTGATCACCTACGCGATGGAGGGGGGATTCACGTCGTTGAGAGGGGTCCTTTGGGGTGCGGGCATCATCGGCATCGCCTTGCTCGTGTTGGCCTTCGGTCTCGTGACGGTCGTGTTTTCCTATCGATTGGAAAACAGCCGCCTCACGAAAGTCTATGACGAGCTGCGCGAGGTTCTTGAGGGGCACGCCTCGTCCTGAATCTGACGTTGCTACGCGTTGAACAAGTTCAGGAAGTGGTCGTATTCGGCAGGCAGATTCAGAGCTGATCGATTGCGAGCCAAGCCGGCAATGATTCCGCGATGCTTCTTGACGAGGCCGGACGTTTCAAAGGCCAGCCGAAACTGCTGCCACTGCAAGGCGGGATCGGACGCGATCCGGGTCTGTGCTTCCCTGGGCAGGGCGTGCATCGCAGTCGTCAACGTCCGAATGGCCTTTTCCACGCTTTCATAGGGCGGGGCCAATTTGAGCTGGGCATAGAAGATCTCCAGATGACGGCGGAATTCCTTGCGCAAGGTCTGGGTCGGACTGATAGAGGATGGGTCGGCGTGCATCATAGTTACCAGTGAGGATAATACGGCATGCCAGTTGGTAGTGACAACCGGGGCGATGGAATTGTTGTCTCAGACGGGATGAGATACGGCAGATTAGTCTGCGCTATCGAGGCGGAGACGCGGCGGCTTTCAGTGGCAGGGGCGTCCAGGTGTCGCCGCCGTTGGTGGAGCGGTAAAGACCGCTGCCGTTGGTCCCGGCGTAGAGCACTTGAGGATTCTTGGGAGCCATCGCCAGAGCGCGAACATTGAGAGTCTTAAGCCCTTGATTCATGGACTGCCACGATTGTCCGCTCGTGGTGCTTTTCCAGACACCAGCCGTCCCCCCTATATAGAGCACCGACGGATCAGTCGGATGGATCACGATACTGCTGAAAAATGGATCGGGGATCGCCTGCCCGATCCGCTCCCACGCCTCCCCGCGATTCTGCGTGCGAAACAATCCTTTCGTCGCCCCCGCGTACACGGTCGGATCTTTGGGGTTGATGGCCATCGACACGACGATGTGGACTTCCTTCATCCCTGCCATCCGCTCTTCCCATTCCCGCCCGCCATCTTTTGTGAGGTAGGCTCCGACGGTGGTCGCCGCATAGATCTTTTCGCTCAAAGCGGGATGGAAGACGAATTGATTCACAAAGGAAACGTGTTCCTTCAAACCCACATTGTGCGGCAGCCAATGTTGGCCGCCGTCCGGACTCTTGTAGACCGCGTCCCCCATCGTGCCGGCATAGATTGTTGCCGGGAGCTGGGGATCAATCGCGATGGTGGTCACGCGCCGCGCGCTGAAACCCGGAAACCGTTCCCATGAGACTCCGGCGTCACGGGATTTATAGACCGCGTCGTTGGTGGCAACATAGAGAATATTCGCGTTGGTCGGATGGAGCGCAATCGAAACGATGGCTTCGCTTTCCTTCTCGCAGCCGGTCAGCAACCCGTGGAGGAGCAACGTAACAACGATGCAGAAGTGAGAGATTCGCAATCTCTCGTGGGACCGACGTTGTGTCATGCGTCAGAGCGGCGGAGGTGAACCAGCGTGGCGGGAGACCTAACCACAGGGGTGCGAGATGAGTCAAGGCGTGCGGGGTTCATAGCTTCTCGGTGAGTCGCTTCGCGTACCCCGTCAACTCAACATAGCCTTGGCCTTCCACGGGCTGGCCCTGCTTCGTCCCTGCCACGGCTACGGCGCCTTCCCAGTAGGTGACTTGTGCGCTGCGCGATGTTCGCAATTCCTGTTGTTCGAGCAACGGGACGAGATCAAGCGCAAGGTCCAAGGACGGAATTGCAAGCTGCCACTTGTTTGGATAGACCGCCCTACTCTCCGGGCTGGTCCAAGTCCCGGTGGCCTCGATGCGGATGTCTGCGACTGAGAGGTGTCGAGTTTGTCCATCGGATGACACGACGGTGCCGCTGGACGCAGGATCGGACGATCCATCGCTTCGGCGCAAGCGATACAGCATGAGTTCACTGTTGTCTGTCAATTGAATGCTGAACCAGTCCCATCCGACCAGATCTTTGTCGAGATCGGCAGACCCGAATTCATGGTCCATCCAGCTGGTGCCGGTCACGTCGAATCGCTCACCGTCGATCGAGAGGCTTCCGGTTGTGGCCAGTCTCGTGAACGAATAATAGTGGGAGGCTTGGCCCGTGCCTGCCCCTTTTCGACTGATGCCGTCTGGGCCATGAATGACCATGGGCTTGGTCGGTTGGAGGGTAAGAGCGAGCGCGAGCGCGCCGTCGCGTGCGAACAAAGTGTGGGAGCCGGTCGGATCGGCTGGCGCCTCCGCACGCCAGTCGTCGATCCAGACACGAAGCCGGGACTCATCCGCTCCGGCCTTGCCTAACCCAGCCCGACTGAGTTTTTCCGAGAAATGAAATCGTTGCCCGGCGATGTCGGTTACGGCGAAATGAGCCAGATACAGGTGGCTCACCGACCACTGTGACGGCTGCGTTTTCACTTCGTCGGGCGGGATGGCGCGACGAAAGAAGGTCAACTCAAAGCCAAACGGCCGCCCGTTCTTCGCCTGGAGATGGCCCGTGTAGTACCACCATTCGGTTCGATAGGCAGGGTGCGATCCATGGTCTTTGGGAAACTCATATCGGTAGCCTGCGGTCGCCGGTCGAAACGGCGGCGTGGAGGGGTCCTCGCCGAGTACGACGGACAAGTCGCCGGCCAGCCAGGCGGCGAAGAGGATTATCAATCGGACGCCGTGCGTCACGACTCGCCTCGTCTTAGAGGCGAGAAAGGAGAGCCTGGGTTGAACGCCGTGCGTCGCATCTCGCGCTGTTTATAGCACGGGAATCTCGAATCGCACAAATCGCCAGTATTAGAGCGGTCTTTACACATTCACGGCGTGCGTCGTCGGTTGGTGAACGACGTTGACAATTTTCACAAGTCTCGGCTATCGTGAGTTATGCAGATTGATCGTGAGCGTGAACCCTCGGGTCGAGTCCCTTCTGAGCAGATCGAGCCGTTTCCTATCCCAAACCGTCTTCCGGTGTTCCCGTTACCCAATGTCGTCTTCTTTCCGAAGACGTATCTGCCGCTCCACATTTTTGAACCGCGCTATCGCCAGATGGTGGCCGACGCGACGATCGGCGGCCAATGCATCGCCATGGCGTTGCTCAAAGAAGGGTGGGAACACGACTACTACGGGAATCCGGCGATTTATCCCATACTCTGCGTCGGACGGATTGTGAGCGTGCAACCGTTGTCGGATGGCCGCTCGAACATCCTGCTCCAGGGACTCGAACGCTGCGATATTCACGAAGAACATTTCGAGAAGCCCTATCGCGAAGCGACAGTTCGCGTCAAACCAAAGCTCTCGGAAGAGGGGCTGGCAGCGGACGTTCGGCGCGCACTGATCGAGGTTCTCGGTCGGTATCTGCAAACGAGGGAAGACAGTACGGCGTGGCAGGGGTTCTTTCGCGAGGAAGTCAGCGACGAAGTGTTGGTGAACACCCTCTCGATTTATCTGGAGTGCACGCCGTTGGAAAAACAATTTCTGCTGGAAGCGGACGGACTTCACCAGCGGGCGCGCCGCCTGAACGATCTGATCCAATTCATGCTGCACGATCATCACGGCGCGAAAGGCTGGGAGTAATGGATCGGACCATCGCGATCAGTGTCAGCCATCTGTGTAAAACGTACGACAGCCACAAGGCCGTCGATGATCTGTCCTTCCACGTCTATGCAGGCGAAGTCTTCGGTCTGCTGGGACCAAACGGCGCGGGGAAAAGCACCACCCTTCGCACGCTTATCACGCTTCTGCATCCGACATCCGGCACAGCCACCGTCCTTGGGCATGATACGGTGCGCGAGGCGGACATGGTGCGGACGATGATCGGCTATGTGCCGCAGGAACGAGCGATTGACCGGTTTCTCACGGGCCGTGAACACCTCGAATTGCTCGGCGCGCTCTATCATCTGACGAAAATGGAAGCGACCAAGCGCATTGCGGAGTTGTTGAAGCTGGTGGAGTTGGAGGCCCATGCGGATCGGCCGGCCAAGACCTATTCCGGCGGCATGAAACGCAAACTCGATCTTGCCTGCGGCTTGCTACCCGATCCAAAAATCTTGTTTCTCGACGAGCCGACCCTTGGTCTCGACGTCCAAAGTCGGCTCAGAATTTGGGAGTATGTGCGGATGCTGAAGGCTCGAGGCATGACGGTGGTGATGACGACGAATTATCTGGATGAAGCGGACCAGCTCTGTGATCGATTGGCCATCATCGATGGCGGCAAGATCAAGACGCTCGGCGCGCCGGCCGAACTTAAGATCGCGCTCGGCGGCGATATCGTTTCGCTGACGATCAAGGAAACCGCCCGCATCATTGCCTTAGCCGCAGCCGTGAGGGGGCAGCCCGCGATTCGCACCGTGAATGCGACGGCGACAGGGCTGGACATCCGAGTCGAGTCCGCCGAGAAAGCCATTCCGGCGATCTTGGACGCGGCGAATCGATTGGATTGCCGCCTGGAATTCATCGATTACCACCGGCCCCGGCTGGACGACGTGTTCATTGCTCACACGGGCCGCCGCATTCAGGACGAGGTTTCCAATGGCAATGTTGAATGATGAATGTTGAATGTTGAATATCCGAACATTCAACATTGAACATTTACCACTAAACATTCTCGATTTATGAAAGAGTACTGGCAGGAAATTCGTGCCTTGATGATGCGGTGGGTCCGCCGATTGAGTCGTGAGAAGTTCAGCATGCTGTTTACGCTGGTGCAGCCTATGTTGTTCTGGCTCATTTTCTTCGGCAACCTTTTTCAGCGGGCTGCGGACACCCAGGTTACGCAGGCGCCCAACTACATCAGCTTCCTCGCGGCCGGTGTGGTCGTGATGACCGTACTCAATAATGGCTTGGCCGGCGGGGTCGATCTGTTGTTCGATAAAGAGAACGGATTTCTCGAGCGCCTCATGTCGACCCCGATCCATCGAAGTTCCGTCATTCTGAGCCGGTTTATTTTTGTCATGACGATCACGTCGATGCAAGTCCTCGTCATCCTCGGCGTCGCGTTCCTCTTTGGGGTTCAGCCGGCGACAGGCTTGCTCGGCATTGCGACGATTCTGCTCATCGGGATGATGTTCGGCGTTGGATTGACCGCCATCTCGATGGCCATGGCGTTTTCCGTGAAAAGCCATGGCGACTTCTTTTCTGTTCTGGGATTTCTCTCGTTGCCGATGATTTTCCTCAGCTCGGCGCTCGTGCCGTTGACGGCGATGCCGGGATGGATGAGTTTCCTTGCACGGTTCAATCCCATGACGTGGGCCATTGATGCGGTGCGTCCCTTGATTCTGTCCGGGTGGAGCGAGGCCTTGCCGCATGTGGGCATGGTAGTGGTGGTGCTGCTGGTGTTTGATGCGCTCTGTTTGTATGGCGGGACGAAGGCGTTCCGCCGAGCAATGGGGTAAGCCAGTGGGAGCTGGAGCGCAATGATGATCATACCTGAAAGTCAGATTCGAGCGTTGATTCGCCTGCTCTCTGATGAGGACGACCGGATCGTCCGGACGATCAGCGGGAAGTTGATCGATATCGGACCGTCGGCGGTGCCTCTGTTACAAGAAGCCGAGATCGAGCAGCCGGAAATGGCCGATCGGATCGCGTCCGTTCTTGAAGAAATCCGCGGAGGAAAGTTAGAGGACGAGCTGGCGGAACTGGCGGCGCTCCCGGACAAGGCCATGAGTCTGGAAACGGGAGCCTTCTTGATTGCCCGCTACGCCTATCCGACTCTTGATGTGGCGCACTATCATGAGCAGTTGGATACGATGGCGCACGAGGTGCGTGCGCGAATCGGCTTGCGGGCGTCCGGGGAAGAAACGGTCAATGCGCTCAATCGCTACATCTTCACTGAGCAGGGATTCAAAGGCAATACGAAGAACTATTATGAAGTGGAGAACAGCTACATCAATTGTGTCATGGATCGGCGGGTCGGGATTCCGATCAGCCTGTCGGTGGTGTACCTTCTCATCGGGCAACGCCTGACCCTTCCGCTGTTCGGTATCGGAATGCCCGGGCATTTCCTGGTGAAGTACGAGTCCGATCGCTACAAGATCTTCATCGACTGTTTCAACGGCGGGGCCTTGCTGACCGAGAAAAACTGCGCTCGGTTTCTGACGGAAGCAGGGTATGGGTTCGACGACAAGTATCTGCAGAAAAGTCCGGTTCGCGCCATCCTCTCCCGCATGGCCAAGAATCTCTTAGCGATCTACTCGAAGTTGGACGAACCGGTGAAGACCGCCCGCCTGACGAAATTCATCGAGATCCTCGGGGGCGAAACTCGGGAAGAAGGCCTCTAAGCGCTACAGGCGTATCGTCATCATATCCCTTCCCTTCCGGATCTTTCCCCCATAGTTCTCCGCCGCCTGGGCCTTCACGTCGTACCGATCTGCAATCGGGTAAAAATGCGACAGGACGAGCCGGCCGACGCCGGCCTCCTGGGCGACCTGGCCACATTGTCCGGCGTGCAAGTGGACGGGACCCGGTCGATTAGCCGGAAAGGAACAGTCTAGTACGGCAAGATCGGCATCTCCGCAGAGGCGCACGAGGCTGTTGCAGTATTGTGAGTCTCCTGAATAGGCTAGTGCCTTCCCGCCGTACTCGAGTCTGTATCCCAGACAGTGCAAACGGGGGCTGTGGGTCACCGTTCGCGGAAGGATCTTCGTCTTACCGATCCAGAATGGGCGGTCGGAGACTTCCTTGAAAGAAACGCCGAACGGTGCCCGGCTGAAGCCAGGCAGTGTGGCAAAGAGGGCGCTGAAGAGCTGTCTTGTGCCGCGAGGACCGACGACGGTGAGCGGCGGCCGTTTCCCACCTTGATACTTCGTGAAGATCATCGCATCGAAGAAAAACGTGATGAAATCAGAAAAATGGTCTGCATGAAAATGGGAGAACAGAATGTGCGTGATCCGGTTTCGGTCCACGCCGGTTTTGATAAGGTTCATCAATGTGCGTGGACCAAAATCCAGTAGGATTGTCTGGTCTGTATGCACCAGATAGCCCGATGCGGCGCGGGTAGGAAGGACATTCGTACCGGAGCCTAAAATGGTGAGGTACATATCTCAAATCAGGTCAAGGTTAAGGTTCAAGCTAAGGTCAAGGTTCAGAAATACCGTATGCCGCCTCAGCCTTTTCACTCAGCCTAAGCCTCAATCTCAAGCTTCCTGTTGAAAGCTATCTCGGAGTCGAAGAAGCAGCGTGCGAGCCTGCTCCACTTCTTTGGGGCTCAAGGCCCGTTCAAAGAATGGACGGAGGAAGGCGATGTGGGCCGCAAAGGTCTTTCGAAAAAGCGCATCGCCTTTTTCAGTTAACGAGATCTTGGTGTAACGGCGATCGCCTTTTATCGCATCCCGTCTGATCAGGCCTTTCGACACGAGGCGATCGAGGACGCCGGTGAGCGTGCCTTTGGTGACGAGGGTTTCCACCGATAATTCAGAACAGGTCATGCCTTCCGTATCGCCCAGCGTGGCAATGACATCGAATTGTGAGGACGTCAGCCGCAGGGACTTGATATGTCGGCTATCGGCGCGCCAAAAGGCAAGATAAGCCTCGACCAGCGGCCGGATGAGTCTGAGATAGGGATCGTCTTTGAGGTGCGGGATTTCCATGAAAGCGAGGATAGTCCTAACTAGAATGAAGGGTCAAGCCCGGTGTAGGTGACGGGTTCTGGTGAGGAGTTTGAACGGGGTCGTTTCGTTGACGGCCTATCGGTCGCGCCCGTAAGATCCTGCTCCCATGGCGGGACGTCACGAACAAGGGCAGGCCAATCCGGCGGCGATTGCCATTCTGGTCAGTCTCATCGTGGCCGCGGTGTGGATTTGGAAACGGCTGCCTACTGAAACACAAGAATATGTCATCGATCAGGCTGTACCGTTGGCTGCCGGAGGGTTGGCCATCGGGTTGATCATGCTGACGGTGATTCGGAAGATCAGCCGGCGAGTTAGGCAGCGCCGTGAACGGGATCGGCTGATCGCGGCCTTCCAGCGAGAAACGGCGCAGGATAAGAAGCTTGAACTGTCGTTTGCGCTCATCGAATGCACTGCCTACCGGACCGAGGGGCTCGAAGGGATAGCCCCGGCACTCAAAGATCTCTGGGTCACGACCCTTCGTCGGGCGTTGGACGACAAGCAGCATCGCGTCAGAGGGATGGCGGCGAGTCACCTGGGGGTGTTGCAAGACAAGTCGGTGGTGCCGCTTCTTGTGAAGGCGCTGGAGGACGACCATGCCTATGTGCGCTCCTGCGCAGCCTTAGGGTTGGGAAGACTACGGGCAGTGGAAACGCGTGAGCGGCTCACGGCCGTGATGGAAGAGGATGGGGATCAAACCGTCAGAAGCCGGGCCAAGGAAGCGCTTGAACGGATGCGGGGGTGAGAGGAAGCCCGGATTATTCATGAATGCCGTCACGAGGCGTTCGAGACCGAAGCCCGCCGGGGCTTCTCGCAAGTAAGGCCGACATAGGCGTACGTGCAGTCCGTCGAGGAGGCCGAACGAGAACAGCTCCGCCGGGCGAGAGGATCGGACGACGGAGCAGGTATTCATGAATAGTCCTGGCTAGGCGGCTTGGGCCTGGATCTGTTCCTGCGTCCATTCGATCAGGGCGATCTCGGGCTGACAGTTCCAGCGGAATGGGAGAAAGGACCATCCCAGGCCTCGGTTGATGTAGAGCTTGTGCTCCCCCAATTCGTGCCGGCCTGCCACGCGCCCGTTGCATCCAGGGGGAAGCCAGAAGGTTGGTATACCCGGTACTTGCCATTGTCCCCCATGACTGTGTCCGCACAGAATCAAGTCGATGGCATGATGCGCTTCCACTTGATCGAGGATGTTCGGCGCATGGGCCAACAAGAGGGTAAAGCGACGGTCGGCACGGGGCGGGACACACCTAAGGTCGGCTCGGTGGAGAGAGGGATCGTCAACCCCGACAATAGCCAACTCCCCCACGCCTGTTGAGATGACGATGCTTTGATTCACCAATAACGTGATCTTGTGCCGGTCGGCGAGCTCAGCATATTGAGCCACAGGCACCCCGCTGTAGTGATCGTGGTTGCCCAATGTGACGAAGACCGGCGCAATCTCACGCAGGCGCGAGAGAAACAGGAAAAGATGCGGGAGCCCTTCGGGCACGTTGAGTAAATCCCCTGTGATGAAAATCCAATCAGGCCGAAGCTCATCAATGTTCTCGACGACGCGATCATGGCGCGCGTGGTAGCGGTCGAGGTGCAGGTCGGTCAAATGGACTGCGCGACGACCGGCGAGAGGAGGATGCACATAGATGAGGTTGGAGACCTCATGCGTGGACAGGCCGATTTCCCAGTGCGGGACGAGGCTGAAGAATCGGTAGAGCGGTTCACTCAGGCAGGAGCCGATGGATGCACGCACCTGATCGAGCCAGGACATCCGTCGTCTGGTCATTTCGTGACTCGGTCGAGTTCGGCCCGGTCGGCAGGGGTGAACCGATAGCCCTTTTCGTAGAGCCGGCTCATGCCGTTCATCATGTTCTCAAGATTCCTGGTTCGGTACCAGGTGTCGAAACGTTCCGTGAGGGCTGTGGCCTGTGTGGCTGGTGAGTGTGTCGGGTCGTGCGTGAGCGCAAGCGATTGGAAGAGATCGCGCAGTTCCTCTCGGTTATAGTGAGCGTCGTCATCCCGGTCCACCACGAGCGCAAACTCGTAGGACGTTAAGCTCACCGACAGCGAGGACTGTGTGCGATGGAAGTCCTGGCGCACCGCGTCGAGCCCCCCAGGGTACAGCCGGAGGCAGTCTTCGCGGCTCGGTGGCTGGAGAATGAGATCGAGGCGAATGGGGTGGACGTCGAGGGGGGCCGGTTTGCGCTTTTCCTGCTGATAAAACCAGTTCGTGCAGCCGCTCGCCTTCGCGAATGCGATTTTATCGGATGCAATGTGCTCTTGAATATGGCGAGTGAAATGATGGAACACGCCGTCCGGTGTTTCATGCGTTCCACCGGCAGCCGGCAGCGGAGCCGGGAAACTCAGCGTCAGAATGATCGCCAGTAGCACTGTCGTCTGGATCATCAGCGCGCGCAATCGAATAGAATCTGGTTTGTGCGATACGTTCTGCATATGACGGAGAAAGTATACCATGGGTCTGCTTTCCCAAGATTTGGTAGAAATAAATTCGACAGCAAGCAGAACGCCTGATAAGGAGTGATCCGTGACGGAACCGATTGAACCCTTTCTCACGAGCGCCATCCCTGGGATCGGCGGGCGGATCCGCACCACGCCGGAAGATTTTCAGGTCGATGAACGACCGCTCTATCTTCCCTGCGGGGAAGGGGAACATCTGTATGTCAAGATCACGAAGAGGGGGCTCTCCACAACGGACCTCATCCGCCGTCTCTCGTCTATGCTAGGCGTGAAGGCTCAGGCCATCGGGGTGGCTGGGTTGAAGGATGCACGAGCCGTGACGACCCAGATGGTGTCCCTGCAGGGAATCACTCCGGAGCAGATGTCTCGTCTTAAGTTGGATGACCATATTCTCAATGTGGAGATCCTTGCGCGCCATCGCAATCGGTTGCGTACCGGCCACCATGCCGGGAACCATTTCCGGTTGGTCATCCGCGAGGTCGCCGGTCATGCCGCTGAAACGGTGCCGGTTGTTCTCGAACAACTTGTCAGGCGCGGTGTCCCGAACTACTTCGGGCCGCAGCGACAGGGGAAGGGCGGAGACAATTACCAGATCGGCGCCGCGTTGCTGAACGATCCGTGCCGGCGCGATAAGATGAACCGGGCCAAACGCATCTGGTATCTCAATACCTATCAGTCCTTTCTTTTCAACCGCATCTTGGCCCAGCGCATCGGTCGCATCGATCGCATCCTTGTCGGCGACTGGGCGACGAAGTTGGAGAACGGCGCCTGTTTTCAAGTCGAGGATGCCGAGAAAGAACAGCCACGAGTGGATCGTTTCGAGATCAGCCCGACAGGAATACTATTTGGCTCGCGGGTGTCGTGGGCCAGCGGTGAGCCGGGGCGGATTGAGGAGGCCGTCATTGCGGAAGCGGGCACAACGCGAGACGCCCTTGTCGCAGCGGGGAAGGCCTGCGGGTTCCGCGGCGAGCGCCGGGCACTCCGGGTTCCACTGGCGGAGCTCGAGTGGTCGCTAAACGGTTCGATCCTCTCCCTGGCGTTTGCCCTCCCTCCGGGCGCATACGCCACCAGCGTGCTCAGAGAACTGATGAAAACTGCCGTGATCGGTACCTAGTTTCTTCATCACCGCACCCCCCGTTCCCGTGATCCCCGAGTGGTACAATGGCTCAAGACACAGCGAGTGAGACCATGGGCCTCTTTCAAGAAACCGTCCTCATCAGCGGGCACATTATCGATTCTTTGCTGCTGGCCAAGGTGCTGGACATCATCCTAATGATGGGCGGGACCTTCGACCTTGAGGACGTTCACATCGGAAAAACGCGAGAGGAACCCTCTCGTGCTCGCATCGTCATCCGGACGACATCGAAGGAGCTCCTGGACGACATTCTCAAGGCGATTCAACCGCACGGGGCCTCCGTCGAACGTGAAGCTGACTGCCGGACCGCTGACGTCCCCGCCGACGGAGTCTTCCCAGATGACTTCTATGCCACGACGCATTTGCCGACCCATGTCCGACTCAATGGGCAGTGGGTTGAAGTCGATCGGATCGAGATGGACCTTGGCATTCTGGTGGATGAACGAGCTTCGGTGGCGCGAGCTGTTCCCATGGGAGAGGTTCGGCGGGGAGATCGGATCGTGGTTGGTCGAGAAGGAGTACGTGTCAGTCCCTTGCAGCGTCCGCGCGAGCGAGACATCTTTGGATTTATGGAGTCGCAGGTCTCGGCGGAGCGGCCACATGGCCATGTCATCGCCGATATCGCTGCCCGTATGCGCCAGATGCGAGATCGGTACAGGCGGGGGCAGGCGGATTCAAAGGTGTTGCTGGCGGGTGGACCTGCGATCATTCATGCCGGCGGACGAGAAGCTCTGGCCTGGCTGATCGAGCAGGGTTTTGTTCATCTATTGTTCTGCGGCAATGCCCTCGCTGCGCACGACATGGAAGCAGACCTATACGGCACGTCGCTGGGCTATGGACTCACCGCGGGGCGCGCGGTCCCGCACGGCCATGAACATCATTTGCGGACTATCAACCGGATTCGTTCGATCGGCAGTATCGAGGCGGCGGTTACCTCAGGAGTGGTGAAGCAGGGGATCATGGCAGCCTGCGTCCGGCAAGGTGTGCCTGTGGTGATGGCCGGAACCATTCGCGACGACGGCCCCCTGCCTGGGGTGATCACAGATTCCGTTCGCGCGCAGAGCGCCATGCGGGCCGCTGTTCCCGGCGTCGGGCTGGCCCTGCTTGTCGCATCTACGCTGCACTCAGTGGCGACAGGCAATCTTTTGCCGGCGACTGTGCCGACGGTTTGTGTGGACGTGAATCCCTCCGTGCCAACCAAACTAGCGGATCGTGGCAGCTTCCAGGCGGTTGGTCTCGTGATGGACGCGGCGTCGTTTCTCTCAGAGGTGGCCCGAATTTTGGGGAGGTCGGCATGAGTCGCCTCCTCGTGTGTCCTCCGGACTTTTTTGAGATCGAGTATGAGATCAATCCCTGGATGCGGCTCAGCAATCGGGTGAACCACGAACGGGCCGTCCTGCAGTGGCATGGGTTGATGAGCGTCGTTGAAAAAGACTTGGGTGTGGTGCTCGAACGTATGACTCCCATCACAGGGTTGCCCGATCTGGTGTTCACTGCCAATGCCGGCGTCGTGGTTGGTCGGACGGCAGTCGTGAGCCGCTTCCGCTATCCTGAACGGCAACGAGAGGAGGCCCATTTTGAAAATTGGTTTCGCGGGCACGGTTATGACGTGGTGACCGTGGAAGAAGGGCTCTGCTTTGAAGGCGCTGGGGATCTCCTGGGCTTTCCGGAATGTTGGTTCGGTGGGTATCGACAGCGTTCGGATATCCGCGCGTTCCCGGTCCTAAGTGAGCGCTTTCATCGGGAAATCATTCCGCTCGAACTCGTCGACACCCGCTTCTACCATCTCGATACGTGCTTCTGCCCGCTCAGCGGAGGAGAACTCCTCTATTTTCAACCCGCATTCGATCCCTATGGGCAAATCGCGATTGCCGAGCGAATTCCGAACGAGCGCCGCTTGTCTGTTCCGGAGGACGAAGCGTTACGGTTCGCATGCAACGCCGTTTGCGTCGGGAAGCATGTCGTCCTGCCGGCCGGATGTCCCACCACTGAACGCCTTCTCCAAGAGAGAAGTTACCAAACCCATTCCGTTCCTCTCGACGAGTTCATGAAATCGGGTGGGTCGGCGAAGTGTCTTACGCTGGCCCTCGACTGAGCTAAACGGCTGCTGAAAATGCCTATGTTCTCACCCGCCCAACCCAGGCGCGCCGAGACGCGCCGGTTTCCAAGCTTCGTTCTCGGTTCGTGAAAATCCTCAACGTACCCCACTCGGGAAATGAGCTGTCTCGGCAGCTCGGGGTGGGTGGGTGAGAACGGACACGCCTCAGGTTTTCACTCGCCTGCGGCCTCGTTGGCCGACCATTTTGAGCAACCGCAAAGCCCGCCGCCTCTCAGTTAAATCATAGACTGACTTATGGCGTCTCAGCGTTTTCGCAACAAGAAGGCGCCGTAAAGACCGGCGATGGTGATTGTCACCAGCTCGATAGTCAGGAGCATACGGCTCACAATGGCGTCAGGCATTGGAGGAGAGAGGATGAAATGCATCCCGAGAAATTCCGGCGTCTGATCGACGGTAGTCTCCCATGGGGGGAACAGCACTGCGAGGACCAGGGCAGTCACCATTCCGTACAGCACGTTGATGTTTAACTGCTCTGGCATTGTGGCGCTGGGTCGAGATTCCTGGGTTGCGCTCGCACTCCCATCGAGCCGTTGCCCGCACTGCGTGCAAAAGCGGTTGATCTCCGGCAATGACCGATGGCAGGCAGGGCAGGTTTGCATAGAGCAGGGATAGAAGTGGTTCGCGGTACGGAGGAAGATTACATGAAACGGACTCGCTTTCCCAGTCCGTTATCCTGTGCCGAAAGAGAAAGATTAGAAGTGATATCCGATCCCGAATGAAACGAGGTGTATGCTATAGGTCGCATTAAAGCCATAGGGGAAGGGAAAGAGATCGGGATTTTCTCCAAACTTAAAGCGGGCGTAGTTGTATTTCCATTCGCCAAAGGCGGTTACATGCCGCGTGAAATAGTATTCAAAACCTATTTTTGCATTGAGACCGATTTGCCAATTGTCGGAAGTTGACGCGGGAGTACCCGGGGCAATGCCTTCACCTCTAATCCGTGCGAAGAAAATCCCTGGTCCAAACCCAATGTAAGGCTGTAACCGAGTCTTGTGATAACGAAACATGAGATTGAAGGGCGCTACAGTTAGTACTCGGAAGAGCGCCCCTTGCAGCGTTGCGCTTGGTGTTACACCCGGGACGGATGGGTTCTGGAATTCATGTACCTGCTGCTTGATATGTGGAGTTGTGTGAAAAGCCTCTGCTTCTAGACCAAACCAGCGAATGGAGTTGAAGTAGTGTCCGAGTTTCGCTCCAAACATAAAGGAATTGGCGAGATCTAAGTCGCTATGGGTTGTGCCGGGAATGAATTGCGTGGTGGTATCTATGCTTTTTAGCCCGCCTTCGATTGCGGGTAGCGCCATTCCGAATTGTCCGGCAATGTAGGTTTCTGCATACGTGTCGGAGACGATCAAAGGAGAGGAGATTACCAGGGCGATCACAAATATCCCTAGGTAACGTGTGACTGCCAGCATCCGGTTCATTCAAACCCCTCATATGTTAGGCACGTTCAGGCCTGTACTCCATGCTACGTCTTGGCTACGACTTGCCGTCCGTCTGGCGAAGTAATTTCGCAATTCCATGCTGGAAGAGAGCAAACGATGTGCCATTGCGAAGGCCTGTGGCATCCGCACACTTGACAAACTGGCGAGTTCTGTTCCATTTCGTTGACACATCAAAATGGCCTTCCTATAATCCGCTCCGCCCGTCGGTCATCGTCCATCTGTGCGCTCCGCCTTATGGAACCTTCCAGCATGCAGGCGATCCGCAACATTGGTGTGATTGGGGCCGGAGCGTGGGGGACGGCCTTAGCCAAGCATTTGGCCGAAAAGGGTCTGACCGTTCGGCTCTGGGCCTACGAACAGGAAGTGGCCAATGCCATCAATGCCGCACATGAAAACTCGATCTTTCTCCCGGGCGTAACATTGCCGCGGACGCTCGTGGCGACGTCGTCGATGACCGATGCGGTGGAAAGCTGCGAAGGCATATTGTTCGTCGTCCCCTCGCATGTGACGAGGCCGGTGCTTCAGACGCTTGCGCCTTGTTTGGCTGGGCCGGTTCCTCTGATCAGTGCGACGAAAGGAATTGAGGAGCAAACCTCAAAACTCATGACGCAAGTGATGGACGACGTGCTTCCGTCGTCGATGGCGTCCATGATCATGGCCCTGTCAGGTCCGAGCTTTGCCGCAGAACTCAGCGCGGGGAAACCCACAGCGGTATGCCTGGCCGGACGAGAGAACGCACTCGTTCAACAGTTTCAGCAGACGTTAATGACACCGGCATTTCGGGTGTATGCCGATGCTGATCTCATTGGTGTGCAACTTGGCGGCGCGCTGAAGAATGTTATGGCGCTGGCTGCCGGTGTGGTCGATGGCTTGGAGCTCGGATTCAATGCGCGCGCGGCGCTCATCACGCGGGGATTGGCCGAGATCGTCCGATTAGGTGTGGCAATGGGAGCCGACCCGCGGACATTGTACGGACTCTCAGGAGTCGGCGATCTGGTGCTGACCTGTACGGGGACGCTCAGTCGGAACCACACGGTGGGGGTTCGTCTCGGCAAGGGCGAGAAGCTCGATACGATTCTTGGCGGGATGCAGGCAGTGGCGGAAGGCGTGCGGACGGCTCATGCGGCTTTAGGGTTGGCACGGCGGCACGGTGTCGAGATGCCCATCACGCAGGAGATCAATGCCGTGCTGTTTGAAAACAAATCCTGTCGGAAGGCCGTCAGCGATTTGATGGAACGCGAAGCGAAACCTGAAAAGGGGCAAGCATGAGCCCCGAAGGTCTCGAACGGCTGTTACGGCAGCTCCGCCAGGGACGAGTCACGGTGGAGCAGGCGCTTCAGCGGCTGCGGTCCATGCCGTTCGAGGATCTCGGTTTTGCCTCGCTCGATCATCATCGGTCCTTGCGCCAAGGCTTTCCTGAGGTCGAGCTCTGCGAGGGCAAAACCATTGCGCAGGTGGTTACCATCGCTCGAGCGCTGCTCAAGAAACGGGGTCCGTTTCTCGCCACGCGTGCGGACCCAGCGGTCGCTCGCGCAATCCGCCGGCTGGATCGACGGGCGCGATACTACGTCGATGCACGCATCGTGGCCATCCATCCTGCATCACGGAAACAGACGGGCCGTGTCCTGATCGTCACGGCAGGCACGGCGGATATGCCGGTGGCCGAAGAGGCGCGAGTCACTGCCGAAGTCATGGGCAGCCACGTCGAACGACTCTACGATGTGGGAGTTGCGGGTCTCCATCGCCTACTCGGAAAGAAAGAGCGGCTGTTCGATGCCAGGGTCGTCATCGTTGTTGCAGGGATGGATGGCGTGTTGCCGAGTGTCGTTGGAGGCTTGGTGGACTGCCCGGTGATTGCCGTGCCGACCAGTCGTGGCTACGGCGCCAGTTTTGGCGGCTTGGCGGCGTTGCTTACGATGCTGAACTCCTGTGCGGCGGGTGTCGGCGTGATGAATATCGACAATGGATTCGGCGCCGGCTGTCTGGCCCACCGGATCAATAGGCTCGGTGAAGCGTCGTTTGTGAAGCGTCGTTCGTAAGACTCATTTCGAGATACGAGCGACGAAAGACGAGAGACGTCCCTGCGTTACTTCACTTCCAACGTTCCTCGCTTCGGCCAAGCGACCATCATGGTGCGAGGGCCTTTCTCTCCATTCGCCAGCAATTTCGTACGCACCTCATAGGCATAAGTCCCGGAGCCAGCGAGTTGTTTGCGGTGATCTTGCCCATCCCAGGAGAGTTCGATGGAAATCTTGGGTCGCTCAGATCCACCGTTGGCGTCTGCGGGCACTTGAACCGGCTGGCGGTGAGTGAGAAACCGAAGCGACGTTTTCGAGGGGGAACTGATGAGGGAAGTGACCTCCAGAATCGTGGCTCCATTCAATTCCTTCGGAAGCTGCACGGTCACAGAAAACTGAAGAGGTCCGTCGCTTGGTGCGTAAGGCGTCGGCGCTATGTTCAAGTCGACAATCTTGAGTTCCGGTTCTGGGCGAGGAACCCGAGGTGGCTTCGTTTTCGCCAGGCCATCGATCGGGAGAACAATTGATAGGCAGAGGCAGATACCAAGAAGCGCGAGTATAGGTCTTATTCGTCGCACACCGGCTTGAACACGTGGCGAGAAGATGAAGCAGGTACTCATAAGAGAATCAGGGAAACAGATCTGAAGGGGTGGGCACGGAAGATCAGTTGCATCGTTAGGTGGATAACACAGCCTCCCCAGGCTGTCAATAAACCGGCGGCGATTGCCGTTGGCCGGTGCCTTGGGTAAGATGGGCGGCCATCAAGCGATCACCTGTGCGAGGGACTTTGTGGGACGACATCTGCATTTCGATTGTTTCTCGGGAATCAGCGGAGACATGGTGCTGGGCGCGCTTGTGAGTGCCGGTCTGCCCTGGGCTCAATTGGTAAGCGGGCTGAAACGCCTCAAGCTCAGCGGCTATCGGTTGCGCAAGCGAGAAGTCCATCGCGGTGCGCTCCACGCGATGAAGGTGGATGTCGTCATCCAGCGTGGGTTTCAACAGCCGCTGACCCTGTCGCACATTCGACGAATTCTTTCTGCCAGCACCTTACCGGACCCTGTGAAGAAGCAGAGTCGGGCGGTCTTTGACCGGCTGGCCGAAGCAGAAGGCCTTGCCCATCGAGTCGCCCCACAAGACGTCCGTTTTCATGAAATCGGCGTGATGGATTCCTTTATCGACGTTGTCGGTAGCCTCCTGGGCTGTCACCTATTGAACGTCACTCGAGTCACGGCATCGGCCATCAATGTGGGGGCGGGTACTATTCAGACCTCGCATGGGCTCTTGCCGGTGCCGGGGCCGACTGTGGCAGCTCTGGCGAAAGGGATTCCGATTTATTCCGATGGTCCACGCTGCGAGCTGGCGACACCCACAGGCGTGGCGTTGCTTCGGACTCTGACATCGGAGTTTGGTCCTGTCTCCGTGATGGAGACCGCCACGGTTGGGTACGGCGCCGGCGATCGAGATCCGGAAGGCTGGCCGAACGCGTTGCGCGTGTTTCTCTCGGAAGAGTCCACGCAAGTGGGGCGCCCGACCGATCGTGTGATGCAGATCGAAACGAATCTCGACGACCTCACCCCGCAAGCCTATGAGCATGTGATGGAGCAACTTTTTGCCGTCGGCGCGGTGGATGTCGCGTTGATTCCCGTCATTATGAAACGGAGCCGGCCAGGTGTGATTCTGAGTTGTCTCGTTGCGCGCGATCAGACCGATGCCGTGCTCGAAGTCCTGTTTCAGGAGACCACGGCCCTCGGGGTGCGCATCCAGGAACTGGCTCGGCAGATCCTCCCTCGACGATTCGTCGCCGTGAAGGTGTACGATGGAGTCGTCCGCATGAAGGTTGCTGAAGTGGGCGCCGGAAGGGAAAAGGCCGCACCGGAATATGCCGACTGCAAAAAAATCTCGAACCGGACCGGTCGTCCGCTCAAGGACGTGACGGAAGAAGCGATGCTTGCCTATCGGCAAGCACAAGGTAAAAGTAAAAAGATAAAAGTAAAAAGATAAGAAACGTGGATTCCACTTTTACCTTTTACCTTTGCACTTTTTCCTTACGAGGCGGCTCGTGACCGTCCTGCTCTACACCCTCCTCTTCCTCGTATCTGTCGCAGTCACACTGGGTGGATGTGCACTCTTTACCAACGCCATCGAATGGCTGGGAAAACGGCTTGGCATCTCCGAAGGCGCCGTCGGCAGCATCTTTGCCGCGATCGGCACGACATTGCCGGAGACCTCGATCCCAATCATTGCCATCTTCTTTGGGGAAGGACGGGAAGAGGTCGAGGTCGGGTTGGGCGCGATCCTCGGTGCGCCGTTCATGCTCAGCACGCTGGTGTTGCCGATTCTTGCGCTCTTGCTGGTGCTCTACGCACGTGCGGGCAAGCGCACCGCACGGTTTCATCTCAACTATGGCGAAGTCATAACCGATCTCACGTTTTTCATGATCGGGTACGGTGTGGCGTTGGGCTGCGCCTACGTACCGTCTCGACTCGTTCATATCATCGTGGCTATCGGATTGATCGGTCTGTATGTCTACTATATGAGGCTCAAATTCAGCGCGACGGACGAGGAGGAAGGTGAAGGCAGCAAGTTGGAGCCGCTTCTCTTTGCAAAATCCGCCGGCACGCCTTCTCATCTCATGATTGGGCTTCAAGCACTCATCGGCTTGGCTGGATTGATCTTAGGTGCGCACCTGTTTGTCACCGCTGCCGAAACGATGGCAGGCACACTCTCGATGTCGCCGTTGATCCTGGCGTTGCTCCTCGCGCCGCTCGCGACCGAGCTGCCCGAAATGTTCAATAGTTTTCTCTGGCTCTATCGCAAGAAAGATCGCCTTGCTGTGGCCAATGTTACGGGCGCGATGGTCTTTCAAGGGACCTTCCCAGTTTCCCTGGGACTGCTGGGGACCGAATGGGCGATTGCGCCATCTGCATTGGCCACGATGGTGTTAGCCGTGGAGGCGGCGGGTTTCTGCCTGCTTCAAATTCTAATAGGTGGCCATTGGCGGCCGTGGTTGTTGAGTGCCAGCGCCATCCTTTATATAGGCTATGCACTGTATTTGTATGCCCTCTAAATCGAAACCAACAGGAAAGCACAAGCAGTCCTCACGGCTCCCCCTATTGGGGATCACGATGGGAGATCCGGCTGGGATCGGGCCGGAGGTGATTGCGAAGGCCTTGGCGGGAACGGCCTTGCAGCGCCTGTGTCGTCCAATCGTGATCGGCTCCGTGCCGGTGATGGAACAGACTCTCAAGAGTCTCAAGCTGAAGCTCAAAGTCGTTCGCGTCCAAGGGCATGATCCGAAACCGCCACGTGTCAGTGACGTGGCCGTGCTCGACCCGCTCGAACAGCCGATGGGGAAGTTCACGCTCGGCGTCGCGGCGGCAGAGACCGGCGCTGCCTCAGTCACATTTATCAAGAAAGGGGTGGAGCTCGCGCAGATCGGTTGCATTGACGGGATCGTCACGGCGCCGATCAATAAAGAAGCCATCAATATGGCTGGCTGTCATTATCCGGGCCATACGGAACTGCTGGCGGATCTGACCCAGGCGAAGGAATCCGGCATGATGATCGTGGGCGGGCCGCTGCGCATCATGTTTGTCACGACCCACGTTGCGATCAAGGATCTCTCATCGCTCCTCACACAGGCGAAAATCGAAAAGGGCATTCGCTTGGCGCATCTTGCGCTGACCCAGCTCTATGGAATTAACAAGCCCAAGATTGGCGTGGCCGCATTGAACCCGCATGCGGGCGAACACGGATTATTTGGCGACGAAGAAGCTCGCGTAATTCTGCCGGCGGCGCGTGCGGCCCAGGCGCAGGGGATTCTCGCCAGCGATCCGCTACCGGCTGATACGTTATTCGGAAAGGCGGCGAAGGGGCAGTACGACGGCATCGTGGCCATGTATCATGATCAAGGGTTGATCCCGCTGAAGCTCGTGGCCTTCGGCACTTGCGTGAACCTGACCGTGGGACTACCGATCATTCGGACGTCAGTCGATCATGGAACCGCGTACGATATTGTCGGAAAAGGGATCGCCGATCCAGGCAGCTTACTCGAAGCGGTTAAGTTGGCAGCCAAGCTAGCCGCGAAGATCGCCAAGGGCCGGTGATGGGTCTATCTGGTCTGTCTAGTTTGTCTGGTTTATCTAACTCGAATCGAGCGTCTACCGACAAATGCGAAACCAAACAGACCAGATAGACCAGACAGACTAGAGCAACAGGAGCAAATTAATGACCAATCAATCGCTCGCGGCACTTGAAATAATTCAACAGCAACTGAAGGAATTAGACGCGCTGGCCAAGCAGACCCTCGAAAGTCTGAACACGGTCGCGGGGGCTGAACGGGTCGCGAAATGGAAAGCCCGCACCGTCGCACTCATCACCGTGGCAGTAGGTCAGCAGGAAGGGCACAAGTTTGCCGGCATCCGCCCCGGACCGTCTTTTACCAACGACATGGTCGAGGAGTTTACTGACCTCATCGACTGCTATCGTACGCCGCTGGCGGCACTGGCCAAACAACTAGCTCAAGCTCCTCGTCCCTCCACAGAGGGCTAAGGCGTGGGAATCTCCGATCCGCCGGCTGCGATCAAACGACTCGGTCAGAATTTTCTCATCGACCCCAACATCGTTCGCAAGATCGTCGCGCTGGCTGAGATAGCGCCGACTGACAGCGTATTGGAAATCGGACCGGGGCGCGGCATTCTCACGGAAGCCCTCTGTCGCACGGCCGGTCGCGTCACGGCAGTTGAGGTCGATCCGCGGCTCCATGCCTATCTGTCGGAACGGCAGGCAGGGTTTCCGAATCTCAATTTGGTCCTCGACGATGCGATGGCCTATCCGCTCGAGAGTCTTCCGATCGGCACTGTGGTCGTAGCCAACCTGCCGTATTACCTCTCGACTCCGCTGCTTTTCCGGCTGTTCGACCAGCGTGATCGGTTTCCGCGCATGGTACTCATGTTACAGGATGAAGTGGCCGATCGGCTCGTGGCAATACCGGACAGCTCAAACTACGGCGTCCTTTCCGTCATGGCGCAGTATGCTGCTGGGATCACAAAAGCATTCCGCGTCTCTGCCCAGTGCTTCAGGCCTAGACCGGAAGTCGGTTCTGCCGTGGTCTTGTTGCGAACGAAGGAGCGGAGAGAACTCAGCTCGCAGGAAGAGCCCAAGTTTGCCGCGCTGGTGAAGGCCGCATTCGCGCACCGGCGCAAGACGCTGGTAAACTCGCTCAGGGATGAGGGGTATGATCAGAAGTCGGTGATAGGCTCGCTTCAATCACTCAGTCTCTCGCCAACCGCACGGGCAGAAGTCCTATCTGTCCCTCAGTTCATCGAATTGACTCGCCAGCTCTCTCTCTGACCGGGGGAATTGTTCGAGTCCTGTTTGGTTAGTCAAATTCCACCTTGCTATGTGTGGAGCAGGTGGATCTTTAAGATGACGCGTCAGCTATTGTCGCGATCTAGCTGTCCCCCTTCATTGCACAAAAGGTCCTGTCTGCTACGTCCGTTCGCTGAGGTTTTCTGCTGGAAGCACTCGTAGGCCCATGGCAGCTTGGCGTGAATCACTTCAAGCCCCTTCACCAGGACGGCGAACGAGCGATCCTAGCTGAGCTTCAGATTGCGGATGTCTTCCCCTTGGTCGTCGGTGTGGCCTTCAATCACGAACGACTCCACCTGGTGTCCGTGCGGCCCGCGGATCATCGTCGCGCAGTGGGGCATGGGAATTTCTCGTATTTTGACGTGGCCGCGTTACAGAAACACAAGTTTCTTTTGAGGTACAGGAACTTGGTGTACTATCGACTCGTTGTTATCAAGGTGAAAGGAACTATGTTGTGCATTTTGTCCGGATCGGAAATCGCGCACTGAACCTTGATCGGGTCTCTTATTGTGAAGTGCAGGTCTGGCACGACGCAGTATCGGTCAAGATTTTTATGACTGGGACAGCGAACAATACCCCGGTGGTCCTAAACGAAGAAGAAGCGAAGCATTTCTGGAAGTACATTGAGTACATTGCAGAGAAGCCTGTTTAATTCTGGCTGAGTTCAACGACACTCTCCTTCCCCCCTTCCCGAGTCTCTCGACATTAGCGCACTATAGTTAGGTTCCCCTAGCTCTCAATAGGGCTCATCGACTGGCTGGTCCAATAGTCGCGGTAGAAGCCCATTACCTTCTTCACGTAGGTCCTGGTTTCTTTGAAAGGCGGAATCTGACGATATCGATCAACTTTTCGCTCTCCTGCATTGTACGCAGCCAGGGCAAGCCGAATGTTGCCATGAAAGCAATCGAGCAGATACCTAAGGTGCCTAGCCCCGCCGGCAATGTTTTCTTTCGTGTCATAGAGATTTCGTACCCCATGCCGAATTGCCGTTTCCGGGATGAGCTGCATGATGCCAACTGCACCTGCCTTCGAAATCACGGTGGGATTGAAGTCCAATTCCGCCTTCATGACCGCCATCAGCAATGCCGGAGAAAGGCGATATTCCTGGGCAACTCGGGTCACTGCGTCTTCAAGCTCTTGATCAGACACAGACGCATGATAGTGGCGCTTGTCCGTTATCGCTGCGAACTTCTGATCGCTGGGCACGTTCGTCATATAGATGGTGCCCTCTGAGCCGACGTAGTGATAAATTTCTCCGCCTTCAAGCACCCATGGAGCGGCTATCGCAATAAGCATCAGGGCAGAGCAAGCTCCGGCTCCTACACTCCGAGATATCATGCGACCGAGCATGACATTCCTCTTCACTTGTCTCTTAGACACTCGCTGTGTCATCAACGTTGTCGTTTTCATCTGTGTTCCGCCCTCCAATCAGGGGCCCCTTGGCCACTCAATGCTGTTCCATGTTCCATCCAGGGAGCTCAACCACACAGGACTCTATACCGCAGGTGTTATGCCATTGGTCATTACGGAACAATGAACGATTAGCATTGAACTACCAAGACGTTGGGCCTATTCAATCAGCCCAATTTTTGTAGGGGAACCAGGATGGGTCTCAAGGCGTTTGATGTCTCCCCTGCCGCACTTTATCGCACTTTGTTTCTCTCCAGAATTCTCTTTGTGTCATAATGCCGACACGTCAGGAGAGATCGATTGACGCCCTGTCGCTATTATGTTGGGGAACAGTGCTGCGAGAGATATCTTGTGTTTTCGAGAACACTTAACGGGCGTACGAGAGACAATTTCCCATGGGCATAAGAAAAATAATCCGACAGATTTCTGGACTCTTTCTCGTGCTGTGGCTTGTTACCGGCTGTGCCGACGAGTTCATTATTTTTCATAGTGCGTCCGGGGACCCTCTCCTCATCTCACGCCGAGCACACACATCCGAAGGATGCACCGCAAAAGTGAAAGAGGACGCAGCTCGTATGGGAGTCACATTCCGATATATTCATGTGCGAGGCAGCGTCGTGGGCCGCTCGTTGCTGTGGCCCTTTGAACCAGGCTACGCCTGTGAAGCCGCTATCGGCCCTGCACAACACCCAACGGGTGTCTACCCGATCGGTACACAACTCGTTCCCCATGGTCCATGACCCCCCAATTCACCTGACGATACATTTGTTTCTCCCTTCCCCGGGCAGTACCTGAAAAAATATCCTCCATAACCGCCTTTTACCTGTTGACAACACAGGCCCTAGTGCAGTATTACTCCGCCGCCACACGATGTTGGGGATTCGCTACAAACCTTATCTTCTCGTTCCGTACCCTGTTGAAGGGAGGTGAAGTCAACGATCTGGCGTGGCCCCCCTGCCAGACCCGTCGAAGAGGGTCATAAGAGTCAGTGCGTCGAACGCTCCGCACAGGCGGTGCGAGAGCTCAACGAGATTGAGATGTATACCGCGTCGCTAACGGATCAGAGGAAGGAGTAGGAATGGAAGATCTTGTCATAGAAGAAGACGGCGCATCATCCGCACTTAAAATTACTTTGGGTGACTTTCTTGTTTTCATCAATTGGATGAACCAAATGGAAAAAGCGCTCGATCGTGCTGAAGCCTTGCCAACCATGCCAGATATGGATTCAGGAAAAGTCCGAGGTTGGATTCAATTGGTTCAACGGCTGGAAGAACGCTTCAGGCGGAGCGAGGAAAAGAAGCTGGCTCTTGAAGCCAATGTCATCGCACAGGAGGCTCAGCTCGGCCAATTGCTGTCCCACCTGCACGCGAACATCGCTTCTCTCTATGAAAACCTCGGACAGGCACAAAAGGCCGAGGAAGTCCGTCGGCGGGCTGAAGCCTTGCATTGTAGTTAGCATGTCTCTGTCATAGAACTAAAGAGGCGACACCTCGTGTCGCCTCTTTCAAAATGGTAGTCTCTCTACTATTATCCCATCATCTAATTTCAACTCGCCGTTTCGCATCTCCCTAGGGCTGCTCTTCCAGAAGGGAATCACCTAATTCTGAAATTCTCTTGTTGAAACAGTATCTTAAGCTATACTTACATTGTGCCAAAAGAGGATAGTGCGTCGTCAAGGGGACATGGTCAGGAATCCACGAGGATGGGATGATCAAGATCCTGTTAGTCGAGGACAACGACGCCGATGCGCATCTGACCCAAGACATCCTGTCAGAATGGAGCATCGAGCAATTTGACATTACCCATGTCACACGCTTGAGCGAAGCCTTTACCCATCTCGCCCGAGAACGGTTTGATGCCGTCCTCTTGGATCTTTCACTCCCTGATGGTTACGGACTTTCAACGCTCCGACAGATACAAGCCGCCAACCCCACAATCCCCATCATCGTGCTCAGTGGAGTCAGTGATCAAGCCCTCGCGTTGCAGGCCGTCCAACATGGCGCCCAGGACTATCTCGCCAAGGGACAGGGCCAGCCGGAACTTTTGGCCCGCTCGATCCGCTACGCCATCGAACGCAAGCGTGCCGAAGAACGCCTGACGTATCTCGCTCAGTACGATCAATTGACCGGCCTCGTGAATCGCACCTTGTTCCGCGACCGGCTTGTCCAGGCCATGGCGCGAAGCAAACGACTCCAGCAGCCCCTCGGCCTCATGCTGCTCGATCTCGATCGATTCAAAGCGGTGAACGACACCATGGGGCATGATGTGGGTGATCAGCTGTTAAAGGAGGTCGCCGATCGACTTCAAGAGTGCGTTCGCGAGGTCGACACGGTGGCGCGCATGGGCGGGGACGAGTTCACGATTATCCTGGAAGGTCTCACATGCGAACAGGACATCACCATTGTCGCACGGAGAATTACTAAGTCATTGGTTGAACCCTTTCACCTCCGGGATCATCAGGCTTCAATTGGAGTCAGCATCGGAATTACGGTTTATCCTTCTGACGATCACGAGATTGACGACTTATTGAAACATGCGGATACCGCGATGTATCGCGCCAAGCAGCAGGGCGGGAGCACGTATCAGTTCCATATTCCGAACGATTCACCTTCGTCTGCATTCTTCTCCAAACCATCCTGAACATGGAATACTCCGGTTTGGCAGGCCTTTACGCAGTTCTTCACACCTGCTTCATTTGAACTTGTTGATCAGCGGGAATCGACATACCGACGATATTGAATCGTAAGGCGGGCTACCGGCCGATATCGGCGAGCGGCTGATCTGAGATGGCATAGGCCCCGCGGGGGTTCCTCTCGAGTTGATTCACCTTAGGAAGCTCCTGTGGCGAAGGGTTGGGATGTGAGTCAGGTGTCATCAGTACACCCCAATGCTGATTGTCCCGACAGATATTGTCCACGATTAACCCCTCACCGTGATGAAACAAGAGAATCCCGCTGAGCATGTTCGCCTCGCACTGGTTGCGTACAAGTTCCGGATGACTGCCCGGATCACGGACTGCAATTCCGAAGTGGTGATTTTCGACACAGCGATTGTCGGCGACTCGGGGTTGCGCACCAGCGAAGACAAAGATGCCGGACTCGCGATTGCAGCATACTTCGTTCTCCGTGAATGTCGCCCGGCACTCAGGCCCATATAACACAACCCCTGACAGAATCCCTTCCATCGCTCGGCACTGAGTGATGACGCAGGTGGAATCAAGCACGTTCATAGCCGAGTGTTGATCGCTGCCGACATAGCGGAATGTAATTCCGGAGATTCGGCCTCCTGACACCCGCTGCAAATACAGCGGACCACCGCGCCGGCTGAAGATTTGGACCAGATCACGCCCGGCACCGACAAGCCGCACCGGTCGCTCGCTTACAAATACCTTGTCCTCATAGGTTCCAGGACGAATATAGACCTGGTCTTGTTCACCCGCATCCTTGAGCGCCGCGCTCGGGAGGGGGTAACACCGCCCATTCTCCGCATCCACGATCAGAGTCTTCCCACCCAACGGATTGTGTGGAATAGATTCCTCACTCATCGTGCTCTCCCCATGAGCAAACTCTCGTTCTTGCAAATGTATCAATCGACAGTGGTTCGCATGACATCATCTCCCTCACTCGATAGCTCCAATCAAACCCTTAGAATGTTAACCGCCACTATTGAGCAGTAAGTGCCCTTGAGCGGTGGAGCCCCACGGCTTTACAGTCGTGGTCCCTTTTGTATGTTTCGGCGAAACCCGCCGAGCCTGCTCCGCCGAAGTAGCCATCAAGGCTACGAAGGCCGGTAGCATGTCCTCCTTCACAAGGCTTCGGAGGACACCCGCTGTGCATTCCTCCACGGCTTCATCCATCCTCCGTAGCAGACTATTGCGGAGGACGGACAGCCGTGGCTTCCTGCGCAGTCGGGTGAAGGAGAAACCGCCCGTACAAATCTGTCTCTTGGACCTCAATTAGCATGAGGGTGTCTCATTCCCGTAGGTAACAGGGCATGAAAGGTCCTGTTTTCTATCGGTTTTTCTGCCATCGAGAGTCAGGCGTGTGGCATACCGATTGCGAGAGTAGGCCCCAGGTACAGTTGCCTGAGCAGTATGGAGGCATATCTATGACGCTGAAAAGTATCTGGATCCTGATGATCATGTCGATCATCTTGTCCGTAAATCTGTCTTTCGCTGCCCCCAGCCAGATGCACGATACATCTCGCCGCTTGTACGATCGCGTTATGGAGGAGTTTAAGCATCGCGACTATGAAGCCGCGCTGGCAGGGTTCCAGCTCTTCATTGAGTTACACGGCCAAACTACCTTAGCGGCCAATGCCCAATATTGGATTGGGGAATGCCTGTACCGCATGGGGCGATACAAAGAGGCGCTCAACTCGTTTTATATCGTTGTGTCATACCATCCGCTCAGCCCCAAGCTGGCTGCCTCAACGCTGAAGATCGGCCAGACCTACACAAAATTGGGCGATCACGAGAAAGCACGCATGATGTTTGATCGAGTCGTCGACCAGTACCCAGATAGTTCCGAAGCGGAGCTTGCCCGTAAGGCCATCGAGATGACGGCGAGCAAGAACGATCCAATCTCTCAACTTTCTGAATAGACGGCCGTGTGGGCTGCCAAAGAAGCAGGCCGCTTGCGTCTTATTCTTCTGCTTCAAGACCCAAGAGTGCGGCTAGATCGGGAATCGTGTATGACTTCTTTGACCGCACCTTCACCAGTTTGATCCCCGCTGCATCCAGTACCGATTCGATCACACGTTGGCGCTCCGCCTGATGAGGTTGGGGAGACGCATCTTCAATCTGCACCACTTGCTCGACTTGCCGTGATCCTGGGTGCACCAGCACAAAATCGACTCGCTTGAGAGCCATGTGGCTCAACACTTGGGACCGCGCCTTACCCATGGCTTCGACGGACACAAACGACCAGAGGGGCACTTGAGCAAAGACCAGATAGTGATCTTGTACGGTCATCCGCATGAGATTGTAGAGAAAGACCTCTCCCTCAGTGAGCAATGGAGCCGACGTAATCGTGACGCCCGGTTGAAGCACGAATGACGAGAGCTGCACGCCTGTTTTTCGTGAGGCAGCGAGGGACCACCAGAGCATCAACAACAACACAGTAGCAGCGACGCCGGCTAGAACCATATCCATCATTTGTTCTTACCTTCGTCTCTTGGGCGAGCGTAGCCGCTTGATCCACCCCGGCCTATTCGGAACGATACAGCCCAGCAGCGTAGGGTGAGTCGCGCCGGTGACAACGGGGACGTTCCCACACTGTTCCATCGCGGTTTGATAGGCCAGAACGGCAAAGGCCACAGACTCAAGGGCCTTGCTGTCCCAACCATGCGACTCAAACGTACTAACCGGCACGGGGGTAAAGACATCTGCCAGATGCGCCATGATCGCGCGGTTACGGACGCCGCCGCCGCCGACAATGACTTCATCGATCCCGCCGCTGATCCACCGCCTGGCCGTGCCAACCGCTTCAGCGGTCCATCGGCTACACGTGGCCAAGAGATCTTCGATCGCCAACTGTTGCGCCTGTTGCATAGTGAGTAGGTCATCAAGCATCTTCGCCCCAAAGGCTTCCCGTCCAGTCGATTTGGGTGGGACCTGCGAGAGATAGGGATGCGCGAGGAGTTTTGCCAATAACCTCCCGTCAACCCGACCGCGAGCAGCCAAACGTCCCTCACGATCCATGGACACCCGCGCATTCGTGTTCCGAGACATGAGTCCATCCAGCACCATGTTTGCCGGACCCGTGTCGAAAGCGACCAGTCCCCCAAATCCTGATCCCCGTGGAAGATAGGTCACATTGCTGATGCCGCCGAGATTCACGATGAGCCGCGCACGGCGTGGATGGCGAAAGAGCAGCGCATGGACCCCGGGCGTCAGCGGCGCCCCCTGTCCACCGGCAGCAATGTCGCGTGGACGAAAATCGGCCACGGTGGTAATCCCGGTCCGTTCGGCAATCACGGCGGGCTCAGCAATCTGGAGCGTGGAGCGAATCGCGCCGACTCCGGCATCCTTGATCCCGTGTGGGAGGTGATGGACGGTTTGGCCATGAGACCCGATGAGGTCGATGTCTTTCGGATGCAACTTCGCGGTACGAATCACGCTCAGCGCGGCATTGGCGAACCATTCACCCAAGAGAGCGTTGAGGTGGCAGAGTTCTGACACGGTTCCAGAAACAGACGCAGACAAAATTCGTTGCTGGAGCGAGCGCGGATAGGGCAGCGGATGGAACGCGACCAACTGAACGCGAAGGCCGGACTTCTGACGTCTGATATCGACAAGGGCGGCATCGACTCCGTCACCAGAAGTTCCAGACATCAATCCAACAACTTTCATTGTGAGGTTATCCTTTCACAAACAAGCAAACTGAAATGGGCTATCGGGTGTGCTACGCTAATCGAACTCACGCCTGTGGTCAAGCAGACCAGTGCGCGTTGAGAAATGAACGGGGGGGCCGGCGGTCTCGTTGACATCGTAGGACCTGGGTGTTACGGTCCCCGCTCATGTTTTTGGTTAGCCAGGCGGGAAGACTATTCGCCGCCATTCTCATTTCAATCCTAGTCAGTCTTGGCACACTACCTTCGATAACAGAAGCTCAGGACCCCGTTAATATCGTGGTGACCATTCCCGTCCTGAAGGATCTCGCGGAGCAGGTTGGGCGTTCTCATGTACGGGTCACGTCCTTGTTGAGCGGCTATGAAAACGAGCATACCTATTCGCCAAAACCCACAGACTTGGTCGCAGTGCGAAAGGCCCAGCTGCTTTTCGAGGTCGGCATCGGACTTGAGGTCTGGGTCTCCTCGCTGGTGAAGAATGCCGGAAGCCCGTCGCTTCGTGTTGTGACGACATCTCAAGGGATCGGCCTGATTCGTGACCACACGGACCATCATCTTGGGACTCACCGAGGGGGAGAAGTGGCAGGGTCAGCCGGGAACCCTCATATCTGGCTGGACCCTGAAAACGTCGCTATCATGCTGCGCCATATCACCGAGGCCCTGATCAAAATCGATCCCGCCCACACAGCGGACTTCCGAAACAATCAAGCGGCCTATCTTCAGCAATTAGACCGGATACGGAAGGAACTCTCGGATCGGGTCAAGCGGTTGTCTGATCGTCGTTTCATTGCTCACCATCCAGCCTGGCCCTATTTGGCGAGACGCTTCGGCTTCGACATAGCCGCGACGATTCAGATGCAATCCGGCACAGAGCCCTCCGCCCTTCAACTGCAATCCCTGATCGGCAAGATCAAAAAGAACCACATCAAGGTCATCGCATCGGAGATTCAGCTCAGTCAAAAGCTCCCCGATCTCCTTGCCAAAGAAACCAAGGCACGGGTCGTCGTCTTGACCACGTTACCGGGAGGCCTGCCAGGGACCGAGACCTACCTCGACATGCTCCGGTATAATGTGCTCCAACTGGTCAATGCTCTGGAGGCCGCCTAGCGGCTTTTGATCACGGGCCATTACCTCAGCGACGGAAGGAGCGCCGGATTCAGTGCCAGACTCCCACGAGCCTATTATTCGGTTTGACCACGCGTCCTTCGGATTTCCTGGCGTCATCGCGCTCAAGGACATCTCCCTGTCCATCGACTCGGGCGAGTTTGTCGGCGTCATCGGCCCCAATGGATCAGGGAAAACCACGCTCTGCCGAGCCGTGCTGGGGCTCATGGCCCCAGTCGAGGGACATCTCCATATTTTCGACTGCGCCTGCGATGAACTACGTTGCCACCATCGAGCCAAGATCGGCTACCTCCCGCAGAAGGGCGTCGTAGACCGGAATTTTCCGGTGACGGTGCTTGAAACGGTGATGATGGGACGCTACGGAGCATTGGGTTTATTCAATCGTCCGGGATGGAAAGATCGAGAGATCGCGATGGACGCTCTGGCCCACGTCGGGATGGATGCGCACAAGGACACCGCCCTGGGCCATCTGTCCGGCGGCCAGCAACAGCGCGTCTTTATCGCGAGGGCATTAGCCCAACAACCCAAAGTCCTCCTGCTCGACGAGCCGACGACTGGACTAGACATTACCACTCAGCATAACGTCATCGAGCTGGTCGAGCACCTGCACGACGAACTTGGGCTCACCGTGCTCCTGATCACCCACGACATCAATATGATTCGATCGCGCGTGGACCGACTGGTCCTCCTCAAGACGAGACTCTATGCCGCCGGCCCCGCAGCCGAGGTGCTAAAGCCCGATATCCTCCGCCAGGTCTATGGGAAAGATCTGGTCATTACAGAGAAAGACCTCGTCATCGTCGAGGACTACCACCATCATCACTCATCACTGAACAGATGATTGATTTGTATGCTTGAACTCTTCACCTACGACTTCATGCAACGCTCCCTCCTTGCAGCGGCGATGGTGGGGGGGCTCTGCTCGGTCATCGGCGTGTTCGTCGTATTGCGAGGACTCGCGTTTGTTGGTGCGGGTACAGCCCATGCCGCATTTGCGGGCGTGGCACTGGGCTATTTGATGGGCTGGCCGCCGTTGTTGCTGGCGATTCTGTTCGGGCTGGCCACGGTGTGGATCACGGGATGGGTAGAAGAGACGGGCCGGATGAAACTGGATGTCTCGATCGGCATTCTGTACACCACGACTATGGCGCTGGCGATTCTCTTCATCGGCTTGATGAAAACCTACAACGCTGAAGTGTATGGTTATTTGTTTGGCAGCGTGCTGTCTGTCACCAGTGAAGAGCTGCGCGTCATTGGCGGGTTGAGCATTCTCGTGCTCGGTCTCATTCTTGTGTTCTCGAAGGAGTTGTATTTTATCGCCTTCGATCAGGAGATGGCCGAAGCCTCCGGCGTTCCAGCACGCCGTATGTTCTTTCTCCTGCTGACCCTAGTCGCCCTCACGGTGGTGGTTTCGCTGAAGACCGTCGGAGCCATTCTCGTGTTTGCAATGATTCTGATTCCTGCCTCGACGGCCTATCAACTCACCCACAGCCTCATGACACTTACCCTGTATTCCGTCATCATCGGGGTGACTACGGCTGTAGCAGGAGTGATAATCTCTGCCGCCTGGGATGTGCCTTCCGGACCTGCGATTGTCCTTCTCGCCACAACAATGTTCTTCATCTCGGTGCTTCTCTCCCCAAAGAGAATGAGGCGTGCGGCACTGGCTCACGCTCAATAGGTTTCTCGTTCCAATCAGACCCTAGCAGGCTGTTGAAAACCCACATCTGAGCCCAGAATAAACTGGCAGCGCGAGAGTCCACCATGAGAACAGAAGCACTCACAGGATGTTCAAAAAGGTCGTCCAGCTAGGCCGCAGCAAGTGAAAGGGACTGTCGCGGCTCGACTGAGCTCGCCGAAGTCCCTTCCGACCGGCGACTGTCCCTGTTTAAATAGCGTGACAGGCACCGGCAATGCCGGAGCCAGTCCCCTGCCGTACGGTGAGCCTCTAAGCGCCGCGAGAACGACGCTCGGTGAAGGGCGCGTCTTGGCGTGCCGGGGTCGGGCGGGTGAAAAGAGCGACCTTTTCAACATCCTGATAGGGCCACTCGTATAGTGACTGTGTCATTGACAAGTCATTGGACCCCGGCTTCTCGATCGATTCACTTGTGCTCAGCATTGAAGGGAAAGAATGGCAAGGAGATGAATCTACTCGAGCCGACCGTTCTTTCTCCGGTTCCAGACCATGCCGGTCTGTTCCTTGGAGTTGAATCCCAACTTCTCGTAGAAACCTGGGCGACGGGTGCAGAGCCAGAAAAGCTCGACTTTCTTGAGGCGAGGATGGTTGAGAATGCGCTGGACGATTTCGGTGCCGATACTTTGCTTCTGGAAGGCTTTGTCGACGATCACATCCCAGATGGTCGCGCGATACACGAAATCCGTGAGCACGCGGCCAAACCCCACCAGTTGACCGTCATCCCACGCACAGAGCGCCACATCGGTATGGCGCAGCATTTCTTTCGCATCGTCGAGCGTCCGGTCCTTAGCCCAGGGCGCCTGATGGAACAGCCGAAGAAGCTGGGACGCCTCGAGTTCTTTCTTTTCGGAAAAGGTAACGGCGGGCTTGAGGGTTAGAGGCATCTTGTACTAAATTATCTCCCGGTCACAGAAAACCATGCGGGCGGAGTGTACGAGGAAAACGATGTCAACGCAAGTCCGAAGCTGCCCTAAGTGCTCTCAGCTCATGTGGCTCAAAGCCGATCAGTATGAAGTCCTCGACGCGGAGACGGTCCGCGGTAAATGCCCGCATTGCAGCGCAACCGTCCGCTTCAAACTCGTTGCTGAAGGTTCAAATGCTGCCGGCCCGAAGATGGGACATTGAACTCAATTTTCAATTTTTAATGCTGAATGTTAAATTGGATCATTCCCGCTAGCTTGTCCATTCAAGATTAGGCATTCAACATTGAACATTCATCATTGAGCATTCGCTACTTACATCCCTCGCCCGGTGCCACCCAACTCCGGCTTATTGCCAGGCAGGATTTTGTGGAGTGCCACACGGTATTCGGCAATGCGCTTCTCATCGATCCGCCCCACCTCGATTTCTTTGTCGCGCTGCATCCGCTCCAGATGATCGAGTACGGCCAGCAGGGGCTGGACTGACCCCAGTAATTTCCCCGTCTCAAAGGCTTCGAGGGATTCGATAAATGAGTCGTTCAGACTTTTATATGGAGTCCCTGCGCTTTGCGTCCGGATGCGCGTCACGATGTCCTCATAGTCTTCAATCGCTTCAAGCTTAGGCTTCACGCCGGTCGGCACCGCCGCTAAATGGACAATCGGGGGTAGCTTGGCCGCATATGCCTTGAGCTGGGAGATAAGGCCTCCGATCGCATCGAGAAAGTCGGCTGTCTGCATACCATTTATCCGATGAGGTCACTCTGAATATGCGTTGGCGAAGGGCCTGTCAAGATTCCTTGCTGCTCCTATGAAGCGTCAACTGTTCAAGCGCTTTGGAGACAGCCTCCATGTCCGATGGAAATGACCTGGTAAACTCCTGGACCTCTCCTGTAGTGGGATGATGGAAGCCGAGGGTCCTGGCATGGAGCATCACCCGTGGAATCTCGACATGGTCGATCGCGCAGACCCTTCGTCCGCCGTAGGTCGGGTCGCCGAGAATGGGATGCCCAAGTGACGTGAGATGAACTCGCAGCTGGTGGGTGCGTCCTGTCCGTGGGTAGAGCAGGACATGAGCGGCTCGTTTGCCATATCGATGATCGACCTGGTACTCCGTCACGGATTCTTTAGGGCTCGTCGTGTGGGCCGAGAACTTCTTGCGCTCTTTGGTATCCCGACCAATGGCGAGTTTGATGAGGCCATGACCTTTCTTCGGCACTCCCCAGATCAAGGCTTCATAGACCCTGGTGATGCTGTGGTGCTTGAACTGGGCAGCGAGCGCCCGATGCGCGTGATCCGTTTTGGCGATTACCATGACCCCGGAGGTTTCCTTGTCCAGTCGATGAACGAGACCAGGTCGTTCCTTCCCTCCTATGGTTGAGACCGTGCCTCCCGATGTTTGGAAGTGATGGAGCAGCGCATTAACGAGAGTCCCGGTCCAGTTACCCGGGGCGGGATGGACCACGATGCCGGCCGGCTTGTTCAGAACCAGGAGGGCGTCATCTTCAAACAGGACTTCGAGCGGGATGGCCTCTCCCTTGAGCGCCAGAGGCTCCGGCTTCGGCACGTCCATGGTGATCTTGTCGCCAGGCTTGATTTTCTGACTGGCCTTCACCACCTGATCGTTGATCCGGATACGACCCAGCTCGATCAACCGCTGCAAGGCAGACCGAGAAATATCCCGTTCCCGATTGACGAGAAAGACATCCAGCCGCTTCGGCTGTTCTCCAGATGTGACAACGAATTCAGTGATCATGCGATGAGGCGCCGCTTTGTCCTTCAACTATCGTAAGCTGCCATAGGGGAAGAAAGGATTACAAGGGAGCGCCGTCCCTACATCCTTGTGGCGATCAGGCGTATGATGTCCCTGGAAGCCGACACTGAGAAAGGAGACCCCTCATGCGAAGGACCTGGATCGTGCTCGGAATCGTCGTGATCGGACTCGCGGAGCTGGGCCATTGGAGTCGCGCCGTGGCCGAGAACAATGTGGGTGACACCGTCACCGTGCCGGTTGAGACTGTGGCGGACTACATCCACTCGGTGATCGAGGCGCATCGAACGTTTTACACCATCCAGGTGGTCGAGCGGATGCAGAAGAAAGGAAAGCTGGTCGCCTCTGAAAACTGGCGAACGACACATACGCTCCCATTGCCCGTCCAGTTGTTAAAGGAGGCTGATGAACTTGGTGCCTTAACTGGCTCAAAGATCCGTTATCGGCTCATCGGTCTCTGGCCGATCAACAAGCAGAACGCACCTGCGACCGACTTCGAGAAAGAGGGACTTGAGGAGGTACAGAAGCATCCGGAACAGCGGCACGGTGGCAATGTCTCGATGGGCGATCGCCGCTATTTTCAAGCGATCTATGCCGACCGCGCCGTGACCCAGGCGTGCATCGGTTGCCATAACGCACATCCGCGCAGCCCCAAGAAGGATTTCAAACTGCACGATGTCATGGGCGGGCTGGTCATCGAGATTCCGTTGGGGAAGTAGGAAAGACCAAGGATCGGAACATGATGAGCGCATCTTGGTACTGACCGTCATTCTTGCGCATGGCAGCAGGGATGACACCGAGCACACGGAAGCCGAGTTTCTCCCACAGGTGTCGCGCGATTTGGTTCTCGGAAAAAACAAGGTTGAAGATTACGCTTCGATAGCCGAGCTCCTTGGCATAGTCGAGCATCACGGCGCCAAGCAGCCAACCCAACCCGCGATTCCGCCACTCCGGCGCGACGATGAATCCTGCATTCGCCACATGCCGCGCGCTCCCAGGCCAGTTTGGTTTGAGATAAAAAGCCCCAAGCAGTTCCGACATTGCCTTCCTTGGCCGCTCATACGCCACTACGGTGCTCTTGCTACGAACCCAATAATCCAGAAATTCATCTTCGGTGAGCGGCCGCTCGTGCGGATATGAGGTGCCTTCAGCGACGATTCTGTCATACAACTTCGCCAGCGCCGGGAGATCCTGATTGCCGGCCAGCACCAGCTCAATCGGCGTCCCATCCTTCAGCTTGGATTCAATGGGAAATTGCATGTGTGTTAAAAGTCGTCCGATGCCAATTGAAACATCTCCAGCAAGAGTAGGAAGGGACCTGACAAGTGCAGAACCAGACGACGCGGCTTATCAGCTTTTAGTAGTGTCTGATCGAGCAGCCATCTCGATTGTTCAGTGTGAATGAAACACTGTGATGATCTGGACCACCGCAAGGCCTTCAGAGATAGCCTTCATGCATACTTTAAGGTCAGCAACGGCATAGGGCTTTCTGTCTCCGTGCCGTGCGCGCGTACTATGTTCAACTAAATTGCGAAGCGCATTTCCCAACACAGGCGAGAGATCTAGTATTAGCTTCAATTGCCTACAAATGGATTCTAGGAATCCCTTAATGAGAGGCTCATTTCCGAGCAGCAACCTCTTTACTTGGTTAATCGAAAGTCTGTCGGATTCAAATGCGCCTGGTAGAGATGTGGCGATCTTGCGAAAAGGAGCCCAGACCCTCTCGTTAAACTCGTATTCAATGGCTTTTTGATAGAGGATCGGAGACCAACATGGGTTAATGTTGCTGAAAGGCTTGGTGGTCCAGGCAGATGCTTCAACGAGAAATTGCTGTGTCTGGGGATAGAAGGTGGCAAATGAATGAGCATATCTCGTCCTTAGTTCTTTCTCTGCTTCTGCGCACAAATCCTTGAATCGAACTCCGGCATCGGCTTCGGCCTTTAAGGCTTCTTTTTCTCGACGCTCCGTATCTAAGCGTTCGCGCAGGTCGCATATCGTTCTCGTGGCGCTGTGCAGCAACGAATGTCCGTCTGTACTTCGATGTTCATCTACTGTTCCAATGACTGCGAGCAATCCGTCAGTGTATTCAGAAATGCTAATGTGGCTGTCCTCATATAGTTCCTCAAGGCGACCAAATAATTGGCTTACTCTCTCACTGTCAGAAAGCTCTGCGTAGAGCTGTAGCATTCCTGGCAAGTAGTCGGCCTGATAGCCCGCAACTTCTCCAATCTGGTCGTATCCTCGTCGCACATCACGATGGATGTGCTCGAACACCGAACAGCATGAAGCCTCATCTCGTGTTCCCAGTACCAAATCGCAACGCCAAAATGTATAGGCCATCCCAGAGCCTCAAGGCCAGTTTCGGCTATAAAGGCATTCCAGGCATCTCTAAACGTCTCGGCTGTGAGCGGTCGTGATGCGAAGGACAGCCTCTCCACGAGGACACCTTCCTCGTCTGAGAAGGGTACGAGCGCCCCGGCCTCAACTCGGTGTTCTAGTTCTTCAAGTAACTCGCTGTCAGTCATTTTCCAAAGGAAATGGTGACGGTCTTGTCTATCTGATCGATGCCCCAAATCTCGTTATGAATTGACCGTTTGATCAAGGGTGTGAGTTTAACAAACGGCGCTAATTAAATACGAGGAACCATACCGGACGCAACCGAAATGAGATCTGCCATGAATATGACTTTACTCAAGAAGCCTAACTAGCCCTCATACGCGCGCGTCCACCGGGCACCGCCCTCCGTGATGAAAAGATGATGGGCCTTGCTTGCGAGGTGCGTGAGCAAAGAGGATTGGGCAGGTCGACTGCTCAGAAATTTTAGGGATTACGCGTGCCCGGACATCCTGGCGCGTTCGGCGATCTTCTTGCGGACTATGGTAGGTGGTGGTCCTGTCAAGCCATCTGAAAATCTTATCCAGGGGGGATTCGTTGCGTCATGTCTCAATCTTACCGGGTGACTCGTTCCGCGAGCCCCGGTTTTGCTGGAAAAACGGGGACAGGCTACTTTTTGAGTGCGGGAAAAACGGGGACAGGCTACTTTTTGCTTAGTTCGCTGTCAACTGATTAGCGGTTGGGTCGATAACTGAAGAGGTTACACATCGGTGATTTCTCAGGTGGTAGCCTGGCCGATCACCGACTGCGCACGTTACCGAACACCGCCCGCTGTGATGAAAATATGATGGGGTTTGCAGGCGCGTTCGGCGATCTTCTTCCGGGGGCGGGCTTTTTCGAGATAGTTCTGACTTGAAGAGGATAGCCCGAAAGCCCCATTACGCAACGGAATATCGCACCACATCTACGGAAAACCGTCGCACCGCTTCGCCAGCTCCTCTGGCAAGCCGTTCCATCTGCTTGTAAACCGGTGAGTCGAGGTACTTCTCTCCGCACTGGGTGCAGACTCCGGCGGGCACATTTTCGATAATCTTGAGATCGTCTCCCCACCAGAAATCCACGCTCGTGGGCTGCTGAACTACCTTTCCTTTGCAGAAGTAGCAAGACTGCGTCATCGTTCACCGCCCTTCTTTCTGGTTCGCCAACCGCGCTCCCACTCATCGAGATTTGGCTCATAGGCTGTAATCACCAGGATCTGATCATTCTCAATCGTTCCGCATACCTCGTGAATCGGTCTGCCCTCTTGTGTCATACCAAGGACCAGACATGATGGGCCACGTGGATCGTTCGGATAATCTTCAATGATCTCTTTACGCTGGATACCCTGTTCAATCGTTTCAAGAGTAATCTTCCTCCGGCAAAGCTTCTCGGTATGAGTGAATGAAATGACGTAGCGTCCGCTAAGGACTCTCTGCCGAATGTTTTCGATGTCCATTCAGAGACGTTTTCGTTCCACCAAGGAAGAAACGAGCAACCACTTTCATCGAACTGAGCGAAGAAAGTGTACAGTTGTACAGGGGAACGTGCAAGCTTTGGAAGTTAGGCGTGCCCGGTCTTGCGAGCTCGTTCGGCGATCTTCTTGCGGAGGCGGGCTTTTTCGAGACTAATCTCGGCTTCTTTGACTTCGGAGGGGAGACCGCCGGCTTTCAAGCGCTGCTCGGCTTTCTCAACCGCAGCTTGGGCACGGCCAACATCAATGTCTTCAGCTTTCTCCGCGATCTCAGCCATGATGGTGACTTTCGCCGGGGTCACTTCGGCGTAGCCCCAGAGGACCGCCATGTGGTTCGTCTGATCGCCAATGCGATAGCGGAGCTCGCCGATGCGTAATGTCGACAGGAAATGGCAGTGGCCTGGCAACACGCCGAATTCCCCTTCTGAACCAGGCGCGATAACTTCATCCACCTGCTGGCTCAGCAGCTGTTTCTCCGGCGTCACCACTTCTAACAGAATCTTCCCTGCCATCTTTTCTTCTTCCCACTAACCAAAGCGCAGTCGGCAGGGCTGATCTCGATTGCGCGCATTGACCGAGCACCGTCTTATCGTGCGCGGGCAGCGAGCAGGAGATCGCCCTGCCGACTCGTGCTCATACTTTCACTCCCATTTTTTCGGCTTTCGCAATCACTTCTTCGATCGGCCCGACCATATAGAACGCCTGTTCCGGTAGGTGATCGTATTTGCCGTCGAGGATCTCCTTGAAGCTGCGGACGGTATCCTTGAGCTTCACATACTTGCCCTGCGCGCCGGTGAAGGCCTCGGCGACGTGGAAGGGCTGCGAAAGGAAGCGCTGAATCTTCCGCGCGCGGGCCACGACCATCTTATCGTCTTCGGACAACTCGTCCATCCCGAGAATGGCGATGATATCTTGCAAATCTTTATAACGTTGCAACACGGACTGGACGCCACGCGCCACTTTGTAATGCTCTTCGCCGATGACTTGAGGGTCGAGAATACGCGACGTGGAGTCCAATGGGTCGACGGCGGGATAAATCCCCAACTCCGCCAATTGCCGTGATAACACGGTGGTTGCGTCCAAGTGCGCGAACACGGTCGCCGGGGCCGGGTCGGTCAAGTCGTCGGCCGGCACGTAAATGGCCTGCACCGACGTGATCGAACCACGCTTGGTCGAGGTAATGCGTTCCTGCAAGGCTCCCATCTCGGTCGAGAGATTCGGTTGATAGCCGACGGCTGAGGGCATACGGCCGAGCAAGGCGGAGACTTCCGAACCGGCCTGGGTGAACCGGAAGATGTTGTCCACGAAGAGCAGCACGTCCTGATTTTCTTCGTCGCGGAAATATTCGGCGACGGTCAGCCCAGTGAGGCCGACGCGGAGGCGCGCACCGGGCGGTTCGTTCATCTGACCGTAGACCAACGCCGCTTTGGACTTGGTGAAATCGTCGGGATCGATGACCTTCGATTCCCGCATTTCGTGCCAGAGATCGTTGCCCTCGCGGGTCCGCTCGCCCACGCCCGCGAACACGGAGAATCCGCCGTGGTGGAGCGCAATGTTATTGATGAGCTCCATGATAATGACGGTCTTACCGACGCCGGCGCCGCCGAAGAGACCGACCTTGCCGCCCTTGCTGTAGGGTTCGAGCAGGTCGACGACCTTGATGCCGGTTTCGAGCACTTCCGTCTTGGTATCCTGATCCTCGAGCCTGGGGGCAGGCCGGTGAATCGGATAGGTCTTCTTTGTCTTCAGCGGGCCCTTTTCATCAACTGGCTCGCCAAGCACGTTGATGAGTCGTCCAAGGGTCTCGCGGCCGACCGGAACGGCAATCGGGGCCCCCGTGTCCTGGACGTCCATTCCACGCGTGAGTCCGTCTGTCGTGGACATGGCGATGCTGCGGACGCGGTTTTCGCCGAGGTGCGAGGCAACTTCGAGCGTGATCCGAACGGCCGGCTTGCCAGCCGCTTTGTTCTCTTCCTGGTTCACCTTCAGCGCGTTGTAAATGTTCGGCAGTTGGCCGGGAGGATACTCAACGTCCACGACCGGACCGATGACTTGAATAACTTTACCTGTGCTCATCTTTCACCTTTGTGTAATTTTGAATTTTCAATGTTGAATGTTGAATCGGTTGAAAATGCACTCATCCGAAACTAAACATTCAAAATTTACCATTGAACATTAACTTTATTTGAGCGCCTCTGCGCCGCCGACGATGTCCATCAGTTCTTTCGTAATCGCAGCCTGTCTGGTCTTGTTGTAATAGAGCGTGACTTTCGTAATGAGCTGTCCTGCGTTGCGCGTGGCGCCGTCCATTGCAGCCATGCGGGCCCCGTGTTCTGCGGCCGCTGACTCCAGGAGAATGCGATAGGCCTGGATTTGAAAATGCTTGGGCACCAGGACGTTCAACAAGTCGGCCTCATCCGGCTCGTAGAGATAGCTGCCACCGGTCGTCCCTTCCGCTTGCGCAGTGCCGAATTCGGCAGCGGCATCGACGGGAAATAGCTTCTCGACGATCACGCGTTGTTGAATAGCCGACTTGAATTCGTTGTAGACGACATGCAGCTCGTCGAACGTGCCCTTCACGAAGTTGTCTGTCAGATCGCCGCCGATATCAATCGCATGCTCGAAGCTGAGTTTATCGAAAACGCCGGTCCATTCTTGTCGTATGGTCCACGTCCGGCGGCGGAAATAATCGCGGCCCTTGCGCCCGACGATGCTGAGATTGACCTTGAGCCCCTGCGCTTCACATTGCCGAACGAACTCGGCGCTCTTCCGAACGATATTTCCATTGAAGCCGCCGCAGAGCCCGCGATCGCTGGTGACGACGAGAATCTCGACCTTCTTCCCTTCGCGCTTCTGCAGAAGGGGATAGGCAGAGCGGTTGACTCGCTGACTCAGGTTGCTCAGGACGCCTCGCATCTTATGGGCGTAGGGACGCGCCGCCAGAATACGGTCCTGGGAACGCTTGAGCTTCGCCGCGGCCACCATCTTCATGGCCTTGGTGATCTTCTGCGTATTTTTGAACGCCGCAATCTTACGGCGCAGGCTTTGTAAACTCGGCATCGGTAGGCTTCAGGTCAATGGTCACTGGTCATTGGTACTGAGAAGGCAGACGACTCTCCCTCCTAGCCTAATAACAGATGACCGTTGACTGATGACATCCCCTTACAACTTCGCACCGTATCCCATCTTTTGTTTAAAGGTCGCGATGATTTCTTTCAGCCTGCCGCCGAGCTTGTCATCGATCTTGCCGATGCTGGCGACTTCTTTCTTCAAATCAGAGTGGTGCTGCTGAACATAATGGAGTAGGTCCGCTTCGAACTGTTGCACCTTGTCGACCGGCACGTCATCGAGGAAGCCGTTGACGCCGGCGTAGATCGACAACACCTGATCGGCAACGGGCATCGGCTTGTATTGACCTTGCTTGAGCAACTCCACCATGCGGACGCCGCGCGCAAGCTGCATCTGCGTGGCCCTGTCGAGTTCGCTGCCGAACTGGGCGAAGGCCGCCATTTCACGATATTGCGCGAGGTCCAGCCGAAGCGTACCGGCCACCTGCTTCATCGTCTTGATCTGGGCTGATCCACCGACGCGGGAGACCGATAGACCGACATTAATCGCGGGACGAATACCGGAATAGAACAGATCGCTGCCGAGATAGATCTGACCATCTGTGATTGAAATGACGTTGGTCGGAATGTAGGCCGAGACGTCGCCGGCTTGCGTTTCAATGATCGGCAGCGCCGTCAAGCTTCCTCCGCCGAGCTTGTCGCTCAGTTTCGCCGCCCGCTCCAGCAACCGAGAATGGAGATAGAACACGTCGCCGGGATAGGCTTCGCGGCCTGGCGGTCTGCGGAGCAACAGCGATAACTGACGATATGCGACCGCGTGCTTGGACAAATCATCATAGACAATCAACGCGTGTTTGCCGTTATCTCGGAAGTACTCGCCGATGGCAGCGCCGGAGAATGGCGCCAAGAACTGCATGGGCGCAGGATCACTGGCCGTGGCCGCCACGACCATGCTGTACTCCATCGCATGATTCTCTTCGAGGGTCTTCACGACGCGAGCAACGGTCGAACGCTTTTGGCTGATGGCGACGTAAATACAGAAGACGCCCAGGCCTTTTTGATTGATAATCGTATCGACAGCAATCGCGGTCTTGCCCGTCTGCCGATCGCCGATGATTAACTCACGCTGTCCACGACCGATGGGGATCATGGAATCGATGGCCTTGATGCCGGTCTGCAACGGTTCCCGAACCGATTGACGGGTGATCACGCCGGGGGCGACCACTTCAATACGCGAAGAAAGAGAGGACTTGATGGCTCCCTTACCGTCGATCGGCTGGCCGATTGCGTTGACGACCCGACCGACCATGGCTTCACCCACCGGAATTTCCGCGATGCGGCCCGTACGTTTGACGGGATCACCTTCTTTAATCCCAACATCTTCGCCCATCAAGACCGCGCCGACGTTGTCCTCTTCAAGGTTCAACGCAATGCCGTAGAGCCCGCCGGGGAATTCGAGCATCTCGCCGGCCATGGCGCCGTCGAGGCCGTAGATCTTGGCGATACCGTCGCCGACTTGGATGACGGATCCGGTTTCCTTGACGTCGACTTGCTTGTCGAAGCCTTGGATCTTCTCTTTAATGATCGCGCTAATCTCATCTGCCTTAATCTGCATGGCTACTCCTTAGTCAACAGGCTCTGCATCGCTCGCAAGCGTCCCCGGACGGTACTATCGACTACCGTACTGCCGATATGAATCTGAACTCCAGCCAGGTGGCTTGCGTCAGTCTGAAAAGTGATATCCACGTCCCGCTTGAGCGTCTCGCGAAGGCGCGCTTTGATCCGATTTTGTTCAACATGTGGGAGCGGTGTCGCGGAGGAAACGGTGACTTGCTGAGTCCCCTTAGATTGATCGACCAGCTTCGCGAAGGCCTCTGCGATTTCCGGCAGAAACCCGACACGGTTTTTCTTCACCAACTGGTGGATGAAGGCCTTCCCTGCCGGGGGACATCCAAAACGTCCACCAAGTTCCGTCAAAACGGCAATTTTGCCTTCGACGCCGAAAGCGGGTGACGCGACGACATGGCGAAGAGACACCGAGTCCTTCATGGCCTGACCGAGACCATTGAGGGTACCCCGAGTCGCTTCGATGTTGGATTGATCGAGAAGCTCGAAGAGTGCCTGTGCGTAACGCCGCGCAACTGCTGTCTTAATCACTGTCCAGATCCGCTCACTCTATTTTGGACAAACGAGAAGCTTTCATGCATACGCACGAAAAAAGCGCGCAAAAGTATCATTGGAAGATATGAATTGTCAATACGATTGGCCTGTCCCCAATCCGGACGTCAGCCATTGTGGAGTCTGCCGTGTTAGCAAGACTCTGTGCTGGAAACGGCAGAGGATGCCCGAGCCTGTGTGGTCTGCGTGGCTGACCACACACGACTCACACGGCTGCGTGCTCTCGTGTGCTCCGGCCGGCTCATCACCCATGCGCAGCCACTCGGGGTGCGGCTCACGACCACCCGCGAACGGCTCGTGCCGTGGCGGCTGCTCTCTCCTGGCTCCCCGCGCCGTCGTCCTCGCGGTCCCGCTGGCCGTCGTGATCGGACACTCGTGTCTGCGCATAAGCACTCCACCAATGACCTGACGTCCGGATTAGGGCCGGGTAGGTTTGAAGGCATTCAATGGCTTCCGATCTAGTCGGGTACTATTTGCACGACAGCGGCTTACAGAGAGCGACAACCAAACAACAACGCAGGAAAATCCTTGGCGATTGCCAATCGACATGTTGGCTATTGGACACATAGTATTGGTATTGCCGGTTGCATATCGATGTATAATGGGCCAAGTGTCAGCACATCTCGGTCAGAAAAATGGTTTCAAGACTCGTTCAATTGCAACGTTTCAACGGCGCCAAAGGAATCCGGCCATGCCGAGAAATGCCTTCAGATTCCAGGCAAATGTTAGGCACCATAGAAACAATTTCGAACGTAGCAGGGAAGCGCTGGCACTTTAATTTTCTTTCATAAACGTGACCGAGATGTGCTGACACTTGGCCTATAATGTTATACATGCGTCTGAAGCTTGCTCTCCACACGGAAACGGCCTGCACCAAGATAAGTATGGGCGGTGAGTTTCTCGTCCCTTCCTCTCGATTGATATCGGGTATGCCCCGACTCCCCGGTCTGCCCTTTCTCTCCAGGAGGTGCTCGATGCAACGATTGTTGGCCCTACATATCCTGCTGCTCCTCTTGTCTCTTGGCATATTAGCCTCTCCTGCTTCGGCGTACCGGGAATACTTCACACCCGAACAAAAAACCCAGCTGGAAAAAATTCAAACTGTTCTGGTGGAGGCGATTGCCCTCACAGATAAGGGTGGTGCGGATTCCGGGTCTTTAGTTGAAGTAGCCTCGCGACGCCTCGGTGAGGTGGGCTACACGGTGGTACAGGACAGTGCTAAGCCCCACGACGTTGTGTTTCGGGTCAAATGCGAGCAGCGCAAGACATGGGAGGGAACCACGGCTGCGGGCGGAGATGCGGACCTCCCTGATGCACCCTCCCGTCTCTGGAAGGGGCCTGCCTGCCAACTGACCTATGTGCTGGGTGGAATGAAGATCAAGTGGCAAAAAGAAGTGCGGACGGAGTTTGAGGATGCCGTGGCTGCCGCCCACGAGGCGCAGGCAGCCGAGCCCGGCGCCTATGCGATTGCCAAGTTGAAGGAGGCGCTCGAAAAATACGAGTTTCCTCTTCTCTTGGCGGCAGAGTGGGGCCAACCGGATCGCCTACTCAGAGTGCTGGATTCGGCGGACACAAGTCATGCACGGAAAGTCAAAATCATTTCGCTCTTGGGAGAGATGCAGGCTGATGAAGCTCTGCCGAAGCTCAAGGAAGCGCTGAAAGACCGAGATCTTGCCAAACAGGCGCTTGTGGCCATGGGCAATCTCGGCAGGGATGGCATCCCCCTTCTCGTCGATATCATGAACACCTCGCCTCAACCGGAAGTCCAAGCGGCGGCGGCGAAAGGGCTGGGACAAATCGGCGGAATCCATGGCGACCCATCTGTCGTGCTGCCGTTGCTCGCAAAGCTCCAGGATCCTAAGACGGATTGGGCGGTCCTGACGGAGGTCGCGTGGGCTCTCGGGAAGATTCCAGACAAACGGTCGATTCAACCACTCTATGATATCGACAAGAAGCTGCAGGCCATCCGCGATCCTGAAAACGTAAGTCTCAAGAAGCTCAAGGAAGCCGTATTCTGGGCTATTAAACAATGCGATACGTGGGATCAATACAGCTAGTACGCACGTGATTGACAAGTACAACCATATTCCCACATCATGCCCACATCACGCTGCTATCTTGGCTATGCCGCGATGATACAAATTCTTGAGGCGATGCAGCGTGCCGGTTCGACCGACACAGCCGGGCTGATCAAATCGCTGGAGGGCCATGAGTTCGACGGGCTCAAAGAGGGCAAATCGACGTTCCGGGCCTGGGACCACCAGCACGTGCAGGACGTGTTGGTCGGGGAAGCGTTCGGGAAGGAAATGGGCTTGGGGTACTACAAGATTATCGCCACGGTTCCTGGCGATACGGTGGCCGGAACGGTCAATCACAACACCTGCAAGCTGTAACCGATGAAAATAGCACGGGGGCTTCTCCTCGCCGGAGAAGCCCCCGTGCTATTTAGACCATCGGATCAGCCTTACTTGGTGACAATCACCTCGACGCGCCGGTTCTTTGCGCGGCCCGCCTCGGTCGTATTGGGCGCCACCGGTTTGGTGTCCGCAAAGCCGTGTGTGGTCACCGCGCCAAGGCCGTCTTCCGTCAGAGCCTTGGCCGCATTGGCGGTGCGGGCCTCTGACAGCTCCTTGTTCGTCGGGAACTTCTTCTTCAGCCCGCTACGGATCGGACGATCGTCGGTATGACCATCGACCGCCACTTTGTACTCAGGAAAATCTTTCAAGATCGCTCCGACCTGCTTGAGCGTATCGGCTCCGGCTGGCTTCAGCTGATCCTCACCCGAGCCAAAGAGATAGCTGGAAGCGAGATTGATGAGCAGCCGTTCGTTGTTCAAATCGACCGTGATATTGCCCTTCTCGATCTGGGGCCTAAGCGCGCGGATCAATCCTCGTTGGGCCTCTTTTAATCTTGCCTGTTCGTCGCCGGCAGCGCCACCCATCGCAGCGAGCTGTGCCTCGAGATCACTGATGCGTTGCTTCGCGGCAGCTAACTGGCGCTCGAGATAATCAGCCCGTTTTTGTAATGCGGAATCACCGGTACCGGAACGAAGAGCGGTGATCTCCCGATCGCGGTCGGCGAGCTGTCGTTCCAGATCGGTCTCGCGGCTGCTCAAGGCGCGATTCTGTTTCTGTAGTAGATACAGCTGATCAATAAGTTGACGCTCATTCTCAAGAGCCGAGGGACTGGCGGCCATAGGCTTCGCCGCAGGGACGGGAGGGCATGGTTCTTGATAATATCCGTACCAACCGTCATGACAAATGTCTTTCTGACGCACGAAGCCTGTATAATCAAAGATCATATCCCCGATGATCGTATCCCCATTCGCACATCCTGCCAGAGCGACCAAGCTTGTCGCTAGGATGGCGGTTTTGAATGCCTACATGAAGACCTCCTTCTTGAATCGCGCGGGTCATGTATCGTGTGAGTCTCCCCACTCCCGCATCGTGGGGGAATGTCGTTGCAACGGCGGCGCTTAGTGGCGGCCTGTCAGGGCGTCGCGGATTTCCATCAATAATTTCTCTTCGTTGGTCGGCCCTGCCGGTGGTGCTGGAGGCGCTTCTTTCTTGAACCGGTTGACCTGCTTGACCAACATGAAGATCACAAACGCAATGATGATGAAGTCGAATGTGGCTTGGAGGAAGACTCCGTAGTTGATGGTGGGCGCTCCCGCAGCTTTGGCTGCCGTCAGTGAGGGTTGCGGCGTACCGGACAGATTGATGAACAGGCTGGAAAAATCCACCTTCCCCATCAGCAATCCAAGGGGAGGCATGAGCACGTCGCTGACGAGCGACGAAACGATCTTTCCGAAGGCCCCTCCAATGATCACACCGATCGCCATATCGAGGACATTGCCTCTCATGGCAAAATCTCTAAATTCTTTCAGCATAAATCTGCCTCCCACTAGGGAATTAAGGTGAACTGCACGCCTATCGCTTTCGGGTCGTGTCGAAGCTGTACCCAATGGTCCAAAGGTACATGTTGCCCGTATCCCCGGTCCCCCTAGCAGGATTCATGTCATTAATGAGTCGTTCATCCTCTCGATCCTTGATCATCGAGTGCGACATACCACGTACACCTAGAGCCAGTTGCCTCTATCAAGTCTGGGCGAACGTGTATAGCGCTCTATGTTTTATACCGCAAGGCTGTGGCGGGCAAACTGAGGTATTAGGAGTCAGCAAAGTCCATACCTTCCTATCGCTGATATGTGTATTCAAGCAATTCAGCTGGTTATCCCTGTCTGGTAATTTCTGCGTTGATGTCAGGACTTCAATACAGTCATTTGTTGTGGCGGCTTTGCCGAAACAATATCCAGATTGCCTCAGGACTGCTGACAGCAAATCGTGGACAGGTTTTTCCCTAACAGCGAGAAACATGTGAGTCTCTATACCGTCGTGGTCATGACGGGGGTGGGAAACTCAATGTGGGAAGCTCGAAAACGTTCGATGATCGCTTTGTTGATCTCGCCATGGGTCGGAATGTAGTGAAGAACCGGAGTCCAGGGTTCGACGGCGATTGTGACGGCGGGATGTCCGAGGTTGCTGACCCCAATGGAAGGAGCCGGATCTTTTAAGACGTGCGGATGAGTTGTGATGATGTCCTGCACGATTGCCAACGCCTGATTCAGGTCCGTCTTGTAGGCGACATCGACGGTGAGATGAATTTGGCGAATGGTTCCAAAGTTATGCAGGATCTCCCCGATGATCTTGCGATTCGGAATGATGACGCGCGAACAGTCCGGGTGCTTCAGCGTCGTTGAAAAGATATCGACCATGACGACGTCGCCGTGCTCACCGAGCAGAGAGATGTGTTCGCCGACTTTGTAGGGCTTGGTGAATATGATCGAGAGCCCGGCCATCACGTTGCTCAGGACGCCCTGCAGGGCCAGGCCGATGCCGACGCCGGCCACGCCGATGCCGGCGACCAACGGAGCAATCGGCACGCCGAGCGTATCCAGGGCGATCACGGAGGTAAAGAGCAACACCACAATTTTGACGATGCGGACCAACAGCATCCGCACCGGCGGGTCAAGGGTTTGGCGTTCGAGCGACTGCTGCGCGAAATTTCCCGCCCAGCGGGACGCCATCGCTCCTGCGGCGAAGATGCCGAGCGCGACCACGGCCTGCATGCCGTACTGCACGGCATATTGGGTCACGGTATCGAGGGCATTCATGTGAGAGGTCTCCTTCCTGAGTTAGCGGCCCATCAATCCTTTGAGTAGATCTCGGCCCTGCTGCTTTAAGTCTTGGGGCTTCGTCGTGCCTTTGAGCAATCCGCCGACTGCTTCTTCCACTTTCTTTTGCACCTGCTCTTGCACTTTCCCGGTCATCTCCTTCATGTCGAGTCCGTATGACGGCGCTTGGGCGGTTCCGGTGATGATCAATGGGAGACTCAATCTGCCTTCTTTCAGTGCGAGTTTGGCGACAGGGGAAGAACCGGCGATCTTCTGACTCAAGTCCTGCGACAGGTTGAGATTCACGGTCAGGTTCAGCCTCTGATCAAAGCCGATGGTGCCACCCCCCGTCGCCTGAAAATCGTGGCTGTCCATCAAGATTCGCTGCACGTTGATGATCCCTTGCTTGATAGCAAGATCCGTCTCGATTGTCGAAAATGCCGTGACTTTGGCATTGTCGAGCGAGACACCAGCGACTTTGAGGATCGAGACGGCTTCCTGGAGGAGGTTCACGCCCTCGATCTTCCCTTCTTTCACGACGACGTGGCCGGTCCCTTCCAGGGCCTTGGTGAGGTCCGGCATGGAGAACCCACGGCCTTGCAGCGCGAGGTCGGCTCCCGCTATCCCGCTGATCGATACTTGTGTCGCTGCGACGGCATCAAGGGCAGGACCGAGTTGCAATCCTTGGATCATGACGGTGCCATTGAATGGCGGAGCGTCTGAGCCTGCGAGGAGTTTGCCCTGTCCCTTCACCTGTCCGTCGAACAGTTGGAATAAAAGGCTATTCAGTTTGGCTTCTTGCCCCTTCACCTCCGCTGCGATCTGGAGATTTTTGATGTCGACCGGTTTAGCCAGCGGGAGCATCGTCGGTAGATTCGCCGTATTGATCACCGGCGAACTGATGTTCACGGTGGCGTTTTGGCCAACAGTCTTTCCAGTGATGGTGAAATCAGTCTTTCCCAAGCCGAGCTGGAGATTGATCGTGTCAATGTCGGTGGTTTCTTTCAGGGGACCAAAGGTGCCGTCAAGCGTCACCGGCAGATTGAACGGTTGGGCGAGGGTGCTGAAATGCAGGCTCAGGATTTGGCCGAGCCGAACGGATTGGAGGAGGAGCTCCATATCCTGCAAGACATATTCAGTCTGTTTAGCGGCGGAGAGATCCCGATAAGTGAGCTTCCCGTCTGCGATGGAGACTCGATCCACTGCCAACAGCGCCAGGATCTTGAGCGGGCCTTCGGTCGATGGAATCGGGGCGCGCGACGGAGTTTTCGGCACCGCCACGCCTGTTCGGCCGATGGTCGAGACGTTCAGGACGCCGTTCTTATTCTTGATGACCGTGATGACAGGATCACGGAGCGTGATTTCCTCCACCTCGACTTTGCCGCTAAGCAAAGGTATGAGTTTGACTCCGACATCCAACGACGTGAGGGAGGTGAAGGGGCCTGAGCCGAAAGCCGGGTCGTCCAACGCGGCAAATCCAGCTATCCTGGCACCGATCCGCGGCCAGATAGTCAGGCGGATGTCTTGCAGTTGTACCTTGCGATTGAGCGCGTCTTCGATGAGCGGTTTGTATTGGTCTTGATACTTGTTGAGGTCTATTAGGAAGGGAAGCGAGAGAATTAGTCCGATGACCGAGACAACCACGATGAGCAAGCCCATCACAATCTTCATCGCGGTACTTCCCGTTAAGGCGCCAGTATAGAGAGGCTAGTACGTAAGAATCAATGCTGAGGAGCCAAGGGTAGTGATGCAGTTTGCCTAATTGACCCCCCTAACCATTCCTGCCAGTCTAGCACCATCTACCTACAGGGGGGTACGCTATGTCTCTATTTGAATGGGCACAAACATGGACGACTGAGTTTTGGACATTCATTCTGTCCCTTAGGCGGCATTGGGTATTGCTCGTGACTAGCAGCACCGTAGCTGCCATAGGAGTTTTCCGTAAGTTACCTATTGAGGACTATCTATGGTGGATCGTGGGCATTCTTCTCTTTTGGGCATGCTTTCTGGCATGGCGTGATGAATATAAAAAGGCCTTAACAAGACAGCTCAAGCGAACCATTCGAGAGGGCTTAGCCGATCTTAACGATCGCGGCGTGGGGCTTCTTCTCGCCTGTGAAAGAGAGAATGATCCTCCCGATTCAGAACTACAGGGTCGGTATGCACAATGGGATGAACAATCAAAAACATATTTGCGAACTAATTTAGACAGATCATATGTCACACGTTTCGATAACCCAGTTGGTTTGCATGTGCAATATGCAAATCTAGCTAGCGGAGAACGTACCAGAATTTGGAGAATTGTAGCGAATCGCGTTGCTCGATTGCAGCAATTCATGGATGATTACCGAGACTCATAACAACCCAATGATTTCTTCATAGGTTTTCACTATGCTTAAGCTCTTCTGTGATAGGCGCAGAACGCCAGAGCGATATTATCTAGCGGAAGCAGAGGAGCGCATGGTTATTCAAGATGATGTCAGGGAATGCGTTGGCTTTCTTTATGCTGGAGGGCAAAACAAGTCCAAACAGATCATGGGAACGGTGTTTTTTGTGAGCGTTGTAGACGACAGCAATCCCGTTTCCCATGTAGCTTGGACGTATGCCATTACCGCACGGCACGTCATCGAAGATATTAAAAAATGGGGAGATGACGGTAAGGTTCATATAAGACTAAACCGCACCAGCGGAGGATCTAAATATGTGGATGTGAAAATAGATGGCTGGAAGCCCCATCCTCACGACCGATTGCTCGATGTCATGGTCCTACAGTGTGACATCCTGCGCGGATTTGACGTCAAGACGATCCCAGTCAAGATGTTCTTGGATGATAGAACAATTTCATTGTACGGTATTGGTCCAGGAGACGAGACATTTATCGTTGGTCTTTTCGAACCACACCCAGGAACAGATAGAAATATTCCTATTGTTCGTATTGGCAATATTGCGGCTATGCCGAATGAACCTATTAAAACAAAAAGAGGCGATGGAAAAGCCTACCTTATTGAAGCGCGATCTATTAGTGGACTTAGTGGATCACCCGTCTTTTTGAATATTGGCCCATCGCGTGTTGTAAACGGTAACGTCATGTATGCACATGATGATGATGGCTATCAGGTACCTAGCAAGTGTTTCTTTCTTGGCTCGGTACGTGGACACTATGACAGTGAATTGAGGGATCGAACAAAGAGCAGAATGCTTAATGAGGATGAGTTTATTAATGTGGGAATAGCTATGGTAGTGCCATCCCAACAGATTTTTGAGGCTCTTAATCAAAAGGAGTTTGTTGTGGAAAGAGGAAAACAAAAGGAAGAAGAAAAGCCGAAATATTTTCCAACTGAGGATTCAAGCCTATTAGCACGATCCGTCGTTGAGGCCGCTATCGGTGAGCCCCTAATACGGCCTAAAAGTAAACCCAAGAAACGGGCTAAAAAGGGCGGATGAGTATGCGCCGGTTTACGCGGCTGACGAATGCCTTCTCAAAGAAGGTGGAAAACCATATCCATTCTGTTGCGATGTACGTGATGTTTTATAACTTCTGCCGTATTCACAGGACCCTGAGAGCAACCCCAGCAATGGCGGCGGGTGTCTCAGATCACGTTTGGTCAATAGAAGAAATGGTCGGGCAACTTTGAAACTGCATCACTACCGAGCCAAGGCAGAGGCGACGAGGTATCGGTTGGGAAAACTCTGAGTTGGCTGCCTATCCTGCTCCCCTTTTCTCGCGCCTTACTGACAGGCGAAGTGGTAGTACTCGATCGGGCTGGGAGGAGCGGTCAAAGCGATGCTGACGGTATTGGGGTCGTAGCCGACCTCTTCCAGGTCTTTGGCCGCGCGCGTGAGTTCTTCTTCGGTCAGATAGGCAACGGTGTCGGGAATCCCCTGGCGCTTCATAGAGAGCAGCATCCCGTTCAATGTCTCGCGCTCTTCCGGCGGCATGTTCTTCCCCAGCGGGAAATCGAGCACTCGGGTATAGGGGCTCTCGCAGGTTTCATTCAGTGCCTTGATGGTTTTGAGCGCGAGCCGATCCTGCTCCCATACTTGGAGCTTCGGCCCTGCAGAGGGATGCGTCGCCAGTAGATCCATGAGCGTAACGACGTTGGTGTTCAACGACCGGCCCACGAATTCGCGCTGCGGCTCAAGGGTCACCTCCCCCATCCCCAGATGCTTTGCCACAGCTTCGACCAGGGCAAAGTTGATCATGAAGCTGTATTGGCCTCCGAATTGACCATAACAGGGCTTCTCCGGATCGTTCAGAACTTTCATGTCCGCAGTCCCGGCGTCGAAGGTGCTGAACCCGATCGCGTCAGGTGCTAATAGACGCTTGGCCTCTTTCAGGGTCGCAAACGCGCCCAAATTGACGGGCACTAATACTTGTTGATCGACCCCTTTCAAGAATTCCGTGATGGTCTTCCGATAGGGCACGTCCTTCCATTCGACTTTCTGGTACTCTTTTTCCCAGACGAGATCGTCGAGGAACGGAGGAAATGTCTTCAGCACATCGAGGTCCTTCGCCTCAAACGCCCGCACGAAGGTCGACCAATCCTGAATCTTGGCATGAAGTGATTCGCTGAGATTGGGACGGAGATACTCTTCTTCAACGTCACCTGCATTCTTCGCCATCAGCTTGGTCGGCAGGTCGTTCCACAGTTCGTTGCAGATAATCCGATCGACGGTCCCATCGGCCACTTCTGCCAGGTGCTCGACCGACCCACGATGCGTTTCAACGCGACCCCGATGCGCCGCGAGGTCAGGATGAGCCAAAGCTCCATCCAGCACCGACTGTTCCCAATCGACCAAGACATATCGAACGCGAGGATAAACCATGCCTTGATTGTCGAGCGTCTTGAGATGGCTGAGAAAGCAGGCGGCGAGGTTGCCATTGCCCGGACCGAGTTCCATGATGGTGAGACGAGACTCGCGGGACAAGCGCGACTCGCGCGACGAGTCCGATGGGTCGACCGGAGCCGTCTCGCCTTTCCCGCTTTTCGCGCTCTTCTCGCGTTTAGTTACCCGCTCGAAATAGTCCGCCGCAAGAGCATGGGCGAGCCGGTAGTCGGCTGAGGCGAATGTCTGATAATAAGCGCGCAGCTTATCCCCTCGCAGGCCATAGAAGAGCTGATTGAGATGGACCTGCCATTGATCGAGCGGCTTATAATCCCCGATCAGCTGGGGAAGGGCATCGGCATCTTGTAACATACTTCAAACTCGTTCGTGATGGGTGATGCGTCCCTCGACCCCTCGACCTCGCTCGGGGTCGAGCCTGAGCGCTGTCGAAGGCTCGACTGGGCTTGGCCTGCGATCGTTCGACCCAGAGGCTCTCGACGGGCGAGCTCCGTCGAGTCGGGCCTTGAGCCTGCCGAAAGGTCGAACCGTGATAAGTGGGCAGAATCCTAGCAGATGATCGGAAAGAGCCGCAATGGGCGAACTGACAGCGTTCAGCCGTCAACCTTAGCCGGTGAGGGGGAAAAGTCTCCGAGGTGGACTCGTTCTCGTTCCGAAGCTGAGAGCTGACGGCTGAACGCTGACAGCTCCCCTCTTCCTTGACAGTCTTCGTTGGACGGGTGTACCAAGCAGAATATGGCAAGAGGGGCGAGGCAAGGGACTGTCGGCGCGGTCATGGTGGCGGCGGTCGTTGCCCTGTCAACTCAACCGGCCAGCTGGGCCGATGAACTGCCCCTCACGAAAAACCTGCCGATCCCTGAGTTTCAAAATCGCGCTCAGGACGCCAAGCCCTACAATTTCGATGCTCCGCCGGAAGGTATGTTTCGCTCGATTACCATGGCGGAGGATTTCGAAGAAGAACTCGGCTTCCAACGGACCCACGAAATCGTGCCGGTCAAACCGACCGAGCGATTTGCCGCGGACGTGCCGGCCATCTTCATCATTTTCTCACTCCATCAGCACTATCAGGCCTTCAAGGTCTTCGGTCGCTGTATGCCGGAAAAGGTCAACGGTGTCGCGCCTGGAACGATCGTCAGCGAAGACGCCATGCACATGGCCTTGGAGGACGAGAGCGGCTATCTCCAGCTGTCACCTCCGCAGGGAGGGTGGAAACCCGGCCGCTACAAAGTGGAAATACACGCCGGCGAGCAAGTCAACGAGATGAGCCTGATCGGCACGATGCGTTTCACTATTGTGGCGTCGGGGAAATAGCGTGATGCGTACGGGGATAAACCAACTCGCATGACGCGTTACGTTTCACGCATCACGAAAGAATGGCTACGTTCAATTCGTTGAGGTGGATGAAATGATCGGTCAATTGCCGGATGGGTTGACGCTCCGCGTGACGGAGCATGGTGGACCGTTCACCTTGAGCCAGACCATCCGATCGCTACTGTCACGAACCATCGTGACACGACCCGATGTATTAAATCGACGGCACCCTGCAGAGTATCATTCAGTCCGTCCGCGAAATCGTCTTAGGCCTCTGTACGAAGGATGAACCCTGGTCGATAATTTTCTGTCGAACGATCCGACGTTCATGCACGCCGAACAACGGGTGATTCTGGGATGAACCAACGTGACCAGTGACACGTGACGAGTGACGAACTGACCACCTCCTTTAGCACTCCTCTCTTGTTACTTGTCACGCGACACCCGGCACATCTCTCGTTTGACGCTCTCTCGACCATCCGCTAGCGCGGATTATTCATGAATATCGTCGCGAGACAGTCGAGACTGAAGCCCACCGTGGCGGCTCGCACGCGAAGCCGACGCAGGCATATTTGCAGTCTGTCGAGGAGGCTGAGCGAGAACCACCACGCTGGGCGAGAGGATAGGCTGTCGCAGTAGATATTCATGAATAGTCCACGCTAAAATGCACGCGTGAATAGACACCTCACAGGACGCTGCCGGAGTTTTCACATATCATGACGCCGCCGTCCAGCCCCTGGGCCTCCGTCATCGTCCCCATCAAGGATGAACGAGAGAACCTGTCGCCCCTCCTGACGAGCCTATTAAAAGTATTAGACTCACACGAGACTTCACGATCGCGCCCCTATGAGATTCTCTTCGTCGATGACGGCAGCAGCGACGGCAGTAGTGAAGAACTGGACCGCCTGGCGGCTCAGCACTCTCACGTACGGGTGTTTCACTTCGACCGAAATTACGGCAAGACCTGCGCGCTCGATGCGGGCTTCAGTCAATCTTCCGGCGAAATTATCATCCAAATCGACGGCGATCTTCAACAGGACAGCGAAGACATTTTGAAACTCCTCCCCTATACCGCCGCCTACGATCTCGTGTGCGGATGGAGGCAACAGCGGCAGGATGGCCTGGTGAAGAAACTGTCGTCCTTGATCGCCAACCGTGTGCGGAACCGCTTGACCCACGACGGTATCCACGATACGGCATGCCCACTCAAGATATTCCGACGGCCCGTGCTGGAACGTATCCGCCTCTTCGAGGGCATGCACCGATTCTTTCCCGCGCTCGCGGTGATGCATGGATTCACCGTCACCGAAGTGCCGGTCCGGCATTACTCGCGCATTCACGGCGTGTCCAAATACGGCATGGGCAATCGGCTGTTCAAATCTCTCTATGATTTGATTGCCGTGCGGTGGATGCAGAACCGGGTGTTGCGGTATAAGTTCCGTGACGAGTAGGACATGGAAGCAAGCCGCCTTCGAAGCCACAAAGATCTGGATGTTTGGCAACGAGCCATGGATCTGACGTCCGAGATTTACGCCATCACTGGACGGTTTCCGAAAGAAGAACTGTACGGACTCACCGTGCAGGCAAGACGTTCGGCAGTCTCTAGTCCAAGCAATATCGCTGAAGGTTCCGCAAGAAATGCCAGTGAAGAGTTCATCCAATTTCTGCACGTCGCGCTGGGCTCGGCTGCGGAATTTGAAACACAGCTTCTACTTGCACAACGAATGGGATTCTTTTCCGAAAGCAAACCCTTGGCACTTTTGGACCAAATACGAAAAATGCTCACCGCTCTTCTCCGAATGCTCAAGCATAAACCTGTCACGCGTCACGGTACGACCTTTCGACAGGCTCAAGGCCCGACTCGACCGAGCTCGCCCGTCGAGAGCCTCTGGGTCGAACGATCGGAGCTCCGTCGAGAGCCTCTGGGTCGAACGATCGCAGGCCAAGCCCAGTCGAGCCTTCGACAGCGCTCAGGCTCGACCCCGAGCGAGGTCGAGGGGTCGAGGGACGCGTCACGCGTCACGGCTGCTTCATGAGTATCGAGGCTATCTGGATCGGCATCGGCTTCCTCGGCCAAGGTCTCTTTTTCGGTCGCTGGGTGATTCAGTGGATCGCGTCTGAACGGAAAGCCGAAAGCCGCGTTCCCGTCGCCTTTTGGTATATGAGCCTGGTCGGCGGGCTCATCACGCTCGCCTACGCCATCTACCGAAAAGATCCGGTCTTTATTTCGGGACAAGGTATCGGCACGTTCGTCTATCTTCGCAATCTGATACTCATCCACCGAGCGGACCAAGCCAAGGGTCCGGCTCGCCCATCGTCTCAGCAGACATGATCGTTCACCAAGTCAGGTGTCCCTCAGCACGCGACGTCACCCACAGATAGGAACATCCCGTGACCATCGATCGCACCGCCAACCAGCCAGTGATGCTGCTTGTCCTCCTGGCCCTGTCGGGCTTGCTCTTCTTCCTGGGTCTCGGCGACATGGGGCTCACCGATCGCGACGAAGGACGGAACGCTGAAGCCGGCCGTGAGATGTTCGCATCTGGAGACCTGCTTACTCCGACGTTCAATGGAGAACTGCGTGTTGCCAAGCCGGTCTTTGTGTACTGGCTGATGACCATGTCCTATCATGTCTTCGGCGTGAGCGAATTCGCGGCTCGCGTTCCGTCCGCCTTGTTCGGAGTCGCCTTGATCGTCATGCAATATCTCTTTCTCTCCCGGCTGCGCGGCCAGGCCGTCGGTCTTTTCGGCGCCCTCATGTTGCTGTTGAACGTCGAGATGCTCGTGCTGGGACGCATGGCCATCACCGATAGTGTCTTGATCTTCTTTACCACGCTCTCCCTTTATGGATTTTGGCTGGGCCTCCATGGAACGAGCTCGGGACGTCATTGGATCTGGGGCTTTTACGTCGGCATGGCCCTCGCGACACTGACGAAGGGGCCGGTCGGGCTTGCGGTCCCGCTCACGACGACCATTCTCTACCTGACTGCGACGCGGCGCTGGACAGTCTTCTGGCAGCGGGGTTTCCCCATCGCCGGTACGTTGCTGCTGCTCCTCCTGGCCGCTCCCTGGTATGCCGCCATGTTCCTCATGCATGGGGATGCCTACGCTTCTCAAGCAAAGCTCCACACGGTGGGACGATTCCTCAGTCCAATGGAAGGACATGGAGGAGGGCTGTGGTTCTATTTTCCGGTATTGCTTCTTGGCTTCTTTCCCTGGAGCGCGTTGCTTCCTGTTGCGTTGTATCGGGCGTTCAGAAGCTGGTGGGAGTCGCGTGAGACGTTAGGCGTCAAGCGTGAATCGCTTGATCCGCGGGACGCAACACATTCCGATGCCGAGTTGGAATGGTTCGCGGCCCTGTGGATTGTGGGAGTGTTTGTGTTCTTTACCCTGTCGTCCACCCGCCTGCCGCACTATATCGGACCGCTGTTTCCCGCGGCCGCATTACTGACCGCGATGTTTTGGTCACAATGTCTGAAGGACCCGCGGACGAAAGGGATTCGAGGCTCGATTCACGCCATGATGGGATTGGGATATCTCCTGGCTCTAGGGTTCGCCTTACTGCCCACACTCTACGATAAGTTCTCCGGAATGCTGGTCAGGGAATTTCCCATGGCCGCACAATTCGATCTTGGCAGCGGTCCCTATCTTGCGGCGGCAGTGCTCTTGATCGGCATGGGGCTGGTCGGCTATTTCGGGTTCAATGAAGAGCGACGCGGAGCGGCCTTTGGAGCCGCGGGAGGAGCGCTGGCGAGCGCGTTCCTTCTCGTCATCCTCACCGTCATTCCCGGCATCAACCGGTATGCCCTCGCACCCCCACAGGAATTGGCGTACGCGGCGGGATTGAATCTCAGTCCAACGGATCAATTCATTGCGTTTGGCTCGACGAGGCCTTCCATGGCGTTCTACGCGAGGCGGAAAGTGGTCTTCATCCCGTCCGGAGAAGTCGATCGGCTGCGTACCGCACTGGCCGACCGGGGCCGTGCGATGATTCTCCTGCCGGAAATGTTTCAGGATTCATTGCCGATTGAAGCGGCGACGTTTCAGCCGATTCTCAAGCAATACGGTTACATCCTCTTAGCCAGCCAACCGATGGTGACGATCCCGGAAGGTGCGACTCCTCCCCCAACGACGCCGTCCAAGATATTAGGACATTAGAAAGAAACGTGGAGTGTTATTCGTTACGCGTATTTCGTGAAGCGTGAAACGCAGGATTTGTCTGTGAGAGACGAGATACGAACGACGCGGCTCGACTGCCTTCGACAAGCTCAGGCCCCGAGCCAGTCGAGGGGAGCTCGCCGAAGTCTTCACGCGCGACGAGTCGGTCACTGGAACGGCAAGACTCCTCGCCCATCGTAGAGAATCAGAAGGGCGAGCAGCACGCCCCCAAGCAGGACGCTTTCCCTCATCATCAACCATGCATGGGAATCCTGGTTCTGCTTTTCCGACGCGCCTGTGCCGTTGCACCAAAAGGCCAGGCAGGCGAATCCGACTGAGGCCAGCACAAGAGGCGAAGTCGTCATGGCCGCGAGGCCATAGGCAATGAGCGTCGACGAGGCGTTCGCCTGCCAGCCCTCGACCGACTTCTTTTTGCCGAACCAATTGGTTCGGCGGAGCCACAAACCACTCGCCGCTGCCACCACGCCGAGTCCTATCAAGAGAGCACCGGTAATCCCCTCATCAACTTGATGCGACAAGGTCCAGAGCAGGGCGAAAACCGCACAGGTTCCGACGGCCGCGTGCCGCAGCCCGTCCTGAAGCGAGGTGCTCCATTGTTTCAATGGTGCTGAAGCAATTGAGCCGCTGAGTACACCCAACACTGCTCCTCCCATTACATCGGTCGGAAAATGCGCCCCACGGAGGACGCGGCTGAGCGCAACAAACGCTGCGACACTCACACACAGCGGACCGAACGCAGGGAATCGCTTAGCCAGCACCGTGGCAACGGCAAAACTGACAGTAGTATGCCCTGAGGGGAAGGAGTCCAGTCCCGATGCCCAAGAAGGGGTGAACTGCCACTCTCCGGAATGGACGAATTTGGGACGCGGTCTTCCTACCAGGTGCTTGAGTCCGTTCGACAACAACGCCGCGATCCCATGGGCGAGCAGCGTTTCGATCCCTGCTGTTTTCAGGTTCGGCTTCGAGAAGAGCCACCCGACCACCAGGAGCGCCACACTGATGGCAACCAGGTGCGACCCTTCACCAATCCAATCTCCAGCGTTGCTGGTGAAGGCCATCCATGGAATAGTGAGTTGATCCCATGGGAGATGGATCGTGACAGATCGCACATAGCGGACGATTGGAAAGTCGAACTGGCCCAGTCCTACGAAGCCGAGTGCCAGCGCAGTGCAAGAACACACGAGCCCGGTGATTCGTGATGCGTCCCTCGACTGGGCTCGGGACAGTGATCCTGTCGAACCGTTATGCGTATCGAGGGCCTCTGGATCCTCGTGACTGGTCACTGGCCCCTCATCACCGATCACTCATCATTGCTCACCGCCTTAGGGAACCCAATCGGCCAGAAAGACGTTGAACTCCCCCGGCTCTTTCGAATTCCGGTCCGACACCCAGACCAGGCGCTTGCCGTCCGGCGAGAACATGGGGAAGCTATTGAAATGGCCTTCCACGGTCAGGCGTTCCAACCCTGCCCCATCGTCGCCTACGAGAAATAGATGGAAGCTCGGCCGCCCCCCTTCTCCTCTCGTTTCCACATTGGAAGAAAAAATGATGCGCTTGCCGTCGGGGTAAAAGAACGGGGAGAAATTCGATGCACCGTTCGACGTGACCTGTTTCTTGTCCGATCCATCGGCGTTCATGATAAAGATTTCAAGCTGCCCGGGCTCGATCAGCCGCTGCGCCAACAATTCTTTATAGCGGGCAATTTCGGCAGGATCGGTCGGGTGCGACGCGCGGTACACGATCCGCCTGCTGTCCGGCGAGAAAAACGCGCCGCCGTCGTATCCCACGTCGTCGGTCAGCCGCCGGGTCTTTGCACCATCGAGATTCATGGCGTAGAGATCGAGATCCCCGTCTTTCACCGAAGTCCACACAATAGTTTTTCCGTCCGGCGATACGGTCGCCTCGGCGTCATAGCCGGGCGTCGACGTCAGCTTCTGCATTTCCTGTCCATCGATGCGCACGGCATAGAGATCATAGTCATCAAGCGCCCACCGATAGGCGCCGTCCCGTTTCGGCTTCGGGGGACAGTTCGGCCCCGCGGCATGCGTCGACGAGTAGAGCAGGCGGCGATCACCGGGGAAAAAGTAGCCGCACGTGGTGGCGCCCACGCCGGTACTCACCAAACGCACCGTGTCGCTTTCAAGATCCATGACATACATCTGATAGCAACCCAGCCCGACGTCGCCTGGTTTGAGCGTGGCTGCGTACGAATCCTTCATCCAATTATTCGTCGATTGAAATATCAGTTTGTTGCCGCTGAATGAAAAATAGGCCTCGGCATTCTGGCGGCCGAAGGTCAGCTGACGAATGTTCGCGAGATGACGCTCGGCGAAACTCGCCGTGGCAGCCTTTGCCGGCTCCTTCGGCTGATCCCCGGCCAGCGCGAATGCGGGCAGGCACACCACCACGCTCAGGCCCCGCAGCAGATTCACCATGTGCTTACCGATTCCCATCAATCCGTACCTCCTGCATATCCTGCGAACTCTGCCATAGATCACGTTTCTCCACGACCCCTTCGTGGAAAATCACGTAACTCTGCCAGCCATAGTAGAACAGGAACCGCGAGACTTTCGCAACCGCTTGCGGCGTCACGCCATAGAGAACCGTGATGACGCTCCCCGGCATACTTGCCCGATGACAGGAAAAGAGCACCGCCATCGTCGGTCCTTCATGCTTCTGACCATCGATCTGAAAACCTACGCTTCCCAACGTGACCAGATCGCCGCAGGACTCCTTCACGATCGACTGAACGGCACGTTGCTGATCCGCTCCCGCCAGCACCAAAACCGACCCCATAGGCGTAAGCGTCGCAGCCTCCAGAGGCAACACTCTCGTCTTCTGGGCTTCCGGTAGCTGCGCTTCCTGATTGACAATGCGCGCCACCACCTGCTGCAACGGCGACGCGGGATCTGAAAACGCCCGCACCACGGTTCTGTGCGGATCGGTCACATAGCTATTCAGCATCGGCGGCAATTGGGCCCGTGCGAAACGGCGGAAGGCCATCGAGTCTGGATCGAGCTCCACCAATAACGGCTGTCGCGGAAGCACGAACTCGGCCGTATCCTCCGATCGGCTTATCGCCATCCATCTGGTTTCCGTCGCATCCTTCATCTCAATGCTGATGGGGATCGCCATCCGAAACGGCTTGCCGGCCTGTCGAATGCGAACCGTCAACTGCCAGGCGACTCGGTCGTCGTCTCCCGCCATCCGACGGGCGCTGATATCCCCCAACGACAACGTCGGCGCACCGGAGCGTTCGACCCATTGCTCGAAAAACCACCGCAAATCCTGGTAACTTTCGTGCGAAAAAATGGCCTCAAGGCTGCCCCAGTCTGCGTGGCGATTGCGATATCGGCTGACCAACGTCTTCAGCCCGCGCCAAAATGCATCGTCCCCTATCTCCCGGCGCAGCAGGTGAAACACGAGGGCGGCTTTCTGATAGCCGATGGCGTTGTCTTTCTCATCGCTCTTCCTCAGAAATTGCGCCACCGGATAGTCCTGCTCCGGTGTCACATAGACGCTATAGCCCTGCATCATCAATCGCCGTTGCTCGCGCGTCTGCCGAGCATCATGGACCAACTCGTGCCAATAATAATTCGCCAAGTAGGTCGTCAATCCTTCGACCCAGTTGCCGCGATCAGCTTGATTGAACACCGAATTGCCGATCCATGAGTGCACGATCTCGTGGCCCAGCGCATAGGGTTGCACATAGTGTCGTTTGATGCTGCCGCTGCCGAGCAGCGTGAACGACGGCATGCCGAGCCCGCTGGCGAAGAAATTTTCCACCACCGCAAACTTCTCAAACGGATAGTCGCCTAACATCGGGACATACGCGTCGAGATACTTCGACGTGGCGTCGAGATACTCATCCGCCAGGTCGGCATTGTCGGGGAAGAAATACGTCGCCAGTTCCACCCGCTGCCCGTTGTGCCCCTTCCACTCACGCGACTTGGTCACAAACTTGTTGGCCACGAGGGTGAGCGCTTCGGACCGGTCCTGGACGACCCACGTCGATGAGGCTCTTTCACCGCTCGTCGCCTCGTCTTGTTTCCGCCCTTGTGTCACGACGGTCCAATCTTGCGGAACCTGGGCCGTGACTCGATAGGCGCTGAGAGATCCTTCGATATCCGGATACCACTGGCTCTCGCTGCTCAGGTACACACCTTCAGGTCCGATATGTCCGGCGGTCTCACTGGGCGTCACGAACCTTAGATGGCGCGGTTCCTTTGGCGGGTCGTTGATCACCCCGCGATAGTTCCAAACCAGAGACGGGCGAGCCTCATGTTCTGTTGGAAGCGTGACGACGATGTGCTGTGTCGATAGCTGCAAGGACCGCTCTCTTGTGAATGAGAGGGCCTTGTCCGGCCGCACCTGTTGGCCCTGAATCGATGGGGCTCGCAGCACAATGGATTCAACGTGCAGCGTGGGTGCGAGCGTGAACGCAACCGAAGTCGCTTGGGAAGGAATCTCAAGCTCGACCTGATCTCGCGCCACCAACTCATGGAAGGTAGGATTCAGCTCGACGGCGAGGACATGGTTGAGGATGGTGGTACGGTCAAGAGCGGACAGGGCGGCAACGCCCTGTCCGGTGGCGACACCGGCAAATAGGAGGACTATGAGGCTGGATTGAACGACGGATTTCCCGACGGACATCGGGAAGCTTTTAGCACTCGCGACAGACGAGTACAAGCTGGATCGCGGTCAAGAGGCGCTCAAGGTCGATCGGTTTCACCAGAACTTCCTGCGGTCCCAAGGACCAGGCTTCTTCCAACAATTCTTCGTTGTGGCTCCCGGTCATGATGATGATACCCCCGGGATATTCCTTCTCACGCAGGGCTTGCAGCACCTCAATGCCTGCCATCCCAGGCATGATCATATCGAGCAGAATCAGGTCGGGCGGGACATCTTCCACCATCCGCAAGGCATCTTCCCCGTCCTTGACGCCAAGCGCTCGGTAGCCTCGCAGGCTCAAGAATTGGACGAGCAGGTCACACACAAGGGGATCGTCGTCGACGACCAAGACCGATTCATCTATTTGCTGAATCGGACTGTTGCTGGATGGGATCGGCGTGGCGTTCGGCTGCGCAGGAAGTTGTGAGACTCGATTGACGGCTTCAACAAGGATGTCCAGCGACAGTCCTTTACGGAGAAAGTCGGTGACGCGCAGGGCACGCGCTTGGTTCTCCTGCACGTCAGTGGCCCCCCCGCCAAGAATAATCACCGGCGCATGGGGATCGATCGCGCGGATCTCTTTCAAAACGGTTAACCCATCCATCTCCGGCATCCGCAGATCCAAGAGCGTGACTCGGGGGGCATATTTGCGGAACAGACTGAGGCCTTCGCGCCCGCTCGTGGTCGAAATGACCTGGTATCCGTGGCGCGTGAACACGTTCTGCAACAAATCGCAGTTCATTTGATCGTCGTCGACGATCAAGATCTTAATCATCGCCTCTCATCCCCTTCGGCTCGAAGGCGGCCCACAGCTCTTCAATCATGATGATGACAAAAAAGAATAGCACGGGCCTGGGAAGATGAGAAGAAAATGAAGGGTTATGAACAGGCGGTCGGTTGTCCAAACAAGGCTGCGACAAACGCTTCGGGATTGAAGTCCTGAAGATCCTCGGCGCCCTCCCCCACGCCGACAAGACGAACGGGAATCTTGAGATCCTCGGCAATCGCAACGACAATGCCCCCTCGCGCAGTCCCATCCAGCTTCGTCAGCGCCAGTCCGGTGACGCCCACCGCCTCGTGAAACTGACGGGCTTGAGCCAGCGCGTTTTGCCCAACCGTGGCGTCCAACACCAAGAGCACCTCGTGAGGCGCGCCCGGCAATTCCTGGCCGATCACGCGTTTCACCTTGCGCAGTTCGTCCATTAAGTTGGACTTGGTATGCAGGCGTCCGGCCGTATCGATCAGCACCACATCGACCGCTCGCGCTTTGGCCGCCACAATCCCGTCGAAGGCCACCGCCGCCGGATCGGCGCCGTGACGCTGGCGAATTACCTCGACCCCGACCCGATCTGCCCAGACTTGCAGTTGATCGATTGCCGCTGCACGAAACGTGTCGCCGGCGACGAGCAAGAGTTGCCGCCCGGCCTGCGCCAGCCGCTGCGCCACTTTGGCAATCGTGGTGGTCTTTCCAACCCCGTTCACTCCGACGACCAGGATGACGAAAGGCTTGGGCCCCTTGTCGATCAGCTGTTCGAGCGAGGGACCGGATACCTGCGTCAGCACACCGTAAAGAGTGTGGCTCAGCACGTTCTGGAGCCCTTCCGGTGTCGCCGCCTCCACACCGCGCGCTTGCTCGTTGACTTGCTGCATCAGCCGAACGACGACACGAGCCCCCAGATCGGCACTGAGTAACGCCGCCTCCAGTTCTTCGAGAAGGGCCGGATCCGGTGTACGCCCCATAAATCGATCGAGCGACTGCCGGACTTCATTACGGGTCTTGCTGAGCCCTTCGCTCAACCGTTGAAACCATCCCATCGTCAGCGACTCCTCTTTCTCTGATCAGCGCGACGAGTCACGAGGCGCGGCACGGGGTTAATCGTTTGTAGGATGGCCCGTTCGCGCCGCCGCATGCGAGCCGCTTCCTTCTTGTTTCGCTCATGATCATATCCGCACAGATGGAGCACGCCATGCACCAACAGCGTGGCCAGTTCGTCATCCACCGATCGCCCAGCTTCTCTCGCCTGACGAAGAGCCGTCGGGACCGAGATTACCACATCGCCCAACAGCGTCGGACAGGGATTGTTTGATTCCCGCATTGGGAAAGCCAGCACGTCGGTGGGGCGATCCTTCCCGCGATACACACGGTTCAGCCGGCGCATGCGTGGATTGCCCACCAGCTCCACGCTCAGTTCCGACTGCGTTTCTCCGACTGCCGCCAACACACGCTCCGCCACGCGTATCAAAGTCGCCTGTCGCACCGCAAACCGTGTAAGGCGAACACGGAGATAGACAGCCATTTAGTGAGGTTGGCCCGAGGTGTCTCGCGGCGGTGAACCGGCTGGAGACGACTTGCGAGGACCTGACGACTGCGGTTGAGACGACGCCTGGTCCCGAGTCTGTCTGGAGTCACCACCGTTCGCCGACTGGTGGCGATCGTACGCCTTGATGATGTCCTGGACCAGCCGATGACGAACCACATCTTTTTCGTCGAAGTAGATGATCTCGATGCCGTTGATGTCGCGCAAAATCTCTTTGACTTCAATGAGGCCCGACACCCGATCGTTCGGCAAATCGACTTGCGTGATATCACCGGTGACCACCACTTTCGAATGGAAGCCCAACCGAGTAAGGAACATCTTCATCTGTTCCGCCGTCGCATTCTGCGCTTCATCCAGAATGACGAACGAATCGTTCAGTGTTCTCCCGCGCATAAACGCGAGAGGCGCGATTTCAATATCGCCTCGCTCGATCAGACGGTTCGCCCGTTCCATATCCATCATGTCGAACAGCGCGTCGTATAACGGCCGCAGATAGGGATTCACTTTCTCATACATATCGCCGGGCAAGAAGCCGAGCTTCTCGCCGGCCTCGACCGCCGGCCGCGCAAGAATGATCCGGCTCACCTCTTTCTTCATCAAGGCACTCACCGCCATGGCCATGGCAAGATACGTCTTACCCGTCCCGGCCGGTCCGATGGCAATCACGATGTCGTGCTGCTCGATCGCTTCGATGTAGGATTTCTGGGTGGGCGACTTGGGTCCGACGAATCGTTTCTTCGTGACGATCGTCGCCGCGTTTCCGAGCACGTCCTTGAGCGAGGCCTCAGGGCTTTGGCGCAACGCGCTGAGCGCGTGCGTCACGTCTTCGGCTTGGAGCGCGATGCCTTCATTCGTCAGGGAGGCGAGTTCGAGGAGAATACGTTCCGCCTGACGAACAGCCTCAGGAAGGCCGTCAAGAGTGAGTTCTTCCCCGCGCGCCGACAGCCGCACACCCAGTTCATCTTCAATCAGCTTGAGATGCCGGTCGTGGTGACCGAACAGGGCGGCGGTATTAGTGCCTTCTCGTAGTTTGAGCTTACGCACGAGCGCGGGGTGGTCTCCCTCCTATGTAACGATTTGTTTTGATTCTAGCAGACAAGAAAAAGGGTACACAAGTGGAAGTGAAGTAATTGGAGGAGGCCGTCACGCCCCTGCGGGCGCGGTTGGAGCCGGAGCCGAGAGCGTGAGATCGAACTCCTGAAAGGCGGTTCCCCCCTGGCCGTCTTTGGCAAATACCTTGATATGGAAGGTACCATACTGATTCGACGGGATAGACCAGGTGATTTGACCGGACTGCTCATGAATCGTCATCCCGGGGGGAGCCATGTCTAGCTGGAAGGTCATGTGGTCACCGTCTGGATCGACAGCCTTGACCATGTATTCATACGGGCTCGTAGCGTCAGACGCGGGAGGAACGGACAGGATCTTCGGAGGGCGATTACCGACCATCAAAGCGGCGGAACGAAGGGAATTGCCCGTTGCAGAAGGATCATGCGCGGTCACTTCAACGGCAATCTGGTCTTGAGGGATTAACCCTGTCGTCATGAGAAACGGCTCCTCGCCTTCTTTGATCACGACATTGTTCTTGAGCCAGCGATAGGTCAAATCAACTCGATCGTGATCAGGGTCGCTCGCCTCGACCATCGCCTCCAGTCTCTCGCCGATTTCAATGGTCTGCGGTGACAGGGCGACACTCGATATCCTTGGAGGCGTGTTTCCGACCACCACAGAGGCGGTCCGATAGGCCTCGCCTTTCTGAGTTCCGTCTGCCGGGGTGAGTTCTACGCTGACAGCCTGACCACGTCTCAGCTGCTCTGCAGGGAGAGTGGGGTTCGTTTGACCGGCCAGTAAGACATTGTCGAGGTACCAGCGATATTGGAAAGAGATTGGCTCCCGCTCTGGATCCTCTGCATCAATCTGGACCTCTACCGGCCTACTCAACAGTAGCGGACTATTTAAGATCTTAGCGGACTTAATCACAGGAGGCCGGTTGTTCCCTTTGGATGAAAGTGGGTTGGATGATTCCGTCGAGCCCCCTCCTGTGCAAGAGACTCCTGCGAGCGTAATTGACAGGCAGGTAATGAGAAGGGGAAAGCGTACTGAACCTGAAAGGGACATAGGAATGCTCATGACCTTATCGAAAATCTTCGCTGAAGCATGGCAACAGGCCGTGGGGCAGATGATCCAACGCCACGACTTGTGCGTCTGACGACGCCCAGTTATGTCCGAGAGCGTTAGTCGCGCTGATGGATCCAACTCACATACTTACTATAATAGTCCCCCGCGCTCAGGCAGGGCTTGGTCGTAGCTCCGGTGCTCTGTTGGATCGCCCCGGTCATACCGCCACTACACCCACCGCCTCCACCACCCATTCCTTGCGCACCGGAGCCTTGGGAACCGATCTGAACGGACATCGACGAGGCCATCCCGATACCGAGCGATATTTTCGTCGTAATGTTGACGTTGCTCCCGGCGGTCGCGGTGCCCACCACCGGTGTCATCGCCGCAGTCCCGGTCTTATAGAACAGCGCGTAGAGATAACTGGCGCCGTTCGACGCACAGAAGTCGTTCTCCGGCACGAAGGTCGGGAAGAAGACTGTGCCTCCGATCAGCGTGGGATTCACCACCGACCGTTCGGCCGAATTCGTGCCGGTTCCCGCTGGCAAGGTCACGCGCCATCCGTCTTTACTCTGGACGAGCCCAACCATCGACGTGGTGCCGGTCCCATTGACAGTCGTGACGCTCGCATTGGTCGGATCTGTGACCTGATTGGTCCCTCCCGTACAGACGAGGCAGACGACCGCGTTCGTGGCATCCACAAGGTCGTTGTCATAGCAGCTGGTCGTACTCGTCTCCGTACAGACGCCACTGAGGACGGAATCTTTGATGCCATAGAGCCGCTGCTCATTGTTGTCGACTTTGTCCGCATTCCCCAAATAGCGGCCCGTCCCAAAAAATACCCACAGCTTGTTGCTGTCATCGACCGTGGCCGTTGGCGCGGCGGTAATCGGTCCGACTTCGACGTTGGCGCCGACCCCGGCGTCGAAGAACGAATCGATGACTTCCGTCGGTGTTCGGTTAGCTCCGTTGGCGATACCCCAAGTGGTCGGGCTGCAGGGGGCCGCGCCACAGCCAATGGTCAAGCGATACAATTTCCCTCGCCAGGGGAGGGCTCCATCGTGAATCGTCCGCCCCGCATAGGCGACGTCGGCCCTGTAGTCGAGATCCTTATCGACGGTGATGACATGGCCCATGAAGGATCTCCAGGACCCGGTGAGAATGGTCGTCACATTCATGTTGGCCACGCCCGGTCCCGAGACGAGATCGACCGTATACAACTTGGCGGTTTGGGGCAGGCCAGGGAGAGGAGGGACCGGCAAGTCCGCCTGATAGCCATTAGGCCCCGACCCGAAGATCGCAAACCATTTTTCGTTCGTCTTGTTCGTCGAGGAATCCGACGTCGGATTCACACGCGCGATAGCCGGATAGGCCGTCGTGAGCCCAAGCCCGCTGTCGGTAAAGACCCACAGCAGCTTGGGATCGACTTCCGGATTGGTCACATCGAGCACAAAGTAGGCGCTGTAGAACGTCCGCGGCGTCCCGCCGATCGTGGCGGTCATCGGCGGAGCCCCTGACCCGGCTGCACAGTTCCCACAGCTGCCGCCCATCCGGAACCCCCCGATCAGAATCGTGCCCCAGCCATCCGGGTGATCGGCGTCCGGGGTAAAGATCCGGACGTCCGACACCTTCGGCTTTAAGTCCACGTAGTACACATGGGTATAGTCGGTCCGGGCCAGCCACTCCAGCTGCGGCAGTAATTGGTAGGGGACATAGCCCCACAGTTCGGCCCCTAGCTTGGGCCCGCTCGAATTGTCGCTGGGATTCTTGGTAAACCACCCATGCTCGATCACCCCTCCGGTGGTGGGGTCATCGCCCTTGTGGTAGTACCCCGCATTGAACGCATGGAGCATTCCATCGTTCGCTCCCACATAGGCCACCTGCCGTCGGTTTCGATACTGTATGTAGAATTGGTTGTAGGTCGGATCTCCGTAGATCAGATCGTACCGTTCCTTGGGCGCGCCGACAATGGTCGGCGTCGAATGGATCGGATCACCCAGTCTCCAGACGCTGTACGACCCACTGCCGACCGGGACTTCCAACATGCGCGTCCGAAGGCCCGCCACCTCATCGCCGCGGATGAAGTTGATGAGATTCATGGCGTTACTGGGTCCGGCGCAGGCATCTCCCGCGTAGCGTAGGTAGTCTCTCAGGGCCGCGCAGTTCGCCGTGCTGAAATTGATCTGCTCGCCCGCATCGACCAGCCCATCGTTGTCGCTATCGACCCACGTGAGCAGCTTGCGTGAGGCGGAACTCGCAAGGGCCAGCTCTTTGCCGGCCTCCCAAATCGGGATGATGGATTTGAGATCCGCACCCAAGACAATCGGCGTCGTACTGTCGGCCACGCCGTCGCCGTTGAGATCCTCGAATTTATCGACCAGCACTTTCTGATAGGTGGGGCTGGCCGGGTTATTGTCGTACCGCGTGGTCACGATTCGGTCCTGCATGTAGTTCAAGACCCCATCCTGCACCGTATCCTCGCGGAAATTGCCAAAACCATCGATAAAGAGCGCATGGGTATAGCCGGTCCACTTCACATTGGCACCGCCCTGCCCGATATCGCTCGTATAGAAGTAGGCTTGATAGATCGACCCTTCCCCGGAGGCGGAGGTGGCCAATACCGAGATTGAGGTCCCGGAGGCGCTCTTCCGGAGAATCGCGGTGATCGTGGCCATCAGACGATCCTGCAGGTCGTCCACATTCGAGGACTCGAAATAATTGTCAGGAATGCCATCAGTCCCCTGGGCCCCGGTCGCGTTGATGACCTTGTCCCATTCCGAAACCAAATCCGGAAGATTGTTGCCGTTCGAATCCTCAAATCCACCGAGTTGGGCTGTGTGCATGAGGATTTCGCGTCCGGCAATGTTCCCAAAGGCAAAGAAGGTATAGACCGTCACGTTCTGCAAGCCGGCCAAACAGTGCCCGGTGACGTTCAAGACGGCAATCGTGCCGTCGGCTGTGCCGTTGCAAGGCCGCAGGTCGTTCGTATGGGCCCAATAGGCCACATCATCAAGATAATGATTCCCGCTGCTGCCATAGTCGGTCTTGTGCTCGCCTAACAGGAAGGGAGCGGTGGTTGCCTGGTGGGCGTTACAGGTCCCATTGATGGGAGCCGTCGGACTGCTCGTGTCTGCCCCTGTACAATGAATACCGTGCTGGCCGTGCGCATAATCTTGTATCCCGGCAGGAATATTCGTGTCCTGCGTCGGGGCTCCATCTGTCACAAGAATGATGAAGGTCTTGCAGCAGGAGACCTGCACAGAATTGGTCGCCCAAGCAGGGGTATGGTTACTGCCGAAGAAAAAGGGGTCCCGGCCGCAGGCGTTATTGATATATCCGGCTGGGCAGACTTCAGGGGCCGTGAGAGCCGTGATTTCCGCCGCTCCGATCGAGCCGGTTCCGCTGGCCGTAAATCCCACACCATTTGAATTCCCGGCAGCATAAGCGATGGGATAGGTATAGGTTGCCGGGAGATACGCGGAATTAATTTGTGCCACGTAGCGGACCGTTTCGTATAACGACTCGGACAGCGGTGTCCAGGTCGAAGGGAACGATTCCTGGACTGCATCGACCATGGCAGCCGTGTTCGTATTGAAGGTCTCCACAGCAGATCCGCTAAAATCGATGGATTGGCGAGACCCAACACCCACCAGCATGCGGGCTCCATCGCCGGCCGGCTTGAATTCAAAGAGCCCAAACCGTGCCTGAGCGCCGATCTGCTGAATGACTCCGGTTGGCTCGGTGCTGTTCCCGATCTTGAGCTCATACTTCCGGAGACTATAGCTGTCACCGCAGTTGGTACTGAATGTACTGTCATTATCGACGCAGAAATAGGCGCCAGCGGTGCCGATGTAGAGGGTTGCCGGAGTCGTTGTCGTATCGGCTGTCGGAATTCTTCCGACATAGGTATTGGCCCCGACTCCACCACCATAGGCAACCGACGCAATCTCTGTATTGACACCGGAAGCCTGGGCCCTGACCGTCTTCAGCGCCGGCGTTCCATTCGTCGGACAGGTTCCGTCTGCCGCCCGTGCGACAAAGCAGTCGCCGCCGATCATCGACCGCTTGAGGGCATCGAACCGCCGGAAGGTCGCCCAATTCAAAAAGTTGCCATCCCATTCGGTGTTAGAACAGGCCGTTGCCAGTGCCGCCTTGACCGTCGCAGGCTCGAAGCGTGCGTCGGCGCCGGCGTCGTAGGTGTAACAGAGCAGGGGGTTAAAGTAGCCTGACCAGTTGGTCGTATTCGTGAACAGGAGATCGGCTGCATCGACGCAGTCCCCGTCGTCATTGCGATCGCAACCCAGGCCGCTCATACTGCCGGAGTTGTCGAGCAACAGAACGATATTGGGTGCGACTTGATCTGACACAAAGGGAGGCACGGAGTAGTATTGGTCCATGGTTTGAGCCAGGCCGGCGTCCGGTCCAAGCAAGGCCCCCAGTAGCACACCCATCACGGCCCCACGAACTGCGAAATTCTGGCTATTCATGGCACCCTCCCTCTTCTCTCTCTTAATCATCCTTCTCTCAAGTCCTCGATGCCGGCAGCCTACTCCGGCAAGAACACAATCATCTGGTCGATCTTGTCTGTGGACCCCTTGAGGAGATGGTACTTCACCTCAACATCCACCCTAAGAGCACTTGCATTCAACTCGTCCCCGTGACGATCAAGAATGACGGCGTCAGGAGCGAAGCTAAAGGTCCTGTGATCGATCTGAAAAGTCGTTTCATAGATGGAGGTAATCTTTCCATCCCGGTATGCCACGTTCATGGCTGGAAGTGATTGATCGGCGAAGGAGACTCCAGCGGGATCGGCAACCAGCAACCCCATGGCGAGGACAAAACCAAATAGGACTGATTGCATCAGTTGGCCCACTTGTATTTTCCTACGTGAGTGTCTCATGGAGTCCTCCCGAGGTCTTTCGCTAGTACGTCCGTCGCGTGCAACCGTCGCCGGCTGCCAGGCAATCATAGACCGCGATTACGCGGCTCGTCGCTCCGGTGGCGGCATTGGCTGCCGTGCAATCTACGCGGTAGAACATGTCCACGGACGAGGCGCCGGTTCCGGTTCCGTCATAGCCCGCGGCGATGCTCGAGGTGCCGCCGGCTTTCTGTCTGCGGAACTGGAAATCGACGTCGCCGTTCACGGCGTAGTTATTTATGTTCATCACCAGATTCGGATTATTTCCCGCCCCGACGGCTACATCAGGGTTGTTCGCAGATGTTCCATTGATCTCCTGCCCCAATAGTGCGGCGTTGATCGGCGGCACAGGTCCGGGCGGAGCCGCGCTGCTCAAGAGTGACGGGGGCACTGTACCGACATCGATGCTCTGCTGGATGACATTCACCGCGGTCCCGATGCAAGACTCGGCTGCGCTCGTCCCCTCCTCGACCATTCGGATCGCCCCGGCCATCGAATTCTCCAGGCCGGTCATCGTCAAGGCGGTCACGCCCAACACACCAAGCATCAGCGTAATAATCATGATCGCCATTAAGGATGCGCCTTGCTCGCCGAGCCCTGTGCGCATGAAGCGGTGGAACAAGTGAGATTTCGTTATCATGATCATGCCCTTTGGTTTCTCAGTTCGACCGTTCGGGTCAACACCCGTCGCCGAAACTGCATATAAGCCTGCTGCTGGACCGGGGTGACATTGTCACCGGCGGCAAACACGCCGTTGGCGTGATTGTGATCACCTCCGACGGTCGGAATGACACTAGTATTGACTTGAACTTGGTTGACCTCCCCGCCGCCCTGGTCAACCCTGTTTTGTCGAGCCACGAGAGTGATTTGGGCGAGACGAATCTTGCTGGGAGTCATGTAGGTACTCACAAACGGAGCCGCCGGGGCGAACCAATTCAGGTTCATAATGAAATCCCCTTGGCTGAAGCTATTCGATCCGTCCAGATCGTCGACTTGGCCATCGGGACTCCCCGAGTTGATCGTGGCGCTACAACCGTCGCAGGCATAGGCCAGCTGAAGATCCTCAACCCCGTCCATAATTGGAACGCAGGCGTTACCGGGGTTGATGCAATTCGGTGGTCCACCGACTCCGGCCGGCGCGACGCCTCGAACCAGACAGGGAGCGTTGCCCAGGCACTGATTGAGGGCATCCGGCGGCGGAATGACTTGGTACGTAATGCACTGGAGCAGATAGACCTGGGTACCGGCTCCAAACTGAACCGGGGGTGGAATTGGGTTCAAATTGAGCGCTGCACCGGCTACCCCCGTGATGCGAGACCACGCCGCCCCCCCGATCGACACGTCCATTCCCAGTAGCGCCGCAGCTCCGCCTGGAATCGCGTTGCCCATGGCCGTCGTTGCGCCGGCAGGCATTGCGATGGCGTTAAACCCAGGACCTGCATTCGCTGCGAGCTGCCAAAGCGGGCCCACCAGAGCGATCGAGTTCGTCATCGGCACAACCATGGAGATCGTGTCCGGGCCGAAATCGCCACCGAGGGGGTTGTTATCCCCCGGCACGAGAGCAGAGGGAGCTCCATTGATCGCGCAGTTTCCCACCGGTGTTTGCAACCCTTGCGTTCCGAATCCTGCGAGCTTCAGATCTGCCGCGATCATGTCGAGCGCGGTTCTGGCCGCACTCTGTGTATTGACCGTTTGGCCGTTGGCCCTCGTAGTTTTTTGACTGACGGTCATGGCCCCGAAGCCGGCCGCGATAATCGCGGCGGACATCGTGACCGCCATCATCATCTCGGAGATGGTAAAGCCGGTCTTGTCGAGGATTCGATTACTCACAGACGTCTTCATGAGTTCACCCATCGTAGAAGTCTTATTCAAATCCATGAGCTACTCCGGAACTACCACCGACTGGAATGTGACAGTCCTGACTCGTTGTCCTGCTCCGCGATCGTTCCACTGGATCTGCACAGTGACTTGCGTCGAGCTCGACTCCGCGTTCACCAACCCAAACGGGGTGACTTGCACTGTTCCCTGAACATTATTGAGGTTGGAGCCTACTACTAGTGTGCGCCATTGCGTGCAGTCGCCTTGTACCGCCCGTATAGCCGGAACTGAAGGAGTCTGAGCTGGGAAAGGGGGTGCCGGGGCAGGCGCGGGAACCGCCGCACAGTTTCCCGGTCCCGCCGTCCCGATGCCGTTATACGTCCAGGCCCAACGACGATTGTTCTGGATCCGTTCCATCATGTCCGCAGCGGTGTTGGTCACGACGGACATGTCCGTGGCATCGACGTTCTTGCCGGCGGCCATGCCTTGCATGGCGGCCATGCCCATAATCCCCACACCGAGGATCGTGGCCGAAATCATAGTTTCCACGAGTGTAAAACCTTTGTCATTGCGGAATTTCATGGTGCACCCATTTCTTCTCTTCAATTTCCATTCGCCACACAGGGACTCACTTGCGTGTTACACCAGTTGACCTTCCCGGATGGGCTCACCGAAATTGTGTACACCATCGTTGGAAATGTGGCGCTCTGCAGCTGAATGGTCTGCGTGGCCAGAGGGGTCGTGCTCAATCCTCGTGGATTGAACCCCACTGGTGTTGCCGGGAACAATAGGACCCCTACGTTCTTGGGAAAAGTTTCAGGAGGCAGTGGCGCCGTGAAGGGAACCTGCGTTTCTCCAGAAGGTGTCACCACCGGTGGAAGGGCAACCATCATGGCGTTTCGGCTGATCGCCGCTGAACGCGAAAACACGAAGCGGTTATGCAGCGAGGTGGTGGCTTGATAGAGATCATGGCGCGCGATCATCATTCTGAGATTTGGCACCGCCAGGGCCGATAGCACTCCAACTATGGCCACGACGGTCATCGTCTCGAGAAGCGTAAACCCACCCTGGTTGGATCGAAAGCGGCCGGATGTCTTAAAATGTCGCAACATAGCGCCCTCTAACCGAGCAAGGGGCATGCCGTCTCAAACGCGCGTCTTCCATCGTCTAACTCATTGAATTGCTATGTACTACGCGTGCGTCAGATGGAATGAACTCAGCCAATTTTCGCGCAAGCGGACGACAATTTTCGGCGTGAGTGCTGTACAGTTTCTGTACAACACTTCGAGGAGCATTTCGGCCGTTGACAGAACAGGCTCTCACAACTAGGGTGCCAGATTGAAACTTGCGACCGGGCAAGACAGAATATGCCAGCGTACGTCTTGACCTGATTCACTGTAGTAGACTTCAGGAATGGTATCCCCATCTTCCTGAAAGAATGTTCAGAGGGTTCGTGATGAAACCAGATACTCGAAAGGTTCGGCGGTTTGCTGTGCAACTCCCCACTACATTCGGGGACATCGCGAAGAAGGAGAGTGGAACTGTGCTGAACCTTTCGGCTCAGGGTTGTGCCATGAAGGCGGAGAGGATTCCCGCCATCTCGACCTATGTCTCGCTGCAGGTTGATCTCTTGAACGGCACGGCGCCGGTCGACATTGAGCTGGCTGGGATTCGCTGGGTCTCTGGGCGCCGATGTGGCCTGGAGTTTATCCGGATATCTCCTGAGATGCTGGTTCGGCTGCGCTCCTTCGTGGCGTTGTTGGAGAATACTCCCTAAAAGGAAGAGCCGCTGGTTGCTCGTATTGTATTCTGAAACTACTTTATCGCTACGGCGCGGACTTGGCGGTACGTCGTCACGCCCTTAAGCACCTTCTGAATTCCATTCTGCAGCAGGGTGACCATTCCATCTCGCATGGCCACGTTGAGGATCTCAGCCGTCCGCGCCCTGGCCTGGATGAGGTTCTTGATCTCTTCCGAACCAACCAGGAGTTCATGCAGTGGGACCCGCCCCTTGAACCCACCCTGGTTGCAGACTTCACAGCCTCGGCCACGGTATAAGGTCCAGTCGTCGGTGTAGGCGACCCCCAGCTTGTCCCAATAACGCGCCCCATAGCCCTGAACCAGCTCGTCATACTCCTGTCGTGTCGGATGGTAGGCCTCCTTGCAGTTAGAACAGATGCGCTTACAGAGACGCATGGCCAGCACCCCCAACATCGCATCTGCGAAGTTGAAGGAGTCGCAGCCCATGTCGAGCAATCGCGTGACCGTTTCAACCGCACCGTTGGTGTGAAGCGTGCTCATCACCAGGTGACCTGTGAGGGAAGCCTCAATTGCAATGTCGGCCGTTTCTTTATCGCGCATCTCCCCGATCATAATGACGTCCGGATCGGCACGCAGAAACGCCCGCATTGCAGCGGCAAAGGTAAAGCCGATCTTAGAATGCACCTGGACCTGCCGCAACCCTTCCTGTGTGATTTCGATCGGATCTTCCGCTGTCCAAATTTTGCGCTCGTCGTTATTGATGTGTTTCAGCACGGCGTGCAACATAGTGGTCTTCCCCGATCCGGTCGGTCCCACGCAGAGGATAATCCCATACGGCCGTTCGGCAAGTTCCTTCACCGTCTGTAAGACATCAGGCGAAAAGTCCATCGCCTCCAAGGGCATGGTGTCCTTTGCCGTGAGGAGACGCATCACGACATCTTCGTTGCTTCCTGCCGTCGGCAACGTCGCGACGCGCAGTTCGATTTCGCGATCCTTCGCCAACTTGTAGCGAATCTTCCCATCCTGCGGCTTCCGTCGTTCAGAGATGTCCAAATTGGCCATGATCTTGAGGCGCGAGACGATGGCGCGCCGGTAGACCGCAGGAATTCGCATATAGGTGAAGCACGTGCCGTCCACACGGAACCGAACCGCCGTTTCTTTCCGATCCGAATAGGGCTCAATGTGAACGTCGGAGGCTCCCAGTCGATAAGCCTCGGCAATGACCTGATTCGCTAGGCGCACAATGGCGGAATCGTTTTCGTCGATCTCGCCTGAGTCGGCATCACTATTTCGTTCGGCGCCGGCTTCGTCGACGAGTTCCCCCAGAATCTCGGTAATCGAACCGCCGTTGGCCTGACCCGTCGCGACAAGGAGATATTGCTCGATATCGCGCCGAAGCCCGACGGAAAAGCGGACTGTGACGCCGGGAAACGCGCGCCGGATATCGAGGCCTTTCTCTAAATCGTGAGGGTCGTTGATGACGATGTCGAGCACAGTTCCTTGACGTTTTAAGGGAATCCAGGAGTTTCTTCTGAGATAGTCGGAACTGAGGTTTTTCAAAAGCTCAGGGTCGATGACAGTTCGTTCGTCGTAGGTGACGTATGGGCATTGATAGAACTCGCTGAGCGCCGACCCGAGTTCGGCCTTTGGCACTCGGTACTTGTCGAGCAGGACGGTCTCCAGATCCACTTCGCGAGACAAGGACTCTTCCACAGCGGCATTTAGATCAGTCTGACTCATGAGCCCGCGATAGGCAATACAGTCCAACAGGCTGCGCTCCATCGTCATCTTGCGGGGTTGTTTGGCCATGCGTGGCTTTGTCAGAGAGGCAATCGAGAGGACTTCCCGTTTGATATTCGCTCCAAGACCAAGCGTGATCATTCTATATCATCCTTTGTGATCGACAATAAGAAGATGATTTTCTGTTAGTGGCGCAATGTTCTTGTCTGAACACGAATAGGCTTTCAATAGTGTTCGTATCAGACCGACCCAAGGCCGTCTCAATATCGCGCCAGCCACGTTCCCGGAGCGCGATAGACCACCGGCAACCCCCGGTACAACCCTTGACCAAGATCGTGGTCATACCATACTTCAAGCGTTTCCCCTGAACTCGCAGGGACGATCGTCCCTCCAGCCACAACGGCTCCATATGCTCTAGCTCTCCCAGTCACCATAATATTTCCACTGGCATAGAGCACGCCGTTGAGATGCACGCGCGAGAGTTGAGTGGATGTCCGTGAGGCATCGCTGTCCTGTTCTGTTCTTGGGGGGCTGAACACGGACATCGACTGTCCTGATCCGCTTGGGGCGAGCACGACATGGCCCTGCACAACCACGATGCCTTCCACATAGGCAGTACGAAGCCTGAGGACTCCAAGGTTGTCTGTACGGGGAGCGGCTTGATCGAGAGTATCGATGAAGATCAGACCAAGATGGTCGCCAGGGCCCTGCGATCTGAACACATCATCGGGGGAAATCCCATGACCAGGTTCCACCGTGCCTTGCGGATACAAGAGACCATCCCGATCGATCGCGAAGTAGCTGCCATACCGCTTCGCCGTTCGTTTAAGGTGCTCGTAGGTCCACTTATCGAGGCGAACCCCAGGAATCGGATTCTGTCGCGAGTGGACGTTGTGCGGGAAACTCGGTGCCTTACTCTGCCCCGAAGCTGGCTGCATCACCTGAACCTGACCTCCTACCCAGGCATCCATCCATCGATCCTCTCGTTGGGTAGTCTCGTCATACCCCTGACCCGTCACTGGAGCGAGCGCGCTCTTTGTAGGAATCTCGTCGGCCCGACCGAGGATAAGATCTCCCCCCACCTTTAGATCACCCCAATGGACGCTGACCGGCGCCTCGCTTCCCGGCTGAAGCCCTCCGAGATTCTGTCCCACCTGCACGGCGGCACGCAGAGGCGGTAGATCGAGCGCACCCAGCTGCGTCAGTACCGATTGCCGGAAAGGCGGATTGGTCTGAGTCGCAACTGTCACGTCAACCGTGCACAACAGCCCTGGGTTAGAAGGAGCATAGATTTTGAGTTCCTCAATCGTTCCCAGATGGCGCACGGCACGAAACACCCCGATTTCTGGATCGTTCAGCATCCGATCGTCTGAAGAGTTTCCCGCATCCAAGCGAAAATCAGGTTGGTTCGCGGTTCCCACGAATTGCGAGCGGCCGGTTTGGTCAAAGAAGGAAGGACCACCCTCTGCGCTGCGATTCTTTTTCGCCAAGACTGATGAGAGCGCGGGCTGGACCGTCTTGGTCTGAGGGCTATGAAACCATGCCACCACCAGTTCCCCCGCCGCATCTGCAAGCTGTTGCGCGATCGCAGCCTCTCTCCCTGCGTTGGCACTTATAACCTCCTGTCCGGCTAGATTCAGAAGGGTCACACCCAGCAACGACAAGATCAGCACAAGCACCATCGCCCCTAGAAGCGCGATCCCCTGATGATTTTCTGTTCCATCGATATGTGACATGCGTTATTGCCCCCTATGACCGAAGACTGACTTCCCGCATAACCCTACGACCAGAGTAAGTCTGCTCGATCTCGACGACCACTCGCTTCACCTGCGACGGCAGGTGCGTGAGGTAGCCACGTTCGTCCCGATAAGAAAAGTGCGCATCTTCCAGCTCTCCGATAAGGACATTCGCTCCTCCATCCACCATGCGCATGAGCCTCAATGCTCCCTTTTCATCGCGCTTGGTGTAATAGACCACTCGATTCCTCACCTCGACAGAAGCCCCGGCAGGGAGCGACAATCCAACCGGCTCAGCTAGCACCAGCTGATATCGTTGCCCCGCACGGGAGAGGAGATGCTCTTCGCAGGCTTGTTGCCCGCAGAGGGTCACTGACTTTCCTTCGCCCCACCCGCTGCCATCCTGCACCGCAAGGACAGATTGTCCCGGCACAACAGCGCTGGTGGTCGTTGTCCGCTGCGCGTTGACGTTGGCCAGAAACAGAAACGTATCAGGGGACGCAGTAACGATCGAATCAGCCACCGCAAGGCGAGCTTCCTGTTCAAAGACTTCTAACCCGAGTCGAAGGTCTTGTTGATGCGCCAGAGCACGATGCTGCTTGGCAGCACGGGTCTGCACGACATTGAAGGTGTCCAATGCTGCAGCAAGCACGATGGCTCCTGTCGCCAAGCTGACCATCAACTCCGTCAGACAGACGCCTCGCATGTTGAAGAGGAGAGAGACATTCTTTAGATCCCTCACATGAGACCCAACAACATACATTTGGCTCATCGTTGCCCCACAAATGCAGGATTCGCTCGGAGGGTCGCCACGCGCACTTCTTTCTGACCTCCCGGTCCAATATAGGAAGCCACCGCCCGGACCGCCACCAGGCCGACCGCACCCAGTGGCCCTGGGCGATCTGCTTCGACACTCCAGACCACAGTCACTCCATCACGCTCCAGCACGGCTGTGTAGATTCCATCGCCGGCCATCGCGTCGCGGCCCTGACCATCATCCTTCATGATGGTCTCAGGAACTCCGTCGTGATCGAGGTCATCTTCAAGGAGAGACTGCCAGCGAACCGACCGCTTTACTTCCAACCTCGCCTGGGCCAGTTCCAGCGCTCTGCTACTGAGACCGCCTTGTTGGACATACCTAGACGATATCTCCACCGCGCCCATCGTCCCCATTAACGCTATTCCAGAAATCACCATTGCCATCATCACCTCAATCAGACTGAACCCTGCGTCGCGTGAACACCGGCTCATAGGATTGACACCCGGCCGGTTATGCCCACAGTCAATTTCTGAATCTGTCCATCTTTGCTGCGGAGTTGAACCGTGGTCGCCGTTGCGGAACGACCGCTGGGATGGAACAGGATCTCCGGTCCCGCGCTTGGTTCCTCGATGACAATACCTTTGTCCCCGTAGCGGTAGACATGATGTGTCGTCGCGCCATTGACGAATTGTGCCTCTAGGACCTGCTGTTCAATGTCAAAGACGACGCGAACTCGATCTCGATAGGTGATCGCCAGCTGTCTCGCGAGGCGAAGTTCCGAGGCGATCTCTTCTGTTGCGCAGCGAGCCTGCATGCGTGAGTTGAGCGCCAAAAAGTTTGGACCGCTCATGGCCGCGACGATCCCGATGATCGCCACGACTACCATGAGTTCCATCAATGTCTTGCCATCCTGCTTCATGCACCCTCCCACCGTATTTCCCGATAGCAACATGGATTTCAAATGGCATGGTCCCTACTCAAGAGTCGTGCCGATCTCGAATCGCGCTTCCGTGAATAGCAGTGTCCGCTGAGGCGGTCGTTGGATGGCGGCGAAGTCCTTGGATCAACAAGGCAAAACTGACGAAGGCCTGAACTCAGCGAGAGAACGGGTCGCCCTGGGAAGAAGAAACACAGCGGTAATAAGGCTGTGCCTACGGAGATACAGTTCTTTCAGGAATAGATACAGTGAGAGAAGAAGGAGACTGAGAATACGAACGGCTGGAAGGAAACTGGAGTTAGCCGGCCAGCAATCCTTGATACCAATCGAGTATGGATTGTCCGAAGAACAGTGCGATCAATGCTCCGCAGACAAGAAACGGCCCGAAGGGAATGTAGTCTTCTCGCTTGATCACCCGCACGGCAATGAGGGTGATCCCGACGAGTGAACCCAAGAAGGACCCTACCATGATCGTCATCAGGGCGGGCTTCCAGCCGAGAAAGGCGCCGATCATCGCGAGGAGTTTAATATCGCCTCCCCCCATCCCTTCTTTCCCAAAGAGATAGGGACTCGCCCACGCGAGTAGCCACAAGATTCCTCCACCAACAAGAAGTCCAATCAGACCATTCATCAGCCCCAGCGGCAGGACGGTGGCGGCGCTGATAAGCCCCACGACAATTCCAGGAAACGTAATGACATTAGGGATTACCTTGTGGGAAAGGTCTGTCCCAGCCACGACGAGGAGCCCCGAGTAGAGCAGTCCGTACGCAACCGCAGGCCAGTTCGGTCCAAAGAACCACAGCAACCCGACATAGCCAAGGGCATTGAGGGCTTCCACCACCGGATAGCGGAAGGGGATGCGCATTGCACAATGCCGGCAGCGGCCCAGGAGGATCAGATAGCTCACAAGGGGAACATTGTCGTACCAAGCAATCGGGCTGGAGCAAGAAGGACAGTGCGAGCCAGGCCACGCAATCGATTCATGCCGTGGTAGCCGGTAAATACAGACGTTGAGAAAGCTGCCGACGAGCGCGCCAAAGAGACCCACAATCAGATACAGTGAGAACATAGCCTGGTCTTAATGCATGTGAGCGGGAACAAGCAGCTTCATCTATTGCACGGCTTCAAAAATAGTTTGTTTCCTTACTCAGTAACCCTACTAGGGCCGAAGTGCTTCCATTTACATTCTCTAGCGATCATTCCTATAATAGTCCGCCATTCCTGTACCATGCGGTTAGGCATGATTGACTCCCAGTATACCTGAATCGACCGCGTATCAAAGAAGAACTGATCATCATGGCTAAGGCATCTGGGAAGCCACGGGTTCGGAAGTCTCTTGCAGACCTTGAGCCTCCTCCCCGCACGAAGCGGCCGGAGTCATTAACCTCGCGCGAGCAGGAGATTCTGGAATTGATTTGGGCCGGCTTTAAGAATAAGGAAATCGGCCAGCGGCTGAAAATCAGCGTGAAGACTGTCGAAGCCCACCGCGCCAACATGATGAAGAAAATGCGCGTGTCGAATACTGCTCAGCTGCTGAAGACAGCCATCCAGGGCGGCATGCTCAAGATCCGCTAGGTCCGGCCTTCTGCCCGACAGAGAGACCTCGTTGGCGGACTGCCTCGAACAACATCACCGCGGCAGAAGCCGACACATTCAGCGATTGGACGTGGCCCTTCATGGGAATGCGGATGCGTTCATCGCAATGCTGGAGCACCCCCGGTCGAATCCCCGCTCCTTCTCCACCAAACACCAGCCCGACCGGTCCTCGCAGATCGACATCCATAAAGAGCGTGTTCGCCGACGGTTCCACCCCATAGATCCACACCCCCGCTGCTTTCAATGACTCAAGCAGTCGACTTGTATTTGTCACCCTCGCCACTGGAATATGGTCGATCGCTCCGGCGGAGACCTTTGCGACCACCGAGGTGAGCCCGGCCGCCCTCCGTTCGGGAATAAACACACCGTGGACACCGGCTCCCTCGGCGGTCCGGAGCACTGCACCGAGATTGTGCGGATCTTCCACCCCATCGAGGATGACCAACAGCGGCGGCTCGTTCCGTGCGGCCGCGCGGGCGAGAATCGCTTCTTCCGTCTGATAGGCTTTCGCGGCGGCAATGGCCACGATGCCCTGGTGCCTGCCGCCAGGAACCAGCCGATCGAGTGAGGCTACCGGTTGGACGTGGATCGGGACATGAAGCGATCGCGCCAACTGCACCAAATCCGAGAACTGTTTATCGGTCCTGATCACCAGGAGACGCTGCAGCGGCCTGGTCCCGGCCTTGAGCGCTTCGCGCACCGCATGGAGCCCATAGAGGATCTCCTGGGCGCTATCGCTTCCACCGGCTGGTGCCATTGGGCTTGTCCTCGATGATGATGCCACAAGATGAGAGGAAGTGACGGATCTCGTCGGCCTTCTTGAAGTCTTTCTGTTTCCGAGCTTCATTGCGTTCAACCAGCTTTTTTTCTATCTCTTCATCGGTCAAAGCTGGCGCAGATGACCGTTCAGTTGGTGGCAACTTTGACCGCCCGGACAGTAGTTCATGGTAACTTGGGTCCCATTTACCAGCTTGTGCGTGTTGTCTCTCCGCCTCAAGGACGGCTTGCCTGTGTGCACCTTTCAATCTGGCAGGAGCGTTAAATTGCCACCTGTCCAGTTGAAATAATCCCAGGCAGTTTCCCAGCGACCGAAACTCTGTCCTGGCAGTCCTGCGCCACTCGGTCGAAAGTCCGTGATCGAGCAACTTGTTGACGTCACTCCGCAGGCCCTGTAGGGCCGCAATCGCCATCGGGGTATTAAAATCGTCGTCCATCGCGTCGCGAAAGGCTGACCGACATCGCTCGATCGTCAGCGCCAAATCCTTATCAGCCGTAGTCCTCGTATCTGACTCGCCCAGGCGCATGAACAAGTCGTAGAACCCATCCACCGCGTTTTTGGCCTCTCTCAAGCTTTGGTCGGAAAAATCAAGCGGGCCTCGGTATTGCGTCGCCAGCAAGAAATATCGGAGCATTTCCCCGGTCTCCGCTTCCGGCCATTCTGACTTCTCAAAAATTTCCCGAATCGTGAAAAAGTTTCCCAGGGACTTGGACATCTTCTCCTGGTTGATCTGCACGAATCCGTTGTGAATCCAGTAGCGCGCGAACTCTTTGCCCGTCGCACCACAAGACTGCGCAATCTCGTTCTCATGGTGCGGGAAGATCAGATCCATCCCTCCGCCATGGATATCGAACGTCTCGCCCAGATGACGGATTGACATGGCGGAACATTCGATATGCCAGCCAGGCCGACCAGGGCCCCAGGGACTCTCCCATGAAGGTTCACCAGGTTTGCTACTTTTCCAGAGGGCGAAATCCATCGGGTGACGCTTCCGCTCATCGACATCCACGCGCGCGCCTGCCTGCAAATCCTCCAACCGCCGCCTGGAGAGCTGACCGTAATCGGGGAACTTGGCGACTTCAAAGTAGACATCCCCATCCACTTGGTAAGCCAGGCCCTTTGCAACCAAGGTTTCGGTCAACCGAACGATATCGGCCATATGCTCAGTCGCTTTGGGTTCGATGGACGCCGGCCGCACACCCAGCCTCTCTATATCGTCATAATAGGCTTGAATGAATTTGGCCGTGATCTGGTCGCAGCTCACGCCCTGCTCGTTCGCCCGTTTGATGATCTTGTCGTCCACGTCGGTAAAGTTCTTGACGAACTCGACCGTGTAGCCCGAATGTTCCAGGTACCGCCGGATCACATCGAAGACGAGCGCGCTCCTCGCATGGCCGATATGGCAATAGTCATAGACCGTCACGCCGCATACATACATGCGCACGGTCTTCGGCACGAGCGGTTCGAACGGCTCCTTCTTTCCAGTGAGCGTATTGTAGATCTTGAGCATGAGAGCGACCCTATTGAAGAGTTGGGCGACGCTTCGGCCAATGGGACCATAAAAAGAACGCGAGCGCGGCGACGAGCAGTATTCCTATCACTACATCGAACTGATGAAAATACTCCCGCAATTCTTCCCAGCGCTCGCCCATCTTCACACCGATATAGGCAAGGAGATAGCACCAGGGCAATGCGCCGAGAAACGTGAAGAGCACGAAGCGCGGGAAGTTCATCTGCGCGATTCCCGCCGGCAAGGAGATGAATGTGCGCACGACCGGTAGCATGCGGCTGAAGAACACCGCCGCTTCACCGTATGTCTGAAACCAGCGATCGGCGATGTCGAGATCGCGGTGCGACATCAGGAAGTAGGGCCCGTACCGCTCAATGAAGGGACGACCGCCCCAAACGCCCGCATAGTAGGCCACGATGGAACCGACCACATTGCCCACAGCGCCGGCCAAGGTCACTCCAAGCATCGTGAATTGTCCCGTGGTCACCAAGTAGCCGGAGAAAGGCATGATGATTTCGCTCGGGAGTGGAATACAGGCGCTCTCGATGGCCATGGTCAGGAGAATGCCGCTATAGCCGAACTTGGAAATGCATGCGATGATGAATCGGCTCAGTTCGCTGATGATGGTTTCGATCAGTCCACTGATCACGAATTCAACTCCCGCGCCGGACTGACGAGTGGCCCTGACGCGTCAGGCGATTCGCGCCACCCTGAATGACCGGCTCCCATGCACGGAACTGATCGAGCACGCCATGGTGAGTGCTGTCGAGACGGATCGGCGTAATGGATACCATGCCCTCTTCAATCGCTTCATGGTCTGCGTCCTTGTTGCGACTCCACGACACTCGCTTCCCCGCAATCCAGTAGTACTTGCGCCCGTGGGGATCGAGTTTTTCGATAATTGGATTATGGAAGCGCCGACGGCTGAGGCACGTAATCCGCACACCTTTGATAGATCGCCGGGGCCGATCCGGAATGTTGACGTTCAACAGCGTTTCCTCGGGCAAGCCCTGGTCAAGCATGAGCCGAACAACACGCGCGGCATAAGTCGCACCGACGGTGAAGCGAAACTCATCCTGCCCCTCTTGTGACACGGCCACAGACGGCACACCGAGGATTGTGCCTTCCATGGCCGCCGAGACAGTCCCTGAATACATAACGTCATCGCCGAGATTGACGCCCTTGTTGATCCCGGACACCAGGATGGACGGCGGCTTCGGCATAATTTTGAGCAGCGCCAGATTGACACAATCCACCGGTGTTCCGTTCACCGAAAATGTGCGCAGCGCGACACGCTGGAGCCGCAAGGGTTTGTGCAGCGTTACCGCATGGGCCACGGCCGTTCGCTCGCGATCCGGAGCGACAATCCAGACTTCACCGATCGCGGAGAGGGCCTGTGCCAGAAACGCGATCCCTGGTGATTGAATGCCGTCATCGTTGGTGACAAGAATACGCATAACTCACTCGCAACAAAAAAAGCTGCGCTGGGCAGCTTCAGATCACGGTAAGGAGTGCGGCGTGAGGGGGAACGTGGCTTACGCTCGTCTCATCTATACGCCTGACGCCTCACGTTTCACATAAATATGGTCGGGGCGGCGGGATTTGAACCCACGACCACTCGCACCCCAAGCGAGTACGCTACCGGGCTGCGCTACGCCCCGACGTGTTTCCAATTCCAATGAGGTGCCTATTGTCCCTTGGAAGGCCATGGAAAGGCAATGGGGAAGGTTCTACTCTCTCACCGTGAATGCGATTCGAGAATTTTCAAAATGGCCTGAAGGTCACCCCGGAGTTTCTTAGCCATTTCTTTCGGACGCAACGACCGCGAGGCGGCCCGTCCACGACGGACCCAATATCGTTTGACGCCTTCCAGTGTATGTCCCTCGTCATAGAGCATGCGCTTGATTTCGAGTACGGTTTCGATGTCTCGCTGTATGTAGAGGCGCTGGTTTCCGCGGCTTTTCTTGGGCTTCAGAAAACTGAATTGTGATTCCCAGAAACGGAGCACGTAAGCAGGAAGTTTCGTCAGTTGACTTACTTCCCCGATTTTATAGAAAACCTTGCTCCCCAGCCTGGGTTCAATTCCCATGACCGGCCCTCATGGTGCGGTCGATGATGTGGGTGAAGCAGTCTTATGAATTGACGTACTTCTTGAACACTTGGCTTGGCCGGAACGTGACGACTCGACGGGGAGTGATCCCAATTTCTTCTCCAGTCCGAGGATTCCGACCTTTACGGGCACCCTTGCTGCGCACGACAAAATTTCCAAATCCCGCGATCTTGACCGATTCCCCCTTCTGCAACACGGACTTCAGAAGATTGAGCACAAGCTCGACGATATCTGCTGCTTCATTTTTCGAAATGCCGACCTGTTTGAAAATTTCGTTTGCGATATCAGCCTTTCTCATGCCACCCCCCTACATGAACACTGCAGATTGCCACGCCTATTTCTAGGACATCCTACCTTATGCGACGAGTTTTGCTTAAGTTACGTGAGGTTATGAAGTCTGTCAAGAATAAATTTGGCTGACTATCCACGTATGCGGTTATTCCTTTTCGAGCAGCTTGTACTCAATGCTGTCTGCCAGGGCTTGCCAGGTCGCTTCGATGATGTTCTCCGACACGCCGACGGTGCCCCACTTGTCTTTATGGTCTCCGGATTCGATCAGAACCCGAACCTTGGACTCGGTCCCTTTATTCGCCGCCAGCACGCGCACTTTATAGTCGAGGAGCTTGACTTCCCTGAGCTGCGGATAGAATTTTTCCAACGACTTACGCAGCGCATGGTCGAGCGCATTCACTGGCCCAGCCCCCACTGCAGCCGTATGTTCTACCACTTCTCCGACCTTGACCATCACGGTCGCTTCAGAAAGCGGAGCCCCGTTCTCCTGTTTCTTTTCGACAATGACCCGGAATCCCAGAAGCTGGAATGAGGGCTTGTGACTCCCCATCGCCTTCCGCATGAGCAGCTCGAACGATCCCTCTGCCCCTTCGAACTGATAGCCCTGGCTTTCTCGCTCTTTCAGCGTATTGACCAACTCCTGGACCTTCGAGTGGTTCTTCGATAGCTTGATACCATAGGCTTCAATCTTATCCAGGAGGCCGCTTCGCCCCGCGTAGTCCGAGACCAATACACGCTGCCGATTACCGACCTGCGCCGGATCGACATGTTCATAGGTGGCCGGATTTTTCAGCACGGCATGAATGTGGACGCCGCCTTTGTGCGCGAACGCCGAATCGCCGACATATGGCTGGTGCTTGTTGGGCATCAGATTCGCGATTTCGGTCACGAAACTCGAAACATCTTTCAAGCGATTCAAACGATCATTCAGCGCAGGCCGCTTCATCTTCAATGCCAAATTGGGAATGATTGAGCAAAGATTCGCATTCCCGCATCGTTCCCCTATTCCGTTGATCGTCCCTTGGACTTGCACGATGCCGGTCTCGATCGCCACAAGTGAGTTCGCCACGGCCATTTCGCAATCGTTATGGGCATGGATCCCCAGCGGCACCGGGCACTCGCGCTGGACAATCTCGCAGATCTTCCGGATCTCCCACGGCATGGTTCCGCCGTTGGTATCGCAGAGAATCACCCGTTCAGCCCCGGCCTCCACCGCTTTCCGGATCGTGTTGAGGGCATAGTCGGGATTGGTCTTATAGCCGTCGAAAAAATGCTCTGCATCGTAGAACACCCGGCGCCCTTTATGGCGCAGGTAGGCGATGGAATCTCCGATCAGTTCAAGGTTCTTGGCCAACGAGATACCCAGGGCATCGGTGACGTGCAGCGACCACGTCTTCCCGAAGAGCGTGATCGTCTTGGTTTCTGCGCCGAGCAACGCCCGAAGATTGGGATCTTTTTGCACAGAATTACTCGCCTTCCGCGTCGATCCAAAAGCGATCACGGCGACATGCTTCAATGGAATGGTTTTGATCATCCGGAAGAACTCGATGTCCTTTGGATTCGCTCCGGGCCAACCGCCCTCGATAAAATGGATTCCGAGTTCATCCAGCTTCTGTGCGACGCGGACCTTGTCCTCCGCCGAGAAGCTGACATCTTCCGCCTGCGCGCCATCGCGCAACGTCGTGTCGTAGATCTCCAGCGCCGCCGCTCGATCGGCAGGCAATCTCAATTCAGGTAACGGGCTCCGCTCATGAGAAGCACGAGAGGAACGAGATGGTGAGGTTTTCCGAGCCATGGGAAGAGAGGGTATCAGGTGGACGGCTAATCTGTCGAGACTCGCCGAAGCAGGATGCTGAAACAGTCTTTCTTTTCACCCGCCCAGCCCGGCCGCGCCGAGACGCGTCTTTCACCAAGTTTTGGTCTCCCATTGCTCATGGGCTCACCGTCAGAGGCTCAGGGGACTGGCTCCGGCATTGCCGGACTTCGGCGAGCTCAGTCGAGCCGTGCCTGTCCCGCTATTTAAACATGTCCCGCTATTTAAACAGGGACAGTCGCCGGTCGGAAGGGACTTCGGCGAGCTCAGTCGAGCCGCGACAGTCCCTTTCGCTCGCTGCGGCCTCGTCGGAAAATTTTGACCATCCGGCAAGGAAACTCGCAATCACAACTTGACCTGGCGATTCGGCGACTACGCCTGGTCGAGGCCGAACGCGGCATGAAGAGATCGCATGGCCAGTTCAAGATACTTTTCGTCGATCACGCAGGAGATTTTAATCTCCGAGGTGCTGATCATCATGATATTGATCCCCTCGCGTGAGAGAACTTCGAACATTTTGGCCGCCACCCCCGAATGGGACCGCATCCCCACCCCAATGAGCGACACCTTCGCAATCGCTTCGATAACCGACACCGATCTGGCCTCAATGTCCTTCGCCACAGCCTGAATGATCGGCACGGCCTTTTTGAGGTCGGCGCGCGGCACTGTGAACGAGAGGTCCGTCATGGCTGCCTGGCTTATGTTCTGAATGATCATGTCGACATTAATGTGGGCCTCCGCGACAGATCCAAAAATCCGCGCGGCGATTCCCGGCTTATCCGGTACCCCGACAATCGTGATCTTCGCTTGATTGCGGTCTCCGGTGACCCCGGCTACCGCCGCCGCTTCCATGTCCGCATCTTCCTTCGTCACGAGAGTTCCCTTTCCTTCTTTGAAGCTCGAATTCACCTCCACCGGCACGTTGAACTTGGCCGCAAACTCGACCGATCTGGTTTGGAGGACTTTGGCCCCGAGACTGGCCATTTCGAGCATCTCTTCATAGGCAATCTTGTCGATCCGTCTCGCCGCGGGCACAATATTGGGATCCGCTGTGAAGACCCCCTCGACGTCGGTGTAGATAATGCAGCGATCTGCCTTCAACGCTGCCGCCAGCGCGACGGCGGAGAGATCGGACCCCCCACGGCCAAGCGTCGTCACATCCGATTGTTCGTTGATCCCTTGGAAGCCCGCCACGATCGGAATGACACCCTGTTCCAGCGCCTCGCGGATGCGATCCGCCGTGACGCGCGCAATGCGGGCTTTTGTATGAGCACTATCGGTAATGATACCGACCTGCCGGCCCGTAAAGGACCGTGCATTGATCCCTCGCCCGCGTAACTCCATCGCCAGAAGGGCAATGGTGACCCGCTCTCCGGTCGAGAGAAGCATGTCCACTTCGCGCTCATCCGGGATCGGTGTCGCCTCATGCGCCAGCTTGATGAGCCGATCCGTCTCACCGCTCATCGCCGAGAGCACCACCACGATCTGATGCCCGTCGCGCTGCGTCTGGACCACCCGATCGGCGACGCGGTGAATTCGATCGATCGTTCCGACCGAAGTGCCGCCATATTTTTGGACGATCAATGCCACAGACTTTAGCTTTTTGCAAAGAGCTTGTTCACAAACTTGGTCGCAACACGAGCAGGCGTGTTCGTGGCTTGGGCATCAGGCTCCGTAAAGCGGCGACCGGCTGTCCCTGAGCCCTTTCCACCTCCCTCCCCGAACGCGTAGAAGGCGCGACCCTGCGCCCCTTCGCCTTGATCGCACACCACCAGGAAACGATAGAGCCCTTGTTTGGCCAGTCCCTCGAATAATGGACCGACAAGGTCTCGATCAAACTCTTCAATGCCGCGAACCTTCGCCTTAATATCGGTGCCGTGTACGACTTCGTCCGTTAATCCGGCGTGGACATAGACAAAATCCTTCTTGGCAAATTCCGCCAGTGCCACTGTCGCCTTGGTGCGAAGATCCCCGCCCGCAAGCCGGTCAAGGTCCGTCGCATCGAGACCCGCGCAGATTCCAACGCCACGGTGCACATCACTCGTGGCCACAACCACGCCCGTGACACGGTACTTCTCCGCCAGGCTCGGCCACATAACGGCTCGCCCTTCGCCCCACAGCCAGACACAGTTCGCCGGCTTCTTGCCGGCGGCCATCCGTTCGTCGTTGACGGGATGATCGCGCAGGATAAGATGCGAGGCGTCCATGAGCTTTCGAAGAATGTCCGCGCCGTCACCCGTAGGTAAGGCATCGGTGATGGATAGACCGAGTATCGTTTGCGGATCGACGCAGACTGCACGTGATTTTCCGTTTACCCATACCATGAGATGGCGGTGACCCGCCCCAGGGTAGAACTGGATGGTTTCGGAGCCGAGCTGCTCATTGATCGCCTCGATCAATTCACGGGCCTCTTCGGTTTCGATCAAGCCCGCTGTCGCATCGTCCATGATCACATGTGGGCCTAGTTTCTTGATCTCGCCGCCACCCTTCCCGCCTTCCGGCTTCAGGGTCACCATCGTGCAGCGATACACCACATCATGTTCTGTCACGGACACACCCAAACTTGCCGCTTCAAGCGGTCCGGGGCCTTGATAAAATTTCTTCGGGTCGTAACCGAGAATCGCCGTGCCGCTCAACCCGCTTCCTTGGCGAACACCGTCGGCGGGAACCACCAGCTTACCGAGTTCTCCGCTCTGCGCCAGACGATCAAGATGGGGAGTCGCGGAGGCTTGGAGCGGCGTGCGTCCTCCCAGTTCTTGCTGGGGATGATCGGCCATTCCCCCAGCATGCAGGATCACATATTTCATGGAGTCCACATGCCTCTCACACTTTCATTAGACGGGCAACGTCCTCGCGTGTTGCCTTGACGGTCAGAGGTTGTTTCGAGATGCTGATCGCCGTGTCGGCATCTTTCAAACCATGCCCCGTAAGCGTACATACTACAGTCTCTCCTTCTCGCAGAACCCCTGCTCGGTGCAATTTGGCCACCCCCGCAACCGACGCGGCCGACGCCGGTTCGCAAAAGACGCCTTCGGTCGCCGCCACCGTCGCATAGGCCTGAAGAATCTCTTCATCCGTGACCATGTCGATCGCGCCGGAAGATTCCTCGACGGCTTTCAACGCCGCCGACCAGCTGGCCGGATTGCCGATTCGAATCGCCGACGCAATCGTCTGCGGTTGCTCGACGACCCTCCCCAGAACAATCGGAGCCGCGCCGGCAGCCTGAAATCCCATCATGCGAGGAAGCTTTGTCGTCTGATTCGCCGCGCGATACGCTCGATACCCTTCCCAGTAGGCAGTAATATTCCCCGCATTCCCGACCGGAAGCACATGAAGGTTCGGCGCGTCGCCGAGTTGATCGCACACCTCAAAGGCGGCGGTTTTCTGTCCCTCAATCCGGAAGGGATTCAAGGAGTTTACCAACTCAATATGGAGCGCGGCCGAGAGGTCCTTGACGAGCGTCAGGGCCTGGTCGAAGTTTCCTTCGATTTGAATCACCGTGGCTTGATGCATCATCGCTTGGGAGAGTTTGCCCATGGCAATCTTGCCGGCGGGAATCAGCACATAGACGGACAGTCCCGCACGGGCCCCGTAGGCGGCCGCAGAGGCGGATGTGTTACCGGTCGACGCACACATAACAGCGCGGGCGCCATTCTCCACCGCCTTCGAGATCGCCAACGTCATCCCACGATCCTTGAACGATCCGGTTGGATTCATGCCCTCGAACTTGAGATACAGTTCAATGCCCGGCGCAATCGCCTTGGCCAGCCGTGCCGCACGAATGAGGGGTGTATTGCCCTCTCCCAAGCTGATGACCGGGGTCTTCTCCGACACAGGAAGGAACTTGCGGTATTCCTCAATGATGCCGCGCCAGCGATTCATCCGATCACTCGTCCTTGCCTTCGACCCGAATGAGCGTCGCGGGTTCGGAGACAACGGCCTTGCGGTTGATTTCACGAAGCGCCGACTGCACATCGCGTTCCTTCGCCATATGCGTCTTGATGACGACCGGCACTGTTTGCCCTTCCCGACGACCCTGCTGCAGCATCGACGAAATGCTGATCCCACAGCGACCCAACTCGCCGGCAATTTGAGCCAACACCCCGGGACGGTCTACAACCATGAATCGTAAATAATAGAGTGAGCTGATTTCTTCCATCGGCTTCATCCGGAGTGGTCGCCGCTGATCCTGTTGGAACGACGCGACAGGTACTCGTCCGACTGCGCCCTTAAGCAGGTTCCGTCCGATCGCGATGACGTCGCTGACGACGGCGCTCCCCGCCGGCATGGATCCAGCCCCTCGGCCATACAACACGATGTCGCCGACCGCGTCGCCGACAAGTTGAATCGCGTTATAGACGCCTTCAACCTGCGCGATGGGAGACACCGACGGCAGCATCGTGGGATGAACCCGGGCTTCAATTTCGCCATCCGCGAGCTTCGCAATACCCAGCAGCTTGATCGTAAATCCGAACTCCTTCGCATAGGTAATATCGGTCGGGGTGATGTGCATAATCCCCTCGGTATAGATCTCTTTGAAATTCACCGGGGTGCCGTAGGCAAGACTGACGAGTATGGCGAGCTTGTGCGCCGAGTCGATTCCCGCCACATCGAAGGTCGGATCTGCCTCGGCATAGCCGGCTTGCTGCGCATCCTTGAGGACCGCCTCGAAACTATGGCCCTCGTGGGTCATCCTCGACAAAATATAATTGGAGGTCCCGTTGATAATGCCGTAGATGGATTGGATCGTATTACCCGCCAGCCCCTCCGTCAGCGCCCGAATGACAGGGATCCCGCCGCCCACGCTGGCCTCGAAACCCAAATCGACGCCCTTGCGCGCGGCAGCCTCGAAAATTTCTTCGCCGTGGAGGGCCAGAAGAGCCTTGTTTGCCGTGACCACGTGCTTTCCGGCAGCGATCGCTTCCAAGATGACCCGCTTGGCCGTATCGTACCCGCCGATCAATTCGATCACGACATCGATGGCAGGGTCGTTGAGCACTTGCTTCACGTCGGTCGACAACAGACCGGGAGGGAGCACGATACCGCGATCTCTGGTAATGTCGAGATCCGCAATGCGGACCAATTCGATCGGCACGCCGACACGGCGGCGAATGAGCGTGGCATTGTCGAGGAGGATTTTGGCCACCCCGGTGCCTACCGTGCCGAACCCGATAATTCCGACTCCGACGCGCGACTTCATTCCTCAGCTCCATCGAGCTTGAGCGCCTTGCGAATCCCTCTCACGGCCTGGCGTGTGCGATGCTCGTTTTCCACCAGACCGAAGCGCACGAATTCATCGCCGCCTTCGCCAAATCCGATCCCAGGAGACACCGCGACCTTCGCTTCCTTGAGCAACAGTTTCGAAAACTCCAACGACCCCTTCTGGCGATAGGGCAGTGGAATGCGCGCCCACACGAACATGGTCGCCAGCGGCTTCGTCACCTGCCATCCAATCCGGTTCAACCCGCCCACTAGGACATCGCGCCGTTTCTGATAGCGCATGACGGTTTCCTTCACGCAGTCCTGCGGCCCGTTCAGCGCAATCACGCTGGCGATTTGAAGCGGCTGGAAAATGCCATAGTCGAGATAGCTCTTGATCTTCGCCAGAGCCCCAACGACCTCGCGATTGCCCACGCAGAAGCCCACGCGCCAACCCGGCATGTTGTAGGCCTTTGAGAGGGTATAGAACTCCACCCCGACGTCCTTTGCGCCGGGAACTTGAAGAAAGCTGGGCGCTTTGTAGCCATCGAACACAAGATCCGCGTAAGCCAGATCGTGAATGACGATGACGTTGTGCTCTTTGGCAAAGGCCACGATCTTCATGAAAAAATCGAGATTCACCACCGCCGTGGTTGGGTTGTGTGGAAAATTAATGACCAGAATCTTCGGCCGTGGGAATGTCTGGCGATAGACGCGTGTCAGATCTTCAAAAAAGTCGCTATCCTGGCGCAGTTCAATCCCACGGACCTCGCCACCCGCAATAATGAAGCTGTACATATGGATCGGATAGGTCGGTGTCGGAGTCAGCACCACATCGCCGGGGCCGATCATGGCCAAGGCCAAATGGGCCAGACCTTCCTTGGACCCAATGGTGACAATGGCTTCTGTTTCGGGATCCAGCTCGACATCATAATTTCGCTTGTACCACCCACAAATCGCATGTCGCAGCTTGGTGATCCCGCGCGAGGCGGAGTATCGATGATTCTTCCCCTTACGAGCCGCCTCGATCATCTTCTCGACGATATGGGGTGGTGTCGGTTGGTCGGGATTCCCCATACCGAAATCGATAATATCCTCGCCGCGCTGCCGGGCTTCAAGCTTGAGGGATTGCACTTGCGCGAATACATACGGAGGAAGTCTCTTGATTCGATAAAACCCTTCGCCCAGCCCCATTAATGTCCTTTGTCTTTCTTGGTGACTCCCAATTTCCCTTTCCCGTCAGAATGTCAGGGAGCTTGAGAAGAACCTATTCTAATGGAGGGCTCCGGTCGAGTCAATTTAGCTCGTGATTCTGTGGGGTTCCGAATCCTGCCCCCTGCACCATCCTTGTACCTGATTCGAGTCAACCCCCGGCGAGTCTGTTCTTGCCCCCCATCGCTCCTTTCTGCTAGTAATACCACTCGTTACCACCTCACGTCATTGTCCCACTCTTCCTGGTACCCGACAGGCCGGATGGAGGATGCATGGCCCGGCTGGGCGTCAACATCGATCACGTCGCGACGTTGAGGCAAGCACGAGGGGGTATCGACCCCGATCCCCTGGCCGCAGCCGTACTCGTCGAACTCGCCGGAGCCGATGGGCTCGTCGTCCACCTGCGAGAAGACCGCCGCCACATCCAAGACCGGGACCTTCAGCTCTTGCGCGAGATTGTCCGCACGAAGCTCGATCTTGAAATGGCGGCTGACGACGCCATGGCGAAGATCGCTCTCAACGTAAAACCGGACCTGGTGACCTTAGTCCCCGAGAAACGACAGGAACTGACAACCGAAGGGGGGCTGGATATCGCGGGGCAGCGCGATCGGATTCAGGGGATTATTACTCTTCTGCATGACGGCGGTATTCCCGTCAGCGTCTTTGTCGAACCCGATCTCAATCAGATCAAAACCGCGCACAAAATTTCGGCTGATTTTGTGGAGCTGCATACCGGCCGCTATGCGAATGCCACACGTTCCAAAGAAGCCGACGCTGAATTCGAAGCCATCACCCAGGCTGCGAAGCTGGCTTACAAGCTGGGCATCGGGGTCAACGCCGGGCATGGATTGAATTATCGCAACGTGAAGCGCCTGACTCACATTCCTGAAATCGTCGAATACAACATCGGGCACAGTATCATTGCGCGGGCCGTCCTCATCGGCCTCGAACAAGCCGTGAAAGATATGAAGGCCTTACTCAGTTAAACAAGATGCCATCGACCTGCTGGCGTCTGCCGAATCATCTTGATGCGCACGACGACCATGTCATGACGCCATCTGCCCTCCATCATCATAACCAGGCGGTTCGAGCACACACGCGTTACCTCATGCCGCACCCGCACCTCGCTAACCTCGGCATTGGCTCGCAATGACAAAGATCATCACCGGCACGCAGATGCAGGAGCTCGATCGCCGAACGATCGCCGAGGCTCGCATCCCAGGAACGACGCTGATGGAGCGCGCTGGCTCAGGCGTGGTGTCCTGTCTCGAACAGACATTTGGATCTACACGCGGGAAGATCGTCACCATTCTTTGTGGTAAAGGCAACAATGGAGGCGATGGGTGTGTCGTGGCTCGGCTCCTCCATCGTCGCCAAGCGAAAGTCCTGGTTCTCGCCATGGCGCCTGTCTCGGAGATGAGCCGCGATGCCGCAACGATGTATCGGCAATTCGTTCGTAGTGCGGGCAAGTCGGCCGTGCGTCCATATACCTCAAAAAGCCAAACCCAATCACTCTTGCGCGACAGTGACATCCTCGTCGATGCCCTGCTCGGAACGGGTCTTACTTCAGAAGTTACGGGACGCTATGGCGAGGCTATCGACAGCATCAATGAAGCAAGCCGTCCTGTAGTGGCCGTCGATCTCCCATCAGGTCTCCATGCCGACACCGGAGCCATTCTCGGCCGAGCCGTACAGGCCTCGCTCACCGTGACATTCGGCCTTCCGAAGTTCGGGTTGTACCAAAACCACGGGATTGATCTCGCCGGGCTGGTGACCATCGTCGACATCGGCATTCCGCAAGCCTACATCGATGCCGTCCAGAGTCGGACAACCTTGATAACAAATTCGTTCGTGCAGGCTTCCTTACCGGCGCGACGACTGTCGAGTCATAAAGGCACGTTCGGCCATGCCGGGATCATCGCGGGCTCCGTCGGCAAGACCGGTGCGGCGGCTATGACCGCGAAAGCGGCTCTTCGGGTCGGCGCGGGCCTGGTCACCGTCGCCACCCCCTCCAGCGTCAACGACGTGTTGGAAGCGAAACTGTTGGAAGCGATGACCGTCCCGATGCCGGAAACGAAATCGCGGACTCTTTCGCGAACCGCTTTCGATCGGCTTGCAGCTTTCATCGCCGCAAGAACCGCGATCGCGATCGGTCCTGGACTGTCGACACATCCAGAAACGGTCGAACTGGTCCAAGCCTTAATCAAACAGCTCGATCGACCCGCCGTCCTTGACGCCGATGCGCTGAACGCGCTGGCCGGACGAGCTTCGCTTCTGACGGCATGCAAGACGCCTCCGATCCTCACACCCCATCCGGGCGAGATGGCTCGACTGGAAATTGATACGACACCCCAGCGCATCAATGCGGATCGAATAGGCACTGCCGCGCGGTTCGCACGAGAACGCGGAGTATTCGTCGTCTTGAAAGGCGCCAGGACAGTCATTGCGCGACCAGATGGAGCCGTGGCGATCTGCCCAACCGGCAATCCGGGTATGGCGACTGCGGGTACCGGCGATGTATTGACCGGCATGATCGTGGGACTCTTGGCCCAAGGCCTGGAGTCGTGGGAAGCCGCCTGTGTGGCCACCTACCTGCATGGATCTGCCGGAGACCTGGCCGCGGCCACGAACGGACAAGCAGGGCTGATTGCTGGAGATGTGATTGATCAGATTCCGCATGCACTCAAGACGGTCTATGAGGCCTAGCCGAGCCAGATTCAATGGTTTGAAGGATGATCAGGTGTCGAGGAGAAAGATTGCTTCATCCACTGGTTCGCTGGAACTTGTCCTCTCATCTCGCTCTGAGACAGAGTCCCTCGGACAGGCCATCGGCTGCGCGCTCAAGGGAGGGGAAGTGCTCGCTGTAATAGGTGAACTGGGCGCAGGCAAGACCGCTCTGGTCCGAGGGATTGCAGCCGGGCTCGGAGCACCGCCGGCCTCCGTCAGCAGCCCCACCTTTGTGTTGATTCACGAATACCATGGCCGGCTTCCTCTGATTCACGTCGACCTCTATCGGCTGCACACCCACGCAGAGGCCGAATCGATCGGGTTGCAAGACTATTTCACCGGCGAAGCGATCACCGCCATTGAGTGGGCCGACCGGTTTCCCTCACTGCTTCCGGAGGACCGGCTGGAGGTGCGCTTGACGCACCGGAGCCTTGCCACGCGGAAGGCACAGCTGACGGCACAGGGACCGCAATCCCTCGCGCTCCTGATTCAAATCAAACAGGCCCAGCGCCCAACTCGACGATCAACCCCCTCGCGTCAGGCGAAACCCCGCCATCGAAGAAAGGCCCTGAAACGATGATCCGATTGATTCTCGTCGGCATTCTTCTGCTCCTTTCTCTAGCCTTCTTTTTGCAAAACCAGGAACAAGAAGTCACGCTCCGCTATTTTTTTGGATTGCTCGAGGCCTCGACGCCCATTTATAAACCCATTCTGGCCGGCTTCGTCGTCGGGCTGCTGGTCGCAGCCATTTTGCTGTTTCCCCCGTGGGTGCGTGGCCGCATTGAGCTGCGGCGGAAAACGAAAACGCTACAAGAAGCCGAGGTGGACCTTGAACGGCTTCGTCAGTCGATTGATAAGATATCCGGCCGAACTCCCGCCCCCGCACCGCTGGAACCATCACAGGACCTCGCCGATGAGTGACGTGGATATCAGCCCGCTCATGCGCCAGTACCGGGACATCAAGCGGGGCTATCCGCAGGCCATCCTGTTTTTTCGCGTCGGAGATTTTTATGAAATGTTCTATGAGGACGCACGGGAAGCTTCGCGACTCCTCTCCATCGCGCTCACGTCCCGTGACAAGAGCAGCCCCGACCCGGTTCCACTCTGTGGAGTCCCCTATCACGCAGCGACCGGCTACCTCGCAAAGCTGCTCAAGGCCGGGCGGACCGTGGCCCTCTGTGAACAGGTTGAAGATCCCAAGCTCGCCAAAGGGCTGGTGCGCCGTGAAGTCGTCCGGCTCTACACGCCAGGCACGCTCGTCGACACGGAATTTCTTTCGCCGGTTGAATCGAACTATCTCGCCGCCCTTTCCATCCGCTCGGCAACAGCGCAACCGCCGTTGATCGGATTAGCGGCGCTCGAAGTCTCCACCGGCGAGTTTTGGATTACGGAGTTTCAAGGCCCCCAAGCGTTGGCGCAGGTATTGGACGAGCTCACGCGGCTGGAACCTCGAGAGGTGCTGTTCGCAACTGGACTTGACCGTCAAGCCGCAGTCTGGCTCGACCAGATCGAAGGCGCGCGCTTGTGTGAACGACCGACGGCCTCGTTCGACCAACAACAGGCCGCTCGTATGCTGCAAGATCTGTTTCACATACAGACGCTTGAGGCCTTCGGGTGCCGAGGCCTGACCGCCGCCATTGGAGCAGCCGGCGCGGTCTTGCATTACTTCCGAGAAACCCAGCCGACCGCCCCACTCGACCACATCCGCCGGCTCAAGGTCCGCTGGGTCAACGAGACCATGCATCTGGACAGCGTGACCATTCGAAACCTGGAACTCCTCAAGCCAATGGTGTCCGGTGAGAGCTCGCAGGAATTGCGATCCACTACTCTCTTGTCCGTCCTGGATCGAACCGTCACGGCCATGGGAAGCCGGTTGCTGCGGCAGTGGCTGGTCAGGCCATTGATCCAATGCAGCCACATCGGGGTGCGGCTGGACGCGGTGGGAGAACTGAAGGACCGGATGCAGGAACGCGTGGCCTTACGCACCGCCTTGCGGGAGGTTCAGGATATCGCACGGCTCGGCAGTCGCATTGTGTTGGGCCTCGCGGGCCCGCGTGAGCTCCTCGCATTGAAACAGTCCCTTTCCATCTTACCTGAAATCCTGATTCACCTCGCGTCCTTCCAGAGTGCGTTGCTTGTCGATGCCCGCACGTCATGGGATGATGGGCGCGATCTCTATGATCTGATCGAACATGCCATCCAACCTGATGCCCCGCTCTCCGTTCGCGACGGAAACACCATCAGGGAAGGCTACGACGCCGGCATCGATGAACTGCGCAAAGCCAGCAAGGAAGGGAAAAGCTGGATTGCTGGACTCGAAAGCAAAGAGCGCGAACGCACCGGCATCGAATCGCTGAAGGTGCGCTACAACCAGGTGTTCGGCTACTACATCGAGATCACCAAGACCAATCTCGCCCGCGTGCCGGCCGAGTACATCCGCAAACAAACCCTCGTTAACGCCGAGCGGTTCATGACGCCCGAACTGAAAGAACTGGAAGAGCGCGTCACCGGTGCCGAAGTCAAGTTGCTCGCTCTAGAGCAGGACATCTTCACCCAACTCCGCGATCGCCTGGCCAAAGAAGCCCATCGACTGGACGCCATGGCGAACACGCTCTCGCTGATCGATGTCCTGGCCGGCCTCGCCGAGACCGCGGCGCTGAACCAGTACACGAGACCGGTAGTTGATGAGAGCGGAACCATCTCCATCCGCGATGGCCGCCATCCGGTGGTCGAACGGCTCGCCAATGACATGGCCTTTGTCCCGAATGACGCCCTGCTCGATTTCAATACCAATCGCCTCCTGATCCTCACCGGGCCCAACATGGCGGGTAAGAGCACCTACCTCCGACAAGTGGCGTTGATTGTCCTCATGGCGCAAGTTGGAAGTTTTGTGCCGGCGGCCGAAGCGCATATCGGACTGGTGGATCGCATCTTCACCCGAGTGGGGGCCTCGGACAATCTGGCCAGCGGCCAGAGCACCTTCATGGTGGAGATGGTGGAGACCGCGAACATTCTCAATAGCGCTACCCAGCGGAGTCTGATTCTGTTGGATGAGATTGGGCGGGGCACCAGCACGTACGACGGACTCAGCATCGCCTGGGCGGTGGCGGAACACATTCACGACCGCACACACCTGGGCGCGCGCACACTGTTTGCCACGCACTACCATGAGATGACGCAGCTCGAACAGCAGCGGGAAGGAATCAGAAACTATCGGGTCGCGGTACAGGAGCGTGACGGCGAGATCGTGTTTCTCCGAAAAATCGTGGCGGGAGGAGCCGACCGAAGCTACGGAATCCACGTCGCCAAACTCGCGGGGCTTCCTGCCGGTGTGATCGATCGGGCGCAAGTGGTGCTGGCACAACTTGAACAGCCAGAGTCCACGCTCACGGGGCCGATCCAAGAACAACCAAATCGGGCATCACAGTCACTTCCCCAGCCCCACCCCATCATCGAGGAAGTGAAACAGATCGACTTGTTCTCGATGACCCCGCTCGATGCGCTCAATCGCCTTGCCGAACTGCAGCGCATGGTCCAGCCGGACGACAACCAATCACAACACAAATGAAATTCCCCGCAGCAAGCTACGGGGTATCGGGCGAAGGAGAATAACAAAAGCGGCCACCCCGTCAGGAGCGACCGCTTTTTTGCTCAGCCATGTACTCTGATCAGTGCGCTTGGTTGTACTGTGCCGTCCAGGGGATCAACCCGCCGACGGTTTTGCCACCTGGAATCATCACGTCATACTGCATAAGCACATTGGCCCCGTCCGGAGACATTGGGGAGGTAGTGAGGCCTCGCTTAGCTGTTGCACATGCTGAATCAAATTCACTCTTCCCCGCACATTCCTTGAGACGCAGCGCAGAAATACTCAGGGGCTTGCCCATGGAACCAGCAACCTCAGGGAGCTTCTTGACTGAGGAAATCACACGATGGTTCTGCTCGGTTTCCATGGCCACAAACTCTATCAGATCCGTCGTGCTGCCTGGAGGCACTTCCTTCGCTGCCGCTGGTCCTGCATGAGGACGGCCCATCTTCTTGAGCTCTTCCCAGGCGCCCTTGTCGGCGTAGAATTTTAAATTCTTGCCGGGATGAACCTTCTGCCAGAACAAACCGCTCTCGGCGGCTCCGCCGAAGACAGAAACGTTAATCCAGACCGCTTCATCGTACGGATCAAGCACAATCACCCGACCTTGAATCGTGGTCGGCTTGCTCATGTCGCCCCATTCAAATCGCTCTTGGAATGATTCGATAGCCAACGCGGTGGCAGCCATGCCGACTACCAGCGCAACAGCTGCCAGAATGGCACCGCCTTGCTTCTGAAGCGTCATAATCGCGTCCTCCTTCAACGACCTATAAAAATGAAAGTTGAGTGTATCTACTCCTTGAGCACCTTGAAACCGGTGATCGTCCTGCCATCCAAGGTCACTTCCATCGCCACGAGCTCCTGGGAGGCCTTGATGATCTGATCCATCAGAGCCTTGTCCTTCACCGCCAGGCGTACCGTGGTGGCTGCATGGTACCAGCCGGAATAGGCTGCATTCTTTTCGTTCCCACCCGCAAAACCCCATGCGCAGCAGCTGAACAAGGGATCCGGAGGCTTCACATCCAACATCGTGGATGACCGGCCGGCCGGCATGCCAGACCCTGGCTCTCCGGAGTTCCAATATTGGATACCGAACAGAAGTTCCCCATCTGGGTTATCGGCCCACTGCGACCAGACGCGGCCTTGAAGCGTCTTGACGGCGGCTTCGGCCTTCAGTGGCTTTCCACCGACGATCGCATCAGCAGGACCTGCGGTTCCTGGGGCATCGGCAGCAACAGAAAATTCGGCCGCTAGCAAGCCGAAAACCGAGAACACTGCAACGGCGGCTAGAACGACAACCCTCTTCATACCTAGTCCCTCCTTCATACAGATGAAACTCACAACCTATGAACGTTCGTTTGAAGACGATGAATGCATGGAAATAATTTCAGAGACCACGCTGGTTTGAGAGAAAGTGTGTCGTATCCCTTTTCTATCTTCCTCCTTTGCAGCTTCACCTCGCATGGATCTTCATAATTGAAAATTCGTGGCAATGGTACTGAAACGGTACTGAAACGACGATTTGGTGTCAAGGAAATGTTTGCCGAATGACTGGGTAGGCAATTCACAGCTATTAGATCATGTATATCAATTGGTTACAAATCTAGAGCAAACCAAGGTCATGCGTTCGACACGAGTCTTTATTAATAAATTCTTATCTCAACGCTGCAACCTGACGGGACGAGATTGGGCCCAATCCGGTAATCGCCATCGTTCCCGGAGCGAATAATTCTTGGGCGACACGATATATCTGTTGTTCGGTGACGTCGTCGATCTCTGACAACATATCTTCCAGGCTCGTATGGGTTCCCGCGATCAACTCATCCTTCGCAAGTTTGTTCATACGACTATGGGAGCTTTCCAGGCTCAGCATGAGGCTGCCCTTCATCTGATCTTTCGTCCGCTTGAGCTCCGACCGTTCGATGCCATCAGCCGCTATTCTCCTGATTTCACGACGGATCAAATTCAGGACGCGCTCAACTTCGCGCGCTCGGGTGCCCGCATAAATCGTCATGGTGCCCCCGTCGGAATAGCCAGACAAGAAGGAATAGATGGAGTAGGCCAATCCACGTTTTTCACGGACCTCCTGGAAGAGCCGGGAACTTACGCTCCCTCCCAGCACGCTGTTCAACGCGTAGGCCGCATAGCGATCTTTATGGCCGGCGCGAATTCCCTTGAGTCCCACGCAGAGATGCACCTGCTCCAGCGGTTTCTGTTTCATGATGACGCCGCCACAGATTTCGGGGGGCCAGCGTTTTCGAGGCGCGGTGCTAGCAGGCTGATGACGGCGCCCGAAAGCATGAGCGATCGTTTTTTCGAGATGACGTTGATCGAAATTCCCCGCGACCGCGAGCACCATTTCCTGCGAACGGTAGTGGGTCTCGACATAGTCAAGGAGATCCTGCCGCCGCAGCCGAGCGATCGTCGCTTCCTGCCCCAGAATCGGCCGGCTCAGGGGATGACGGCCCATCACGAGTCTCGTATGAAGTTCCTGCACCAGGTCTTCGGGGTCGTCTTGAACCATGCGGATTTCTTCGAGCACCACCTGCTTCTCTTTTTCGATCTCCTTCGGCCCGAAACGCGACCGATGGAACAGATCCGAGAGCAGATCCAGCGCCTTGGGTAAGTGCTGATCGAGGACTTTGACGTAGAAGGTGGTCGTTTCGCGCGTGGTAAAGGCGTTCATCTCTCCCCCGAGCGCGTCGATCTCGCGGGAGATATCCGTGGCCGACCGAGTGGTCGTCCCCTTGAAGAACATATGTTCGATGAAGTGGGAGTACCCGGCTTGCGCGGGGCTTTCGTCACGGGACCCGGCATTGACCCACATGCCGACCGTGACCGACTTGAGTGTCGGGAGCCGCTCAGTGACCAAGCGGACTCCGTTATCGAGAATGAGCTTGCGGTACAAGGGGGTTACCCGGCCGCTGGATCCTTTGCGCCACTCCCGGTCGGCACCGGCATGGTCTCTTTCCGGCTGAGCCGGATTTTGCCTTGCTTATCGATCTCCAGCACTTTCACGAGAATCTGATCGCCTTCGGCTACTTCATCGGACACGGCCTTCACCCGATGGTGGGCCAGCTGCGAGATGTGGACCAATCCATCGGTGCCCGGCAATACCTCTACGAACGCGCCGAAGTCCATAATCTTTCGGACCGTACCCATATAGACCTTCCCAATTTCGACTTCCTCGGTCAGGCGGCCGATGATGTCTTTGGCTTTTTGCAACGACGCTTCATCCGCAGACGCAATGGTCACAATGCCTGTATCCTCAATGTTGATCTTGACTCCGCAATCGGCCTGAATCCCGCGGATGGTTTTCCCGCCCTGGCCGATGATGTCGCGGATCTTGTCCTGCTTGACTTTCATCGTAAAGATGCGCGGCGCAAACGGCGACAGGTTGGTGCGCGCGCCCGTGAGCGCTTTGGCCATGTGGCTGAGAATGTGGAGGCGTCCTATGCGGGCCTGCTCCAGCGCCTGCTGCATAAGCGCCGTCGTAATCCCGCCGATCTTGATGTCCATCTGTAGCGCTGTGACTCCGTTCTTAGTCCCGCACACTTTGAAATCCATATCGCCTAAGTGATCTTCAAGACCAAGGATGTCGGACAGGATGATGACCCCGTCGCCTTCCTTGATTAGCCCCATCGCGATGCCAGCCACTGGTTCCTTGATCGGCACACCGGCATCCATCATGGCCAATGTGCCGCCGCAAACCGTCGCCATGGAGGAGGAGCCGTTGGACTCCAGGATCTCCGAGACGATGCGGAGTGTGTAGGGGAACGCGTCCTTGCCCGGGATGACAGGCTTCAACGCCCGTTCAGCCAAGGCTCCGTGCCCGACTTCACGCCGACCGGGAGAACGCAACGGCCGTGCCTCACCGACACTGAAGGGCGGAAAGTTGTAATGCAACATGAAGGTACGCGTGTACTCGCCCTCCAGCGCATCGATGCGTTGCTCATCGTCCGTCGTACCCAGTGTCACCACCGCCAAGCTCTGCGTTTCGCCGCGGGTGAAGATGGCCGAGCCGTGCGCGCGCGGCAACGCGCCGACTTCGCACGTGATGGGCCGGATATCCGCGGGACCACGTCCGTCCGCGCGCGACCTCTGTTCCAGAATCATGTTCCGGACTTCGGTGTATTCCAGTCCGTGAAAGACGATCTTGATGAGCCTTTCGCTCGTGGGGACGTCGGGATCCTTCAGCTGCTCGACCGCGCTTGCCAGAACCGCATCCAACGTCTCCTGGCGCGCCGTTTTGTTGGGGATCATGATCGCGTCGCGAATGGGCTGCGCGACCAACGCTTTTACCTTGGCAGCCAATGCGGGATCGATCGGCTCCACAACGACTTCCCGTTTCGTCTTGCCGACTTTGTTCGCCAGCTCAGAAATCTTGGCAACGATCTTCTTGATCTCGGAGTGGGCCAACTCCAGCGCTGCGAGCATGGTCGCTTCAGACAACTCATTCGCACCCGCTTCAACCATCATCACAGCATCCGCCGTGCCAGCCACGACCAGATGGAGCTCGCTCTTCTCCAACGTTTCCAGATCGGGGTTCACAACGAACTGGCCGTTGACTCGACCGATCTTCACTCCGGCGACAGGACCATTGAAGGGGATGTTCGACACCGATAGGGCGGCTGATGCCGCGGTGATGCCGATGACATCGGACGATCCCGTCCTATCGGCCGAGAGAACAGAGGCAATGACTTGCGTTTCGAAGTAGTAGCCTTCGGGGAAGAGCGGACGGAGGGGACGATCGATTAAGCGGCTAGTGAGCACTTCCTTTTCAGCCGGCCGACCTTCGCGTTTGAAGTAGCCGCCCGGAATTTTTCCGGCCGCGTAGGCCTTTTCCTGATAGTCAACGGTGAGGGGAAGAAAATCGATGCCCGGTTTGGCCGTCTGCGCAGCCACGGCCGTCGCTAGGACCACCGTGTCGCCGTACGAGGCCCAAATCGATCCATCAGCCTGCTTCGCCACCCGGCCGGTTTCAAGCCGGAGCGTCCGGCCCGCAATGTCAATTTCAACTACATGTACCATCTATGGTCTCCTCCAGTTAGGTCCCACAGATGCCCACAGAGATGCGCTCGGGCCCGAGCGCAAGGCAAAAGGAAAAAGTAAATCGGCAAAAGTGAAGATGTCTCTACTTTTGAGTTTTTCCTTTTTACTTTTGACTTGTGCGCACGAGCGCATGTCCGTGTTCACCTGTGCGACGTTCGATTCACACTGTCGCACCACCAAGGCGACAGCGGTTTGCACACGAGATTCGGCCGACTACTTTCGAATGCCGAGTCGGTCGATGATGGCCCGATACCGCGCATCATCAACGCCACGGAGATAGTCCAGCAAACGCCGTCTCCGTCCCACCAACTGCAACAACCCGCGCCGTGAGTGATGATCCTTCTTGTGCGTCTTAAAATGCTCGGTGAGATACGTGATGCGGTTGGTTAGAACCGCGATCTGAACTTCCGGCGATCCCGAGTCTGTGTCGTGCTGCCGATATTGCTTGATCAATTCCGTTTTTGCTTCTTTGAGTAACGCCATGGGTCTTGCTCCTTCTTACTCCTCATTCAATTGAGTGACTCGATTTCCGCCAATACTTTGTGAATTCTTATCGGTCCAGCGGTCCGCGCATCATGGGTTCCAATCGCCAGCAGTCGCCCTCCTTCATCCTTGAGCCGAACAGACACAAGCTCAGGGGATGATGGAAGCTGCCCGACTCCTACCGGTGAGACCGCGCCGCCATGCAAAACACGCTGGGCCTGCTCGTCGGTGACCACAAGGGCCGGCAGCTGGTCCAGCACTTGATCCAACGTGATCAGGTGCTGCCACAAGGTCCCGATTGCAGCCTGCGCGGCAATCTGATCAACGGTCAAGGCATGGTCTATCCACAGCGGGCCCACACGACGACGTTCGAGTGCGAACAGATGCCCTCCGACGCCCAGCGCCTGGCCGATATCGGCACACAACGTTCGGATGTAAGTCCCTTTCGAGCAGACTACGCTCAATGTCACATCCCGACCGTCAATGGCCAGAATCTCCAGCTTATGAATAACAATCGCCCGCACTTCCCGTTCAACATTCTTGCCCGCCCTGGCCGCTATGTAGAGCGGCCGCCCTCCAACTTTCACAGCCGAGTACATCGGCGGCAATTGCTGCTGCAGGCCGCGAAATCGGGCGACCACATCACGGAGTGCCTCTTCATTCACCTTGCTCGAGTCGATCTGCGCCAAGGCCGTTCCGGTCGCATCTTGCGTATCGGTTGTTTCCCCGAGACGCAAGACCGCACGGTATTCTTTGTCCCAATCGACCAAGTACTCCGCAACTCGTGTGGCGCGTCCCACCAGAACAGGCAAGACACCCGTGGCAGTAGGGTCCAGCGTACCCGCATGACCGACCTTGACCCCGCCCAAGATCCTGCGCACTTTAGCCACCACATCGTGGGATGTCCAGCCGGCTCCCTTCTTCACGATGAGGACTCCCTCGACAACGGCAGCTTGTTGAGTTATGTGTGTTGAGATACCCATATCCTTACGATCCTGGCGTTGTCGTATCCGGGGTGCTCGATGGGGCCGGTGCGTCACCCTGTTCGGTGTCCCCGTGCAATCCATCCAATAATTGCAAAACACGATCGCCACGCAGACCGCTTACATCTTTCTTGAAGATCACCTCGGGAAGGTACCGCAGCGTGAGGCGTCGGCCTAACTCCGCCCGCACAAATCCGCTGGCCTTCGACAGCCCGGCAAAGATGTCACGCTCAACCTGATCCTTCTCCATCGTCGTGACGAAGATATGGGCGATGCGCAAATCCGCCGTCAGTTCGACATCGGTCACCGTCACGGAACGCACCCGAGGATCTTTGATTTTCCGCATAAGGATGTCCGCCACTTCCATTCGAATCTGATCGGCCACCCGATCGGCCCGCTTGTAGGTTGTCTTGGACATTTTGCGCTGGTCTCCAGCTCTGATCTGGTCGGGTACGCGCATCACGCTATCGTCGCTACAACAATTCCAACTGGGTTCGGACCACCTCAACCGCTGGCATGCTTCTGATCAGATTCAAAGCCTGCTCGAGCACTTGATTCACGTGGCTGCCTTCGTTCGCAACACACGCCATTCCTAATACTGCCTTCTGCCAGAGATCGTGCCCATCCACTTCGGCTACGGACAGATTAAACTTTTCGTGCAGCCGGTCTTTCAGACTATGAAGCACCTGCCGTTTGTCCTTGAGCGACCGACTCTCCGAGATAAACAACTCAACGGTGTACACTCCGACAATCATGCCCAACACCCGCCCACCCTGCGCACTTTACAGGATGCTCAAGAATTTCGACCAACTAGGCCGCCGCAAGCGAGGAGGTGATGCGTAGGTTGTTCGGTACGTTGAGCCTCTGAGCGCCTCGAGAACGACGCAGGCGGACTTTTTCAGTATCCTGTTAGAGCTTCGCGGCAATCTTGTCGATCGCATAAGCCTCGACGATGTCGCCGGCCTTCACATCACTAAAGTTCTCGATGCTCAACCCACATTCATAGCCCTGCTGCACTTCACGCACATCGTCTTTGAACCGCCGCAACGACGCCAGTTTGCCCTGGTAGACGACGACGTTATCCCGGATCACGCGCACACCGGCGCTCGCGCGGGAGATCGTACCGTCGATGACGTAGGACCCAGCCACGACCCCGGCTTTGGGAATCGTGAACACCTGCCGTACCTCGGCTCGTCCCAATGTCCGCTCTTTGAGCGTCGGTTCGAGCAACCCTTCCATCGCGGCCTTGATGTCGGCGATGGCATCGTAAATGATCGTGTAGAGCCGAATGTCGACCCCCTGTTGCTCAGCCAACGCGGCGGCTTTCGGCTCCGGCCTGATATTGAAACCGATGATGATGGCGCGCGACGCAGCCGCCAGCAGCACGTCGGATTCCATGATCCCTCCGACTCCGTTATGAATGACGCGCAGTTTGACGGCTTCTGTCGAAAGCTTCTCCACCGCACCCGCCAATGCTTCCGATGATCCCTGAACATCGGCTTTGATGACGATGGCCAATTCCTTCACCGACCCTTCTTGGATCTTAGCGAAGAGACCATCGAGCGAGATTTTGGCGGGGCCGGCCAACTCCGCAGCCCGCCGTTTCTGGGCCCTCTGTTCGGCAATCTCTCGGGCAACCCGTTCATCCGAGACAACTTGGAAGACATCTCCCGCCGATGGAACCCCCGGTAACCCGATCACCTCGACGGGGATGGATGGACTGGCCTGCTGCGTTTTCGCGCCTCGATCATTGATAAGCGCTCGAACGCGCCCGCTGAACGTCCCGACGACATATACGTCGCCCACTTTTAGCGTGCCGCTCTGGACCAACACCGTCGCGACAGGACCACGGCCACGTTCGATCTTGGCTTCGATGACGGCGCCCTTGGCCAGCCGATGAGGATCGGCCTTCAGTTCAAGCACTTCGGACTGGAGGAGAATCATTTCGAGCAAGGTATCGAGCCCCGTTTTCTGCTTGGCGGAGACTTCCACCATGATGGTATCGCCGCCCCAGGCTTCGGAAATCAGCCCATGCTCAGAGAGCGCATTTCTCACGCGATCCGGATTGGCTCCCGGCTTGTCGATTTTGTTCATCGCCACGATCAGCGGTACTCCGGCAGCTTTGGCATGGTGAATCGCTTCGATCGTCTGCGGCATGACTCCGTCGTCTGCGGCCACGACCAGAATGACAATATCGGTGACCTTGGCTCCGCGTGCGCGCATCGCCGTGAAGGCCTCATGGCCCGGCGTATCAAGGAAGGTCACCTGTTTGCCGTGCACCGACACGGTATAGGCTCCGATGTGCTGGGTGATCCCTCCGGCTTCCCCTTCAGCCACTTTCGTCTGCCGGATCGCATCGAGCAACGACGTCTTCCCGTGGTCGACATGGCCCATGATAGTGACGACCGGTGGACGCGGCTCAGGCCGCTCATCACCACCTGTTTCAACCACATCTTGCAGCAGGTCCTCGCCGGCTTTCTCCACGGCCACTTCGATCTTGACGCCGCTTTCCTCGGCAATCATCGACGCTGCATCCAGATTCATGGGCTGATGGAAAGTCAGCATCTGGCCCATTTCCATCAGCTTCCGAACGATGTCCGCCGGCCGCTGACCAATCAACTCGGCAAACTCCTTCACCGTCGTGCGAGGGGTCACCTTGACGCTCTTCCGACGCGGCTTGGTGATTTCCCCTAGAGTACTGTGATGCACATGCTTCGCCCGGTCATCGCGCCGCTGAACAGGGATCGCGCGGAGATCTTGCCAGCGCGCCGCATCCTCACGGAACTTGACGTCATGCTGCTCGTCTTTGGGCCGACCCGGCTTCCGCACTTTCTTGAGTTTGTCTTTTTGTCCCTCAGCCTCGATGGCTTCGAAAGCCATGCTCTTCTTTTTGCCCGCCACAGCCTCCATGGTCGCCGCCGCACCTGGTTGCACGACCACTGCGGGCTTCACCTGCACGGCTTCTTGCACTGGCACAGCAGGAGACGGAGTCAGCGGTCCGATCTCGCCCGGTGCCGCCACCTCTGCTGGATAGCCGTGATCGACTTCTCCTGCGAGAGGGTGCGCCGCAGGAGCAGCCTGAAAATGCACGCCTCTTGAGGGAGTGGCCGCCGCTGCGCTCTCAATTTCACCGACCGGTGCAGAGGAGATGGCCTCACTCGATTCATCTTCCTTCTTCCGCTTGATCAGAATACGCCGCTTTTCGGGCTTGGCAGACTCTTCTACCGTCTGACTCTTCGCCGCCCCGGCTTTGGCGTGATTCGCGTCATGAGCTGACTTCGCGCCATGTCTCGCTTCTCTCTCGGCAACTTTTCCCACGCCCTTCGCCTTTGGAACGAGTTTGTCCAACACCTTTTGAACGATTTCATTGTCCAGCGCGCTGCTATGGGATGCGACGGACACACCCATCTTCTTGAGCTCGGGAATGAGAGCGCGATTTTCCATTCCCAGTTTCTTGGCGAGTTCATAGACACGCATGGTCATCAGATAGTTCCAGTGCTCTAGATGCTCGTCGCTTCGCCATCTTCGGCTCTGGCGGCCTGCCGAGCTTCTTCCTGCAGTCGTTGGGCTTCGGCTTCTTCTGCGAGGGCTGCTTTGATTTCCTTGTCTCGTTCGACCTTCTCTTTTTCATACTCGGTCGCGCTGATGATGTCGATCTTCCAGCCGGTCAGGCGCGCTGCCAGTCGGACGTTCTGGCCGTTCTTGCCGATGGCCAACGACAACTGAGAGTCGGCGGCGACGACGAGCGCTGACTTCTTCTCTTCATCAATGCCGACCTTCTCGATCGTCGCCGGATTCAGGGCCTCTGCGATAAACACGCGAGGATCCTGCGTCCATGTAATGATGTCGATTTTCTCGCCCCGTAATTCACGGACGACCGCTTGCACCCGCGACCCTTTGATGCCCACGCAGGCGCCAACCGGATCCACAGCCTTTTCACGCGACGTGACGGCAATCTTTGTGCGATCACCAGGCTCCCGGACGACCGACTTGATCTCGACGATCTTTTCCATAACTTCCGGCACTTCAAGCTCAAACAGCTTCGACACGAATTGTGGATGGCTCCTGGACAGAATGACTTGAACATCCTTCGGCGTTCGACGAACCTCCAACAGCATCGCTTTTACACGATCGCCGCGACGATAGGTCTCCCGCGGAATCTGCTCTTGAATGGGAAGAATCGCTTCCGTCTTTCCGAGATCGACAAGGTAATTCCGACGCTCCATGCCGAGAATGATGCCGTTCACCAGGTCCCCCTGGCGCGTCGAATATTCTTTTTGAACCGCCTCCCATTCCGCCTCACGGACTTTTTGGAAGATGACTTGTTTGGCCGTCTGCGCCGCGATGCGCCCCAGCTCATTCATTTCGATCAGCGATCCGATTTCATCGCCGACCTCCGCCTCGCTATCGTATTGGCGAGCCTCCCGCAACGAGATCTCCGCCTTCGGATTGCTAACCGTATCCACAATGATTTTCTTGGAGACGACGGAAATTTCCCCGGTCTTCGGATCGATTTCGACTTGAATGTTTTCAGCCTGACCGAAGCGCTTCTTGGCGGCCGTCTGTAAGGCGGATTCGATGGCCCCGATCACCCGCGCCTTGTCGATCCCCTTTTGACGTCCGATCTCGTCAATCACTGAGATAAGTTCTCGGTTCATACGTCATTCTCCTGCATCGTGTTGCCGGCGAGCCTCGGGCATCCTCTGCAACCTAAATTTTCACGACCAGCCGGGCCTCTGCAATCATCTCGCGTTTCAGTCTCAGCGTCTGCGGCGCGGGCGTTTCCGCTGAGATGGTCAACACCACCGCCTGCTCATCCACCTGCATCAGTTGCCCAGTCACCCGCCACTGGCCTTCGAGTGGCTGCCGCAGCTTGATACTCACCTGTTTCCCAATCGCTCGCTGATAGTCCTGAAAGCGCTTGAAGGGCCGATCGAGACCTGGCGAAGAAACTTCAAGGGTATATGCGTGGGGGAAGGGATCGGCCACGTCCAGCGCCGGTCCCAGCGTCTTATGCGCCTGCTCACAGTCTGTGACAGTGACGCCGCCTGGTTTATCAATCAAAACGCGGACCACCGAGCGAGGACCCTGCCCAACACACACCACTTCTACCAACTCCAACCCGAGCGTCCATAGGATCGGCGAAATGACACTCCCCAACCGGTCGACGACCGACTGCGAGCCACGCTCCGGTATGCTCAACCCTTTTCCCCTGACCTGACCTACATGTGCTCAAACAAAAAAGTGGGCCTGAGCCCACTTCCAGCGACAGCACCATACCACGCACCCCCCCGGCAAAGCAAGAGGCGCTACCTCGTCAGAAGCGTCCAGCGTGCGGCGAGTGTTTTCGTGATCGGTCCCGGTCGACCAGACCCGATGGTTTTCCCATCGACCCAGACGACCCCCAGTACTTCGAGCGTCGTTCCGGTCAGAAATACTTCGTCTGCTGCATAGAGGGAGTCGACTGACATGAATCGTTCTTCCACCGGGATGCTCTCCATCTTGGCCAACCCCAGGACCACAGTTCTTGTGACGCCGGATAAGATTCGAGGGCCCTCGGGAGCCGTCACGATCGCTCCAGACTGAATCGCCATCACATTGCTGAGCGAGCCTTCCGTCACTAGACCGTCTTTGACGAGGATTGCTTCGAAGACTCCCGCCCTTTTCGCCTCTTCGCGTGCGAGCACATTAGCAAGCAGGTTCACGCTTTTGATATTGCACCGTCCCCAGCGAAGATCTTCACAGGTGCGTGCGGTTACCCCATCCTGGCGTATCTGGAGAGCCAGCGGATGGAATTCCCGGATCGTTATCACGACGGTCGGTGCGGTATCGGACGGGAACGCATGGTCGCGGGGAGCCACGCCTCTGGTAATCTGAATATAGACCTTAGCTTCCTGGTAGCCGGCCTGGCTGAGTCCTTGCTGAATCCACTGAGCCCACTGCGCGCGGGAGTAAGGCTGAGAGAGACTCAGTTCTTTCGCGCTCCGATCGAGCCGTCCGAGATGGGCCTCAAGTTCGAACGGCTTACCATTGTAGGTCCGGATCACTTCATAGACACCATCCCCGAACTGAAATCCTCGATCGTCGATCGAGACGGTTGCTTCTTTCCACGGGAGGAATCGACCATTGACGAAGGCAATGTCCGGCATAAGCGTCAGCTCCCTAATTGGTTCGCCGCTTCAATCCGAAACACGCGACGATCCTCGGCGGTAAATTTCCACCCCATGCGCTTTTCAAACACCAGTAGGTGAACTCCAGGCGTTACAGCCTTAAACTCAAAGGTGCGCTGCCCGTTTTCCACTGCGTTATTACTCGCGATGCAGAGAAACTCGTCACTGAGTAGGGCGAGCCCTTTGGCATCGTATGACGGGACCCACTGCTCGCCTCTGGTTCGATCTTCCCATAGGTGAATGACGAACGGGCGGTCGACCGTCGTCGCCATCACTCGGCAATCGCTGGAATCAGAAGCGAGATTGGAATCCGGCCCGGAATTGTTCACACACCCTATGTCCTATTCGGCTGAGGAGGCCGATCGCGGCATTGCATTGTTACGCTAGACCTTTCGCCGAGGGCCAATCATGATGTCGGCCCCCTCCACTCGCACTTCATAACTTCCGACACAGTAGCCGCCGCCATCCGTTCCTTGCCCATTCCGAATATCAAACGCGAGTTCATGCCACGGACAGACCACCACATATCCTTTGAGCCTTCCCTCGATCAGCGGCCCCCCCTCATGAGGACAGCTATTATGAATCGCGTAGAACTTTCCTTCGACATTGAACAAGGCGATCGTCCGATCATTGACCGTCACAATCTTCGATTGTCCCGGAGGTAGCTCGTTGAGCTGTGCAACTTTCTGAAACCCGTCCATCTCCTCCTTACTCCCCTTGTCACGATCACTTTCTGATACCCACGGAACCGGTTACCACACTGCCTACATACGAAGCGCATACTTAAGTTCGTCCCTCTTTACGACTCCGGATTTCTTGAGGAACCCCGACTCAGTCTGAATCACATACCGAGCCGATTCTGGTGGTGGACCGAAGAGCGGACAGGGATCCTTTGCGCAGGGCTCCGCATGCTCCAGCATGTGCACCACATGATGACTTTCGTCCACCCACAGAATGTCGATGGGAAATCGATATTCCCTGGTCTGAACACGATGCAGGCCGTTTTCTTCGAAGATATAAAGCATCCCACCGTTTGGAGGCAACCCGTCGCGGAAGGCCAGCCCAAACAGCAACTTCTCCGGCGTATCCGCAACTTCGGCCTCTATCTCAACACCGCTCGGGAACTTGACGACAATGATACTCGATTCCTTGCGTTCGACGAGAAAAACCCAGACGCTCATCAGCAGGATGGCGAGCAAGATCATCATGATGATCCGCTTTTTCTTCTGTTCCCGATCGCTCGATTGGATCTGACTCGACGCCATAGTGAAAACCGCGGCTTCTTTCCATGCTGGGCCCAATGGCCCATAAATGTTAACGATCTAGGCCTTCTGACCGGATTCCGTTCTGTTGACTTGGAAAAGAATCACAGAATAAAATGGCTCGCACACTGCGCACTCACCACGCACTATGGTCGGGGCGGCGCGAACTTGTCAATATCGTTTGACTGTCTTTTGGAGTGAGTTGGAGTGAGAAGGAGGCGTGGGTCATGGCACTGTTGATTACCGATGAATGTATCTCCTGTGGGGCATGCCTACCCGAATGTCCCAATGAAGCAATTTTCGAAACACGGAGCGACGCCGAGGGCAAAGGCAATCACGTCGGCGACGGCCAAGGGGTCGGCGACAATATTTATGTGATTACGCACGACCGCTGCACGGAGTGTGTCGGTCACTTCGACGAACCGCAATGTGCGGCGGTCTGTCCCGTCGATAACTGCTGCATCTCCGATCCAGTCTATCCCGAAACGACCGAGGTTCTGCTGGACAAAGCGAAGACCTTGAATCCTGATAAAGTGATCGATCCGGCAAAGGTCTGGAGCGGAGTGAGAAACTAACCCACTTCTCGCCGTTGTTGATCTACGACGAAGGCCTCGGTTCCGAGTGGAACCAAGGCCTTCTGCTTTTCCGGCGTCCGTTGTCCCGATCGTCCACCATCGAAAATCCGTCTCCCCTGGAATTGTTCGTACCCCAACTGTAGAAATCTATCGACTGCAGCTTGCTCTCCTTCGGGTGCTGAAACAGTGATTGATCCTCTCACTTCCGCCTTGGAGATGCAGCCATGCGCCATCGGTGGATTCTGCTCAGTACGATTCTGCTTTCCCTCGCCGCGCCAGGATTGGCCCTTGCCCCCCGGCGATCTCGACGCCATTATAGCGAGCTTCGTCTCCCGCCAATTCCCCGATGCCACGAGTCATCCGTGGATCTTCAACGACACCCAATGGGATGGAGACGAGATGGTCGTCGACGTCGACGCCGTGGTCGTGGAGAAACAGCGGCCGTCTATTGAGAATCACTATCTGCTGTTGATTGTGAAGGGAGAACGCGCAGCCGCTCAACGAATTCCGCTGGAGAATGGACCGGATTGCCAATCAGAGGAAATGTAAGACGCTGATCGGCCCGTCCGCAAACCCGACCGAAAAAACACGATGGCCCCAGGGGATCTCTCCCGCTAGGGCCGTCGCTATGACCTTCCAAGAGTTCGTGTGCCGGACGACTGTCACACTACTTCAGCATCAACAGCTTGCCGCCGACATGGGCCGGATGCAGATGACAACGATATTCAAGGACATTGCCTGCCGCATAGAACAGATCGCTGGTCGGAACACCGATATACTTGGTCTCACCTGGCTTGAGGACCAGCTTGGTATCCAACACAGTTGGCGCAGATTGATTCACAGCTGCGCTGAGCTGGAACCCGTGCTCTGCCGTTGAGTTATTCGTCACCTTTAATAGAACCGGTGCACCCGGACGAGTCTTAAAATCGATCACCGTCGTCGGCGGATACCAGGTCTTCATATTTCCAATTTCGATGGCATAGAACGACGCATCCACACTAAGCTCCTTAAACGGCTGGCCTACGACAGATCCGGTTTCCAGATCGCCGATCTCGACACCACCGGCTTGAAGTGCATGCGCAGCCGAGGCCCCAGCCACGACCATCCCAAAGCCAAAGAGGACCGCAAACAACGTCTTACCCATTACCTACCTCCCTAAGAAAGAAGCAGAAATGCGATTAGGCTGGTAAATAACTACCGCCAAGCTGTTGTGGATTTGACTGCTTCTAAAAACTAATTTCCAACTCTTATATGTGCACCGTTTGCCAACATTTGGCACATCACGAGGCGATCCTTATAACATAGGGGTCAAAATGGAAGCAACCGCGACAGTTCTCTCTAATTTGTATTTGCTGACGCATTTCGAGCCGAGTGTGATCGAAAACGTCACAACCATGATGGGGGCACCCAGTCATCCCAACCTGCCTCTGTGGAATCCGTGGTCGGCCATCCTTGCGGCGCCGTTGCGCATCGGAAATCGCCCCATTGGGATGATCGACAGCGATGGCAGGCCCCTTCCCAGCAGATCCAACCGAAAGAATACCAGACCTTCCTGCTGTTCTATAAAATCAAACCACGCTGAGCATGAATCGGTTGGCGGGAGTCCTGTAACAAACAGACAGGGGTCTCGCACTTACTTCGCGGTCAGGGTCTCACGGGTTCCAGGCACGCATTCGTCCCGTTTCCAGCTTTTCAGAACTTTCTCCTCGTTGAAGGTCAACGTGTACCGATAGCAATACAGGGTTGGCTTGGACACTTCCCCCGCCTTGCCTATGATGGCACCGACCGACTGAGACGCATCCACAATGAAAGACAGATTCCAGGGGTCCAGTTCATTTTCGCTGATCGCGAACCTGTAGGTCCAGAGACTGTCACCGCCGAGCGCCGGCGTTTTCGCCGTGTGCGGGGGGCCCAATTTCTCGCGGATCTCCTCCTGCGTCAGACGATCCACCCCTTTCTTGAAATACGCATCCCGCCAGGGTCCCCCACAGGCCCCGAGAGACCCAGAGAGGGCGACCGCCAGGCTGAAGAGGATATATCGAATAGCGCGGCTGGAAGGCATCATAATTCGGAGTTCGGCTGCTGCATCCGCCTGGGCGAGCAGTAGAGCGCATCCGCCTGGGCGAGCATCCCGGTCACCAGCAACCCGAGCGAGGTCTGCAGCCAATACGAGGCGGGATGATCGAGTCCATACATCCCAATGATGAACCCGAGAGCAATTGGGACAATCCCAACCGACCGTGCGATGACGGCGTTCATGCGCCAATTGACTGTGGAAGGGGTCTTGGAAAGCATTCTGGAACTACGCTACACCGGACTTGATGGAGAGTTCAACTCCGCTTGGCGCGACGCTCAGGAGCCCGCGCACCGAGAGCCGCTGCTTGCCCATCACGGTGGAGTGTCCGTAAGACCCCGGCCTGCTCGTCAAGACTCTTGACGAGATCCGGATGAGCCAGCGCCAGAGCCTTCTCCCGGATAGCGAGCGCGCGCTCTCTTGGCAGCTGACCGATCCGCAAGGCGAACCGGTCGTACGCGAACGCTACTGGGTGACCTTTTAACCCGGCGAAGTCCTCGTCTGCACCTCCAGCCACGGCATCAACGACAAGGATCAAGCAGGACAAACCGCCTCGACCAATCAACCGCAAGCGCTCCTCGAACTCCTTCAATATTGGAAAGCGAAAAATCCTAATTGCCGAACTCCCCTCGCCGACTTCCTCGTTGTCGTGCGTTGCGGATTTCCCTATAGTGCGCGTTTGATCCACTCAGGCTGCTATCGCCTTAAAAGCTCGAAAAGATGAATTCAAACAGAAGCTTGGTTTTGCGAAAGTTACCCCGTTTTTCCTTTGCACGCAAGGACTTACGTGGTTTCTACTGATTCGATTGATTCTGAAGAATGCGATCTGTTTTGCAGATTGTTAGCACAAATTTAGCACGGTGAAGGCCCGCTGATTGATCCGGTACCGGGCCGCCGGGTAGCCCGCTGACCGAAACTCAGCGGGCCGTCGTTCTCCCGCTGATTTACAATCAACGGGTCTCTTGCACATATGCCATATATGGCATATCATGGCATGTGATGAGATGATAGGACGCGAATGAAGCCGGTTCATTTCGTCGGGACATCGAGACAGGATCTTCGCGAACTACCGGAGACCGTGCAGGAAACAGCTGGCTTTCAGCTGTTCAAAGTCCAACAAGGGAAAGAGCCGGATGA
>SPAW01000034.1 GCA_005239465.1 Nitrospira sp. | reverse complement strand
CTAAAGCGGCTGAAGAACATCGCCGAAAATCCCAACATCGCCTTGGTCATCGATCATTACGATGAAGACTGGCGAAAGCTGGCTTACGTTCTTATCTTCGGTCGCGCCCGAGTCATCAATCGCGGCATCGAACATCGCCAGGCCGTTCGCCTCTTGCGGCGCAAGTATCCCCAATACCGTCGTATGGCCATCGACCAGCGCCCGCTGATCGTTATCACGACCTTGCGTATCACCGCGTGGGGAAATTTCTGATCCGTGGTTGGATTTTATTTTTGGTTATTCCGGGTTTCCCCTTGAGAAGAATTCACCATAGAGGCCCGGAGTTCGGTAGGGGTGGACCTATGTGTCCACCCGTCCGGAGGGCCGACACGGAGGTCGGCCCCTACATTCCGCGCCCTCCGCGCCTCGGCGGTGCAATCTCCGAACCGTGCTTCACAGAAAAGCCTGAACAAGCTCTCACTTTAAATGACGGCTGATCTCGGCTAGGAATATCGTCTTGTCGATGGGTTTCGTGACGTATCCACTGCAGCCGGCGGCCAACGCCTTATCCCGGTCTCCCGCCATGGCGTACGATGTCACGGCGATCACCGGGATATTGGCTGTCGCCGGTTCGGCCTTTAGTTTTGTCGTGGCCTCGAGTCCGTCCATTCCAGGTAGCTGGATATCCATCACGATCAGATCCACCTGCTCGGTTTTAAGTATTTCGAAAGCGTCTTTTGCCGAAGGCGCTTCACGCACTTGATAGTCTTGAGAGCGAAGCAGGAACCCAGCTAGTCGCCGGTTCACTTCATTGTCTTCAACCAAGAGGATCTTTTCTCCTGCCATGTCATTCTCCTGTCATCGCCCCTGTGCTGGCATTGCCTAACGGTTTGAACTATTTGAACCGCTTGAACGGTTTGAACTGTCCAATTCGTTAAAAATCGGCAGCGTGAAGAAAAACCGGCTGCCTTTGCCTACCTCACTCTCAACCCATAGCTTGCCACCGTGCATCTCCACGAACTTCTTCGCCAGCGCAAGTCCCAGACCGGTGCCTTGAGGTTTTCCCGCGTCGCTGCCCGCTTGCTGAAACTCGAGGAAGATCCGTTCTTGATCTTCTGCCGCGATCCCCGGCCCCGTGTCCCCGACCTCGATACGCACGAGTCCATCCTCAGTGCCCGCTCGCACCCACACCTGTCCGGCCTGCGGAGTGAACTTAATCGCGTTGCCCACTAAGTTCAAAAGAACCTGTTTGACTCGGGCGCCGTCCATGGGAAATGGCCCCAAACGCTCGTCGCAGTCAGCCCGCAGGTCGATGGATTTCTTCGCCGCCAGCGACCGCATTGTATTAGAAACCGCCTCGATGACATCCTGCAGGAGCGCAGGCTCGATCTGCAGTTCCATCTTGCCGGATTCGACCTTCGCCAGATCGAGGACTTCATTGATAAGGTTGAGCAGATGCTTGCCGCTGCCCAAGACGTCGGTCAGGAACTGCGACCGTTCATCCTCAGTGACTGAAAGCGAGGGATCGATTAAGACTTCAGAAAAGCCGATGATCGCATTGAGCGGCGTGCGCAGCTCATGGGACATGTTGGCGAGGAACTCCGATTTGTGACGATTGGCTGCCTCGATCTGCCGGCCCTTGTCCTCGATCTCGCGGAACAGCCGCGCGTTTTGGATCGCGAGGACCGACTGCGTCGCAAAGGTTTGGAGGAGATTTACAACTTCTGGCGTAAAGCTGCCTGGTTCACGACGGTAAACCGTCAAGGCACCCATGATCCGCTGCTCAAGGAGGAACGGAACGGCAAGGACAGATCGATAACCGAGCCTCGCCAAGATGGACCGGAGCCGTCTGACGGCATATTGCCGATCATCTAGAATGTCAGCAATTTGGACCGGTGCCCGGTTGGCCGCCGCTTGCCCGGTCGTGCCGCCCTGCCCCAGACGGATCGGTTCGGCCCGAAGCGCCTCAACCAGCTCCTCTTCCATACGGTGGCTAGCTCTCAGATGAAACTCCTCCCTGGCTTCATCGTACTCGTAAATAACTCCACTGTCAGTTCCGGAAAGTTGGACCGCGTGGCCAACGATCGTGCTGAGCACGGTCTGGAGATCGAGAGTAGAACTCACTGTCTGGCCGACTTCTCCAAGCGCTTTCAGCTCTTCCACCGACCTGACCAACTCGCGGGTGCGCTGTTGTAATTCTTGCAACAGCCGCACGTTCTCGATTGCGATCACCGCCTGGTCGGCAAAGGTTGTGACCAAATCGATCTGCCTGGCGGTGAAAGGCCTGGCGTCCGTTCTGAAGATGATAATGACACCGATCGGAACACCTTCTCTGAGCAGAGGCACTCCGAGCACTGCTTTGAAGTCCTCGAACTGCTCAGCATAATGATATTCCGGATCAGCTCCAAGGTCGGGGACGTGAACCACCCGGCGCTCCAGCACAACTCTGCCCGTAACAGTCTCTCGACCGGCGCCCGGGGGATTTCGCTGAATGAAGTCGTGCAATTCTGGGGAATGGCCATACGCAGCCGCCAGCGGGAAACTGTCCCCTTCTACTCTGTGGATAGATCCATGCTCGGCCTCGCAAAGCCTCGTCGCGTTTTCAATGAGCGTGTCCAGGACAGGCTGAAGATCAAAAGTCGAGCGGCTGATCACCTTCAACACTTCGCTGGTAGCTGTCTGCTGGTCCAAAGCTTCAGTTAGGTCGCGGTTGCGCACTTCAAGTTCTTGGAACAATCGCACGTTCTCGATGGCGATCACCGCTTGGTCCGCGAAGGTCGTCACCAGCTCGATTTGCTTGTCCGTGAACGGCTGCACCCGATCCCGGCTCAATATAAACACGCCGATCAGGTCGCTTTCGGTGAGCATCGGGACCCCCAGAACCGTCCGGAAGCGAGCGAACTCCTGGAACCTACCGGTCTCGTACTCAGGGTCAGCCAGCACGTCCGGCACATGCACGACTTTACGCTCGAGGGCCACCCTCCCGTGGGCTGAGCCACGGCCGGGAGGAACGGGGTGCTGCACGAGATACTGCCTGAACTCTTCGGAGACGCCCCAGACGGCTGACACACGGTAGAGCTCACCGTCGGATCGGAAGATGTACCCGTGTTCCGCACTGCAAAGCCTGGCGGCGTTTTCGACGAGAGTCTCAAGCACCGGCTGGAGGTCAAACGTTGAGCGGCTGATGACCTTCAACACCTCGCTCGTCGCGGTCTGCTGCTCCAGAGCCTCGGTAAGCTGGCGGTTGCGGGTATCGAGCTCATTAAACAACCGCACGTTCTCGATGGCGATGACCGCCTGGTCGGCGAAGGTTTCGAGCAATTTGATCTGCTTCTCTGAGAATGGACGGACCTCGAGTCGGCGAATCAAAATAGCTCCGATCGGGATCCCCTCACGCAGTAATGGCGTGGCAAGGGCCGTCCGAATGCCCACACTCCTCGCGAAGGGCGCTGAGAGTTCCTCCTCTGTCACTGCTGCAACATCAGTTATGTGAATGGTCTGTCGATCAATGATTGCTCGACCTGGAACCCGCCCGCGCATGATGGGTATAACTTCATTCGCCTCTGGTACAGGAATTGATCCATGTGAGGCCACGTGCCGATACCCGTTCCCTTCAATGCGAACAATTTGGGCATCAGCTGCTTCACATAGTCGGGCAGCACTTTCCGCAACAGCATTCAACACCGGCTGAACGTCCGTCGGCGAGCTAGCAATGACGCCCAAGATTTCACTCGTTGCCGTCTGCTGCTCCAGCGACTCCTTGAGCTCGTTGAACAACCGCACGTTCTCGATGGCGATGACCGCTTGATCGGCGAAGGTTTCAAGCAGCTTGATCTGCGCCGGGGTGAAGGGGCGCACTTCGATGCGACGCGCGTTCAGTGATCCGATAAGTTCCCGCTGCTGATGAAGGGCGACTGACAAGAGGGTGCGCCAGCCTCCGACAAGGCCGAGTTGGAGTTCGTTCCGCTCACGGACGTCGGGAACGTGGAGGGTGCCGTGCTCGCACAACCAGCGATATTGTGGTTCATCCATACTGATCTCGACACGGTAAATGGGCATGGGACCAAAATGAGCCCGCGGTACCATAGCGTTCCCCTCGCGGAGCCGCAGCACTACGTCATCGATCCCACAAACCCGCG
>SPAW01000033.1 GCA_005239465.1 Nitrospira sp. | reverse complement strand
CATAAACGGGAGAGAGGCGCCGCTCAGTCGATCGGTTGAAGGGGGCCATGGCCTAGTGTATGCTGGTCCGGCGGAGGAGGACAACCATGACAGACGCTATTCTACAGTCCTATCGAGAAGTCGAGCAGGCGATGGAACGGTTTACACTGATGCTCCAAGAGCAAGTGACGACTCTTCAACGTTCCGAGGGGCCGGAGTCAGATAAGCTAGTCCGTATGACACATGGCTACAAGGCCATGCGCGACAGCGCCATGATTTACTTGTCGTATGCCAAGTATATAGCTCATGGAATGCCGGCCAGCGAGGAAATGGTTCAGGACGAGCTTCAAGGCTAGACTGGTTTCTCTGGTTCATCCGGTTTCTCTGGTTTATTTGGTTCGCCAGATAAACCAGACAAACGAGACAAACCCGAAAATAAAAGAGCCCGTCAGGGTGTGACCCTGACGGGCTCTTCGTTTTCGAGCACCAATCAGATGCTGCGCATGAAATGCGCAACTTCATCCGGATTGACCGCGCCACCCATGATCGAGGACATTGCCACGTTGGTCGACTTCTTGCCACTCACACCGGACTCGACTTCGTCCACGATCAACTCCACCGGCATCGATTGACCACCGTACACGCGCGGTCCACCGATGATCTTGGCCTTGGAGAATCCATAGATCGCCGTCGCCACTTCCTTGGCCAGCCATCCCACGTAGTTGAATTCCGGAATGACGATGAGCTTGGCCTTTCCGCACAACTGGCGCAGTTCCTTCGTGGGGAACGGGCGCAGCGAGCGGATCTTGATCAATCCAACCTTCATGCCTTTCTCGGCACAAATCCGGATGGCTTCACGAGATTGGGCCGCAGCGCTTCCGGAGGCGATAATGAGCACATCGGCATTCTCGACGTTCTCAGCCGTAAGCAATCCGCCCATATATTTATCGATGTACTTGCGCGAGCGTTCAACCGCCGCCCACACTTCCTGTTGCCACACCGCATGGATGTTGTAGGCCATGAAGTTCGACTTCTGGACCGGGGCGTCGCGCGACAACCGAGCGGGAGGATTCTCTGCATCGAGTACAGGAACGGCGCCACGCCAAGCTTCGCGCGACGGCAGCTTGATCCCCCGATCCTGCATACGCACATAGCCACGAGCGTGCGTGACAAAGAATCCGTCGCAGCAGACGCCGACCGGCAGAGTGACGTCGTTCTTCTCGCTGATCGTGAACCCGGCCATGATGAAATCGTACATGTCCTGCTGGTTCTCCGCGTGGAACACGACCATGCCATTGTTCAGCAGATAGGCTATTTCAATGTTGTCCGGCTGAATGGCCAACGGGGCGTTCACGACGCGGCAGGTAAACATGGCGACAATGGGCAGCCGATGCCCGGGCCATGACGAGATGCCTTCCAGACCTCTCAGGGTGCCGGGACCGGCAGTCGCCGTGAAGCAACGGACACCGGCTCGGGAGCCGCCTGCCATCGCCGCCATGACGCCGACTTCTTCTTCACCACGGTAGTACTCTTTCACGTAACCTTCGCCGTAGAGCACGCCGATGAGCTGCATGGTTTCGCTCTGCGGGGTGATCGGATAGGCAACGGCAAAATCGACATTGGAACGGCGAATGGCTTCTTTTGCCGCTTCGCTGCCCGTAATGAATTCCTTCGTCCGCGGAGCCTCGTGAAACATATACTCCGGCGTCACGATCCTCTGCTTTTTCGCATCGCCATGGGGGTCTTTCTTCACATCGGATTTCGGCGCCGCGACACTAGTGATCGGATCACCCTGCGGATTGGTCTTTTGTTCGGCTTCCAGGGCTTCGCTCATGGATACACCTCTCGGTATGGGTGAGCTGCGTTGCTCAGCCCTATCCTTCTTGCTTCATCTGCTCTGCAGTGTGGCCAAACATGGCGGCGGCGTTCGTGCCGCCCGGCGACGGAGCGAACATCATGGGATTGGTATGGGTCTTCCCTCCGTGCACTCTCGACTGCGTGCCGGTGAAGCGCACGTTTTCGCCGTTCTCCGGCAATTTAATGCCCATTTCTTCACGGACGCGCTTGAAGATCCGCGCCACCCGCTTGATCTTCGCTGTATCGGAGTCACGGATCGTCAACATCGCGTCTTCATGGCCCTGTTCCGCACAGATTGCCATGGTGCAGCAATTCGTTCCGGCCCGAATCATCTTGAGCGTCAAATTCGCGTAGTGGCAATGGACGCCGATGAAAATACAGGCTTCGATCTTGTTCCCCCAGATCGTCAGATTCGGATGGTTAGGGTTGATCGCTTCTTCCGGGTCGATCTTCGGATATTTCGGCCGGTAATCCGGCATCGGGATGATCAACACTTCAGGAATCTGCGCCGCGATCTCGAGCGTGGCCTTCGCCTTTTCCACCGCGTGAACGTTCCAAGCCCACAATAGCAATGGTCCCGGAAAGATCGTGGCGTTCGGGCTGGTGAGCATCTTCCGCGCCATCTCTTCGATGACTTTTTCTTCGTTGAGTTCGAGCAGCCCATAGAAGAGTCCCTGCCCTGGATCAGGCAAGGCCACTCCAAGCTGTGCTGCTGACGGAGGATGAAACCCTGCAGGCCCCGGGACAATAATCCGCTCTCTCGTATCATGGGTTGCTCCCACACCCTTCCCCTTTCCGACGCTTATCCGACGACCGGGCTTGCCAGTACCGCCGTGGTGCTCTTCTCGCCGTAGGTAATGTTGTCCGTCAATGCGGCCTTCGGCAGTTGATCGATCATGATCATCTTGATGGCATTGTTCTTTGCCATGTTGTCGCAGACCCACACACATTGCGCGCAGCCCTTGCATCGATCCACCGCGACATAGGCGGTCCCATACTTGAACCCTTGGTCCCTTCCCATTTCTTCGCTGTACAGGATGGTGTTGGCTTCCGGGCAATACTGCGTGCACAGTTTGCAACTCTTTGAGGCACAGATTTCAACGCTGATATCGGCTACCAGATACATTGGGGCTCCTTCGTTCTAGATCTCGACTTAGGCACCCACGGCCGCCTGCTCTTCCGACCGCTTGACCGACGGCGCCGCCCAGCCATGATCGACTGCGTAGTTCCAACCGGCCCGAATCACCGCCACGTTCTTATCAATCAATTCCTGCTTCTTCTTGAACTTTCTCTCGACGACGCTGTCCAACGCCGCGGTCCCGCCGGATACGACAAACCCTTTGCCAAGGAATCGATCCTTCACCGCCTGCTCTAACGCCTCGACAGTCGTCAACCCCGTGATCGCTCCGATACACCCCATCAACGCCATGTTGGTCGCGAGGTCCATACCCGCGACCTCGAGGGAAATCTTGGTGGCCGGGAAATAATACAGTTTTGCTCGACGCTCTTCGAGTTCACGAGCCTGGTCCTTGTGGAGCTTCATCGGGCCATCGTTGTTGATCAGCGCGATTCCATCCTCTTTCAACCCGAAATAGAATGGCATCGTGTAGGACTTGCCGTGCGTGATGACCTGGGGGTGGAAAATGATGATAATGTGCGGAAACGTGATCTCACCGATTTCGTAAATGGCTTCATCCGACACACGGACGTAGCTTTCAACCGGCGCCATGCGCTTTTCCGACCCATAGAACGGTACAATCGTGCTTTCCCCGCCGGCAATGATGACTGCAGTACTGAGGATGTGCGAGCCAGTGACGACGCCCTGACCGCCGACGCCTGCCATCCGAATGTTGAAGCGTTTTGCCATGGTTTAGCCTCCTTCGGGTCGCTTAGGCCTTGCTGGGAATCGCGGCAGCAGGAGCAGCCGGCTTTGGGAGAAATTCCTTATAGCCGTAGCGCTCGGTGAGGTACTGCTTCGCTTCTTCGCTGACATACTCCGAGAACTGATACCGATCGTTTTCGACTGTCTTCGCGTCTTCCATGACCTTGTCGGTGGGAATGGCGTACTCGATATTGCAGGAGGTGTAGGCCTGAATGTAGGTCGACCCGACTTCGCGAGCAATCAGCACGGCCTTCTTGATCACGCTCTCCACGCGGCGCGGATTGTTCGGCACTACCGTCGCCACATAGGCGCAACCGGCGACCTTCGCCATCTGCAGCATGTCCATCTTCTCGAACTTCTTACCGAGCGGGGCCATCTTCAACACAGCACCCCGATTGGTCATACCGCTCTCCTGACCGCCGGTATTCCCGTACACTTCGTTGTCCAACATGATCGTCGTGAAACGTTCCTTGCGGAACCAGGAATGGAGAACCTGCTGAAAGCCGATATCCGCCGTGCCGCCGTCTCCGGCCATCACGACCACATCCTTCGGCTTGTCGCCGAAGCGGAGGCGAAGGCCGCGGGACAAGCCGCTCGCCACGCCGTTTTGGTCGCCGTAGTTACCGTAGACGAAAGGAATCGCCGCCTGAGAAATCGCGAGGCGACCGCAACCGGCCGTGCCGACGGTGATCGTGTCTTCGGGATTGGGGAAAGCAATCATGGCGAGCCGGATGAAGAGCGTCATCGCGCAACCGGCGCACATGGGGTGTTCTTCTAAGATTTCCTTGAAGCTCCCCATCTGCGAGACGGATACCTTCTTCCCGAAAGGGCCATGTTCGACCATGTCCCGGTATTCTTTCGGCATGAACTTCTCGAAGCCGTTTGAAAACTTCACATAATCGAGACTCATCAGGCACCTCCCTTATGTCACTGCAACGGCAGGCCGTTGCTTATTATTCAACACAATCGCAATTAACGAAGAAAACCTGGGGACGATGAGGATGGATGATAATAGATTGTGTCTAATTCACCACTCACACCACGGCCATCCTAGCAAAGCCGAAAAAAGACTGTCAATTCATATATTGGCGTATTGGCGCTCACGCCTTGACAATCACACCCTCACACACCGTCAAGAATACTATAACTTCCTGAAATTCAACGCAACTTCTCAGAAGGCCCATGACAACCGAAAGAAGGCCTAGGCATAGCCAACTGGATAGGCCATTCGCCCCAAACAGATTCATGGTTAGGAACGGCGTCGGAGGAGCTCTACCGAAACTCCTTGGCATAAATTTGAGCTAGCGATTGCCGATCTATCTCAATCCGTTTACACTGCCCCTATGACCATTCGCGTTCTCATACCTGGTGAAGATGATGCGGGTACACATGTTGGTGGAGTGCATAAACGCCCACCGATTCCTGACAGTTCGCTCAAGGCCGAGTGCCCGAAATTCATGGCTCACGGCCCTTGCGGAGGTGTTCGGAAAGGCGGTTTCTGCGAAGTCTACCCAGAGATGATATGCCCGTGGGTCACGCTCTATATTGAACTTGAGAAAATCGGCCAGACCGATTGGATGAAACAAGTCTAACGAAGATACTCGTCTATTTGGTTTATTTCGTTCGTCTGGTTATCTCGTCCAACCAAACAAACCAGACAAACAAGACAAACCGGATCAACCAAAGAGGGGTGAGGGGTGAAGGGTAAAGGGACAGGAAAGAGCCAACGCACCACGAAGCTCGGCTATAACGAGCGGCATGCAAAAAGCGGGGTCACCGCTCCGCTCCCTGACATCGAAACTTTCCCGAATCAGTACAAGGGCTACGAAATCACGATCGAGATTCCCGAGTACACCGCCATCTGCCCAAAAACTAATTTACCGGACTTCGGGACCATCACCTTACACTACATGCCCGATAAAGAATGCCTCGAACTGAAATCGCTCAAGACGTATATTCATGCCTACCGCAACCTCGGCATCTTCTATGAAAATGCTGTCAATCGCATTCTGCACGACGTCGTGAAGGCCTGCCGGCCTGTCTGGGCCAAGGTCATCGGTGAGTTTGCGGCTCGAGGTGGACTGCGCAGTGTGATTGAAGCGAAGCACCCGTAATCCATCAGCGCCTTTTCCCCAGACCAATTCTTCTAAAAAACAGTCCTTATCTCGAATGCCGATGAAGAGGTATTCCTCCCCAATCGTGATTGTGTGTCGTGACTGGCACATCCTCTCTCTTCTCAACCCACTTCGCCCCTGCGCTCTTCTCACAACCCCTGGCTTGTCTCACTTTCCGTTGCTTCCGCCGTACTAATCCTGTACCTCGGTTTTCTTGTATTTCGCGCAACCCCAAGGTACCCTCACCTGTACGCAGGAGACATCACTCACTCATGGCTACTTATGCAATCGGCGATGTGCAGGGATGCTTTGACACCCTGCAACGACTGGTCGAACAGATTCAATATGACCCCGCCTCCGACCGCCTCTGGTTCGTCGGCGATCTGGTGAACCGCGGGCCAGACTCACTCAAGGTCCTCCGTTATATCAAGAGTCTTGGGGCTTCGGCCGTCGTAGTTCTTGGCAACCACGACTTGTTCTTACTGGCCGTTGCCGAGGGCATTGCGACATCGCGCCCAGAAGACACGTTGCAGACAATTCTTGCCGCACCAGATCGTGACGAGTTACTCGCATGGTTACGTCGACAACCCCTCCTCTACCGCGAACACCCTTTCATCCTTGTCCACGCCGGCTTGCTGCCGCAATGGTCGATCGACGATGCTGAGGAACTGGCGCATGAGGTCGAAACCGCGTTACGGAGTCCCTACTACAAGAACGTGCTCCGTGCGCTCTATCCCAGCAAACACTTGCAATGGTCTTCGAACCTGAGGGGCCCGACCCGACTCGCCACAATCATCAAAGTTCTTACGAGGCTCCGGGCTTGTTCGGCTGATGGCCTGATGGAGTCGTCGTACTCCGGGCCACCGGATCATATTCCTGCCGGCTTTCTTCCCTGGTTTCGAATCGAGAACCGCGCGCGACGGGACACGACCATTATCTGCGGGCACTGGGCCTCGTTGGGACTCTATTGCGAAGAGAACCTCTTGGCCATCGACAGCGGTTGTGTGTGGGGTCGCGAACTCACCGCGATTCGCTTGGAAGATCGGCAGGTATTCCAGGTGCCTTGCAACGGATTCGGGGACGGCGGTGATGGAGCCTGAACCGCCCGACCCATCCTGGCCCCGCTACTCAGCGCATCCCTTCCCATCATACCGTTTCGTCCCCGGCCGAACGCCGCACCCAAGAAGAAATCCCCTTGGCCATTCCTATGGACAACCAGAACCGAAACCGGTGTCGTTCCCTGCTGCCCAATGGCAAACCTCGGAGGACTATCTGTACGGGATTGACCTCTACAATTTCGCCTATTGGTGGGAATCTCACGAGGTCTTTGAAGGTCTCTGGCACGTAGTCGGCCACGATACAGAACAGGGGAACTTCTTCCGGGCCCTCATCCAACTCGCCGCCGCGAATCTGAAACACTTCATGGAAAACGATGCCGCTGCTCAGAAACTCTCACACAGTGGAATCATCCGATTGCAGAAGGTTCCTCCCTCATACATGGGCATCGACGTCGCTCGTCTAGCAGAAGCGTTACAAGATCACCTGATCAGTCCTCACCGGCATATTCCACTCATCGGTTTAGGCCAACGGCAAAAGAAACAGGCTTTTGAAAAACTATGTTGATACTCTAGAACTTCGATGGTCCGTACCTGTGGCAAATAGGAGAGTGCTCCCGCAGGCTGCTCAAAAAGGTCATCCAACGAGGCCGCAGGCGAGAAAGAACCGGAGGCGTACCCTCTGGGGCGCACGGTGCGACGAATAAGGAGCACCAAGTCTGTGCGCGCCGCCGAGCTGGTGAGGCGGCTGGGTCCCCGTTGAGGATTCTTTCGACCCGAGAACGACGTTGGGGGCCTTTTTCAGCAGCCTGCTAGTGGTAGGACTCGGCGTCGCCAGGGAACTTTCCCTGCTCGACCTCTTCTTTGTAGCGTCGGAGCGCTTGCAGCGCATCTGCCTTGAGGTGGGCATAGGGCTTGACGAACTTCGGGACAAAGTCGTCGAAGAGACCCAGTAGGTCGTACAACACCAGCACCTGCCCATCGCAGTGGGGGCCCGCCCCGATGCCGATGGTAGGGATCGAAAGGGTATCGGTGATGGTCTTGGCGAGCGGAACGGGAATCGCTTCCAATACAATCGCGAACGCGCCCCCTGACTCGAGCGCCTTCGCATCGGCGAGCAATGCCTTGGCTTGCTCCTTCCCTTTTCCCTGCACTTTGTATCCGCCATAGCGATGCAGCGATTGAGGTGTCATCCCCAGGTGGCCCATGACGGGAATTCCGACCGAAACCATGGCTTCGACCCGATCCGCCATGATCCGTCCCCCCTCGAGCTTTACCGCATGGGCACCGGCCTGCAGAAATCGGCCGGCATTGCGCACGGCCTCTTCCGTGCTGGCCTGATAGGACATGAACGGCATGTCGCCGATCACCAGGGCCCGTTGAGCCGCGCCCGCCACAAGCTTGGTATGGTAGAGCATGTCATCCATCGTCACGGAAAGCGTATTGGACTTTCCTTGAACGACGACCCCCAGTGAATCTCCCACTAAAATAGCGCCGATCCCAGCTTGCTCCACAATGCGCGTAAAAAGCGCGTCGTAGGCCGTCACCACGATGAGCTTCTTTTTGTCCCGCTTGTGCTGCTGGAATTCAGGAATCGTCATCAACCCAGCTCTGCCTTGGTGATAATGTCCGCCAACCGGTGTGTCGCTTTGATCGCCATGATATGGACGCCATCGCAGTATGGTCGCACGGCCTTGATGGTCCGCACGGCGATCTCGACCCCGACGTCTTCAGCCTTATCTCCGGCGGCCTTGAGCTCATCGATCATTTCCTTGGGAACCGAGACGCCCGGAATATTTGCGTTCAAGAACTCCGCCATCTTGTAGTTGCGCAACACAAGAATGCCGGCAAGGACTTTCACCTTGAACGGCCTGACCGCTTTCATAAAGCTCGTGAACTGTTCCGGATGGTAGATCGCCTGAGTCTGGAAGAATTGCGCTCCTGCTTTCACCTTGACTTCAAACTTGGCGAGCATCGGCCCAAGCGGATCGGCCTCCGGTGTCACGGCGGCGCCGATCGAGAATGCCGTCGAGCCATCCAGCTTATTGCCCGCCATATCCCGCCCATTGTTTAATCCCTGCACAAGTTGCATGACCTGAACTGAATCAAGATCGTAGACCGGCTTGGCTTCTTTGTGATCTCCGACTGTGGGGTAGTCGCCGGTAAGGCACAAGATATTTCGAATACCGAGCATGTGAGCGCCCATCAGATCTGACTGCATCGCGATCCGATTTCGATCACGACAGGTCAGCTGCATCACGGGATCGTGCCCGATCTCGTAAAGTAGGCGGCAGACCGGAAGCGACCCCGCGCGCACCACAGCGGCGGTATTGTCGGTGACGTTCACCCCGTGCACACGCCCAACCAGCTGTTTGGCATTGTCCAGCACGGCGGAGATGTTGGTTCCTTTGGGAGGGTTGTACTCGATGGTGACAGCGAATGCGCCCTGATCGAGGACCTCTTTCAGACGCTTCGGTTCTCGGCTCATCCCACTCTCCTATTCTCTCCTACCCACAGGCCAAGCGGGATGCTCCAAACTGCGCGCGTCCAACGAGGGCTTTCCGAAGCCGCGCGTTGGGCGAGCACTGGAGCATCCTGCTTGGCCATCATCTCACTTCGTGCCTGCCGCTCTTTTTGCAGATTCCACCGTATTCTCGAGCAGCATCGCGATCGTCATCGGACCGACTCCGCCAGGCACGGGGCTGATCCAGCCGGCTTTCTGGCTGACCGGCTCAAAATCGACATCGCCACAAAGTTTGCCATCGGGCAATCGGTTGGTGCCGACATCGATCACCACCGCCCCTTCGCGCACCATGTCGGCGGTGACAAACCTTGCTTTCCCGATAGCCACAAGCAACAACTCAGCTTCACGACAGACCGCCGGAAGATCTTTGGTCTTTGAATGGCAAATCGTGACCGTGGCATTTCGCTGCAAGAGCATCAGCGCCAGTGGCTTGCCCACGATATTGCTCCGTCCCAACACGACGGCGCGCTTGCCTTCGATTGTCACTCCGGCAGACTCAATCATCTTGATGACACCCTTCGGCGTGCAGGCCTCGAATACCGGATGGCCCTCGACCAGCCGACCGAAATTATAGGGATGAAACCCATCCGCATCCTTCATTGGGGATACGGCCTCCAGAATGACTTTGCTATCGATGTGCTTAGGCAGAGGGAGCTGAACCAGGATTCCATGAATCTTTGGATCGGCATTCTTCTTCTCGATCAACGCCAGCAGTTCGGCCTGCGTCGTGCTCGCCGGCAGCTTGTGATCGTCGACATGGATACCGGCCATTTCGCAGGCCTTCTGCTTGTTTCTGACATAGACTTGTGACGCGGGATCGTCACCGACAAGGATGGTCGCGAGTCCCGGCTTAATACCCTTTTGCGCAAGAAGCTCCGCCGATTCTTTCGCCAACCGGTCACGCACTTGTTGCGCCAACGCTTTCCCGTCAATCACTCGTGCTGCCACAATCTCCTCCCCTTCTCTGCGTTTGTTGGCGAAAAGTGTGGGCACCTTAGCAGGGCGATTTTATCCAAGTCAACGCTTTGCTCCGCGAGGCTGGGAGCGCAGGCAAGAGGCAAAAATGTTGAGACCCTTTCTTCCATTTATCCATAGCCTCTAGCCTCTCAGTACTCGCCTACGTTCCTTGACAGTTTATTCATGCGTTGGCTACGATGCTTTTCGAACACTTCACATCGTGAACCAACCTTGATCACCATTTCATCTCGATTGAACCCCCGCCGCCCAATGCTGTGGACCGTGCTGCTTTCAGCACTTGGGCTCGGTTTTGCGTTACCCGGTGACGCTGCTCAGATCACCGGCCTGGAATCGCCCAACAGTTTCGTTGGCGACCCGCTTGGGAAAGAATATTTCATATCAAATATTAATGGAGAGCCGGAGGCCAGAGACAACAATGGCTTCATCACGAAGCTGGATGCTAAGGGCAAAGTCACCAGCCTCAAGTTTATCCAAGGCGGTGTCGCGGATGTTTTCCTACATGCTCCAAAGGGGTTGGCCCTCGTGGGGCAGACCCTCTACATCGCGGACCTGGATCAACTCAAAGGCTTCGACAAGACCACGGGAAAACTGCTCGTCATAATTTCGTTCCCTGCGCCATCATCACTGGGAAGCGTATCATTGACCGACGTCGCAGCCGGACCAAGCGGTCTGCTGTACGCCTCAGACCAAGCAGCCAACACGATCTACCGTATCGACCCCGCAACCAACCATCGGGTCAACCTCCTGATTCACGACGACCGGCTCGCCGGGCCCGCGGGAGTTGCCGTTCATCCTAAATCGAACCATCTCATTGCCGTGAGTTGGGACAAAGGGAAGATTCTGGAAATTACTCCGGAAGGGCAACTCACAGAACTGGAGTCGAATGGATTCTTCACAAGCCGCTTCCAAAACTTGAGCGGGGTTGATTTCGATCGATGGGGCAATATGTACGTGTCGGACTTCACGAAGGGAAAGATTTGGCGGATGACCAGAGATAATCGATTCCAAGTCATTGCCGAGTATCTGCCCGCACCAGCCGATATCAGCATCGATCGCGCGAATAACCTGATTCTCGTCCCCTACCACTATGCCCATGCCGCCGAGATGAACGGACTCGAAGCGCCGTCCGATGGCAAGCCCAAGAGCGAGAAGCGCACGCTGGCCGATTATGGGTTCATTCCCCCGCCGTCCAAGTCCACACCGGAAGGGGCCACGAAGAAATGAGCTTGTGCGTCTATTGCAAACAGCGCAAGGGCAAACGCCCATGCCCGGCCCTCGGTGGGTTGATCTGCAGTCCCTGCTGCGGAGAACATCGCATCGTACGCGTGTCGTGCCCGAGCGATTGCGTCTATCTTGACAGTGGAAGCGACTATCAGCAGAAACGACTGGGCGAGCAGTTCATGCCCGTTCGGCGGGATTTCTATCGAGAGATGGGTGAATTCGGCGGCAACAAAGCCGTGACGCTGTTTAATCTAATCGAGGTGGTCACGTTCAGCTACTTTGAGGGGCGTCGAGATGGGCAAGATGCCGAAGTGGTGGCAGCGATTCAGGCGCTCCGTCGCACGCTCAGCCCATTGCATGTCCCCTCGACACCCATGCCTGTGTTTGCCGGGCATCTCATAAAGGAGTACGAGACGTTCAAGAAGCAGAACCCCGAGCAGATTGCCGATTCGTCAAACGCGCCGGAAATTTTGGACCGCGTCATTCAGTTTGTCTCGATATTCTCGGGGAAGGATTTTCAGTCCCGCCGATTTCTCGGAGGGCTCATCGGCTACGTGAAGGCTTACCATCCCCACATCGCCGAACATCTCCAGAAGAAAGGTGAACCGGGACACATTGTTCTACCGGGGCAGTCCTTCGTGTTCCCCCCTGCGCCCGAAGTTCACACACATGGTCCCGACTGTGGGCACCATCACCACTAGCCCGCATTATTCACGAGCCACGGGCATTCGTAGTAATGCGCCGACAGGTCGGCTCCTCCGCACCTGTCGGTTTCGACAGGCCGTACGGCCTGCTCAAGGCTAGCCCTGAGCGAAGCCCCACCCCTGATGGGCGAAGTGGTTCGACAGGCTCACCACCCTGAGTAAAATCGATGGGTCGAAGCCCGCAGGGTGGACTATTCACGCTTCGTGAATAGTCCAGGCTAGACAGTCTGCTCTTACGTGTTTCAGCACGCCACAGCATTCATCGCCTTTTGCTGTAACGCCAGCTCAACATGGTTCGCCAGGCGGAGGTCCGCTTCGTTCGAGAGCGCAATAATCTGGACCCCAAATTCGCGCTCATTCACCCAACGCACGACCGCCTGATCAATATCGATACTGTCTTCCTGATCCGGCAGCCAGAACCGTACCATGACGATGGTATTGCGCGGAAGACCGGATTGCCCCTCGATTCTAAAACCATTCAACGAAAGATCACGCACAACCCCTTGCCGAAACGAACGGCTGGTACAGTAACAGCCGGGGAAATCGGTCGAGACTCGCCGGTACATGCGGCGCGTGGAAGAAGGACTCACCGGACACTCCCTTGGGTTACAAGTAACGTAAGCCAAGGATAGTTACCGCGAGGCTTCAGTAAAATCCTACGAAAGCCCCCCCTCGAAAGAGGGGGGGCTTTCAAAAACCATAAGGTATTCAAAGGGATTTAAATTGAACTGAGAGCGATACGAATTCTGATGCAGCCAGTGTCCGGGCAGGACATGTGCGTTAGGCAATTACACACGATGAGGTGACGCGGAGACGTCTACTCGACGATCGTGACTGCCATCTCCACCCGCTCAAGTGGATTCTGACATGGCCCTTTGCCTGCTGGCGTTGGAACAGGTAGCCCCTTGGGGTCAGATGTGTTGCACTCGACTCGAGGCAGGTTCGCAATCTTGTCCGCCACGCCGATCCCCTTCGTCACCTCGCCGAAAGCCGTGTATTTCCGGTCGAGATGCCGCGATTCCTCGACGACAATAAAAAACTGCGAGCCGGCCGTGTCCGGATCGGCCGCCCGGGCCATGGAAAGGATGCCCCGTTTGTGGGGAATATCGCTAAACTCCGCTTTGACGGTGTATCCAGGTCCACCCTGCCCATAATTGTCTTTCTTGAGCGAGTCTTTCGTATTGGGATCACCACCCTGAATCATGAAACCGGGAATCACCCGATGGAAAATCGTCCCGTTATAGAAACCTTCTTTGGCGAGCTTCATGAAATTCTCGACATGCTTTGGCGCGATATCCTGATAAAACTTCACTTCGATATCGCCGAACTTCGTCTTGATGATCGCCCGTGGCCCTTTGGGCGTTTCAGCCTTCGGAGTCGGCGCCTTATCTGCAGCTGCAACCAGTCCGGCGCCCGGGAAAGACAGAACAGCCCCCACTAGCACCGCCGCAAGCATCATCAGCCCCGTTCGCTTCTGCATCGTCAACCTCCCTTAATCACAACCTTTGAGATCGTTCGGTCATCTTAGCACGAATCAACCGCATCAGCGCTCAGCCTGTTCCAGGGCCCGTTGCGCTGCCACCTGTTCCGCTTCCTTCTTGCTGTGTCCCTGCCCAGCCCCGACAACTTTGCCATCCACCTGCACTTCAACTTCAAACAGTTTCTGATGATCCGGTCCGGTTTCGCGCACGGTGACATACCGGGGCAACAATTCGTACCGCTTCTGGCACCACTCCTGAAACCGTGTCTTGTAGTCGTCCCCTCCTGGCTTCGTCTGCAGGGATTCGATTTGACGCAATTCCTCCGCCAGCGCATCGAGGGTAACGGCACGGCTGGCCTCAAGACCCCCATCGAGATAGACCGCCGCAATCACGGCCTCCAGTGCATCGGCGAGCAATGAGGTTTTTTCACGCCCCTTCGAGAGTTCTTCGCCCCGCCCGAGCTGCAGACGAGCACCGAGATCCAGCCGCCTGGCGGCGTTGGCCAACGAGGTTTCACTCACAAGCTTGGCTTTGAGCTTCGAGAGAGCGCCTTCACTCAACTGAGGGTACCGTGTCGCCAGATGATCGCTGATGATGAGCGACAAGACCGCATCCCCCAGGAATTCAAGCCGTTCGTTATGCTTTCGATCCGGGCTCTTACGTTCATTCACGTAGGATTTGTGCGTGAGCGCTTCGTTGAGAAGAGCCGCATTGATAAATTGATACTTGAGCGGGGCGGGTGAGGAGTCGGCTGAAGAAGCCGGTGTCATCGTCGCGAATGCGCTAGGCATCCAGGCGCTTGAAGATCAAGCAGGCGTTGACGCCGCCAAAGCCAAAGGAGTTGGACAAGGCCACCTTGATGGCTGCCGGCCTTGCCTTATTGGGAACATAATCCAAATCACAAGCCGGGTCTGAATTTTCAAGATTGATAGTGGGTGGGAGAATGCCGTGGAACAGCGCCAAAATGCTAAACACCGCTTCGATCCCACCTGCCGCGCCAAGCAAATGTCCGGTCATGGACTTCGTCGAGCTGACTGGGATACGGAAGGCTTGTTCACCAAACACCCTCTTGATCGCGCGGGTTTCAATGGCATCGGCCATCGTAGACGTACCGTGGGCATTGATATATCCAATCTGATCTTTCCCAACCCCGGCATCCATGAGAGTCACCTCCATGCAGCGGACTGCTCCCTCACCATCTTCAGGCGGCGCCGTAATGTGGTATGCATCACTGTTCATACCATACCCAATCAACTCGCCATAGATTCTTGCACCGCGTCGACGGGCATGCTCCAGTTCCTCAATCACCACTACACCTGCCCCCTCGCCCAGCACAAATCCGTCCCGATCTTTGTCGAACGGACGGCTCGCTCTCGTCGGTTCATCATTCCTGCACGACAAGGCCTTTGCCGCCGCAAACCCCGCGACTCCCAGCGGTGTGACCGCCGCCTCGGCGCCGCCTGCGACCATGACATCGGCATCGCCCCGCTGGATCAGGCGATACGCATCCCCGATGCAATGGTTGCCTGTGGCACAAGCCGTCACCGCGCAGGAGTTGGGCCCCTTCGCTCCGATCCGAATCGCCACCTGGCCGGAGGCGAGATTGATGATCGTCATGGGAATAAAGAACGGTGAAACTCGTCCAGGCCCTTTTTCTTTGAGCACATTGTGGTAACGCTCAATCGATCCGAGCCCGCCGATCCCGGACCCGATGTAGACCCCGACCTTGGTCGCTTCTTCTGGGGCCACTTTCAGACCGGCATCATCCACCGCCATTTGGGCGGCGCCCACGGCGTAGTGGATGAACGTGTCCATTTTCTTGATTTCTTTTTTTTCGATGAACTGAGCCGGATCGAAGTCCCTGACCTCGCCCGCGATCTGGGCGTCATACCCGGTCGGATCGAACTTGGCGATCCGGCCGATCCCGGACTCCCCGGCACAGAGGGCCTTCCAGGCTTTCTCGACACCCGTGCCGAGAGGAGTGACCAGCCCCAGTCCGGTCACGACGATGCGTCGTGTAGATCGATCAGACATGCAGAAGCCGTGCCTTAGGACTTTTCCTTGATGTAATCCATGGCCTTCCCGACTGTGAGAATTTTCTCGGCATCCTCATCGGGAATCTCGATCGCGAACTCTTCTTCGAGCGCCATCACCAGCTCGACGGTATCGAGCGAATCGGCGCCAAGGTCTTCGACGAAGGACGCCTCTGGCGTCACCTCATCCTCCTCCACACCGAGCTGCTCAGCAATGATCTTCTTCACACGCTCATCAACTGTTGCCATTGCTATGCCTACCTCCTTCCCCAATGTGACTCACTCTGCACCGTCGCATGGGGATCTGTGACGGCCACACGTCGATAAAAGTTCCGATACCTTACACCATCAACATCCCGCCATTCACGTGTAACACATGCCCAGTAATGTAGGCCGCGTCTTCGGACACGAGGAACCGCACTGCAGCAGCAACATCCGCCGGCGTGCCCAACCGACCCAACGGAATCTGCTTCTGAAGCGCCTCTTTCACATCGGCCGGCAGCCCATGCGTCATCGCAGTATCGATGAAGCCGGGCGCCACGGCATTCACTGTGACATTGCGGCTAGCATATTCTCGTCCAATTGTTTTCGTAAATCCGATGACAGCCGCTTTTGACGCCGAGTAGTTGGCCTGCCCCGCATTGCCCGTCACCCCGACGATCGAGGCGATGTTGACGATGCGACCATAACGTTGCTTGGTCATCGGCTGCAAGACCGCCTTCGTACAGTTGAAGGTTCCGTTGAGATTGACCTGAAGCACCAGGTTCCAATCCTCTTCCTTCATCCTCAACAACAATCCATCGCGCGTGATGCCGGCATTGTTTACTAGGATGTCGATCTTCCCCCAGGCCTTGAGAACCTGTTTGACCATCGCCTTGGTATCATTGGCATCCGCTACGTTGATCTTTACGTTCAGTGCCTTCCGTCCCAGCTTCTCGACTGCGCAAACCGTCTCGTGGGAACGGCCGGGGTCGAGATCCGCCACGGCAATATCTGCCCCCGCTTGAGCAAGGCTTTCGGCAATGGCCCGACCGATTCCTTGGGCTGCTCCAGTGACAATCGCGACCCTTCCTTGCAACGACATCAAACTCCTTTCGGCTGACAAGCGAGAACGCTGACGGGCTAACACGAAAAACTTGTCAGCTCGACTCTTGCAAACCTGTCAGCCTCCTCTCACACTTTCAAACTTTGTAGTGTCGACTCCAACGACTTCGGATCGTTCACGTTCAGCAATTTTGCATCCGGCAAGATTCGTTTGATCAAGCCGGTAAGTACCGTGCCAGGACCGACTTCGACAAAAGTATTCACGCCCATCTTCTCCATGGTTTGAACCGTGTCTTCCCACAACACAGAAGATGACAATTGCCGATACAAGGATGCTTGAATCTCGCTTGCTCGGCTGATCGCTTTCGCCTCCGCGTTGTTGATGAGGGGCGCCTTGAGATCCGACCACTGCGCCGCTGCCAGATCTTTGGCCAATCGATCAGCCGCTTGTTGCATCAAGGGCGTATGAACTGGCACACTCACCGGCAGGGGGATCGCCTTCTTACAACCTTTTTCTTTCGCCAACTCGATGGCCCGTTCCACTGCTGCCTTTTCACCGGCAATCACGATCTGGCCCGGCGAATTGAAATTTGCAGGTGCGACGACTCCAACCATCGAGGCTGCACGGCAGACATCTTTGACGACTTCCGACGTCAGCCCAAGCAGCGCTGCCACAAGACCTGTTCCGGGAGGTACCGCTTCCGACATGTAGCGACCACGTTTCTGGACCAATTTAACCGCATCCTGGAACGACACACCGCCTGCCGCCACTACCGCCGTGTACTCACCCAAACTATGTCCGGCAACCGCGATCGGTTTCACTCCAGCCGACTCCAACGTTTTCAACGCGGCAATGCTGCTCACCAACAAGGCCGGCTGCGTGAATTCCGTGAGATTGAGCCGTTCGGCTGGTCCTTCAAAACAAAGCGCGGCGGCATCATAGCCCAAGACTGACGACGCCTCGTCATACACCCGCTTCAACGAAGGATGAGCTTCGCATAGCGCCTTACCCATCCCAACCGATTGCGAGCCTTGTCCGGGAAAAACCAGCCCGATTCCTGAAGTCATAAAGAGTTAGGTATCTTAGAAATCCCGTGGAATGTCAACGGGAAAAAGTTATTGGAGAACTGCCGCCCATCAGCTTTCAGCAAGCGACTACTGCTTCCAATTCCGGAGCTGGCAGCTGCCTGCTGACCGCCTTTCTTGCTACCACCTAATCATAGCGGAAGCCCACGTCAGTCCCGCCCCAAACGCTCCGAGCATCACCAATGATCCGTCCTTGATGCGCCCCGCGCGAACCGCTTCATCCAAAGCCATGGGAATCGACGCGGCAGACGTGTTGCCGTAGCGATCGAGATTCAGCATCACCTTCTCGATGGGGAGGCCGAGTCGTTCCATCACCGCCTTGAGAATCCGGACGTTGGCCTGATGGGGCACGTAGAGATCAAGATCCTCCACGCGGAGATGATTGGCCGCCAGCGTCTCGCGGGCAATCTCTTCCAACGTCCGCACTGCAACCTTGAAGGTTTCATGCCCCTTCATTTTGATGCAATGCATGCGCTCCGCAATGACTTTTTCAGACGGAGGAGTGCGTGATCCACCCCCTGGCACTGCGATCAGTCCACAGAGATTGCCGTCGGAGCGAAGGTGCGTTGAAAGAATACCCTGCTCTCCTTCACTCGCACTGATGACCGCCGCCCCGGCTCCATCCCCAAATAAGACACATGTATTACGGTCGGTCCAATCCGTTATGGCGGACATGACTTCCGATCCGATCACCAACACGTGACGCATACCGGTCTTCACATAAGCATCGGCCACCGAGAGGGCGTAGACAAATCCGCAGCAGGCCGCAGACAGATCGCAAGCCGCCGCCTTGGTCGCACCGAGTTGGTGCTGCACTAAACAAGCCGTCGCTGGGAGAGGATAGTCGCCTGTGCAGGTAGCAACCAAAATAATGTCGAGATCGGTCGCCGCGAGACCCGCCGCTGCCAGCGCCCGCGTCCCGGCCTGAACCGCCAAATCTGAGCAGGCTTCTCCGGCGCCGGCTATATGCCGCTCCCGGATGCCCGTCCGCTCACGAATCCATTCGTCGGATGTGGCGACCATGCGTTCGAGGTCCGCATTGGTCAGCACTCTCGTAGGCGCGTAGGAGCCTGTTCCGGTAATACGGGCTTTCATGTCTCCAGTTCCACCGGTGGACGTGAGAGGCTCTCTTCAATGTCTCGTTGAATGAGTTCCCGTACACGGCCTTCAGCCATCCCCTTGGCCCGTCGAATCGCATTCTTAATGGCTTTGGACGACGAACGGCCATGACAAATCATCGTAATCCCATTGACCCCAAGCAACGGCGCGCCGCCGAATTCGGCATCGTCGATTTTCCGCTTGAGGTTCCGAAGAGGGCCCGCGATCAAGGGATAGGCCAGTCGCCCGAGGAAGGAGCCTGAAATTTCCGTGAGCAGAAGCTTGTTGATCATCTCGGCGACACCCTCGGAAATTTTCAAGGCTACGTTCCCGATAAAGCCGTCGCACACCACGACGTCCGCGGTCCCGCTGTAGACTTCGCGCCCCTCGACGTTGCCCACAAAGTTCAGCGACCCCGCCTTCAGCAGTTTGAATGCTTCTTTTGTGACTTCGTTTCCTTTGCTGTCTTCTTCGCCGATACTCAGAAGTCCGACGCGGGGATTCGGTTTGCCAAACAGATGTTTGCCGTATTCGTTGCCCATCAAGGCAAACTGTTCAAGATTCTTGGCACTACAGTCGACGTTTGCGCCCACATCGAGCATGATCGCTTCCCCGGTAACCGTCGGCAAGCTGGTGGCAATCGCCGGCCGTTCCACTCCCTTCGTCAGTCCCAAGATAAAGAACGACGCCACCATGCTGGCGCCTGTATTGCCTGGACTCACAATCGCGTCAGCCTCGCCATTCTTAACCAGCTCGGTCGCGATCCAAATCGATGAGTCCCGCTTCTTCCGGGCCACCACAGCCGGCGATTCATGCATTCCAACGACCCGAGAAGCATGGCGAATGGAGAGACGGGAATCGCGGTAGCCGAGATGATCACATTCCCGTTTCAGTATGGTTTCGTCGCCGACGAGAATGACCTCGACGTCCAATTCCTTGGCAGCCTGGAGGGCGCCCTCGATACAGGGAGCGGGGCCATAATCGCCCCCCACGGCGTCGAGCGCGATTTTCATGCGAGATGGTGTACTCACAGATGATGTCGTGGTGAACGGCTCTGCGCAGACATCGCCGGCAAGCCTCTCAATTGTTTGAGAACGCAGATTGCGTGGGAATCGAAATCGACAGGATGGTCAAAAAGGTCTTCCAGCGCGGCCGCAGCGAGCGATGAGGCAAGGAGGTACATACCGCACTTCGTGTGATCCGGGCGCCATTTAAATAGATCTTGGCGAACGGAGAAGCTCCTTCAGGCATTCGTACCTTCCAGAAGGCTCCCTCTAAACGTCGAGCCCCTGAGCAATGCGAGAACAAAACTGGAGGCCTTTTTCACCATCCTGCTTAGGATTCTTCGACTTGAATGACCGCTTTGCCCTTATAAGTCCCGCAGTTCAAGCAGGTGTAATGCGGCAGCTTCAACTCGTGGCACTGGGGGCACACGGACATCCCTGGGGGTGTCATGCGCAATTTCTGGGTGCGACGCTTGTCGCGTCTTGCCCGTGAATGTTTATGTTTCGGATTGGGCATGGCAACTCCTTCTTCGGGTTGACACTGATCGCTCCACTAGCGATCAGCAGGCTCCCCCAACTTCTTTTTCGCGCTGCGCAGCACTTGAAACGGACCTCCCGTCGGCTCGGCAGCACAGTGACACGGCCCCTCGTTTAAGTCTTTCCCACAGCGCGCACATAACCCGAGGCACTCCTTGGCACAGAGCGGGTGCATCGGAGAGGCGAGAATCAACTGCTCGCGCAGCATCGGCGCCAGTTCGAGATGATCCCCCACATAGTAGTAGAGATCGTCGTTCTGCTCCTCCGGCTCGATCTCAACCGCCGGGGCCGCTCTCTTCTTCCGTGAATCGTCTCGCTTCGCGGCAGGTGGTGCCGCCTTTGTCTCGCGTTCATAGGCCACGCGCACGGAAAAGGCCATCGGATCGTCGAAATCATTGAGGCATCGCACGCATTGGCGAATCGCCATCCCTTCCAAGACCCCCGTCACACAGATGGTGCGCTCGACCGCGCGAAGATCCAGCCCCACCGCCAGCGTTCCGCGTATAGTCACATCCGCATCGGTGAGCCCCAGCTCTTCACCCGTAAGGTCTCCCGACAGCGAGAGCCCCTCTGCCGTGATGTCTGTGATCTTGGGTGTGAGTAGATCCATCGTGATCCCCAGCGGTGAGCTGCTGCCCCACTCCAGTGTATTGGAATTGCCTATCACACTCGTTATCGCTCCTCCGCGAAGCTGATAATGGCAATATGCCGAGCCCGCTTGACCGCGACCGTCAGCTCACGCTGATGGCGCATACAGTTCCCTGAAATACGGCGCGGAACAATGCGCCCCCGCTCGGTCAGGAAATTCCTGAGCAACCCGGTATCCTTGAAATCGATCGGTGTCTTCTCCAGGCAAAATCGGCAAGGCCGCCTTCGTTGAAACAACCGGCCTCCGCCCCCACCACGTTCACTGTCATTTCGTTCCATTACCGCCTCCTCGTTCTGCGCAACTAGCCTTGTTCATCCATTTCATAGCCGGGCTCGTCGTGAATCGGAGGTTCTGCGCCTCCACCCCCTGCACCTGGACCGCCGCCATCCTGCCGTTTCGGCATGAAGGTCACAGTCTGTGCGACCACTTCGTGCTTGCTGCGCTTCTGGCCGTCTTCAGTTTCCCATCGGCGCTGCTGCAATCGGCCCTCGACGATCGCCCCGTTGCCCTTGTTGAGATACTGCCCGCAATGTTCCGCTTGTTTGCCAAACACCACAATATCGACAAAACAGACTTCTTCTTTCAGGTCTTCGCCCTGCTTGAACCGACGGCTCACCGCCAGCCCGAAACTCGCCACCGGCGTCCCGCTCGGCGTGTACCGCAGCTCGGGATTCCGCGTGAGATTCCCCATGAGAATAACTTTGTTAAATCCGGCCACCGTCAGACTCCAGAGCCGAGACTTCCAAAGGACGTCGCGGCACTAGTTCCTTTTCGTGATGGATCGTGAGGAATTTGATGATGTTGTCTTCCAACCGATAGGCCCGCTCCAGCTCACCGACCGTATTGTTCGGCGCCTTGAAGTAGAAGTAGGCGTAGGTGCCCTTCCGCTCGCGTCGCACTTCATAGGCAAGCTTCTTCTTGCCCAAGTTTTCGGCTTTGATGAACTGCGCGCCGGTCTTATCGGCCACGCCCTTCATCTTCTCGATGAGCGCATTGGTCTCCTCGTCGGAGACGGACGGACGAATAATAAACAGAGACTCGTAGAGCTCCATGCAGCGATCCTCCTGGACAAAGGCCCCCGAACTTGGAGCCTATCGGACAACCCCCTTCTACTCCGGCAAACGAGTCAAGACCATCTGCGTCGTTCTCGGCCTGAAAAAACCCTCAACGTATCGCAGAGAATACGCTTCCGGTGTTTTTCAGGCCTGCGGCCTTGCAGCTGGCCTTCCCTCTTTCGCCTCGTTACGAAAGGGATTATCCGACAGGCTCCGTCGGGAGCGAGGTGTAGGGCGCCTATTCGGCGCAACGAACGGTGGACGGTAGCACAGGCCAGAAACAGCTGTCAATAAAAGCGAGAGCAATTATATGCGGTTGGTTGAAAGACGATGCCCTAAGCACTTGAAGGCGCCTCAGCCAGATCCAGAAGATTGATCGATCACATAGGCCAGTTCGTCGATTACACCGAGCCGCTTCGCCCAACGGAACAAATATTCCAGGTCCAACGCATCTCCCTGACGTACAAGGACCGTCGTGACATCCCCGAAATCATAGGGCCGTCCAGCCTTGAGCTTCATGAGCACGAGGTCCTCAGGGCTGATCGTCCAGAGCGAGAGTCCCTCCACTTCGATCATTCGGCGACGAGTCAAGGCTTCTTCTTCCTGCGCATCACGAGGGGCAAGTAGATCGATTGGCACATCACCGGAGTACAGTCGCACCAGCGTACCCCGCAGCATGGGATTATGTTCGCTCCGTGCCTCGTCCTTGAGGAATCCACGTGACGCGAGTTCCTTCAAGAACTCGCCCTGACTCTCTTCGTCCAGAAGGATGAGCAGGTCGATGTCTTTCGTAGCCCTGGGCTGTCCCCAGGCGCTAAGGGCGAGCGCGCCGATGAGGCAATAGGGCGGAGCAGGCGCCGGAAGGCTCCCGATCAGCGTACGGAGAATCTGAAAAAAGTCTGGGTCTGAATCACCGCTTGAAGCCAATGAACCCTCGTCTCTCAGGATTACCGCGAGAAAACTCGGCGCAGTTCGGAATCCCAGCGTTGCTCTAGGCGATCACGAAGCACGGCAAGCTCCTCAGGTGACGCGGTGCGGTATTGGGTTTGCAGTGTGGCCTGGAAGATCGTTCGGCCCAGATCAGAGAGACGGCACCCCTCAAGAATCCCCGCCGCCGGCGATACAGGCCACCGAACGGCATGCAATTCCTTGCAGAACGTCGATAGTTTGGCCAACCAGATCGGCGGCATCTTCGGCTGGGACACCATATATTGTTATCCTACGCGAGGATGGGACGAAATAAAAGCGGATAAAGACAGAAACATTCAAATGGTGGTTAATCGAAGCAACGGTTGCGACCCACAAGCCAGCATGTCGCCGTAGTGAGAGACCTCTATGAGGATGACGCCCTGCTCACCGAGATGCGGAAAACTGATAGCTCGACCCGCCGGATTCCTGGACGGCGGTCAACGCGTCTTGGGCCCGCTGCAGCAACTCATCAACCAGTTGGCCGTCGAGCGGATACACCGTGAGCCCCAGGCTCGCCGTGACCGCCACCTCCTGCCCCTTCATTGTGAACGGCTTTCCCATGGAGGCTAGGACTCGCTTGGCCACAATCTCCAAATCGGCCCGGCAGTTGAGACCCTCAAGCAAGCACGTAAATTCATCGCCTTCGAGGCGAGCCACAGTATCGACCTCTCTCATGCACTCTTTGAGACGGTCTGCGGTCTCCTTCAGCAACGCATCACAGCCATCGGGACCGAACGTATCGGTCAGGGACTTAAACTGATCGAGCCCCAGCAAAACGACCCCGACTTCTTGTTTTTTCCGCTTGGCGATCCGAATCGCATGAACTAGGCGATCCCGGAACAACGCACGATTGGCCAAGGCCGTCAGCGGATCGTACTGCGCCAGATACGACAGGTGTTGTTCGGCTTGTTTGCGATCAACGGCGTGCCGGACCGACCGCACCAGTTGTTCCGCCGTCCACTGCTTCTTGACGATGACGTCCTGAATGCCCCGCTGGATCGCTAGTCGTTCTTTCTCGGCATCTTTCTGATCCGTCAGCATCACGATCGGCATTCGGGCTAATGCGGCCTGGAGCAGATCGAGCAAGTTCAAGCCATGGGTATCGATAAGATCTCCGTAGAGCAGAATGGCATCGAACGATTCTCGATTCAGCCGACGCAGGGCTGTGCTCAGTTTCTCAACGTGAGTGACCTGAATGTCTCCCTCTCCTGCTTCAGTGAGCATGTCGCACGCCCGACGGGCGTCGGCTTCGCTCGATTCAACCAATAGGACTTTGATCATGCGACTTCACTCGCCCAGTAACAATTAAACATTGAACCGGAAATATACGATGTCCGCTTCTTTAATTACGTAGTCTTTGCCTTCGAGGCGGAATAATCCCTTCTCTTTCACCTTTGCCTCCGACCCGCAGGCCATCAGATCGTCATAGGTATACACCTCGGCACGGATGAACCCTCGTTCCATATCTGAGTGAATCTTTCCCGCCGCCTGTGGGGCCGTGAGCCCTTTCCGCAACGGCCAGGCTCGCGACTCCGTCTCGCCGGCGGTAAAAAACGTGATGAGGTTTAAAAGTGCGTAGGCCTCGCGCGTGAGGCGAACAAGGCCCGACTCCATCAGCCCCATTTCTTTCAGATAATCAGCCCGCTCACTGTCCGGAAGCGCGGACAACTCCGCTTCGAGCTGGCCGCAGATCGTGACCACCCGCGCACCGCGCTTCTCGGCAAACTCTCGCACTGTCTTGACCATCACCTCATCCGCATTGGCCCCTTCCGAGACGTTGGCTATGAAGAGCACCGGTTTGGCGGCGAGGAGTTGGCACTCATCCAGAATCACCCGCTCCTCCGGTGAGTACGACAGATTGCCCAGCCATTCGCCCGTGTCGAGGAGATCCATCAGCTTCTGCACGAAGGTCAACTCAAGCGCCGCTTTCTTATCCCCGGCGCGGACTTTCTTTTCGGTCTTTTGCTTGCGGCGGTCCAGCGCCTCCAGATCTGCAAGCATGAGTTCGGTTTCGATGATACCGATGTCGCGAATCGGGTTGACGTTTCCGCTCACATGGACGACGCCGCCGCCCTGAAAACAGCGCACCACGTGTATCAGCGCGTCGACTTCCCGAATCTGTCCGAGAAACTGATTGCCCAACCCTTCTCCTGTGCTGGCTCCCTCGACCAAGCCCGCGATGTCGCGCACTTCCAGTGTGCTGGGTGTTTTCTTCTTGGATTTGAATAGCTCTACCAGACGATCCACCCGCGGGTCGGGGACCTGCGCAATGCCGACATTCGTTTCGACCGTCGAGAACGGATAATTCGCCACCACCGCCCCCGCGCCGACGAGCGCGTTAAAGACTGTCGTCTTCCCGACGTTCGGCAACCCGATCATGCCGCAACAGAGTCCCATCAAACACCTCAGTGCTGAGTGCAAAGTGCTGAGAATAGGCTCCAGGGCTCTTCTAACTCAGCACTCAGCACTTATTCCTCTTCTTCCGTCGTTTCTCGTTCGCGCACATTAAACTCGTTCATTGCCAGCGCGACTCCTCGATGAATCAGACATTCCAGCGCATCGACGGCGCGATCGAGGCAGGGGTTCAACACCTCGATCTCTTCTTTCGTAAACGGCTCCAGCACATAGTCAGCGGAATCTTGACTTGGCGCAGGCCGACCAATCCCCATCTTGACCCGGACGAATTGCGGAGTGCCGAGCGCCTCCACTACTGATTTAATTCCTTTGTGTCCCCCATGCCCTCCAGCCAGCTTGATCCGCAGCCGCCCAGGCTCCAGATCGAGATCGTCGTGAATAACGATGAGTTCGTCGGGCGTGAGTTTGAATTCGCGCAGGAGGCCTTTGAGGGGAGGGCCGCTGACATTCATCCAGTCCAGCAGACCAGCCAGTTCGATCAATTCCGAACCGAGCCGCCCGGAGCCTCGCTGAATCGTGCCGCGGGAGGTGAGGCGAATCGACCATCGAACGGCGGCCCGCTCGATGACCCACATACCGACGTTGTGACGGGTCTGGGCGTAGGCTTTGCCGGGATTGCCCAGTCCTATGATGAGACGCACCGCTACTTCTTCTTTTCGGCTTCCTTCTTCTCAGCCTTCGGGGCTTCCTTGCCGGCTTCTTTCTTCTCGCCTACTTTAACTTCGCCGGCAGCGGCCGGCGCCGCGGCGCCAGCCTTGGCCGGTTCCGCACCCGGAGCACCTTCAGCCACAGCCGCCGCTTCCTTGCCTTTGGCTATCACTTCGGGTTCGGCCGCCGGTCCTGCCGCGCTCGTCAACAGGGCTTCGAGCTTGGCATCCGACAGCGGCGCCGCCACGCTGACGACCATCTGGTCGGGATCGTCCAAGAAACGGACCCCTTCGCGCGTCGCGATTTCTTTCAAGTGGATGCCGTCACCGATATTCAAGGCCGAGGCATCGACTTCGATATGGTCCGGCAAGACGGCCGGGAGACATTCGACGTGCAAGTCGCGCATGTTGTGGTGCAGCACACCGCCTTCCTTCACGCCGGCTGGGACCCCGCCAATGACCTGGATCGGGACTTTGACGCGAATCGGCTTGTTCATGGAAATCTCAAACAGATCCGCATGCAGCACGGCGCCGCTTACTGGATCGACTTGATAGTCGCGCAGGAGCGCGGTGCGGTTCGGTTTGGACTTCGTCCCGGTTACGGTCAAGGAAATCAAGGCTGTGCTTCCCGCATGGGACTTCAAGATCTTGATCAACTCGTCAGGATTGACGGTCACTAGTAGGCACTCACCCTGTCCATAGAGCACCGCCGGGACTTTTCCCGCCCGTCGCATGGACCGCGCGGCACCCTTGCCGGCTTGCTCCCTCACCGTCGCTGCTAACTCGAATTTCATGATACTCCTCCGTCACCCTGCTTCAGACCTGTGGCCCTGCGCTTGGGACCTAGGTAAATAATGAACTGACTGACTCGTCTTCGTGAATGCGTCTGATGGCTTCGCCCAGGAGGGGCGCCACCGACAATTGATGCAACTTTGGACACACCTGCTCTTTTCCACGCAACGGGACGGTGTTCGTGATCACCACCTGCGAGATACACGACGTCTGCAGCCGATCGAGCGCGGGCCCTGATAGAACGGCATGGGTGCATGCGGTCAAGACTTCTTGTGCTCCTTGATCGGCGCAGGCTTGCGCACCCTGAACAATTGTCCCGGCCGTATCGATCATGTCGTCGAGGAGCAACACGCTCTTCCCCTGCACGTCACCGATGATGTTCATGGTCTGAGCCTGGTTCGGACCTTCGCGCCGCTTGTCGATGATCGCCAGATTGGCCTGCAAGCGCTTCGCAAACGCCCTGGCACGCTCCACACCACCGGCGTCAGGCGACACGACAACTAGACCATTAATCTTTTTCTTGGTGATGTAATCGAGCAACACGGGTTGCGCATACAGGTGATCCACCGGCACATTGAAAAACCCTTGGATTTGCCCGGCATGGAGATCCATTGTCAGGACACGGTCTGCTCCCGCCGTGGTGATCAAATCAGCAACTAGCTTGGCCGTAATGGGCACGCGCGGCTGATCTTTGCGGTCCTGGCGTGCGTAGCCAAAATAGGGGATGACGGCGGTAATGCGGTTGGCTGACGAGCGCTTGAGCGCATCGATGATGATCAACAACTCCATCAACGAATCATTCACCGGCTGGCAGCACGACTGCACGACGAATACATCAGCACCACGCACGTTTTCATCGATCTTGACCCGAATCTCTCCGTCGCTGAATGATGACACCGTCGCCTCACCCAGCTTCTGCCCTAAATAGGCAGATATCTCCTGGGCGAGCGCAGGATTGGCATTGCCAGAGAAAATTTTCAATTCTCTGTTCATCGGACTTTCTCGAACCGTCCAATCGTCTATTTGTAATGCGCTGAATTCTCTAGTGGTTCTTCTGCGGTGATCGTCGGCAGATTCTTGTGAGCCACGCCTCCCTCGTTCGCTGCACGCTGCTGAGGAAGCCAACTAAGGTGGTAAACTCTATCGGAAACCTGAGGTCCTTGTCAACCAAACGACCTGAGCAGAAGCCTCTTTACGACTGACAGACTAGTGGACCGGACCCGGCAGGAACCGCAAACACTTTGAGTTGAGAATTTGTCTGAAAATGCGCCCGCGCGTGCTGGGCTCCCGCTTCATCCCGAAAAACGCCAAAGACCGTCGCCCCACTGCCCGACAACAGCGCTGTTTCAGCACCCTGAGCCATAAGCTTCTGCTTGATTGCCTGAAGACCAGGATGGGCTTTATAGACCGGAGTTTCAAAGTCGTTTTCTGCTACTCCGAGCACCTGCTCCCACGAGAGATGACGTGCTCCTCCTAGCGCGGCATGGGAATCCGAGAGTGGCTGCACCCCGGCTCGATTTGATGAAAGTTGCTGGTAGGCCCACTTAGTTTCAACTGGGAATCCAGGATTTACGAGGACCACCCATCGACTCCCCGCAATTCGAATGGGGTTCACCTGTTCGCCTCGGCCTGCCACAGTGGCAGATGGAGCGAAAAAAAAGAACGGGACATCACTCCCTAACGCTTGGCCTACTTGAGCCATGTCCATCGCCGACCATCCCAAATTCAACAATCGGTTTAGCCCAACAATCGTTGCTGCCGCGTCGCTACTTCCTCCCCCTAGCCCAGCCCCCAGTGGGATTCGCTTGGTGAGGACAATGTCCAACCCGATCTTCTGCTCACTGTGTTGAAGCACCGCGGCGGCGGCACGATACACAAGGTTAGTTTGATCCGTACTCAATGAGTGCGCATCGCACTGCAGTTTGATGCCGGCATGATGTTGGCTGAGTTGGATGGCGACTTCGTCTTCCAACCCCACGGTCTGCATAAGTGACCAGAGATTGTGGAACCCGTCGGCGCGGCGGTCGAGAATTCTGAGGACGAGATTGATCTTGGCAGGGGCAAGAACGGCGATCGTAGAGGATAGCGTAGAGATCGATCCTGGAGAACTCTTAGTCACGACCTCCTTTTATAGCATACTTCTCCAGCCGATAGCGGAATGACCGTGTGTTGAGCCGGAGCAGCCGAGCGGCCTTCTTCTTGACCCATTTCGATCGCTCAAGCGCCTTGAGCAGCAAATCCTTCTCGATCCCGTTGATGAGCCCTTCGAGATCCAATCCATCGTCGGTCAAGTCCGTCGATACTCCATGTTGCTGCTGAGGCTCCACCGGCCGATGAAGCCACCCACGTACATCTGCGTCCGTGACCGTTCCCCCGGTTGAAAACGCCACGACGCGCTCGATCAAATTCTCCAACTCTCGTACGTTGCCTCGCCATTCGTGCCCCAACAACACATGCATGGCCTCAGCACTCAGCACCGGCATGGGCTTCCCACTTTCCTTTGAAAACCGTTCCAGGAAGTGGGTGACCAATAAAGGAATGTCGCCGCTGCGCAAGCGCAGCGGCGGGAGTCGAATCGGGATCACGTCCAGTCGATAATAGAGGTCCTCGCGGAAGGAACCGTCAGCAACAGCCTTTTCAAGATTTTTGTTCGACGCAGCCACGATGCGCACATCGACTTTGATATCCTGGTTACCGCCCACTCGGCGAAATTCTCGTTCCTGGATGACACGCAAGAGTTTAACCTGGATCGTCGGGGTCGTATCGCCGATCTCGTCGAGGAAGATGGTCCCGCCGTTGGCCACCTCGAACAGCCCCGCCTTATTCGAGATCGCCCCGGTGAATGATCCTTTCATGTGACCGAAGAGTTCACTTTCCAAGAGCGTCTCGGGAACTGCGCTGCAGTTCACAGCCACAAACGGCATTGGACTTCTGGCGCTGTTGTAATGGATCGCGCGTGCAACCAATTCTTTTCCCGTCCCGCTCTCACCACAGATCAAGACATTGCTCTTTGAATCGGCCACTTTCCGCACGACATCAAACACCTTCTGCATGGCGTCGCTTTGGCCGACCAACTGCGCAAAGGATGATTGGCTCGCCATCTCACGCTTTAGCAGTATGTTCTCGGTGGTGAGGCGCCGTTTCTCCAACGCGTTGCGTATGATCAGCTGAACTTCATCAACCTGGAACGGCTTAGTCAGATAGTCGTAGGCGCCCTGCTTCATCGCTTCAACCGCCGAATCGGCGGTTGCGAACGCCGTGATGACCAGCACGACCGTTTCCGGCGAGGCTGACTTCACTGCTTTGAGCACCTCCATTCCATCAACCTTCGGCATCCGCAAATCGGTAATGATCAGGTCGAAGATTTCCTTGTTCAGAAGCTCGATTGCTTCCTCCCCATCGGCCGCACTTGTGACGGCATACCCGGACCGTTTGAGCATGATGCTCAACACTTCTCGTAAGCTTTGTTCGTCATCAACGACTAGGATCTTTTCCACGGTTCCCTACCTTCGTGCCACAGCCGAACTCCGGTTTCCACCCAACGGGGCAGACAGACCACAAATCGTGATCCCTGATGCTCCTGACTATCCACCTTGATCCATCCGCCGTGAAGATCGACGATTCGATGTACGGCAGCCAATCCCAATCCCGATCCTCGCTTTTTCGTGGTAAAGAAGGGAAGAAAAATCTTGTCGAGGTTCTTCTTGGGGACACCTTCTCCGGTATCTTGAAACGAGATCTCGACGACATCAGCCTTTCGCCCGCCGACATCGATCTTCCGACAGCCTGTCGCAATCGTGAGTTGGCCGCCGTTAGGCATGGCATCGAAGGCATTGGTCGCCAGATTCCAAAATACTTGTTTCATTTGGTCCTGATCCACTTGCCCCGGCAGAGCCCCGCCGGCGAGAGAAGTCACGATCTTGATGTTCGTTCTCGTCCGTGCTTCATGTTGTACCAGATCAAGGGTCTCAGCAAGGACTTTGTTCAAATCGAACTCCGCCAAATTCAGCGCCGGTGGCCGGGCGTACTGGAGAAACTCTGTAATGATGGTATCCAGCCTGGTGGCTTCACGGACCGCGATGTCCATCAGGCGCTGACTGGTCTCATCCGCCTGGAGATCCTTCCGAAGCATCTGCATGGCCCCGGCAAGCGCCCCGAGAGGATTTCGGATTTCGTGCGCCATCCCTGCCGACATTTCACCGAGGCTCGCCAACCAATCCTTACGCCGCATCTCCTCTTCCAGGTCTCGGATCTGCGTGAGGTCCTTGAACACCCCGACTAACCCTGTCTTTTCTCCCTGTTCGTGCAAAGGCGCGAGTGTCATACCGAGAATCAGTCGATTGCCATCGGTCCGCTTACATTCCACTTCGAACCGCATGTTGGCGGACACATCCAGCATGCGTTCATCTTCCTGTTGACTGGGATGCAAATTGAACACTTCCCGCCAGGGACGCCCCTGTACTTGCTCAAAACTGTAGCCCGTCGCCTCCTGCGCCGCGGGGTTAAATGAGGTAATCCACCCTCTCTCGTCCGTCGTAAACACACCGCTGCTGATGCTGTGAACAATATTTTCATGGAACGCCTGGAGGCGGCTCAGCCCTTGCTCTTTTTCACGAAGCGATTGATCTGCACGCCGGAGCTGATCCGCAAGGGCTCCGCTCAGAAAACCAACAACCAGAAAAGCTAGGCTATAGACGCCAAATGCCTGGAGAGTTTCGGCAGCGCTTAGGCGAGTATGAGGCAACCAGCCCCATCCTTCAGCGAGCCCGTAGAGTTGAACGTTGGTGAGAATTCCAAAAAGGATGATACAGAGACTGGCGGTCAGCAGCCCCACGCTGCGACGTGGAACAAGGCTCGCCACCGTAACGGTAATGATGTAGAGCACAGCAAACGGGCTTTCGATTCCTCCCGTCCTTGCGATCAACACCGTTTCGAGCAAAAAGTCGACGGCAACCTGAGTCCAAGCAAACCGCACAAGGACATCAGGACTCATGAGCCTTCGAAGCACTAGCGCATAGAGAATCGTGACCGCATAGGTGAAGACGATCAGTGCATAAAAGGTTTCAACCCGTTCGCCCTTGGTTACCTGGAATGTGAGAGAGAGCCCCAACAGAAGGGTAACGACGACAACTCGCAGCCCCATCAACCAGTGAATTCTAGCCTTAATGTTGTCCATGAAACCCACCCTCGTTAGGGGAAAACTCTTGCAGCCCTAACGTCCAGTCCTAACTCCATGGATGGTTCGCCAGACAATAGAAGATCAATGTATTGGAGACAGCGAGTCGTGCGCCTTTCGAGACTACGAAGGGGGCCTGTCTGAGAAGTAACCGGCCTCATTACCCGATCACTTCGAGCAACAAGGCCACCTCCCCGGCTGCGATCGCTTAACCGATAGCAGATGCCATCGTAAAAATAGGCAAATACATCGCGACCACGATAAACCCAACTGTTATACCCAAGAAAACCATCATCATGGGCTCTAATAGTGCAGTGAGGTTAGTGACTGCTTGGTCGACTTCTTCCTCATAGAAATCTGCGATTTTCCCTAACATACTATCGAGCGCGCCCGTCGACTCACCGACCGCAATCATGTGCGTCACCATCTTGGGGAATGTTCCGCTTTTGGCGAGTGGCTCGGAGATCGTTTTCCCTCCGCTGATACTGACCTTCGCATCAAGTAGAGCGCCTTCCACGACCTTGTTCCCCGAAGTCTTAGCGCAGATCGTCAGCGCCTCCAGCAACGGTACACCGCTGGCCAGTAAGGTCCCTAGTGTCCGCGTAAACTTTGCCACGGAAGCCTTCCTGATCAAGTCTCCAAACACCGGCAGTTTCAACAGAAGCTTGTCTATCGCCAGCCTTCCTTGAGGAGTCGCGTAGTACTTTTTGATTCCAACCACAGTGCCTACGATTGCCCCCAAGATGATATACCAATTCCCCTGAGCGAAATTACTCATATCGATCACAAGTTGCGTCGGCCCTGGGAGCGCCATTTTCCCGTTGGACATGTCCTTGAACATCTTTTCGAATACGGGAATGACCCAAATCATTAAGACCGTGATCACGACGGCCGCAATGCCGACGATGGCAGCGGGATAGACCATCGCGCTTTTGATCTGCCCCTTCAGCTTCATCGCTTTCTCGATGTGCTTGGAAAGGCGATTTAGAATCGTGTCCAACAACCCTCCGACTTCTCCTGCATGCACCATATTGATGTACAAATCATCGAAAATCTTGGGGTGCCTGCGGAGCGCATCTGAAAATGTTGACCCTCCCTCGACCTGTACTTTTACTTCTTGTATGGCCTTGCGGAGAGCAGCGTTTTCCGATTGCGTTGAAAGAATTTCGAGGCATTGGATCAGAGGCAAACCCGCGTTGATCATGGTGCCGAACTGTCGGGTAAACACCACTAGATCTTTGTCTGAAAGTCCTGTCCCGAAGCTAAGTTTAAAGCCTCTTCTCGCAGCCTTTTCATCGAGACTCGTGACAACTACGCTCTGCTTACGCAGTTGTTCGACCGCCTCATCCCGCGTCTTGGCGACGAGCTCGCCCTTCTTGATTGATCCTGACTTGCTTCGTCCAACGTATGCAAACGTGGCCATAGACTTTCTCGTCCTGTTGTGGCTCCGTGAGCCGGTTATGTGAGAAGTGTGCGACTACGAAGCGAGTCTACTGGGGAGCCGAGAACCTGTCAAAACAATTGCATTATTTGCTCTACGGCCCGATGGGCGACGTGCCGTCAACGTGGGAAGCGAGGAACTTAGTTCAGCGGAGGGGCTGCATTGGTATGCCTATAACCTCGGTAAAGATAGTGCAGACCTGAGGCGAGGGTGAACCCGACCATTGCCACTAAAAGCGGGGTGAGCACGGACAGACCTAGACCGCGCCACGTCAGAAGGACAACCAAGAGCACATAGCTCAACTGAAGCACTGTGGTCCCCTTTCCCAAAAACGTCGGGGTGATGTCAATTGGAGTGTTGGTCACGTGCGCAACCGCCGTACCTAACAAGAGTATGACGTCTCGGCTCACGACCAGTATGACCAGCCACGACGGCACCAGATGAAGTATCGAAAGAGTCATGAAGCCTGAGGTCAGAAGGAGCTTATCCGCAAGAGGGTCGAGGACCGTCCCCAGCCTCGTCCGCTGGTTCAACTTGCGCGCAATGGGACCATCAATCGCATCGGTAAGCCCGGCCACGAGCAGAGCCAGCAACGCGAACCCATATGCGCCATATGTCATAAACCCTATGTAGACAGGGACCAGCAGGATGCGAATAATCGTCAGGCTGTTGGGGATGTTCATGGAAGTGACGTAGGAACCAAGCCTCCGACTTGGTGAGGGGAGGCATCATAGTAATCGGAGTACCCCTTGTCAACGCGGTTGCAGTCGCCACGGAAGGTTCCTATAATTCTCCCGTGTGCGTGACATCCAGAGATCGTGGAGGAGCGAATGAGCACACTGCCGCTGATGTTCAAGAAAGAAGGGCTGGTCGAGAAGCACCAGATTGAAGGCGTGGATCCAAGCGACCGATATTTTAGTCGCGCCATCCTCGTCAATCGGACAGCATCTGGATACGCGTCCAAAACCATGTACGAAGCCCTCACCGTTGAGGGTGGATCGCACTCCACCATCATCGCGGCGGTGAAAGAACTGGTCGAGAAACTTCAGGGGTTGGGATTCACTCGAATGAGGACGCGGGTCAACTTCAAAGGGACGCGCTATCTCGCAGAGAAAGAAACCTGGATCGACTACGCCGACCGGCCCTAGCGAACCGTCACCAATTCCTGATAGACCAAATCATGAATCGCAGGGCGAAAGATTCGTATCTCCTCATTCGTCCTCCTTGGGTGCACCCGATTCGATAGCAACACCACCTCCAACTCACACACCGGATCAATCCAGATCGACGTTCCCGTATATCCCAAATGGCCAAACGATTGACTTGAGAAATACTGCCCTGACGAAGAAGGCAAGGAAGGCGTATCCCACCCCAGTGCCCAACTAGATCCAGGCACGGTGGTCTGCCGACTCGTAAAATTCCGCACGACTTCAGGATTGAGAATCGACGGTTTGTGATGATAGCCCATCAACCAAGCCCCAGTCACAGCGAGGACTGCCTCGGCAGTCCCAAACAATCCCGCATGTCCAGCCACGCCGCCGAGCGCCGCCGCATTCTCATCATGGACCTCTCCACGCAAAAGACGCCCTCTCCAGGAGTCCCATTCAGTGGGAGCGATCAAATTGATCATCGACGTCTTCCGAGTTTGACCCTCGTCGTCTGTCGGCAAATAGCATAGCGGGTGTACCTTCAAAGGTTGAACGATGTGCTCACAGACGAATTGATCCAAGGTGGTGCCGCTCAGCCGTTCGATCACCAATCCGAGCAGCATGAACCCGAGATCACTATACAGACTCTTCTCGCCCCTTCCGTAGATTACGGCTTCTCCCTTGATCAATTGCAGCAACTGCCGGCCGGCATGGGCCCTGGCTTGTTGTGATGAAGGGAGGACCGCGTTCGGACTCAGATGTTCGTGAAACCCTCGCCAACCCGGTAGGCCAGAACTGTGGGTGAGCAATTGCCGGAGCGTCGCCTGCCCAACGGGCGCATCCCCTAATTCAGGCAACAGCGCATCGACGCGATCGTCGAGTTGGCATTGACCTCTTTGGATCAACAACGCCAAAGACGTGACGGTTGCCAATGGTTTCGTCAGAGACGCAAGGTCATAAACTGTCGATGTCGTGACAAAGTTGCCTGGCGGATCGGTGGAAAGACACCCGACAGAAACGAGGCGGACGCGATCGCCTTTGTAACGAATCGCAAGGACAGCACCGGGAAAGATTCCGCTGGCGACGGCCTGTTGGAGCGCCGCGTGGAGTGAAGGAGGGGCCTGCATGGTCGTGACACACTCGCCCAGGTAAGCGTCCGCACAAGGGGAACGAAATCTGCGTCTACTCAGCGGGCAGGACTCGACTCACCTTGCATCTTTTCTTCGGGCACCACACCACTATCTTGATAGGCTTCACTCACCTCAACGTCCAACATCCGTTCGAACGTATGGAGCGTCGCCCGCATCCGTTCAACCATGAGCAACCGCTGTTTCAGCAACATGGAGAGGTCCCGTTGTGTGCCCGCCAGCTCAACCCGCGCCTGTCGGAACAGCTCGCCGGCCTTCAACTCCGCTTCTTTGACGATCAGCTCGGCATCCCGCTGGGCGCTTCGCTTGACGTCATCGGCCAGCGACTGTGCCGATACCAGCGTGTTCGACAGCGTCGTCTCCGTTCGTTTCAATTCCGCCACCTGTTGCTCCAGAAAGGCGGCCCGCTCACGTAACGCCGCGTTGTCGCGGTTCAATGACTCGACGGTTTGCGCCACTTCTTCGAGAAAGCGATTGACCTCATCCCGATCATAGCCACGGAACTTGACGCGAAAGACCATCTGTTGAATGTCGAGTGGTGTGATTTTCATGGCATCCCCCATTGGTTGAATCAATTCATCCGCAGCGCCAAGTCTTTGAGCGACTGCACCACCGCGTACTGCGCAAACGTAATCGCCACAATCGCGACGAGCGGCGACAAATCCACGCCCATTCGCCAGCCGAGCCATCGCCGGATCGGCGAAAGCACCGGTTCCGTCGCACGATCTAAGAACTGCACAATCGGATTCCATGGATCTGGATTCACCCATGAGATCAGGGCCCGGGCAATGATGATCCACATATAGAACCACAGTGCATAGTCGAGCACCGTGGCAACCCCCAACAACACATTGCCCACCACAAACATCAGCGTCCGAGCTCCTGAGATCGTTTCGTCGCGGCTTCGATCGCATCAATGAGTGTCGCCCGCAACCCGCCCTGTTCCAACCGATGCAAGCCGGCAATCGTCGTGCCTCCCGGAGAGGCAACCTGATCTTTGAGACGAGCGGGATGCTGCCCGGTTTCCAATACCATGCGTGCGGCACCTAAGACGGTCTGCGCCGCGAGCAAGCCGGCGGTGTCTCGCGGCAAGCCCATTTTCACTCCACCATCAGTCAGGGCTTCGATTACAAGGAACACATAGGCCGGTCCGCTTCCGCTGAGCCCGGTCACGGCATCCATCAGTCGTTCCTCGACAGGCACCACCCTGCCGACCGACTCGAAGATTTGCCGCACGCAGGCCACTTCTTTTTCTTGCACACCAGGACCGATTGCCAACGCGGTCATTCCCTCATGCACCATTGCCGGCGTATTGGGCATGGTCCGAATGACGCGTGTCTGCTGGCCACAGGCGTCCACGATTCGACGGATCGGCGCACCGGCAACAACGGATACGACGAGCGCCTTTGCCAATTCACCGCTGATCTCCTTGAGCACCCCATCGAGCACCTGCGGCTTCACCGCCAATATCACGATATCGCTCCAGACCACGGCCTCGCGATTCAGCCCGCCGGCCTGAATTCCATATTTCTTCTTGAGATGATCCACCCGTCCAGAGGCTGGATCAGTCGCCCAGATACGATCGGGCCCGCAGAGCTTAGCTGAGATTATCCCTCCGATCAGCGCCTCAGCTATTTGGCCGCCGCCGACAAATGCGATTTTTTGCGTGAGAGCGGGGCTAGGCATGACGTGTTCCAAAGATTGCAGTGCCGACACGGACGAGTGTCGCCCCTTCTTCGACGGCGACTTCATAATCATTCGACATGCCCATTGACAATTCGTCCATCATCACACCAGGAATATTCAGCACAGCAATTCGCGTTGCCACGTCGCGGAGTTTCCCAAAATACCGCCGGGCCGACTCAGTGTCGGCAGTCGGTGGTGGTATGGCCATCAATCCTTTGATGCGAATATGAGAGAGCACCGCCATCGTTGATACCAGTTGCACGAGATCGTCGGGACGAAAACCAGCTTTTGTCGGCTCGCCTCCGATATTCACTTCCAGCAGAATGTCCTGGCAACGGCCGGCTTCTCCGGCACGGCGATCAATTTCTTGCGCGAGTTCCAAGCGATCGACAGAATGAATCAGGTCAAACAGGCCGATCACCGACCGTACTTTCCGCCGCTGCAGTTGCCCGATGAAATGCCACCGGACCGGCGCCTGCGTGAGCGCCACGATCTTGGGAACCGCTTCCTGCACCCGATTCTCCCCCAAGATCGACAACCCGGCACCAATACCCTCCTGAATGCGATCGACCGTCACGGTCTTCGTCGCAGCCACGAGTCGGATACTGCCGGGAGGGCGCCCGACTTTGTCTGCCTCTCTCTGACGGGCGGCTCCATCCTGCGAATCGGGCCTCACGAATCGTGGCCGCCACGCTTGGCGAACCGCCCCTATTCTAACGGAAGGGCCGGACAATTGGCAGAGGCTCTGCTTCACCCTCGCAAAGGGGCAAGTCCAATGGCACTGACCATCGTCCCGATCACTTTTCCCTCTCGCCGATAGGAAAAGAACAGATCCTCATGACAGATGGTACACAGATTGACGGCCGTGATGGACTCCGGACTCGCGCCGGCAGCCAGCGCTTGTTCTCTGACGAGCAACTTCAGGTCGAGATGCGCCTTACTGCCTCGTCGGTCTCGCACTACCTTTCCCCAATTGGGACATTTCTGACGAAGCCTGTCCAGAACCGGCTCATCGACCTCATAGCAACAGGCCCCAGCGGACGGGCCGACGCTGAGCCGCAGATGCTCCGGGGCCGAACCGAAGCGTGACTCCATCAGCGCAATAGTCTTTGGAATAATGCCCGCGGCAGCCCCGCGCCAACCAACGTGAATGGCAGCTACGACCCGACGTTTGGGATCGTACACGAGAATGGGCACACAGTCTGCCGTCCGCACCGCCACCATAATCCCGGGCTGATCGGTGACCAACGCATCCCAACCACCCTGGAATCGGTCGGCCGGTGTCAGCGCACGATCCACCACAAGTGCATCTGTCCCGTGAACCTGCTTCACCGAGAGGATCCACGAAGATCGAGCGGCACCTCGCGCGCCCGGAACAGGAATACCCAATTCAACGTCGAGCCCCGCCGCATGCTGACGGGTCCCAAAAAAGTGGCAGACCCCGCTCTGCGCAGACGCGAAAGCCGGTACGGTAATGACCGGGACACTCACAACGACATGACCCCCCGTGAATATATCTCGATCGTCACAACCCGATCAGTCCGCGTGCTTGCGGAGAAATGTCGGCACATCCCATTCGTCTTCTGCCACCAGGCCGGCCCGGTCCATTGATTCCCGCGCATCACTCATCCGCCGCAAAAACGTCGGCCGGTCAAGATCCTTCATCGGTCGATCGGCCGCAACGGCAGCGCCCACTCCGGCCAGCACCGGTTGCGCCGGCTTGGAGGCACGGGCTGTCGCGCGCTCCGTCCCGATCGGCACTGTCGCGGCATCGACTTCTTGCTCAAACCCGGTGGCAATCACGGTGACGACCAGGTCCTCACCCATATCAGGATTGATCACTTGCCCCACGATGATGTTGGCTTCTGCATCAGCCGTCTGCTGAATGATGGAAGCGGCTTCCTCGATTTCATGGAGCGACATGCTGGGTCCGCCGGTAATGTTCAGCAGCACCCCGCGAGCGCCCTCCACGCTGCCTTCTTCGAGCAGTGGACTACAGATGGCCTTTTGGGCCGCTTCGATCGCCCGATTCGGCCCGCGTGAAATACCCATCCCCATCACGGCCCGACCGGTGTGCGACATCACGGTCCGAACATCGGCAAAATCGACGTTCACATGCCCCGTGGTCGTGATGACATCGGCGATCCCTTGAATGGCTTGCCGCAACACATCATCCGCAACCTTGAATGCTTCAAGGAGCGGCGTAGACTTGTCGACAATCCCCAACAGCCGCTGGTTTGGAATCACGAGCAGGGTATCGACATGCCGACGTAGATCGCGAATACCTTCTTCTGCATGTTTATGCCGCCGTAGACCTTCATATTGGAACGGCTTCGTGACCACGCCCACCGTGAGAATCCCCATTTCACGGGCGATGCTGGCAACGATCGGAGTAGCTCCGGTGCCGGTCCCGCCGCCCATTCCCGCGGTCACAAACACCATATCCGCGCCTTCGAGACATTCACGGATGTGGTCTTTACTTTCCAGAGCCGCATCCTTTCCGATTTCCGGCTTCGCTCCCGCACCCAGCCCACGGGTCCGCTCCGGACCCAGTTGAATCTTATAGGGAGCCAGCGACCGATCGAGCGCCTGGAGATCCGTGTTGCTCGCGATAAAATCGACCCGAGCCAGGCCGGACGCGATCATGGTATTGACCGCGTTGCATCCGGCACCACCGATTCCGATCACCTTGATGCGGACCGGTAACAGCACATCTTCCTGGAATGAGAACATTGGGATACCTCCTCATATCTCCTCGCATGACAGCAGCCTGTCGCGCGCGAGGGCTTTTGGTTAAAAGACCTCCAACACTCGCTTCGTCCATCCGAACATTTTGGCCCAGGTTCCCCCATTGCGAAGCCCGGCCGTTTCCAATTCATCGGCATGCAGTCGGGCATGCAGCAACAACCCCACCCCGGTCGCATGACTAGGGTGACCGACAATATCTCTTAGCCCGCCTACACCGAAAGGCATACCTCGGCGTGCCGGCAGGTTCAGTACTTTCTCGGCCGCATCCGGCATTCCTTCCAGCAACGACGTTCCACCCGTGATCACCACCCCGGCGCCCAACATCCCTTCATAGCCGGCACGCGCAATTTCCCTGCGCACGAGTTCAAACATTTCTTCAACACGCGGCTCGAGGATCTCGGCAACGTCCCGGCGTGAAAACGTTCGAGCCGGACGATCTCCGACGGACGGTACTTCGACGATCTGATGGCCGGTGACCAGTTCGGTTCGCGCTATACCATGCTGGGTCTTGATCTTCTCCGCCTCGGTTTGCGACGTGAGGAGGCCGATCGCCAAATCCTTTGTCAGATTCTGCCCCCCGATGGGCAGTACCGCGGAGTGACGAATACTCCCGTCGAGGAAAATGGCGAGATCAGTGGTGCCTCCTCCCAAATCCACCATGACGACGCCCAAGTCGCGCTCTTCCTGACTCAACACCGCTTCACTCGATGCGAGCGGTTGAAGGATGATGTCTGCGACGTCGAGGCCTGCTCGATTCACACTCTTAATGATGTTTTGCGCGGACGTGACGGCCCCGGTGATGACATGGACGTTCACTTCGAGGCGATTGCCCGACAGACCTAACGGTTCACGCACGCCTTCTTGCCCATCCACCATGAATTCCCGCGGAAGCACGTGAAGAATCCGGCGCTCGTGGGGGATGACCGCTAGTGTGCGCGCGCGCTCAATCGCCTGATGGATATCGTCGCGAGTGACCTCGGCGCGCTTCAACGCCACAACCCCTTTACAATTCTCGGCGGAAATATGGCTGCCTGCGATACCGGTGTAGACCGAATTGATCTGCACCGCCGCCATCAGCTCTGCTTCTTCGACGGCTTTCTTGATCGATTCGACCGTGCTCTCGATATCGACGACCACCCCTTTGCGTAATCCTCGAGAAGGACTCGACCCGACGCCGATCACGTTCAGCGCCCCAGCGTCGGTGATCTCCGCGACAATCGCGCAAATCTTGGTGGTCCCGATATCCAGCCCGACAAGGATCTGATCTCGTTTTGGCACCGCGATCACCCCCTTTCCCGAACGATGACACGGTTCTCGTACCTGAGATCCACTACGTTTGCTCCTCGGCCACGTCCATCGAAGTTCAGCGTCTTTAATGTCGGCTTGACTCGCTGGAACCGTTCCCACTGATCGCCAACAGCCTCCTCGCCAAATTGAAATTGCACACCACGGACGGAGGCCACGAGGTTTGAGGGGTTCGCTGCATTCACTTGCATCCGACCCTCGTAGGTATCTCCCACGAGTTTCGCGAGCTCGATGCCGGCTATGATCGCCTGCCGTACTCCTCCGTCACCTTGCAGCAGCCCTTTCGGATCGACGCCCGTTACCATGGGTAATGTGTCATCGTCGGCTTGGCCGAGCCGGGCGAGCAAATACCCCCCTTCATCGCTGAGAAAATTCTCGGAACCCGTCCGAATGATCGCGGCAGGTTTTCGTTCGATTACGGAGATCCGCAATTCATGAAGCGGCACGCGGATCACCACTGCTTCTTTCACCCACGGATGGGACTCCACTTGCTCCTTGATCGCATCCGTCACAATGTGATGCAGGGGCGTGCCAGGCTTCAGCCCCACGAGCTCGATCAGCTCCTGCCCCTTGATGTGGCGCACGCCTTCGACGGTCACGGTCTTAATTTCGAGCAACCGTGTAAGCGCAGGCTCTGAATATTTCACGCCCATCGCGATGACCCACCCAACCAGCACCGCGCCCGCCATGAGTCCGCCCCACCACAGGAGGTGGATCCATCTGGCAACGGTCTTGGCTCGTCTGGACTCGGCATGCTGGTTCATCGTGCGTTCCGCACGCGGACCTCTCCACTGATTCTTTCGTGGTCCCACAGGGCGTGTTCGCTTGCTCTTCAGAAACGATCGCATCACGCTGACTCCCTCTTCGCAGCCTGTGCATATCGACTGGCACGGTCGAGCGCCGACTGCAATATCCATTCAACCAAGCTGTCGTAATCAATCCCGGCCTGCGCCGCCGCCATCGGCAGCAGACTCGTTTCCGTCATGCCGGGGACGGTATTGATTTCCAGCACGTACGGGCGACCCTTCGGCGTAATCCGAAAATCAACACGAGCAGCGCCTTCGCACCCCAACACTTGGTACGCCCGCCGCCCCAGCACTCCGATCTGCCGGAGAATCTTGGCAGACAAGGGCGCCGGGCAGAGATACCGCGTCTTGCCCCTCTGATACTTTGCGGAGAAATCGTAAAAGCCGTCCGGCGCGACGATCTCTACGGCAGGGAGAATTTTCAAAGCACCGGCTAATCCTCCGAGAATGGAGACTGTGACTTCATGCCCTGGGATATAAGCTTCGATCATGGCATCGGGATCGTAGCGATGGGCAAGGGCAAGCGCGTCTTTCCACTTGTTGGCCTGGCGAATAATCGTGACCCCGATCGTGGAGCCTTGTGAAGCCGGCTTGACGACCACCGGCAATTTCAGTCTTGCCGCCTTAAGAGCCTTGGCCAGCGACGGCTGCTCTCCTCTCTGGACGACCGTCCCGGCAGGAACCGGAATATCGTGCGCGGCCAGCAACGTTTTCGTGATGACCTTGTGCATCCCCACCGCACTCGCCTGCACGCCGGACCCGGTGTAGGGCATCCCGATCGTGTCGAGAAAACCTTGGATCGTCCCGTCTTCACCGCCCGGTCCATGCAGAGAGAGAAATGCGATGGCGACCTTCTGGTCCTTCAAATCTTGATGCAGATGGTCGGTCACATCGATGGACACCGCGTCGTAGCCTTGACGGATCAGCGACTGATGCACCGCCTGCCCGGTGCGGAGCGAGACGTCCCGCTCAGTGGACTGCCCTCCCATCAACACCCCAATCCGCGCGTTGGTTAACCGACCTGTCTGTGCCATCTTTTCCTAACCTTAGGCTTGGCCCACCAGTTTCAGTTCCAATTCCAACTTCACGCCAGTCTTCCGAGCGACTTGGGCACGGACCTTCTTGATGAGCGCCAGCACATCCTTGGCAGTGGCATTCCCCTGGTTCACAATAAAGTTGGCATGCTTATCCGAGACCTGCGCATCGCCTACATGCGCGCCTTTGAGCCCCGCTGCTTCCACAACTCGCCCCGCTGAATCGTTCGGCGGATTCTTAAACACACAACCGGCACTGGGTAACGTCAGCGGCTGCGTATCGCGGCGGTAGTACAAATAGTTTTTCAAGACCTTCTCAATCTCCGATCGCACACCTGGTTTGAGTTGGAGCCAGACTCCCACCACGATTCCAGGCGGAAGCGTCGCCCGCCGATAGGTGAACTCGATCTCCCGCGCTGGGCAGTCGAGCAGAGCGCCCGTCGGTGTCACAATGCGGACCGCCTTCACCGAATCCTTCATTTCTCCCAGCCTGGTGCCGGCGTTCATCACCACACACCCCGCCACTGTCCCGGGGATACCAGCCGCCCATTCCAACCCCGCCAACGATCGGCGGATGGCATAACCGATGAGCGTCGGCATGCCCACGCCCCCTTCGGCATACAAAACCGATCCGGGTTCTTCTTTGATGGCTCGTAACTTTGCCAGACTGACCACCACCCCTCGGATGCCTTTGTCGCGGATGAGGAGATTGGTGCCGCCCACCACAAAGATCGGAAGCTTCTGCGCGTGCGCCTGCGTAACCAGACGGACGACGTCCTCCACATCAGCCGGTTCCACGAGTACGTCGGCTGGGCCGCCGATGTGAAAGGACGTGTACTCCTTGAGCGGCGCATGAAAGTGGACCGCCCCCCTGAGGCCGGCCACCGCCGCCCGCAATCTGCGCTGAGTACTCGTCCGGCGTCCCCTCGTGGCATGCTTCCTACTCCGACGAGTCATGAGCTATCAGTCTGTTGAATGATCCTGTTCAGCCAAACTGGAACCCAGAATCAGATCGACCGAACTGCTCAACTGCTTTGCAGGATGTTCAAAATGGCCATCCGGCAAGGCCGCAGCGAGCGAAAGGGACTGTCACCCTTCTGACCGGCGACTGTCCCTGTATAATAAGAGGGACAGGCACCGGCAATGCCGGAGCCAGTCCCCTGGAGCCTCTGAGCGACGCGAGAACGATGCCGGTGGACATTTTCAACATCCTGCTATGAGGTCGGCTCAAGCCGTGCGAGAATTCCGGTTCCCGCTTTCCAGATGTCTCCTGCTCCCAACGTCAGTACGAGATCGCCCGGTTTCAGATGCGGCAGCACCTGATCCGGCATCGTCTCTTTCCGTTCGATAAATGTCACCGCCGGATGACCAGCTGCCTTGATTGCCTCAGCGAGGTTCGCGCCGGACACGCCCTGTATCGGCTGCTCGCCGGCCGCATATATTTCCGTCATGAACAACACGTCGGCCTGATCGAAGGCATGGGCGAAATCCTCGACACAATCCCGCGTTCGGCTATACCGATGCGGTTGGAAGAGCACGACCAACCGGCGGTCCCAGCCCTGCTTGGCAGCGGATAAGGTCGCTTTCACCTCCGTGGGATGGTGGCCGTAGTCGTCGACGACCACCACGAGCGCGTTCGAGACATTATGAAGGCCGGGCACGGCAAGCCGGAACGGGCCGAGATTCTTCCCTCGGAAATTCGCACGAAACTCGGCCCCCCATTGTTTGAGGCTGACATCAGTCGCCTTGAAATCCGGCACGACCCCTTCTCGCTCTTGAAGCCCATAGGTCTGATACCGCTTGACGATGCGGGGGAAGAGCGCGCTGAGACGCTCGTCATCGGCACACACCACCGCCACTCCATAGAATGGAATCTTGTTGATAAACTCCAAAAAGCATTCGTTGATCCGTTCCATTGATCCATAGTGATCAAGATGCTCACGATCGAGATTGGTGACCGCTACGATGGTCGGCGACAGACGTAGGAACGAGCCATCGCTCTCGTCCGCTTCAGCGACGAGAAGATCGCCTCGTCCGAGTCGCGCATGACTGCCTAATGCATTCACTTTCCCGCCGATGACCATCGTGGGATCGAGTCCGCCCTGCGCCAACACGTTCGCCACCATCGATGTCGTCGTGGTTTTTCCATGGGCCCCGGCGATCGCGACGCCGAACTTCAGGCGCATCAGCTCCGCGAGCATTTCGGCCCGAGGAATCACCGGGATCTGCTTGGCTTTCGCCACCACCACTTCGGGATTGCCTGCCGCCACAGCGGAGGAGATGACCACCACCTGCGCCTCGCCCACATTGGATTCTTGGTGGCCGATGAAAATCTTCCCGCCGAGCTCTTCCAGCCGCCTCGTTGTTTCGGAAGCCTGCAGATCTGATCCGGTCACTTTGTACCCCATGGTGAGCAGGACCTCGGCAATGCCGCTCATTCCGGCGCCGCCGATTCCGACGAGGTGAATGTGTTGTGTCTTACGAAACATCGCTATGCGCCTTAACCCTTGTAATCCAGTTGATGCACGTGGTCCATTTCCCCGCTCTCTAACAGCACTAGACTCCTGCCGCTCCAACAATCCTGTTGTTGTCATGCGTCACCCCCATGAGCGCGTAGCATTCGCGGACGATCACTTCGCCGGCGTCGATTCGCCTCATCTCCCGACTCTTGGTTCGCATCGTCTGTAGCTGCTGCGGGTTCTGCAAGATGGCACCGATCAACTCGCTCAATCTCGCCCCGGTCAGGTCTGCCTGCTGAAGCACCGTCGCGCCTCCCGCCGCTTCCATCGCCCGCGCGTTCTTCATTTGATGGTCATAGATCGCCGTCGGCAATGGGATTAGGATGGCCGGCTTCCCACAGGCCGTCAGCTCCGCAATCGTCATCGCTCCTGCACGAGCCACGACCAGATCGGCTGCCCGCAAGACCTTCGGCATGTCGTAGAGAAAGGGCGTCACCTCTGCGTTTACACCCAGCGTTCGATACACCTCACTCACTCGCTCGTGATCCGATTCACCCGTCTGATGCGTGATGGCTAGCCCAGGAAAACGCTCGATCAGCGAGGGCAATCCATCCAGAATTGCGCTATTGATCGCTTTGGCCCCCTGGCTCCCGCCAAAAATCAGCAGACGTGGACCCGTTCCTGCCGGCGACGACGCGTCGCTCTGCCCAGATTGCGCCAGAAACGCCTGTCGAATCGGTGTGCCGACCACACGAACCTTCTGCCGATCAAAGGAGGTCGCTGCCGATTCAAACGCCAGAAAAATCCGTTGAGCAAATGGAGCCACCGCTTTGTTGGCCATGCCGGGATAGGCATTCGGTTCCAGAATCACCCGCGTGACCCCCTTCAGCGCAGCGGCGGCCAGCATGGTCGGACTCGTATAACCTCCCACGCCGATCACCAAATCCGCATGACGTCGGCGTAGAATTCGCAGCGACTGCCAGAATCCCGCCGGTATGGAGAGCATCCCCCGCATCACTTCCAGCAGTCCCTTCCCCATCACAGGCTTAGCCGTAATGAGCACCAACTCGAACCCCTCATGAGCGAGCACTTTCGATTCAATCCCACGCGCAGTCCCGACAAAGAGAATCCTCGTGGAAGGATCGCGACGTAGAAATTCTCGCGCCAGCGCCACGGCCGGATAGAGATGTCCTCCGGTGCCTCCTGCGGCAATCACAATCGTCATCGACGGCCCGACCCACCACGACCCCCCAGTTGCCCCGCCACTTCTCGTCCTGCCTGTCGATCCCGCGAGATGTTCAGCAAGATCCCCACCCCGACCAGGCTGATTACCAAGGATGACCCGCCATAACTGACGAAGGGCAAGGTCAGTCCTTTGGTCGGCAACAGCCCCGTCACCACACAGGCATTGACTAGCGCCTGAATGCCGATGAGCAACGTGATGCCCATCCCGAGGTATCGGCCAAACGGCATTCGCGCTCGTGCTGCAATCTGAAAACCCCGTACGACGAACAGCGCGAAGAGCAGAATGATGGCCCCCGTCCCGACCAATCCGAGTTCCTCGCCCACCAGCGCCAGCACAAAGTCGGTATGGGCCTCTGGGAGAAAGAAGAGTTTCTGCTTGCCCTCGCCCAGTCCCACCCCGAACGGACCGCCGCTGCCGAGTGCCAAGAATGATTGTGTGATCTGGAAGCCTGCGTCCGATGCGTCTTTCCAGGGGGCCAGGAACGTCATCAATCGCTGACGGCGATAATTCGATCCGAGGACGAGCGCCAAAGCGATCGGCGCCGCGCACAGCCCTAGCGCCAACAGATGGGAGATGCGCGCGCCGCCCAGGAACAAGAGACCCACCGCCACCAGTCCCATGACCACCACGGTCCCCAGATCGGGTTCCAATAACACCAACCCGCTGAGTACCCCGACCACGATCAGTGCCGGCAGCAGGCCACTGGAGAAGATTGTGAGGCGGTCTTCCTTCTTCGTCAGGTACGCCGCGAGGTAGATCACCGTAATCAGCTTCGCCATCTCGGCCGGTTGAACCGAAATCGGTCCCAGCCGCAACCATCGCCGGGCACCTTTCGCCGCCACACCAAGCGAGGGAATCAACACCATCACCAGCAGGACCGCCATCAGGCCGAGCAGCGGGATCGAGAGACGCTTCCACCAGATGTAGTCGATGTGGGACGCCAGGTGCAGGAGCAAGAAGCCGAACGTCAGCCAGGCGAGCTGCCGCTTGAGGAAGTACCCGGAGTCGTGGAATCGATTGCCCGCCACCACGGCGCTCGCACTGAACACCATCACCAGGCCGACGAGCGCCAGCGTGATCGTGACGATCAACAAGGTGTGATCCATCGCGACCCGCTTCGTCGTACGCGGGCTGGCTGTGGGCCACGGCAGTGCCAGGGTCCCTGCGGATCTCTGTGACATCGTTCAGTGCCAATTCTCCTCTGCCTTACCGACCATTACGCCGGCAAGGATTGCACCAGGGCCTTAAATTGACGGCCCCGATCCTGGTAGTCCGCAAACATGTCGAAACTCGCGCAGGCCGGCGACATCAGAACCACCTCACCCGTTGCCGCGCCGGCGGCGGCGAGTTCCACCGCCTCTCGCAGCGTGCTTGCCCGATCGATCGCCTGATACCCTTGCACCGCATTCGCAATCAGTGGCGTCGCCTCGCCGATCAGAATGAGCCGCTTCACCCGCTGACGGATGGCAGGAGCCAATCGGGAGAAATCCCCGCCCTTGTCGCGCCCGCCAGCAATGAGCCAGATCGGCTGGTCGATACTCTCCAGCGCCTTGAGCGTCGCATCCACGTTGGTACCCTTGGAGTCGTTGATGAATCGCACGCCCCGGCGTTCCCGAACGATTTCCAGCGCATGTTCCAGCCCGGGAAACTCCTGGAGCACCTGACGAATCACGTCGAGAGAACACCCGCTCAGCAACGCATAGGTCGTCGCCGCCATCACGTTTTCGATGTTGTGATTCCCGATGATCTTGATCTCGCCACGCCGACACACTTCTTGAGGTCGACCGGTGACGGTCGTCATGATCCGATCGCGATCGAGATACGTCCCTCCTGCCACATCCTGCGGCAGCGTCTGTGTCCTCGTGAAACCCAGCACGCGAGCCCTCGCGCCCCGTCGAAGCGCAGCCACCCGCACATCATCCAGGTTGAAGAGCGCGTAATCGGATGGAGTCTGATTTTCTAAGATCCGGGTTTTGGCCGCGACATATTCATCGATCGAGTCATACCGATCCTGATGATCGACCGTGACGTTGAGAATCGCTGCAATCCACGGATGGAACTGCTCCACAGTTTCCAATTGAAAGCTGGACACCTCCACCACCAAGAAATCGTATGGACAGGGCCGCCCCAGCTTGGCCGCCTGCAGAGAGTTCCCAGCCGCTTCACTGAGGGCCGTCCCCAGATTCCCGCCCACGAACACGCGCTTCCCGCTTTGCTGCAATATCTTTCCGATCATCGTCACCGTGGTGCTTTTCCCATTGGTGCCGGTGAGGGCCAGGATCGGAGCGGAAAGAAATCGGGAGGCGAGGTCGAGTTCGCTGACGACCTTCACGCCCCGGCGGCGGACGCGCTCAAGCGCCTCCATGCGATAGGGGACTCCTGGACTAATGACCACGAGATCGGCAGTCTCGAGCGCCGATTCATACCCGCTGCCCAGAGTCACGCCAATTTTTGACTGATCCAGATGTTCGAGCACGGTGCTCAATTCCGTTCGATCCTTCTTATCGGCCACCGTGACACGCGCGCCGACTTCCTGCAGCAAGCGGGCGGCAGCGACGCCGCTTCGTGCGAGTCCCACAACCGTCACCTTTGTCCCCGCCAATTCCATGATGTCTTCGCTCACCATCTCATCACCGCAACTTGAGCGTGCTCAGACTCAGCAAGGCCAAGAGAATGGCGATGATCCACAGACGCACGACCACCTTGGGCTCTTCCCAACCCTTCATCTCAAAGTGGTGGTGAATCGGGGCCATCAAGAAGATCCGCTTCCCTCTCGATTTGAACGACACCACCTGGAAAATGACCGATATGGCCTCGATCACGAACACGCCGCCGACCATCAGCAACAACAACTCATGTTTGCTGATGACCGCCACCGTACCGAGCGCCGCGCCGAGCGGAAGTGAGCCCACGTCCCCCATGAACACGGAGGCCGGATAGGTGTTGAACCAGAGAAATCCAAGACTTGATCCCAGAATCGCTGCCGTGAATACCGCCAACTCTCCCGCTCCATCTATATGAGGAATCAGCAGATAGTCCGACATCAACCGATTCCCCGTGACGTAGGCCATCACCGTGTAAGCCAGCGCGGCGACCATGACCGGTCCGATCGCAAGCCCATCGAGGCCATCAGTGAGGTTGACGGCATTGGAACTGCCGACGATAACGAGAACGGCAAAGACGACATAGAACCATCCAAGGTCCGGCATGAAATTCTTGAAGAACGGCACGCTGAGCTTGGTGTTGTAACCGGGCAAGGAATACAGGATGAGCGCAATGACAAGCGCCACGCCTACTTGAGCCGTAAACTTTTGCGCCGCCGACAGTCCTTTCGACTGTGCTTTGACGAATTTGAGATAGTCGTCCGCAAACCCGATGGCGCTGAAGCCCATCGTGGCGGTGAGGACCAGCCAAATGAAGGGCCTTGAGATATCAGCCCAGAGCAGCGTCGACAACGTGACGGCAAAGATGATCAGGATCCCGCCCATCGTCGGCGTGCCGCTCTTGGCCATATGCCGTTTCGGTCCGTCATCACGTATCTGCTGGCCCAGCTTGATTTCTTGGAGCTTTCGTATCACCCACGGCGCCAGAACGAAGGCGATCAGAAACGCGGTGACGGCGGCGTAAATGATGCGAAAGCTCTGATAACGAAAAACATTCAGGAAGGAGAATTCTGTGTGGAGCGGATAGAGCAAATTATACAGCATAGTCTGATGGATACATCTTCCACTCAGCGTCCCATGCGCTGAGACCGTCGAGATACTCCTTACGAGGCCTTCTTCGTCGTACGCCTCGCCCCTTGGAGTGCGTGAACTACCTGCTCCAACTTCATTCCGCGCGACGCTTTCACCAATACGACATCGCCCGGTTTCACGATGGTCTTCATGGCAGCGGCCGCCGCGGATGCATCGGGCACTTCGAGAATGCGTGTTCGATCGAGTCCTGCCCGTTTCGCCCCTTCCGCAAGACTCCTCCCTAACGCGCCGCACGCCACGAGTTGATCAATGCCTTGATGCGCCACGTATGCGCCGACTTCCTCATGCATCTGGACAGCGCCGGGGCCAAGCTCCAACATGTCGCCCAGCACGGCGATCTTCTTTCGATCCGGCCCTGTTTGCGCCAGCAATTGCACCGCCGCCTTCATCGACGCCGGGTTCGCGTTGTAGCAGTCGTTGATGATCTTGACCCCGTGACTCACAAAGACTTGCGTCCGCATCACAGCAGGCCGGAAACGGGATAGCCCTTGAGCAATGACCGCTCCAGGCAGTCCAAGAACGGCTCCGACCGCCCCGGCAGCCAAGGCGTTGGTGACGTTGTGTCCTCCTTGCACGCGAATGTGAACGATGGTGTGGCGCACTTTCCCCGGAAGCAGGAGACGAAAAATCGTCCCATTGCGTCCATCGGATTTCACATCCATCGCACGCACATCGGCCTTCGAGGAATAACCAAATGACACCACGCGACATCGGGCTCTTGCCGCGAGGTAGTCGTAGTAGGCATCATCGGCATTCAGCACTGCGGTGCCGTCAGAGGGAAGCAGATCGAGCAGCTCCGCTTTGGCCTGGGCAGACCCTTCCATGCTCCCGAAGAACTCCAAATGGTCTGGGCCAATGTTCGTGATGATCCCGATCGTGGGCCGGGCCATTTCGCAGAGTCTGGTGGTCTGACCAATGTTGTCGACTCCCATCTCGATGACTGCCCCTTCGTGTCGCCCGTTGAGACGGAACAACGTCTGGGGAACTCCGATACGGTTATTCAAGTTACCCTCGGTCTTCAACACCTTCCACCGATGCGCCATCACGCCTGCAACCATTTCCTTAGTGGTCGTCTTGCCGTTACTTCCCGTCACCGCCACGACCGGGATATCAAACCGGCTTCGATGGTGAGTCGCAAGCTGCTGGTACGCGAATAACGGATCGCGGACGCCGAGAATAAACGGCATCGTCCGCTTCGAGCCGGGCTTCAGGGCGAGTGTGCCAACGTCATAGGAATCGTGCACGATCGCTCCCACCGCCCCACGCGACAACGCGGTAGCGACGAAGTCGTGTCCGTCGAAGCGATCTCCCTTCATAGCAAGGAAGAGATCGCCAGGACGAATCGATCGGGTATCGAGACCGATTTGCCGGATGCGCTGTTTCGTCCAACCGAGCCCCTCGCCAGCCAAGACCTTGGCGCTGATGACCTCCCTCAGTTCTTCGACGGTAAACAGTGACATCGGGATCCTTGCCTGCGCCGAGGCATCGTTGCCCTGGTTATGCGCAGGTTCTGAGTTGTTCAATTGCTTCACGCGCTACTTCGCGATCGTCGAAATGAAACTTCTTCGTGCCGATGATCTGGTAATCTTCGTGCCCCTTGCCGGCGATCAAGACCATGTCGCCGGGGCGGGCTTCTCGCACCGCGACGCTAATGGCCTCCCGCCGATCGGCCACTTTCTGATATTGCACATGTGGTCGCTGCCGCAGCGCTTCGGTCAGGCCGACTTCGACCTCTTGAAGAATCGATAGAGGATCCTCGGTCCGAGGGTTGTCCGACGTCAAAATGACGACATCACTGTACTGCACAGCCGCTCCACCCATCTTCGGTCTCTTCCCGCGGTCGCGATCCCCTCCGCAACCGAACACCGTGATGATGCGCCCGGTTTTCAGCGCCTGTGCAGCCGTCAACAGCCGGACCAACGCATCCTCCGTGTGGGCATAATCAACGACGACGGTGAACCGCTGCCCTGCCATGACGCGCTCAAACCGCCCTGGCACGTTGGTCACCTGCGTGACCGCCTGACGAACTTGATCCGGCGTCGCCCCCTCATGAAGCGCGACCCCGATTGCGGCTAACAGGTTGTAGACGTTGTGCTCGCCTACGAGATGGCTCTCGATGGGAAAGGACCCGGCCGGCGTGGCCGCCGTAAAGGTCGTTCCTCCAAGCGAGAGACGCACGACTTCGGCACGCAGATCCGCTTTGGCTCTCAAGGCGTAGGTCCAGACCGGCGCTGGGCAAAGTTGCTCGATGCGGCTTCCACTGGGATCATCCGCATTCACAATCGCGCGCTTGTTCGGCTTGTGCGTTCCGGTCAATCCGGTGAAGAGCCGCAATTTCGCCTGAAAGTACTCTTCCATCGTCTTGTGAAAATCGAGATGGTCCTGGGTCAGATTGGAAAAGACCGCGACGTCGTACTCACAACCGCTGATGCGATCTTGCGCGAGGGCATGGGAAGAAACCTCCATCACTGCCGTGGTGCAGCCGCCGGCGACCATCTTGGCGAGCAACTGTTGCAACTCGAGAGCACCTGGAGTTGTATGAGCGGCTGGCTTCGTTTCTTTGCCGATCTGATAGGCCACGGTCCCGATCAATCCCACTTGTCGGCCCAACGCTTCCAACAACACTTTACACACATATGTCGTGGTGGTTTTCCCATTCGTCCCGGTCACGCCGATCATTCGAATCTGAGATGAAGGCTCTCCGTAGAAGCGGCTCCCAAGGAAACCTAAGGCTTTCCGAGAATCAGTCACCCGCACAACAGGAATTAACAAGTCCGCTGCCGGCTGCTGCGTGACCAATGCAGCCATACCGGCCTTCATCGCTGCCGGGATGAATTGGTGTCCATCCACCTGCGCACCCTTGACGGCCACAAATAAGCTCCCCGCCCGGACGGCTCGAGAATCGTCGGTAATCGCGCTCACCGGCACATCGGAATTTCCCTGGCTCTCAAGTATCCCCACCTGTCCCTGAAGCGCCTGGAGCATCGTTGCAAACGTCATCGCCATCCCACTACAGCGCGATCACGGACTTTCCGACATCATCACAAGCTTGACCGGTTCATTCGACGACACACCCAAGTAGTTCAACACTTGCTCACCGACACGATTGAACACAGGCGCAGCCACGGTCCCACCCCAGGCTTCGCCATGCGGTTCGTCGATCACAACGATCATGGCCAGCCGCGGATTATCCGCCGGGGCATAGCCCACGAAGGAGCCGACAAACTGGGACGCCGAATAGGTCCCGGTGCGAGGGTCGATCTTTTGGGCCGTCCCGGTTTTCCCAGCGACTCGGAATCCGGGGATCGCGGCTTTCCCGCCCGTGCCGTCAGTGACGACGCCTTCAAGAATCGCGGTCACGGTGCTGGCGGTCTCTGGAGAGACGACTTGTCGCTTCACTTGAGGAAGTATCTGTTGCAATACACGGCCCCGAGCATCCCGGATTTCTGAAACGACATAGGGCTTCATCAACACCCCCCCATTTGCGAGTGCCGCAATGGCAGACACCATTTGAATCGGCGTCACGCCGATTTCCTGGCCCATTGAAATCGAGGCGACGGATCGGCGGTCCCAGTCTCGTGGATTCTTGACCAATCCCCCGGCTTCTCCAGGTAGGTCTATGTCTGTTCGCTGCCCAAAGCCGAACGCTTGGAGATACCGATAGAGTCGTTGATCGCCCAGAGCCATGCCGGTCTTCGCCGCCCCAATGTTGCTGGACTTCTGAATCACCTGCGCAAACGAGACCCACCCGAGTTTCTCGTGATCATGGATCACCGTGTTCGCAATGGTCATGCGGCCATTTTCTCCAAACACCATCGTATTCGGCATCATCACTCGTTCTTCGATAGCCGCGGCAGCCATAATCGCTTTCATGGTGGATCCAGGTTCATAGGCATCCGTGAGCGCACGGTTTCTCCAGCGATCGGGCCCCAAGGCGGAGACGGCGTTGGGATCGAAACGGGGACTGATCGCCAATGCCAACAGAGCGCCTGTTTGCGGATCTAACACAATCATCGCTCCCGACTTCGCGTGCGTACGAGTGACGGCGTCTTCTAGTTCCTTTTCGGTAACGTACTGGATCACCTCGTCGATCGTAAGCACGAGACTACGGCCCGACGCAGGGTTCTGCTCTGTCAGTCCCTTGGGGAATACGGTACGCCCCAGAGCATCGCGCTGCAGAACCGTCACCCGCTTCTCGCCATGCAAGAGAGATTCATAGCGACGCTCAACCCCTTCCAACCCCTCACCATCCATTCCCACAAAACCCAAGACGTGCGAGAGGAGCGGCCCCTTGGGATAAAACCGCCGCCCTTCCATGACGACCCCGATCCCATCCATCAACATGTGCCCTAGCCGGCGTCCCTGTTCGGGATCCAATTTTCGCGCCAGCCATACGAATCCACGATCTTGACTGAGCTTCCGCTCAAGCTCGTCAGTCCCCACATGTAGGACGGGCGACAGATACCGTGCAGTCTTGGCGGGACTGTCGAGTGCGGTCGGAACTCCAAAGACGGAAGGTACTTCCATATTCATCGCCAGCACTTTTCCATGGCGGTCCACAATCGTGCCGCGCGCACCTTCAAGCGACACGGTTTTCTGGTGCTGCCGATCCGCCTTGACCGCAAGTTCGGCTGCCTGCAGCACTTGCAGCGTGACCAGCCGGAACAGAACCACTCCAAAACCGCACAGGAGCAGCAACAATACGAAATACCGCCGACCGCGCGAGAGAGAACCAGCCATTATTTTCTCCCACCTGAAAGATCATTTTTCGCGATGCGGACTTCAACCGGCGTATCGCGAGGGGACGGCGCACCATTAGATCTAGATTGGATCACAATCACCTGCCCCTGCTGCGGCAGAACCATGCCGAGTTGTTCTGAAGCCACTGTGGCGATCCGGTCAGGGGCACTGAGCGCAGAGAACTTGACGCGAAGCTCGTCCCGCTCACGTTCCAGCACCACCTTGTCATGCTTCAACCGTTCGATCTGATACCCTACCCGAACCATATCCACTCGCTCCCACACAAACACAAACACCAGGCACAGCCCCACAAAAACAGCGAGCATTTTCATCAGGCCACCCGCTCCGGTAGACGTTCAGCTACCCGCAACTTGGCGCTCCGCGCCCTTGGGTTCGCTCGACACTCCTCTTCAGCGGGAAGGACGGGTTTCTTGGTGAGAAGCAAAAGGCTCGCTTCAGACCCTTGCGCAAGAGATCGAAAGGTGTGTTTCACGATACGATCTTCGAGAGAGTGAAAAGAGATCGCACAGATTCTTCCACCTGGGGTCAACACATCGACGGCATCCCGAAGCGACGGCTCCAAACTTTCAAGCTCACGATTCACGGCAATGCGAAGCGCCAGAAACGTCCTCGTTGCACAATGGATCCGTCCATGCCGATACGACGACGGCACCGCCCCGGCAATGACGGAAGCGAGCGCACCCGTCGTCTTGATCGGGAGGCGCGCGCGCGCTCGTACAATCGCGCGTGCAATCCGCCGTGAATATCGCTCTTCCCCATACTTAAAAATAATGTCCGCGAGCTCGCCTTCCTGACTGCTGTTCACCAGTTCAGCCGCCGTCATACCGGTCGCCTGATCCATTCGCATGTCGAGCGGGCCTTCTTGCTGAAAGCTGAATCCTCGCGCAGGATCGTCCAACTGTGGAGACGAGACGCCAAAATCGAACAGCACCCCATCAACCTCCGAGACGCCTGCCTCAGCGAGATGACGCTTCAAGTCCCGATGATTTCCCCTTAGCAGCACAACCCGCTCTCTAAATCGAATCAACCGCTGCCGACAGAAATCAATCGCCTTGGAGTCTCGATCTAAGCCAATAACCGTTGTACCTGGAAAACATGACTCCAATAGCAATTCCGCGTGCCCACCATATCCCACCGTACAATCCAGAATGGTCATTGCCCGTTGAAAAATAAGCCAAAAGCAGACTTCTTTGCCTAGTACAGAAACATGACTTGAATTATAAACAATATTTTCACCCACTAACTACCACTTTTACCCACATAGGGAGCGGAGTATACTCCGGCAAATTTAGTTGTCAATAGGAATTTCATGGACTTAGCTATAACCTCAGGATCGTCTAAATTCTGCCGTTTCCACTTCTACTTCTGCTGTTTGGCTTTGCGTTGATTTTAGTTCACTCAACTACTCTTCCCTTGCTCAATAATTCCTATGGCGCCTCTCAAGCTGAATGCATTCACGTGCGATCAGCCGAATGAAATGAATAGGGCGCCCAATTGCTTCCTCTCGTTGACATGCCTCCGATTGAAGGAGACAATGCAATATGGTTCAGATCGTGGTTACTTCAACTCAAGATGCTCGCACGATGGCATGCTGGACCATTCCCTTACTGGTGGCCTTTTTCTTTCCTGTTGCTATTGGTTCGGCCGCTCCTCCCCTTGAATTCTGTGAACACCGCACTCCAGACCAGCAATTGGGTGCAGCCAAAGGCGCTCCTTCGGCCAGCGACCCCGGTAAATGCATCCCTCTGGTGGAGAAAAAAGAACCGGCCCGTCGCGACGACAGCGCCCGGGAGAACGCTCCCCAATTGAAGATTGAGAATCTTCAAGCCGAGGTCATAGGATTTCTTCAGAAGTACGATCAGTTTCTTGAGTGCTGCAAGACGGATCTCGCCCAACTGCGGACCGTGGAAGAGCTTGGCGACGAGGTCGGCGACCTGCTCGCAGTGGCTCAATCAGGCCTGTTCAGCGAGCACATGAAAATCCGTGGCTGGACGCTACGCGAATTGCTCCCCCCCGTGGCCAAAGCGCGGGCGGATCTGAAGACGTTGCGCGCGAAACTCGAGTACGTAGGCTCAGGTCGAGAGAAGCTCGGCGCGCTGGACTATGAAGAATCGGCGAGAGAAGCGGCGCAATTGCGCGAGGTGGAAGAATCCATCGAAAGGGATATTCGTTCGCCTTCTTTACCGACGGGTCCCAAAACCGGGACGAGCATCGGAGCGAGTTCCAGCGTGGGCGGTGCGATTGGAAAGACCCCGAGGACCGGAGCGCAGATTGGAGCCGAAGGCGCAGTCGGCGCGGATCTCGGCGTCACTCCAAAAGCGGGCCGAGACATTGGCTCGACAGGCCCGACCGGTTTTGAAATCGGCGCGACAGGCCGAGCCGGCGCGGATATCGGCGAGTCACGTTTGAATTCGGATCAATCCGCAGTGGGATCGAACTTGCAGCAGTCAACGGTCGGCTCAAGCATTTCAGATACGACTGTGGGGTCGAGCTTGGGCCAATCGACGATCGGGTCCAGCTTGGGAGACACCTCCATCGGCTCATCGCTCGGCGGATCCTCGGTCGGATCGAGTCTGCAGAATCGCGGCACAAGCCGCTAACATCCTGCTTCCAGCAGACCAAATCACAATCTAGTTGCCGGAGTGGAGCGGCGGCATCGGCTCCCATGTCTCCCCCACGTCCTTGCTGCGATACAAGCCGCTGCCGTTCGAGCCGGCATAGAACAGTTTCGGGTCCGTCGCACTCTGTGCGATCGTCCTGATGTTGGTGGTCGTGAATCCGCTATTGATCACCTTCCACGTCGCGCCGCCATCTTCACTCCGATGCACACCATCCCGCCCCGTAATGTAGATGACGCCTCTGCGCATCCGATCGAGCACCATCGCAATGATCATCTGATCGGTGAGCGATTCGCCGATCCTCTTCCACGACTTCGCTGCATCCGTCGATTTGTAGAGCCCGGCCAGCGTCGCGGCATACACCGTATCGGGCTCGTAGGGATCGACGAGAATCGACGTGACATTCAATGCCCGCGACGTTTTCACCATGTCCGGCGGCACCAACCCGTTGTTCACCTTTTCCCAATGGCCCGCCTGATCGATCGACTTGTACACGCCGCCACTCGTCCCCGCGTAGAGAATGGAGGGTCGGGTCGGGTCCATGCCCAACGTCACCACCATTAGCACTTCTTTCATGCCGTCCATCTTCTTGGCCCAATGCTCGCCGCCGTTCTTGGTTTCAAACACGCCCATCGTCGTGGCGAGAAAGATGTGCCGACTGTCGGCTGGATCGAGCAGGAACTGATTCACCACCGAGGTAATCGTCACATCATCCAGCCCCGAGCCCATCGACGCCCAGCGCTGCCCGCCGTCATGGCTCTTATAGACCGCGTCGCCTTTCGTTCCCGCGTAGACCGTTGCGGGATAGGCCGGATCGATCGCCATCGCAATCACGCGCGAATGGCTCATCCCCTTGGAGAGATTTGTCCAGGTCTGCCCGCCGTCGCGCGTCTTATATATGTAGTCGTTCGTGGCGACGTAGATAATGTCCGGGTTATTCGGATGCAGTTGAAGCACAACGATGGGGTCGCTGCGGTTGCAGCCAAGGAGAGTCACACTGAATAGAAGGAGAAGAGCGAGAGCGTGCGTCATGTACTGTCCATTGCGAAATCTCCCAGGATGCTCAAACAGGTCATCCAACAAGGCCGCAGGGCGAATCGAGCGCCGAGGTGTGCTGACGCATGCACGTTGAGGTGCTCGATCAACTGAGAACGCAGTTGGGGGCCTGTTTCAGCATCCTGTTCTACCGGTAGTTTGTGAACTGGAGATCAATTCCGAAATCCTTACTCTTCAGAAACGACATCGTCGCCTGCAGCTCGTCTTTACTCTTGCTCAGAATACGCACCTGCTCGCCTTGAATCTGCGCCTGTACCTTGAGCTTGGACTCCTTCACCGCTTTCGTAATCTCTTTGGCTTTCTCGGACGCAATGCCACTTTGAATCTTGGCGATCTGCCGCACCGTCCCGCTCAAAGCCGGTTCGATGGTCCCATAGGTGAAGGCCTTCAGCGACACGCCGCGTTTCACGCACTTGGTCTTGATGATGTCGATCACCGCATTTAACTTGTACTCATCATCCGAGACAATCACCAACTCCTTCTCTTTTTCCTTCAGCGTGATTTCCGTCTTCGAGTCCTTGAAGTCGAAGCGCTGCTTAATTTCCTTCGTCGCCTGATCGACCACGTTCCGCATTTCCTGCATGTTCACTTCCGACACCACATCGAATGAATATTGATCAGCCACGATCGCCTCCTTCTTCCACTTTACCTGTCAAAGGGCGGCCTGGTTGATCCTCGAATGCGCGCATCGAACGAGCACATCGTTCACAACCAGTGTCATATCATAAGCAGATGTGCGCGTTCGGCGAGCAAGAGGACGACCAGGCTGCCCTCTCCCCGCGCGTGCGCGGGGCACGAGCAAAGAGATCACCCAGCCGCTCCCTCACTCCTTAGCAACAGCCGCCACCATGCGGCAGTCTGAACGCCTTCTTTGGTTCATCATATGTCACCGCCGTCTGCATCCGCCCCGCCGTGCCTCCGCCAGCCGGCACCACCACTTCACTGCTCGTAAACGGCCGCTTCAAGACCACATATCCGTACCACTGCTTGATACTGTCGCTCAAGACGATCAATCCGAGAAGCGCCACCACCGCCACCAGCACCGCATCGAGATACAGAGCAAAAGCCTGCCCCGCCGCCAGTGTCGACGCCTTCGTCAGGAACATGCCGAACATTTCGTACGAGCCCACCAGCGTGATCGCGCCCACGAAGAGCATCGGCACCGCCGTCACCCAAAGATAGGGCGACTTCCACATCTTGATCAGCACCGTCGTCCCGATGCAGAGTGCGAGCATCCCCAGCAACTGATTCGCCGCGCCGAACATCGGCCAGATCGTCGAAATGCTCCCCGTCCCGATCAAGTAACCCCAGGCTCCGACCACCAAGCCGCTGCTCAGCAGCACCCCGGGCCACCAGTTCATCCGGCGGAACGGCTCGTACACCCGCCCCGCCATTTCTTGAATGAGATAGCGTGCCACGCGCGTCCCCGTATCGATCGTCGTCAAGATAAACAGCGCCTCGAACACCAGCGCGAATTGGTACCAATAGGCCATCAGCCCCGCCATGCCCGGCAGCGCCGCAAAGATCGAGGCCATGCCGACGGCCAAGGACACAGCGCCCCCGGGGCGTCCCTCCACATCCACTTCCACCAGTCGGGACAGCTCCGCAATCCGGGACGGCGCAAAACCCATCGCCGCGAGCGCGTCCGCCGAGAGATTCGTATTGATCGCCAGATAATCGCCTGGAATCAGCACCGACGCCGCGATCAACGCCATCACGCCGACGAAACTTTCCAGCAACATCGCCGCATAGCCCACCACCGCCTGCGATTCCTGCTCGATCATCTTCGGCGTCGTGCCGGAGGACACCAGCGAATGAAATCCGGACACCGCCCCGCAGGCAATTGTAATGAAGAGAAACGGAAAGAGCGTGCCGGGGATAATCGGCCCGCCTCCACTTGCGAAAATAGTGACGCGCGGCATCTCAATCGTCGGCGCCATGAGGATCACACCGAAGCCGAGCAGAAACACCACGCCGAGTTTCATAAAGGTCGAGAGATAGCCGCGCGGCACCAGCAGCATCCAGCCCGGCAGCACCGAAGCCAGGAAACCATAGCCGGCCAACAGCCAGACTAATGTCGGCTGGTCGAACTCAAAGAGCCAGGCATAGGATGACTGCGCCACGACACGACCGAAGAGCACCGCCGCAATCAGCAGGATAACCCCAAGCACCGACACTTCCGCCACCGCGCCAGGTCGAAACTTCTGGAGATAGAAGCCCATGATGAAGCCGATCGGAATCGTCATCGCAATCGTGAACGTGCCCCAGGCATTCTGGTAGAGCGCATTCACCACCGCAAAGCCCAGCCCCGCGAGCGCCACCACCACGATAAAGAGCACCGCCACCGCCGTGGCCGTGCCGGTCACGAAACCCAGTTCGTCGTGCGCGATCTCTGGCAACGAGCGCCCATTCCGCCGCATCGACGCAACCAGGATGATGAAATCCTGCACCGCCCCAGCCAGCACCGCGCCGATCACCAGCCAAAGAAAGCCAGGCAAGAATCCAAACTGCGCGGCCAACACCGGCCCAAGCAGCGGTCCCGCGCCGGCGATGGCGGCAAAATGATGGCCGAAGAGCACGACCTTATTGGTGGGATGAAAATTCACGCCGTCGTTCAACCGCACCGCCGGCGTCACGCGCTGGTTATTCAGTTCGACGACTTGCTTCGCAAGCCAGCGGCCATAAAACCGATAGGCCAGCACATAGATGCAAGCCGCCGCGACGACCAACCAGAGACCATTCACTTTTTCGTAGGGATGAATGAGGCCAGTCACAAACGCGAGGGCGATAGCCCCTAGAATGGCAACCAAGCCCCATATAAGAGGTAGTACGTGTCGCACGCGGGGCATCCTAACAACCCGCCAGGCGCTTGTAAATCAACCCTGGTCTCGTTATCCTTGTGTACCGTGGCTACCGCAAAAGCACCCCTTATCACGTCTTCGCCGGATGTACTCGGCAGCACGCCCGTCTTTGCCGGAACTCGCGTGCCGGTCCAGACCTTGATTGAATACTTGGAGGGGGGCGAAACGATCGACGACTTCCTTCAAGGCTTCCCGACCGTCACTCGCGATGAAGTAATCGCCTTCCTTGAAGAAGCCAAGACCAGTAGGCTCACCGAACATTTACAAGAAGACAGTCGGTAGCGGCTTAGGCTTACTTCCCCTGCCTGCTTTGTGTCGACAGAGTCGTCACTTGGCATGCCAAATGACGACAAACCTGACACATAACCTCCGTGTCTAAACCTGAGTCTGGCAAAAACCGTCCCCCTTCTTGGCCCCAGTTAAGCACCGGCTTTAACGCCGACACGCGGCGTCCTAACATAAAGGGGAAGTGTAACGGCACCCGTGTTGGTTCCTTGCTCACGAAGCGCGCACGCAAGAATGATCACATGTTCAAATCAAGGGCGGTGCTCGCTCCATGTGCGCAGTGGAACCAATCACGGGCACCGTTTTGGGGGCGACATTCAGCAAGTTCGGAGGGAGCAGTTGTGTACTAGTGTTCGGTCAGGCGCAATGCGAGATTAACCAGGCTGCCCCTTTCTGAGAAGCGCAACGAGCGAGATTGGAAGGAGAATCAAGTTTGTTGGACGACTTGCAGAGCTATTAGACCTTGAGAGTTTTAAAAGGACCCGCGGTTTAGGAATCCGTTCTCACGACCTTACTGCAGCCACCTCAGACTCACCCAGGCCCACTCCAGCCAAGGTTTGCGCGAAATCCGAACTTTGGCTGGCGTTGGCTGGGATGCTGTGGAGTGTAGTGGCGTTGAGCACAAAATGAGCACACTGAGCCTGCTACCGCCTTGGGCAAAGCTGAGCCACTGCTTAAGGGTACGTCATAACTTTTAGCAACGGCTCTAGGTGCCTTCAAGGCATCTAGGCTGACGCAGGAGGGTGACTCGTGCTGTCGACGGGGCCGCCGATCCGTGGCAGGTACACCGTGAACGTCGTGCCGTGGCCGAGCTCACTGTCCACGGTGATGTAGCCCCCGCTCTGCTTGATGATCCCATAGATGATCGACAGCCCAAGCCCCGTGCCATTGCCCTCTCCCTTGGTGGTGAAAAAGGGTTCAAACATGCGGGCCTGGGTGGCGGCATCCATGCCGAGCCCGGTGTCACGCACGGCCAGCATGACGTGCGAGCCCGTGCGAGCCCCCGCGTGCTGGCGCACATAGGACCCGTCCAGCTCGACGTTCGCGGTTTCGATGGTCAGCTGCCCACCCTGCGGCATAGCGTCCCGGGCGTTGACGACCAGGTTTAGGAGCACCTGCTCCAGCTGGATGGGATCGACTTTTACCTGTCCCAGTGACGGGGCCAGCACGGTGGTGAGAACGATGTCCGCCCCGATCAGCCGATGGAGCATGGACTCCATGGTGGAGACCACCTCATTGAGGTTCAGCAGAATCGGCTGCATAGCTTGCCGACGACTGAACGCCAGGAGCTGGGTCGTCAGGGAGCTCGCACGCCTTGTCGCTTTCGCGATCTCCTCGATGGCTTTGCGGTCGTCTCTCCCGAGAGATCCCTTGCCCGTCAACATCTCACTGTACAGCCGGATAACGAAGAGGATGCTCTTAAAGTCGTGGACGATCCCTCCGGCCAACTGCCCCAGCGTCGCCATCTTTTGGATCTGACGCAGTTCCTCTCCGGACACATCCCCCGACTGGCGCCGTTCGGACACCGCTGCGACCACGGACAGGGCAATCATGGCCATGATCCCCATGAACGTTTGCAGCAAGAGGAGGGATTCGTGCGATGTCCCCCTCGCAAAGGGGCCGTACCCACGCAGGGTGCCCACGATGGCAAACCCCGAAATCAGGAGCGTCGCGGTGGCGGCCTCACGTTGCGTGAAGCGGAAGGCCGTCCACACCAACAGCGGGGCACACAGAAATTCGAGCGGGTAAGGCTGAAAGTGGCTAAACACCAACCCCCCGAAGACAGACGAGCCCGCCAGCACAATCAACAGGCCGACGAGCGCGGCCTCCATCGCCTGGTCCCAGCGCCAGTGCACTCGGAAGGAGGTGCTCCACAGCATTAGCACGGGGGCCACAATGAGGGCACCTGCCGCGTCACCGAGCCACCAGGTCAGCCAGATTGAGCCGAAGGTCGCCCAGTCGGCGTACCCCCCCACCGCGAGACTGGTCACGCCGATCGTGGCGCTCACCATCGTGCTGCCCAACCCTGCCAGCGCCGCGAACTTGAACACATCGGGGGGCCGATCAAACACATGAGGGCCGTTGGCAAATCTGTTGATCAGGTAGGCGCCCACGAGCCCTTCGAGGGTGTTGCCCACGGCGATCCCAATTGAGGTCGCGACCGATCCCGCCGTGGCGACGTTGACCACATAGGCGCCCAGGAAGATGCCAGGCCAGACCCGATACCCCCACACGAGCAGCGCCGCCAACGCGATCCCCGTGGGCGGCCAGACAGCCGTCGCGTTCGGATGCACGAACGCCAGCTGCAATCCGAGTTTGCCCGCGATGAGATAGACGAGGGCAAGCAGTGCGATCCCTGCCCAATAGGTCCCTAATCGAAATGAAGGCATACGGTCCTCCTCTTGTGAGCCCGATCTTGGGGGCTTCCCCTTTGGTAGCACCCCGGTCCGCTCCAGCGCTTTCGCGCTCGTCTCCATGATGGCGATGGCAATCGCGTCGGCGGTGACGCGTTGTTCGGGATCGAAGTTCTCAACTAAGTGGTGCTAGGGACTTGAGAGCGAAGTGAGTGTAGCTGAAGCGAGTCGAGAAGGCGAGGTGGTCGGCGCGTTGAGAACTAGTTGGCCAGTCGGCTGTGGGACCTGGCTGGTCTCGGATTCAGTGGTGAGGTCCAGACCATCTTTCCTTAACGTTCCTCTTCTCTAGGGGCAAAAGCCCTGTGTGCAGCAGGGATGCAAGTGGTCGATTTCTTCGAAGCACCAGCGAGCAGCTTGGAGGTTCAAAAAGAACTCTTTTTGATCTACAAAGCTTACATCAGTCGTTCAAGCGATCTAAACATGCGTGCAAGTACTTTCGCTCGCTTTGTAAACCAGAGGGCAGCGCGCTCGGATTGTTTTTCAAAACTGTTTGATGAACTGAGCTGCTGCCGATTTAGTTGACACCAACCTACGCTAATTCTGCCTGCATTTCGAACTCCATCGGACTGAGATAGCCGAGCGTCGAGTGCCGTCGCGTGGGATTGTAGAAGCACTCGATGTAATCGAATACG
>SPAW01000032.1 GCA_005239465.1 Nitrospira sp. | reverse complement strand
CGGGTAACAGATCACCGCCCAGGATCGTCTCGGCCCGTTTGCTCTTATTGTCCGCGATCCATGGGAGAGACTTTAGCTCTTTCTCATCCGTTGCGTGAGGCTGAGGTAGCGATTCCAGGGTGTGAGAACCCACGTTTCTGTTGTGGCGTGTCCAAGTGCGCGGACCAGGAGCGCCACCTTTGTCGCCGTCTCGACATCGGGAGATTCGAAGATGTCCAGGTAGTCGCACGGCCCTAGCACGGCGTAATTCGCCAGCCATTTCACGCCTCGGCACTCCTGCTTCACCCGCCGCTGGACTTTTCGATTGAGCTCGGCGACGGCGGTTGGTCGTGTCAATGCCTCGGGAGAGAGTCGGGTCAGCATCGCGTATGTGGCCGTACATGCCTCGCTTTCCCGCGCTGTGAGTGCGCGGCTGAGTGGAATACTAATCGATCTTGACCGTGATGGCTCTCTTCTTGGCCTCCTCGGTCTTCGGCATGCGAACTTCGAGGACCCCGTTCTTAAAGGACGCTTTCACCTGATCGGCCTTCACCTCACAGGGCAGATCAACCGACCGGGTAAAGGCGCCGAACGACCGTTCGCAACAAGAGTAGTCTTCCTCTTTGATCGCTTCTTCTCGTTTCTTCTCCCCCTTGATCGTCAGCGTCGCGTCGGTGACCTGGACGCTGATGTCCTCCTTCGAGAGGCCCGGGATTTCAGCCTTGATGACGACGACGTCCTTTTCTTCATAGACGTCCACTGCAGGCATCCGGGTCATCATGCCCCCCTCGACCGGCCACCACCGCTCCGGGCGCAGAAGACTGGGGAAGGGCCGTCGCCAGAAGTCCTCCACCATCCGGTCGAACCACCGTTCGAAATCGTTCCCGCGAGGCAAGATTTCCATGGTTGGTCTGCGCGTCGCCACTGCCTTGCTTTCTTGTTCCTTCGCCGCTGATGCCATGGTGCAACCTCCTTGTTGGTGAAAACGGCAAAGCCTCGGCTTTGCCGTTCCTGTGTTAGAAACCACTGCCGCCTTGCGCGGCCCTGTCAGCCCGGCGGGATCCGGCTGAGGATCTCCCGCTCTGCCTCCAGCCAATTATCGAGCGCGTACCCATGCCGATAGCCCCGCTCACTGTAGAGCTCATAGGCCCGTTTGGCGATCAGGATATGCTGGTCATCGGAGGGCGCCGGCGGCGCTTTGGGTTCCCGCTGGGGAGCCTGTACTTTCCGGTCCGGTTTTGATGAGCGAATACGGACCGACTTCATGTCGGTCTCCTTCCTTGGATTACACAGTCATGGGCAACCCGCCCTCTGCAGCAGTCATCGGGAAGGGAACGAATGGACGATCGAGACAGGTCAATGGAAAGGCCGGTCGCCGGTCGATCCGGCGCAGGGTTTCGGCAATACGTTCCGGTTTGCCCCAGTCGCTCCAGAGCGCGTCGGTCAGTTCGACGACCGCCAATTTCTCCGGGACGCGCTGCAGCAGGTCGAATGAGAAATTCTTGACCGGCATGCCCTGATATATCGCTTTGAGGACACGCCCTTCATCGGGTCCTCCGACGGCCCGGCACAGCCGCTCAAAGCGCGGCATCATATCCGGTACACATTGCCAGCCCAGTGTCCAGAGCAGATCCACGTTCGCGGCGAACACCAGCGTGTTCCAAAGCGCTCCTGCTCGTAAGGCGGCATCGGCCTGAGCTATCTCGGGCTTTTCGAGAAACGAGCGGACTGCCTGCACCGGTTTGCCAGGCGGGCCGGCGATGAGCTGGCCGGGCTGGACCCACCCATAGTCGAGTTCCAAACGATCAGGGGCGACACCCAGCATCACCAACCGGTCGGGTCGCAACTCCGCGATCCGGACCGCACGTCGGACTGCTTCGAGGAACCGTTCTTCGGGATACACGAAATGATCCGATGGGTAGAGCACCACGGTGGCCTGCGGAGCCCTGGCGCGGATATAGGTCAACGGCAGGAACACGCCGGCCGCTGTGTCGCGGTTGGTCGGCTGGAAGAGAATCGTGCTCCCCGGCCTGCCTTCCAACTGCGCAAACGCCTCCTGGCGATGGCTGTGCGCGACCACGGTGACCATGCGCTCCGGTGGTGTCAGTCTGGCCGCCCGGTCCAGCGTGTGCTGGAACATGGAGCGCGTGCCGACGAATGCGCAGTACTGCTTCGGTTTGGGCCGGCCCAACCAGCGATGCACCAGCGAGCTCAGCCGCGTGCCTTCCCCGCCTGCTAAGATAATCGACCACAGCCGATCTGAGGGGTTGCTTGGACTCACCATCTCTGACCTCCCTGATTCTTACGCTGATGTACAGCTCACCGAGCCACGTCTGTCGTCATTTTGGAGTTGCTTCTCGCGCGGCCGTCCAGCGTATCGTCGCCCTGATCCTGGCCTCGCGTACGGGCGTGTCGGCACAGGGGTTTTCCATCGGTTGGCCAGGATGCAGGTATCCAGGCACTCGCCGCAGTTGACATAACGCCACAGCCTCATCGGTCTGCCCGCGAAGTCGCTTTCCAAAGAAGCTGTGTAGCTGGGGACCATCAATCCACCACAGCGCTGGCATGGCGCATCCGGCGGAGGCGACGTCTTCTTGCGCGTACCCATGCCTGGATCCCCGCTCGGCATAGAGCTCATAGGCCCGCTTCGCGATCAGGACGTGCAGGTCATCACGAGACGGCACCGACGGCTTAGAAGAGCGCGGCGCGGCGGAGGGGGCCGCCGATTGAGTCTTGCTCAAACGACGCCGGCTTTTCCCTTTGGTTTCTTGCGAGAATGTGCAATTACTCATGACGGATTCCATTCAGCGGCTCACACGAAAGGCGCGCTCATCTCACCACCGCACGGCGAAGAGAGTATTCTCATTACGCTTCGGAGAAATGAGCAATAGGTGTGCCGGGATCAGCAGACGCAGACTAAAAACAGAAAGCAGAAGGATTTACACGTTGTTCCGGTTGTGATCGCTGCGGATGCTCAACGGCGTGGTGAGGACAAATTCATCATTCACGCGCAAGAGGCTGGTGCATTGGGCGACAATATCGGAGCTGATGTCCAGGGACTGGGAATTCTCCTAGGACCAGGATCAAATCGCACCAGAGATGGCATCAATACGGTCGCTCAGCGATCTCAAGTCTTGATTGTCCCTCGCCAAGGGGCCTAGAATTGCGCCCTCTTCCATGCCACCGAAAATGCGCAAGAAGACACGCCGGGCTAAGGGGAAGTCAACGCCGGCACCTTCGAAGCTCTCTACAGCACGAGCAGTAGGATTCCGACCATCGCGTCTGGATTCTCAAGCCGGTAGAGAGCCAACCAAATCGCTGGCACAAACCAACGCAGCCTTGCGCGAGAGCGAGGAGCGTTTTCAATTGGCGCTGGAAAGCGCGCAGATGGGCATGTGGGATTGGGACCTTCCCACCGATAGGCTCCGGTGGAGCGAGGAGCAGTTTGGGTTATTCGGTATCAAGCAGGAGGACTTTACGGGCGTGGGCAGCCAGGGTCTCGGTTCGATTCATCCCAACGACCGTCCGCGTCTCGAAGGTGCCATCGCTCGCGCGAGAGAGGGGGGAGAAGAGTTCCGCGAAGAGTTCCGCGTCGTCAACCGAGACGGCTCGGTACGTTGGCTGGCCGGGATAGGCAGGCCGATCAAGGATCGCGACGGTCACGTGAGGCGCATGATCGGCGTGAATTTCGACATTACTGAGCGCAAGCAGGCTGAGGAGGCAC
>SPAW01000031.1 GCA_005239465.1 Nitrospira sp. | reverse complement strand
CGTACTTCACCGGGACTCCTTGGCAAAGTACATCGCGGCTTTTTTTAAAATGTCCCGCTCCTCCGTCACCCGCGCCAGCTCGCGCTTCAGACGGGTCACCTCGGTCGTCCGCTCCTTGCGGGCCCCAGGCCCGGGAAACGCCGTATTCCCACGAGCCCGTAGTTCGGTTTGCCACTTGTAGAGCTGGTTCCGGCGTACGCCCAGCTCGCGGGCAATCGCGGCCGCTGGACGGCTCCCACTCTCCACCAACTGCACCGCCTCACGTTTAAACTCCGGGGTGAACTGCTTGCGTACACTCATCGGACACCTCCTTGGGACATGCTGTCCCCGTTCAAAGGTGTCTGTCAAATCCGGGCCACCTCAGGTCTTGTGATCATACATTGTTGTAATGCAAGACCAGGCCCCATTGTGTTCGGTTTGACCCTGTGTTTACACGTGCCGGAAATGATTCACCGTTGGTGTTGACGGCAAATTGAGCGTTGGTCATACAACGGTTATCCTTCCTATCAACTGAAGTAAGGGGGGCTGGTATTCGCTTTGTAGAGGGGGTCCATTCGATGACCGATGATCCCGGGCCACTTCTTTACCGTGCTCTCACTTTACAGGAAGAGGTTTTGAAGAGAAACGTTGCTGAGTATAAAGTCCGTTATGACTTTATCTCAGAGTGCATTGACGTTGTGGGCACGCCAGGAACTCCAGAACAGTCGTGGCAAACTTTGCCGGTTTCTCAACGAAATGTTTTCAATCTTTTTCATGGTGACACATTATCTACGTTGATCAATGCAATACGGCTTGGTTTTCAAGGTTGTGAGACAGATGCTTATGCAATCATGCGGGTTGTATTAGAAAATCTGACGATACTGCAGTACATAGTTCAATTTGGCTTATATGATGGAGCCCAAGCGGAAATTGAGGGAAACGCAAAGCGGGAAAAACGCTTTAGTAACAAGTTTACTTATAAGACCGCACTCAACAAGCTAGGCATCAAAGATCGGCGCGAACGACTGAAGGGAGACCTCTCGAATTTTGGGAACCACGTATCTCCATCAAGACTTAGGATGAGCCGATTCGAAATTGGCGACAGGAATTACGGCAAAGTCGGTGTATCAATCAATAATCCCAGAACTAAGATTGTAATAGGCGAACTGGCATCGCTTTGTTTATTCTTTGTCAAAATTACTGATGATTTTCTTGCGGCGTGTAAGGTGGAAAATGGAGGTGCTTTCCATCAAAAGCGGGTTGAGCTAGAAAGCCGGTACGAAGACCTCAAAGATAAGTAAGACACAAAGATCCGCGCTGATCTGCCTAACCCTGCTCTGGAGCCGACCGCGATGAGCATGCGTCGGTTTTCTATTGATCGCGAGTAGCGCGGCGGCTCAGCTTGGATCGTTCGGTGACCTGGAAGGATTGAGCCAATGTCCGCGGTACCTCTCGGAGATGTCCCGAATGCGTGGCGGCATTTTCTGATCGATCTGATGTTCGCTCGCAACTACACGATTGGATACCTGAATCACCCCGGTCCTGTAGCGAAAAACCCTGTCGTTGAGCGACTTCTGCCTTCTCTCCTGCAAGTCAAGGCCGTAGCAATCCTCGATCACGCCCTACGGGCGTGGATCGATAACAAAGGACTTTTCGTTCCCAAGAAGCCGTACGGAACCGATCTGAAAGGACGCATCGACTACCTCGCAAACAACGGCCATCTTGCCGACCGTTTCCCACTTCATTCAATCCGTGGGACCCGAAACGCACTCGCGCATGAACCGGCTGGTGCCGTGGATTGGGCGGAACTCGATCGTGACGTTACGGCTATCCAGTCGGCGTTGTCCGAGTTGAAGATGGTCAAGGAGATGCCGCAGTGGGAAATCTTCTCTGAGCGTTCCGCCGCCCAAGCGGGGGAGATCCCGAAGTCTATTTGCACTTTCCACTATCTCATTGGCATAAGACAAGGCAGCAAGATGGTTGCAGAGATCAAATGGGCGCAACACGTGATGGCTGATGACGCCTAAACCTGTAGCACGCGAAATGTTTTGTAGAAGATTGGGGTGAGGATGAGGAATCATAAATTGTCGTAATGCAAGACCAGACCCTAATGCAATCGTCCGAGTTAGAACAGCAGGCGTCATTAGTCCATAATAGTATCCACTAAACCGGGGGAAGACCGATTTTTCTTTTTTTATAATAGTGGTGCTAGGTTCACTCGTTCCTTGCCAGCAAGTAGCCTTTTGTTATTTCGCAGGTAATGATTTTATTGGCAGGCCATAGTCCAGTCGCCATCTCGTCATAGCCAGGGTTGGTATGAAACGGTTCTCGGCAGAGGCATTCTACGAACTCGGCTTTAATCTAGCTATTCTGCTTGGTTTCTTTCAAAAGCAAAATCCAACGAGCACCATGGATGAGACTTTGAAGGCCAGGATGAAAGAGGATATGGGAAAGATGCGAGAGTCGTGTCAAAGCGTTGGACTTACGATCGCCGCGAAAGGGTTCGATCGAATAATCAAACGGGCCAGTCAGAACGCATCTGAGCTTACAGCGAACAAGGCCCATGTTCTGATACGGGAATGTTCAACAAGGATAGTTGATGAACTATCCGATAGATTTTTTCTCCATATCCCCGACGACAAAGCTAGCTTTTGCAATGAGCCAAGGGAATTGTTTGGCAAAGAGGAGCTAGAAAGATTCCCCACGGCAATAAGTGAGGTGGAAGAAGCAGGAAAATGCTACGCCTTGGGTAGAAATACAGCCTGTGTTTTTCATTTGATGAGGACTACGGAAATAGGTTTAAGGACTATTGCAAAGGAATTGTCTGTTCCCTTCGACTCTAACGGAAGTTGGGGATCACTTCTTAAACAGATCAAAGATGCGGCGGAAAAGCTGCACCCGTCCGATGAATGGACTGACTTCTATCGCGATATAATTGCTCGCCTTCACGCCGTGAAAGATGCTTGGAGAAATCCAACGATGCATTTTGATCGAAGCTATAGCCAAGATGAGGCAAAAGATATTTTTGCAATGGTGAGTAGCTTCATAAGACATCTTGCAGTTAAATTAAAAGAAGAGATCCCGCAGAGCAATCATACTTCCCGCAAGTGATAGGCAAATGGTGCCAGGCGCAGTTATCTATTCTGGTAGGTTGCGCCGTTTAAGGAATGCCCACGGATGAACGAGTGTTTCCTCGTGGTCCCAAGGCTCTGCTCGGTGGCATCGCCCAATTGGGGGAATCGGCTTAAAAGATCCGCTCCCTCCCTTCATCTACTTCCACCCCGAGCGCTGGCGTGCTGACGTGCGACCTCGCCGGAGGAACGGGGATCCGCCGAGACTCAGCCGAGGAGGAAAGCTGGAACTGACTGAAGCACTGCGATCACACGATCGCAGCTGAGGGAATTCCAGAAGGGTTCCGCTCGGCCGAGCCCATGAGGGACGTTCCGGGAGGTGGGAAGCAGCGGCAGCATGCCAGCGGTCGAATCTCTCCAGTAGACCCTCCTGTACTTTCCTGTCGTCCATGTGTATGTTTTGAATAATTCTGATCAGAGTATAAATATGCGCTCCACCATCGAGATCAATAGCAGTCTCTTGCGGAAAGCTTTGAAGGCCACTGGTCTTGGCAGTAAGCGCGCGGTGGTTGAGGAGGGACTTCGCTTGCTTGTTAAAGTGAAGGGACAGGGAGGTATCCGTCGTCTTCGGGGGAGGGTTGCATTTGAGGGTTATGATTCTGATGCCAAAACTGGAAAGCAGCTGCAATGACTCAACAAACCTATCCCCGCAGTCCCAAAACCCTTCTCGGTGGCATTGCCCACTTGGGGCGGTTTATCGATAAGATTCGTTTGTGGCATGAAGGCAAGATTCAGGAATACAATTACATCACGGTGGGGTTCGATAAGTACCTGATCGATTTTCTGCATATCGATCCGAAATCGTTTGAGCAGCGGGTGCTGGCCGGCGGGACGGACGAGGAATTGCTTGCCTGGGTGAGGGCCAATAGCCGAAAGCCATCCGAGCAAGAGATCGCCCAATGGAGCCAGGGCCTTCTGTCCTCCGGTCCAAAAGATGATGCCGCACGCCAACGGTTTCAGGGGCGGCTGCAGGAAGTGGCTACGAAGCGCGCGGTGGCGGTCAGTTCCCTCCCTCCTGTCTCCACCTGGGCTGATGTCATTGAGCTTGACGAAGGTCGGTTGTAGTTTCCTATTCATGCTCCGCTCAACTCGTTGAGGCTTGATCGGGTCTATGGGTTCGATCCGAACGAACTTTAACAAGGCGGTCGGTCCTTATGGGCAGGCCGCTTTTCGTATGTCGTGAGTCAGAGCGGGAGAAAACTGTGCAAAGGGGATTCTTACAACGCCGGCAGGGTCAGCAGTTTTTTCATTTCGCAGTGAGCCATGACGACATCCGGGGCGCGCTGCAGCGCCTCGTAATAACTCCGCTCGAAGCCCTCACCCAGTTCGGAGGGTCGGATCAACGCCCGCACTTCGGTCAGGAGGACTGCCACGTCCTCGACGGTCAGTTCTTCGTCACCGTCCAACAATTCGTCGATCCGGACGACCATGTTGGAGAGGGGATGGAGCCAGGTAAACCAGGGATCGTTCATCACGAGGTGCAGCAATTGTCCTGTCGAATCGACGCGTCCATAGATCCGCTCAAATGTCAGCTGTTCGGCAACGATCAGGGCTTTGTGCAGGCCCAGGAGCCCGTGCCGCACGTCGGTGAGAGTCTGGCGGAGGGGGCTGGTTTGCCGGATGCGTGCTTGTTTCGACGAAGTAGCCATAAGGTAATTCTAGCAGGTGATTGGAAAAATGGAGGTCAAGAGGGTCATGGCCGTGATTTTCACCGGTCCGGCTGTCATCTCTTATCGGACACCATGGGCTGGCGCTGTAGTGGAGGTGGAAGGAGGGAGGGAAACCGAACCCAAAAGAACAACGGCAATCTTAGGAGCCTAGGCGGGTACCGTAGAAGGAGAAAAGTTCTCCAGTGAGGTGGCTCATATCGTCGGGATCGGTCGGGAGCTTGCGGCGCATGTAGTCGTTGAGGACACGGCCATCGGCGGTTTTGTGGACGTGGGGCAAGGCGAGATTCATACGGTAGCGCTCGATGGCATTGGCAACGCGGCTGATGAAGACCACCGTGCCGTCCGGCTCGACTCGCTCCACCACGCCGACATGGGTCAGGGGGTCATTCAGCTTGCCGTCGCCGTTCAAGTCCCACGTGTTGTCGAAAAACACGAGGTCGCCGGGATGGACAACCGGCCCTTGATGGAAGGTGCCATGCTGACGCACATGGGCGTAGATGAGCCGGACGCCGTTCGCGTTGGGATCGCTTGCGCCGCTGTCGTACAGATCGATGCCGTGTTGGAGGAAGATGGCTCGCGTGACACCGGCGCAGTCGTAGGCGATGCGCCGGCCATGACTTTTAATCGCTTTGGCGCCCACGAGCTTGGCTGCTGTACGCACAATCGCGGATCGGCTCGGCACGAGTTCGACGGATCGACAACAAGGGCGCACTTCCGGTGCCGATGCACGAGGATGCTCGACCGGCGGCGTGGCACAGCCCACGAGCGTCACGATTGCGATGGACACCATGATGAAGAGGAATCGCATTGATTTCACCGTACGTTGACGAACCGGCCTTGCGCCATCTCCCGGAGCTGATCGATGTCTTCACGACGGGTGACGGAGAGCGGCACGGTGTGGGTCAGCTCTTCGATCAATAGATCGGTCGTCAGCGGTGTTTTCTGGTGGAGTGCACGATAGAGAGTTGCCACTACCGCTTGTTCGATCTCAGAGCCACTGAAGCCGTCGCTGGTGCTGACGATCTTGACTAAGTCGAATTTCTTGCTGTCCTGCTTCCGAAGACCCAGGTGAATCTTCCAGATGGATTCCCGCTCGCCGTCGTCCGGCAGGTCCACGAAGAAGATTTCATCGAATCGGCCTTTGCGAAGAAGTTCGGGGGGAAGCGACGAGAGATTGTTGGCCGTGGTCACGACGAAGACCTCTTGCTTCTTCTCCTGCAGCCACGTGAGGAATGCGCCGAACAGCCGGCGGCTTAAACCTGCATCGGCCTCGCCGCTTCCGCCGCCGGCCACCATCGCCTTTTCGATCTCATCGATCCAGAGGACGATCGGGGACAGCGATTCCGCCATCTCGATCGCCTTGCGAAAATTCTTTTCGGATTCGCCGACGAACTTGTCGAACAATCGACCCGCGTCGAGTTTGAGGAGCGGGAGTTGCCACTCGCGCGCGATGGCCTTGGCAGCCAGCGATTTGCCGCAGCCCGGTACGCCCACGAGCATGATTCCCCTAGGGGGCGTGAGATTGAGGGCTTTGGCCTCTAGGGTAAAACCGATTTTTGCGCGTTCCAGCCAGGATTTCAGATTGGCGAATCCACCCAACTCGAACCGGTTGTCTTCGAGCGGATAGTATTCAAGCAGGCCGCCATCCTTGATCGCCTGCACCTTGCGCTTCAGAATCTTCTGCACGTCATCGGCGGAGAGTGTGCCGTCTTCGACGACGCATTGCGTGATGATCTGCCGTGCCTGATGGAGCGTCAGTCCCTGTAAGGCGCGGAGAATGGCGTCATGCTCGTTGGCCGAAGGGCTCTGGCTTGCCGCTGTGGAGTCGGAGATGGAGCTGAGGATGCTCTGCACAACGGTAGTCGATCGGGGCCGACGAGGCGAGATTCTCGGACTAAGCGATACCAAGACGCTCTGGAGCATGGCTTGCAGCTCGTGCCGATCCGGCAATTGCAGGTCGAGCCGGACCGCGATCTTTTCGATGTCGAGCGGCAGGACGATGGGATGACCGGTCAGCACGCAGGAAGCACGCGAGCGACCGTAGATTGCCGCGACTTCTCTGAGTTGGCGGGCGACGGCGGCGTCCTGCAAATGCGGCGCGAGGTCCTTGAGCCAGAAGACCGCCTCTACGGTCAAGCTTTGCAGATGTTGGAGGACAGCCAGAGGTGTGGCTGTCATCCTACTAAGCGTCGGTCCGTCGTCGGCACGGGTGAGTCCTCTGGTGACGGACCATTCGAAGAGCGGCATCCGCTCCTGGGCCGCAACTGATTGCAGCAACGCTAGTACCCTTTCTTCCTCCACCGTTTCGATGACGATCAGTGGGTGGCAGGAGCGAATGAGGGTGCGGAGATCGTGCACGCTGGTTGACTGAGCCATTGGAGAGAAATGCTAGCACGAGGTCTACGCCTTACCAAGGAAAGGGAGCTTTGCCGCGCTGCGCTAGCAGGATGTTGAAAGAGTCCGCCAGCGTTCTCACACCCGTGAAGCGTGAATCGTCCCTCGACTCCGCTCGGGACGGTGAGCCAGCCCCTCGACTCGGCTCGGGGCCTTGAGCCTGTCGAAAGGTCGAACCGTGAAGCGTATCTCGAAGATCACCGTATCTCGTGAAGCGTATTTCGTATCTCGTTTCAGATCAGACCCACCGAAGGGACGAACGACGAGATACGAGATACGAGCGACGAGTTAGGACGACGCGGCTCGACTGAGCTCGCCGAAGTCTTCACGAACGACGAACAAAGAAAACGGCCTTTTTGAACATCCTGCGGGGTGTTCTGGCGCCATCCGAGGTCGCTCGTCATGCGTATTTCCAGGGTTCTGAAATGGTTTTTAATGGCTGGCTACGGGGCCGTGGAGGCCGATGATTTCGCGCAGCGAAAGCCGATGGTTGCGGAGCGTTGATCCGGTACTGAACCGCCACGGGTCGCCGTCCGGAGCATGATCTGGTTACTCTTCCACGAGCCGCCCCGCAGGGTTTTGTAACGGCCACGCGTCGGTCCGAGTGGATTCCGTTCCGGCATGTAGGCGTAATAGTCGAAGCCGAACCAATCCTGCGCCCATTCGGCGACGTTGCCCGCCATATGGTGGTAGCCATAGGGGCTCTTGCCGGCCTGATGCGAATCCACTGCCGCGAGAATGGGGATTTCATGGACGTGGTGCTGGCCGAACATGGCGCGCTGAGTGTCCGGGACCGCCGCGCCCCAGGGAAACAGATTCCCATTGGGACCCCGCGCTGCTTTTTCCCATTCCGCTTCAGTCGGCAATCGTTTGCCCTTCGCGGTGCAGAAATTCTTGGCTTCGTACCAGGTCACATAGAGGGCCGGCCAGCGCGTCAGCGTTTGGTCGGAGACGGAATGAATGGTGATGACGTGCCAGATCAGCTTCTGGAGCTCGTCCGGGGGGTGCTCTTTCCGCTGTTGCAGAAATGCCAAATATTCACCGAGACTGACCTCGTCGCGATCCATCTCGTAGGTATCCAGCCAGACTTGGTGCTGCGGTAGCTCAGTGTCGTCAAACTGGGTCCACGGTCCATAGGGGTCGTCGTCGACTCGCTTGCTGCCGAGGAGAAACGACCCGGCGGGGATTGTTACCATGGGAGCAGATTGAGCCAACGAAGCGATGGCGGTGAGGTGGCGGGCAAGTTCCTGTGAGGGTTTCGGGCCAACCGACGCGGCGAGTGCGGTCCCGGTCACGAACGGGAGGAAGCATGAAGCGAGGGACAGAACAGAATGGCGAAGCATTACGTTTTGCTCGGAGCTTCGAGCGCTTTGCCGATCTCGCCGATCAGACGCCGTTCGATCTCGGCGGTTTCCTCGGGGCTCACGCTCAGGATGCGCCCGCCCTGCGCGACTTTTTCAAATTCCGCCTTCACGCTGAGTTTGGTGACATTGGCAGGAAGGGCCTGAAGTGAAATGAGATATTGGTTTCGGAAGCCGGCCACTTCGAGCGAAGCGGGATTCGAGACCTTGCGTTCCGTGACATAGACGGCTTTCTGGTCGGTTTTGATGCTGACCTTGAGTTGATAGCCGTTCCGTGCCAAAGACTCCTCCACAACTTTGGTGACAGTGTCCAGGGGGCGGGGGAGCGTATCAAACTGTGCGCCTTTTTCATCGACCTTGAGATTCTGGGCCGCTCGAGCCGCCGCGGTCCGGTGCATTTCCGCGCTCATGCGTTTGGTCTGAGCGAGCTGGGTCTCCAGTTGGTTGGTCAGGTGCTGGGTCTCCACCTTGGCCGCCTCGGTCGACTTCTTTGCATCGCGGAGTTCTTGATTGAGGAGATCGATCTGCTGCTGCATGACTTTGTTCCCATCTTGCAGCGAGCTCAGCAGGGATTCTTGCTTAGTCACCTGCCTCTTCAGCGTTTCATTCTCGGCTTTGAAAGGAGAGTCGTCTGGTTTGCAGCTGCTCGTCGAGAAGAACAAAACGATGATGGCAAGCCAGGCAGCGGCGTAGCCGACCTTCATGATTTGTTGGGGCACGTCTCTGCTCCTCATGATGATTTCGGCGATTATCCATGCTTCATGCCGACTTGTCCATGACGGAATGTACGAATTGACCCTGTTCCTTCTGGCCTGGACTATTCACGAAGCGTGCATAGTCCACCCTGCGGGCTTCGACCCATCGATTTTACTCAGGGTGGTGAGCCTGTCGAACCACTTCGCCCCACTGGGGCGGGGCTTCGCTCAGGGCTAGCCTTGAGCAGGCCGTACGGCCTGTCGAAACCGACAGGTGCGGCGGAGCCGAACCTGTCGGCGCATTACTCACGAATGCCCGTGGCTTGTGAATAATGCGGGCTGGAGGCTATGCTCGATTCATAATGAAACATACGATGATGCTGGCCTTGCTGCTGCCAACGTGTCTTTCCATGCTGGGGTCTCTTGCTGTGGAGGGGGGGCCGGTTGCTTCGAGTATTCCTGTCGATGATTATGCTCTGTACGATCAGGTAGTGACGAAAAAGTTTCTGACCTCAGATACGCAGTTGGTAGTGCTCGAACGCATGACGGTGTCCCGGCTCTTGCCGAACCAAGAGGGGCCGACGACGATCGTACTCTTCCAAGAGCAAAGCTACTTCAACGGGAAGCTGCCGCCGGACCTTGTTCAGGACTTTGTTGGAGCCAACCATGAACCTAGCCGGCTTGAAGGCCGGTTTCAGTTTGGCGTCCGCTATCGATTTGTGTCCGGGAATACGATCGAAGAACCGGAGGTCACATTGGCCCTTCCCGTGAAATCTGGTCGTGCAATTCCGGCGCAGGCCTCACCCGTATTGGATCGGCTGGCCTTCTCTCGGGCGGGGCGGACTCTCCGGGACGACCAGGCGCTCCTGTATGTCGAAAATACGCGTCCCGACGGGACCGGCGCTGGATTTCTTGTGTGGTTCCGCCGGCAGAGACGAGCATGGGTGATCTTCGATACGGAAGTGGTCTGGACTGTCCGTAGTCAGGAGGTTGGCGATGGCCCGCTGCTTGCGCCCTAAGGTCGGTGGACTGTAGCATACCTGTGCCATGGCCACGCTGATTCGAAAAACCTTCTCGGTCCCTCCGCTCGGATGCAACTGCTCGATCATTGGCGATCCGGTCACGAAGCAGGCTATCGTCGTCGATCCCGGTGGAGAGCACGAGCGCATTCTTCATGAAGTGCAGCAACTCGGACTCACCGTCAGCCATATCCTCCACACCCATGCCCACTTCGACCATTTTCTCGCGTCTGGCGAAATGAAAAAGGCGACGGGGGCGACGTTATGTCTCCATCCAGACGACCTCGATCTATGGAAGAATCTCGCATTGCAGTGCCGAATGTTCAGCGTGCCGTATGTGCCTGTCCCGATGCCTGACTATTGGCTGAAGGACGATGAGAAAGTGCTGGTCGGGCAGGTCTCCGTTGTCGCAATCCATACGCCGGGCCACACGCCAGGATCGATGAGCTTTCACGTCCCGCATGAGAAGCTTGTGCTGGCCGGAGACACATTGTTTCGCGGCAGTATCGGTCGCACCGATCTCTGGGGTGGCAACTTCGATGCGATCGAGCAATCAATCAGGGAACGGCTCTACACCCTCGATGATGCGACAGCTGTAGTGGCGGGACATGGTCCGGAAACCGAAATCGGGTGGGAAAAGGAATCGAATCAATTCGTTCGCGTCTTGTAAATCCTCTCAATCATCGGCCACGGAGGTCGTTATGATTCAGCTCAGTCGGTTGATGCTCTCATGTGTACCACTGTTCTCTCTATTCCTTTCCTCCAGCCCATCTTTCGGCCAGAATGTGCCGCCGGCATCGCCAGAACACGTCGCCATTACCACGGTGACGGTGCGTATGTCGGATCATGGTCCGGTCGTGCTACTGCACGCGGAAGGCCGAGTGATTCCGATCTTTGTCGACGTGACGGTGGCCTTGTCGATTCAAGGCGCGCTCAACAGCGAAAGGCTCGCTCGCCCCATGTCCCACGATTTGATGCATACGATCCTGGATGCCTATGGTGGGAAGGTCTTGCATACCGTCATAACACTGAAGAGTGGTACTTATTTTGGTGCGTTGACCGTCGCCGTCCAGGATCAGGTGAAGACGTTTGATAGCCGGTCGTCCGACTCGATCGCGCTCGCCGTTCATTTCAAGGCGCCGATCTTGGTGGGAAGGGATCTATTGGAGTCGGCGGGGAAAATTCCGGAGAAGGCAGGAGAAGCGGAGCTGTAGCTGCTACTCCTTTGCCATGCGCTCTTGAAAGCCATGTTTTCGCCGAGGTGCTGTTGGGCATTGATCTGCCCTTCGTCACGCCGTTTCTGCTGGTCGAGGCCGAATTGAGCAATGAGCGGCCCGTCTTCCTTGTTGAGTTCTCTCCAAATCTCGGTTCAACGCTGATGCTTGACCGGCGGATACTTGTCACAGGGGGGATCGGCGGCTTTGGCATGGGACACCGCAGTGATGACCAGGCCAAACAGAATGGCTGAGACGTTCCAACGAGATATGAACACAATCAGCTCCACGTGAATGGCTGTTCGTCCGACGCCGCACCATACCATAAGTCGCGTGGTTGCGCAGACCCTTGAGATCTATGATCGGGATGCGCGCCGATTCCTCACGCGCTGGGGAAAGCCACAATACAAGCGGCCACTGCTGTTAGGCGAATGGCTGACGCTGTTGCCCAAACGCGCGGTCCTTCTCGATCTGGGTTGTGGGGGAGGGCAGGACTCGCGCTACCTCAAGACCATGGGCCACCGAGTCGTGGGACTGGATCGCACCATGCCCCTGCTTCAGTTTGCGAAGGAGCGCGCTCCTTCCGTGCCGCTCATCCTCGCCGATATGCGCGTTCTCCCTGTTCGTGCCGGTAGTCTAGACGGCATCTGGGCTGCGGCGTCGCTCATGCATTTGCCGAAGGCGGCAGCGACGGATGTCTTGGTCCAGTTACGTCGACGCTTGCGGCCGCGCGGCTTGCTGGCTGCGAGCGTGACCTACGGAACCAGAAGTGGGATCCTTCAGCGGGGCTGGATGCCAGGGCGGTATTTTGCCCGGTGGAGAAAATCTGAATTGGCGAGTTCACTGCGCCGTGCCGGGTGGAAGATTGTGGCGCTGCGGGTGGTCAGCAATCAGGAGCGCAAAGGTCGCTGGATAAATGTGATTGCCAGACGGGAAGGGTAGGGATGACAGGTCTCTATCGAAGAGCCGAAGGTCTATAAAGCAGCGAGGACGGTTGTACCATCGGCGTGGGTGTGGCTGGCGAGCCGCGAGGCGGGATTGCAGGCATAGGGAGCAGCGAGACTTCTCAGGTTTCGGCGCAAGGATTCGCTTGCCTCACGCGAAGAACAAGGTTATTCTCAGGGCCAGCGGCAGCAAGCAGGAGGGCCTCATGGGCTATTTGCAACAAACCATCAAAGCGGTGATTCGACCAGGCGACGAGGTCGGCTATGTGGCCGAGTGCCTTGAGATTGCCGTCGTCACTCAAGGACGGACGCTGGATGAAACCGTTCAGCATCTACAAGAAGCCACCGCGTTGCATCTGGAGGGAGAGCACATGGCGGCCTTTGGTCTGCGAGAGAAGCCGACCTTGGTGCTGACCATGGAGCTGGACCCAGTCCATGCCCAAGCTTCGTAGACTCGCCGGCCACGATGTTCTGACCATCCTCCAGAGCTTTGGCTTCCAGCAGGCCTCCCAGCGGGGAAGTCACGTCAAACTAGTCCGTGAGGTTGCAGGAGCGCGTCAAGTCTTGACGGTCCCCCTCCACGCCGAATTAGATCCCGGCACCCTACGTGCCATATTTCGTCAAGCCAGTCGCTTCATTGCAGAACAAGACTTACGACCGCATTTCTACACGTCATAAGGACGCCGACCGTGTTGCGCATGATTGATAACAGATTGCCGACGGCGTCATAGTTCACTCATAGGTCGCGAGATTTCCTTGCCCGTCGATCACCTGCGACAGACCGCCAAGATCGTCAGAGACGTGTTGCGTCTGGTCGGCGACTGCCAGCGTCGGCGCGAACGCCCAGAGCATCGTCGCACAGGCGACAACCGTCAGCACTTTTGAGAACGCCATCTGATTCATCACAAGTCTTTCATCACCCGAGAGCACTCATTCGTTCTTCCATTCCGAAACCACATCTCACCCGCCCACCTAGCCAGAAAAGTAGCCTGTCCCCATTTCCTGTCTCAGAAAAGTAGCCTGTCCCCATTTCCTGTCTGTCCCCATTTCCTGTCCCTGCGCACTTGGCGGGACAAACATTTCGTTCACGTTGCTGAATGATCCTCCCGGCCTTGGGCCTCCACTGAGCACATACACGTGGCCATTGACTGTCGCCGAGGCTAGTCCGTGTCGCCCGGTCGGCATAGGAGCCATCGTTTGCCAGCGGTCAATACCGAGCGAATAGGCCTCGGTTGTGCGAAATGTCCCTTCTGGTGCTTCTCCGCCGAAGACATAGATTGTTTCTTGGACAACTGCAGCCGTGATCCCGCTCCGTGCTGTTGGAAGGTTAGCCACCTGGGACCACCGGTCTGCAACAGGGTCATAGGCCTCGACGATCGACAAGTTACGGCCATAGTCTCGGTTCAGGCGCCCACCAATTGCGTAAATCCGCATCCCTACCGCGGCGGCCGCAAGGTGGTCACGCGGAGTGGGAAGGGATGCCTTGGCAGTCCAACTGTCTGTGGCTGGATCGTACACTTCGACCGCGCCAGAATTGCCGGTGCCGTCGTAGCCGCCGATCGCGAAGAGCTTTCCGCCAAGCTGGACCACCGCGAGGGCCCCACGTTTTGTGGGCATTGGTGCTCGTTCCGCCCATGAATCAGCTTCCGGGTTGTACATATAGACGCTCGCCACCGGCTGCCAAACAGAGAACAAGGATTTCGTAAAGCCGCCGATAATATAGAGTCGATCCCCAACCGACGCGGCCCCGGCATGGTGGAGACCAATCGGCAGTGGTGCTTTGGTTGCCCATCGGTTAGTGGAAGGGTCATACTCCTCCACGGTGTCGCTCACGGCTAGATTCATTAAGTTGCTGAGGCTTGGTTCGCTAAATCCACCGACCACATAGACTTTATCCCCTACGGCCGCTCCTACGACCTCCGTCCGCTTTGTCGGGGCCGAGGCCATGGTTTGCCACATGCCTGCTCCAGGCGCAGGGTTCTGTGCAAAGGTGAATGATGCTGACAGAAGAAGAGCAAAACAAGTCAAGAGCGGGAGGCTAACGGCGGTCCCTGCTCGCCGATGCATCATCAGAATATGACTTTGGTGATCCAACGAGTCGGAGATTGAGTGGAAGCAAGGATTGAGATGTTGCTTCAGTAAGGTCCATGGAAGCATGGCGTGATAAATAGTGTCAGGTCTTGCATTCAACCACGAACCGGCGACGCGTGGATGGATCGTGTCTGCCACCAGGGAAGCGCTAGATTCTCCAGAATAATTGGTCATGCTCGCGGTCTCGCTCTGCCTCTCCACTCTCACAAACCCCGTCCGGAGGCCCCCCCTCGCCCACTCGTCGAAACCCTCCCACAACGGTCGGTGCCCCACCATCGCAGCCACGCGGACGGGACACCGACGACGCTCTTCTCGCGGGTGTGAGATTTTTGCGGTGGTCCGTAACGACCCAGGTCAGATCTTCATCGCCGCGTTGACTTCTGCAAGCGTGGCGCGCGCGACCTGAGTGGCTCGACGGCTGCCATCCTGAATGATGTCATCGATGCGCGAGGGTTTGTTCGTCAGTGCGGTACGCGCCTCCCACATCGGGGCCATCTGCTCGACCATCCGATCAGCCACAAGTTTCTTGCAGTCGATACAGCCGATGGCGGCGGTTCGACATTCCTTGTTGATCTGGTCCTGGACCGCTTGCGGCGAATAGATTTTGTGAAACTCGTAGACCGGACAGACGTCGGGATTGCCCGGATCGTTTCGGCGCACGCGTGCCGGATCGGTCACCATGGTTTTGAGCTTCTGGCGAACGACCGGTTCGGCGTCCGAAAGGTTGATCGTATTGCCGTAGCTCTTGCTCATTTTCCGGCCATCGGTGCCCGGCACTTTGGGGAACTTTGTCAAATGTTCCTTGGGTTCAGGGAAGACCCTCGTCTTGTAAATGTCGTTGAATCTTCGGGCTAGCTCCCTCGTCAGTTCGAGATGGGGGAGTTGGTCTTTCCCCACCGGCACGAAATCGGGTTTATACAACAAGATATCGGCGGCCTGTAGGACCGGGTAGCCGAGAAAGCCGTAGGTGCTGAGGTCTTTCTCTTTAAGTTCTTCCTGTTTTTCTTTGTAGGTGGGATTGCGCTCCAGCCAGGAGACGGGTGTCATCATTGAGAGGAGCAGATGCAAGACCGCATGTTCCGGGATGCGGGACTGGATGAAGACGGTGGAACGCTCGGGATCGATGCCGGCGGCGAGCCAATCGATCAGCAGTTCCCGCGCGAACTCGCGGATGCGGCTTGTGTCGGCATAGGTAGTCGAGAGGGCATGCCAATCGGCGACGAAGAAGTAGCATTCATATTGTTCTTGCAAGGCTTTCCAGTTTTCCAATGCTCCCAGGTAGTTACCGAGATGCAGGAGTCCACTGGGCTGCATGCCGCTGAGTACTCGTTTCCGTGGTGCGGTCATTCTGCAGCTCCTGCACCGAGACCGAGCGCGGTCGACAGGATCGTGCCGGAGAGGCCCGAGACGAATGTGTTGGTGATCGTGTGGATCACACGCAGTTCTTTGTCGAATACAATGAGGCCCACCAGAATCATCATGCCGTAGGGCTCAAGGCGCGCAAGCGCCATCGCTGGCTTTGCCGGAAGCAGGCAAGTCAGAATGCGACCGCCGTCGAGCGGCGGAATGGGGATCAGGTTAAACAGCGCGAGGAACACGTTGATCATGACGGAATACAAGGCCATAACGGCGATCGGACGCAGAAACATGGTCGTCATAAGGCTCGATGGGGGACCGGCTCCGGCCGTCTGACGAATGGACAGTGTCGGTTCCACCGTCAGGAGTAGGGCCAAGAGCAACGCGCTGGCCACCGCGAGCACAAGATTCATCCCAGGCCCTGCGGCAGCCACGAGAGCCATGTCGCGTCGAGGGTGATGCATATTGCGTGGATCGATCGGAACCGGCTTAGCCCAGCCCAACAGAAAACTGCCTGGAAGGATCAAACAGATCAACGGCAGGATGATCGTGCCTAACCGATCGATGTGGGCGAGGGGATTCATGGTGAGTCGCCCTTGGAGTTTCGCGGTCGGGTCGCCACACTTCTCGGCCACCCACCCGTGCGCATATTCATGGAGCACCATGGCGAATAGAAGGGGGAGCCCCATGTAAGATATCGTATGGAAGATCTGTGAAAGTGAGTTCATTCCGGATTGGCCTTAGTCCAGCTGCACAAATTTACCTTGTTTAACCTGCAGAAGAAAGAGCGGCCGGTGCAAGGTGCCGTCTGGTCCAAAGCC
>SPAW01000030.1 GCA_005239465.1 Nitrospira sp. | reverse complement strand
GCCCGTAACGATCTTGATCGACGAGGAATGCCTTGAAGCGGCCCTCGAACAGGTGTCCTACCTGCTTGAGCCGCGCGTTCACGTAGCGGGTGTAGCGAAAGGCGAGGTTTTGCATGCCGACGGATAGCGGCCGATCACCGGCCTGAAGCGCCAAGTGCAAGTGATTGGTCATCAGGCAGAAGGCGTGCACGCGGTAGCCGAAGCGTGCGACGCCCTCGGCCAGCAGTTCGTAGCACCGGCGTCGATCTTCCGGGGCGAAGAAAATATCCTGGCGGGCATTGCCGCGCAGGATCACGTGGTAGAGGCCACCCGAAACGTGGAGGCGCGGTTTGCGGGCCATTGGGCCAGCATAGTCACAGGGAGATCATTATGCAATTAGCCAAGCCTGACCCCATGTTTCAGCCAAGCCTGACCCCATGTTTCCCAATGGACCCCATGTTTCCCAATGGAGAGCTTCTTCCATACGCTCAAGACCGAGCTCGTGCATCACTGCGACTATCAGACCCGAGACGCAGCCCGCTCGAGCCTATTCGAATACATGGAGGTGTTCTACAACCGCCAGCGACGGCATTCGACCTTGAACTACGAAGCCCCGCTGGCATTCGAAGCGATGTACCCCTAATTAAGCTGTCCACGATTCGTGGGTAAGATCACTCCGACCCCATTTTCTGCATTTTCTGTGACGAGCGCCGAGTTATCTCGGCGTGGCCCTCTTGTCTATGACTACCTTACTTCGTGAAGGATGGCGAATGAATCGGGCATGGATGTTGATAGTAGCTGTGACTGCGTTCCTGTCGATATCAGGTTGCGAACGTGAGAAAGACCGTTTGGATGCTGAGGTGCGCCGACTATGCGCGTATGACGGTGGAATTAAGGTGTATGAGCAGGTCGCGTTACCAGCAGACAAATTCGACAGATATGGGTCTATAAGTTTTTACCGTCGAATGTCTAAGGAACCCCTTGGCTCAGAGTATAGGTTTGAGTCGAAAACCGATTACTACCAAAAAGGTAATCCCGAAATGTGGCGAAATTACTACGGTGTCATTCGCCGATCAGACGGGAAGATATTGGGTGAAGCGATTAGTTACGGCAGACGAGGTGGTGACTTACCTGGACCTTGGCATGAGTCGTCATTTCGATGTCCAGAACACGCAGGCGACGCTTCATTGCTAAAGCAGATTTTCGTCAAGGCGAAGTAAGGACAGGCCGATATGACAACCATTAGTAACTACGTTTATCAAGCTGAACTGGCGCTAGCAGCTTATGCGAGGTTGTCGCCTGGTGTGCCGGACGTCCCACAGTTACAAGATGCGGGTTTGTCAGAAATCCACGCTCGTCGTTTTGCCGATAACTTCCTCGTCGTCGATCAACTGAACAACTCTTTGTCAGGGTTATCTGCGACGATTTTCGAGGAGAAGGCTACCGGAAGACGTTATCTCGCCATCCGCGGTACTGATGATGGTGTCGACCTTGTAACCGGTTTGGTCAATATCGCAATAATCGGTTCACCTCAGCTTCAGCCGCAATATCTAATCTTGCGCGCCAAAGTGCAGCAGTGGCTGGCTGACGGCACTCTGCCGCCGAGTTTTACTGTGTCGGGTCACTCTTTGGGTGGCTTTCTCGCAATCGGGATTGCTGCAGAGTTTCGCGGCAATGTGGAACACGCTTATCTCTACAACGCTCCTGGACTCGCTGGCATCCAGGGTGGTGCCACTGCCCCGATCCTGCAAGCGCTTGGAATCGTTGCGCCGGTTGATTCTGCCAAGATTTCAAACGTCAAAGCCGATGCTGGGATATCACCGATAGCTGGCCTAGGCGCACAGGTTGCGCCCCCGATCCGAATTGTGATCGAGAATCAGTTCTTGTCAGATGTGACCAATCCACCGGCTACACGAAACCACAGCCAGCAGGTGCTTGCCGATGCACTAGCCCTGTATGGAACGCTCGCTCAGCTTGACGCCAAGCTTACTGCGGACAGGATTGGGCAACTTTTCAAAGCCTCGAGCAAAGAGAACAAACTTACATTGGAATCAGCGCTAGATGCCTTGCGGTTCGTCCTTCTGGGCAAGGCTGCCATTGATGCGAATCCAACAGCAGAGGGTAATCGCGATTCGTTCTATCAAAACCTGTATGCGCTGCAAGAGAGCGCGGGTTATCAGGCGCTCCGGGACAATACGATTGTACAGGTGCTTGTAAACCAAAGTGCAGGAACTTTGGCAAGCAGGGCCAAGAGCGACTTTGGCAATTTCTTGGCGGTGCACCATCTCTTGCCGCTTGCGATCGATGGGGCGTCAAACGTGCTTTCGACGGCGCATGTGGAATTGTTTTCTCAATGGCAAACCGATCAGGAAAAACGCGCTGCCGGCGTAATGGATCTCACGTTCACCGATGCCTATCTCTCCGATCGGGCCGCAATGCTTGGCTGGAAGAATCTTTATTATCAGAAAGACGGTAACGTCGCGCTCAGGAGTACTCGGACCGAGACCTTACAATTCACGGATAAGAGCATCAAAGACGATCGCACGGGGCAGGATTTGACGCTCACCGTGGTCGGCCGCAACTCGTTACTGATCAACAACCCGGCGAAGATCGTCTTCGGCAGCGAGGGGGTGGAGGCGATCGTCGGTGACGATGTGGCCGCGGGCGATCACCTATTTGGCGGCGGCGGAGACGATGTACTAGACGGCCAGGGCGGAAATGACTATCTAGAAGGTGGAGCGGATAACGACACCCTCCTCGGTGGCGAGGGCAATGACGTGCTTCGCGCGGGGGCGGGTGATGACACGCTGGTGGGTGGGGGTGGGCAGGATGTTCTTGACGGCGGTCCTGGCTTTGACACCTATCGCTATTCCTCCACGGACGGGCTGGACACGATTGTCGATTCAGATGGAAGCGGCCAGATCTTCTATGACGGGGTGCTGCTCAGCGGCGGGGAGAAGCTCGGACCGGATCTCTGGGAGAGTGCCGATGGGCGATTTCAATTCATGCTCACTGCGGAGAGCGACGGCGCGCAGAGCCTGAGCGTGAGCGGCAGCGGGACGCTGCTCGTGAAGGATTTTGCCCCGGGCAAACTGGGCATCAGCCTGGAGGAAACGACGCCTCAAGCGCCAGCGGCTCCGGCGGGTGGCTTCGAGATCCGGGGCGATCAGGCTTACCAGATTTTCGTGATCACCGATCCCGCTACCCGTAACAATCCTCCAGACGGCTACCGTTATGTGGC
>SPAW01000003.1 GCA_005239465.1 Nitrospira sp. | reverse complement strand
CGTGCGATTCATGTGGTGTGCTCACCGAAAACAGATTATTTGGCCGTGATTACTGCCTATCTCCCTGACACCGATCAGTGGTTGCCTGACTATCGAAGGAGGCGCTAGACATGGAATGTATCCATTGCAAAGGTCGAATGGTGAAAGGGACGGCTCCCTTCAGTCTGGACCGAAAAGGTTATCACGTGTCCTGGGATGCGGTGCCCGCCTGGGTCTGCACCCAATGCGGCGAGCCCTACTTTGAGTCTCGGGAAGTTGAGCTGATTCAGAAAGCCTTGGCTGGCCTCGACCGTGAAAGTTCCGCGCTGGCTGCGGCCGGCCCATCTCCATCGAGGCAATAGCGAAAAGCTATGAGCACGATCCGCGAACTCGATCAAGTAGTATTGGCTGCTGACGTTCCCGCTGAAGGCCTTGTAGTGGGAGATGTTGGGACGGTCGTGCTTATCTATCGTGAGGGCCAGGCCTACGAGGTTGAGTTTATGACCTTGGAAGGAAAGACTGTTGCCGTGGTGACGCTGGAAGCGTCACAGGTCCGCCCTGTTGGGCAACGCGAAATTGTTCACGCCCGCGAGCTTGCTTCGCGATAATCCGCTCACCCGCCATGTCATCACTTCTGCAATCGAAAATGGGGTCAGGCATGAGTATTGACTTGATCCATCCGTTTCGTGATGGAAATGGACGCCTCGCCCGGGTGCTGTCATCGCTGATGGCGCTCCAGGCAGGACTGCCGTTGCTTGACTTCAGCCTCATGGCGGGGACGGGCAAGACAGCGTACATTGCCGCGATTCAGGCAGGCCTCGATAAGCACTATGCGCCGATGGAAAGCTTGTTGGGAGAGATTATCGAGCAGAGCTGCCCGTCTTCTTAACCGGCAACGGCTTTCGCGACTCAGCCAGGATGCAGGCGATGGATTCGACGGATGCTCCAGTCTCGACCGCCGTCGAGCTGGCAACATTGGTAATCAAGGCTTTCCGGTATTTAGCTGGAACCTTGAGATGTGGGTTGGTTTCGATGAGTGGCTTGTTTTTCATAGTTGTTGCACCGGTAGTCGAGTTCAATTCTACATCAAGGCTGAGGCGCTGGCTATCTCAAAGTGGGCTCTTTCGATGTGCTGGAGGCCACGCACATCATTGATTCCTCCGTTTCGTCTTTGCTGTCGGGGGGGCGGTAAGCGGATCTTCAGGCCAATGGTGCTTGGGATAGCGGCCGCGGAGATCTTTGCGAACTTCTTGATACGCCGTGGCCCAGAAGCTAGCCAGGTCTTGCGTGATTTGGACCGGTCGTTTGGCCGGAGAGAGTAAATGCAGCATGACGGGAACCTTACCGTCCGCGACACGAGGCGTATCCTTGCAGCCGAACATTTCTTGTAATCGCACGGCGAGGATCGGCAGATCCGGCGTGTCGTACTCGATGCGGATGTTCGATCCGCTCGGCACGGCCAGATGGGTCGGAGCCAACCGTTCCAATCGACGTTGTTGGTCCCAGCTCAGCAGCGCGTGGAGCGGCGTCGAAAGATCAAGTCGCTTCACCCGATCGAGCGTGGTGATTCCATTCAGATAGGGACCAAGCCAATCATCGAGCGTCCGCAGCAATGTTTCATCTGACAGATCCGGCCAGTTTGAATCAATGCCCCCGACACGTCTGAGAAACTGCACCCGCGCCCGCCACTGTCGCAGCTCCGCCGTCCAGGCTAGTGCGTCTAGTCCGACTTGGCTAATGCCTTGCAGCAACGCGGTGGCGATCAGGGAAGGATCCGGTTTGGATAGGGTCTGCTCGGACAATACCAACGCGCCCAATCGACGCTGTCGTGCGGCTCGGACAGTCTGCCCCTTCTCATCCCAGGACACCGCCTCCGTCTGAGCGATCTCGTCGGCATAGAGCGTTTCTATCTCCGTGAGCGAGATCGGCGCGGCGAGATCGATTCTGGCCCACTGTGTCCCCCCGTCAAGGTCGGCGATCACGAGATAGGGTTCCGAGGCCAGCGGGTCGGGATTGGTGAAGAGTGCGCCGCGGCCGTTCGTCAGCACGTAGCGGGAATCGCTGCCGCGTTGACGTTGTGCAATACGGTCCGGATAGGCGAGAGCGAGGAGGGCGCCGACTTGATCGAACCCGGTGACGTTGGTGGCTCGACCGCGAGGTTGTTGTCGAGAGAGGGATCTGAGCCACAGATCCGCCTGGTGTATCACTCTGTGGCAGGCGCCGCGATCGACGGTCGCGCCTGCGGCATGGTCGTGCTGCCCGTGCAACACGTCAAGCCTGAGTCGAAGATCGGCATTCCGCCAGCCGCCAGAGCCTCGGAGAATGTCGCGTTCACTCAGCAGAGCCGCCACTTCACAGGCCAGAGTCGTCAGATGAAGTGGTTCAGCCTTCAGCAGCATGTGAGCGAGACGGGGATGCAGCGGGAGCTCGGCCATCTGTTTCCCGTGAGGGGTGATGTGGCTTGTCGCATCCAAGGCTCCCAGCCGCGTGAGTAAGTCCTTTGCTTGTGCCACGGAGCCCGACTGAGGTGTGGTGAGCCAAGACAGTTCTGATGGATCGCTTGTTCCCCAGAGAGCCAACTCCAAGACAAGCGGCGTGAGGTCGGCATCCAGCATCTCCGGAGGCCGGCGTGCGGTGAGAGATGTTTGTTCTTTCTCAGTCCAGAGGCGGTAGCAGACGCCCGGTTCCAGACGTCCGGCTCGGCCACGGCGTTGCTCGGCGGAATCTTGCGTGACACGAATCGTTTCCAATCGCGTCAGACCTGAGCGGGGATCGAATCGCGGCACACGCAACCGGCCCGCATCGATCACGACACGCACGCCATCGATTGTCAAACTGGTTTCGGCAATGGAGGTGGCGAGCACGACTTTTCTCGTGCCTGGGGCGGCCGGCTCAATGGCCAGATCCTGGGCGGCTTGCGTGAGATCGCCGTGCAGGGGCGCAATGTGGACAGATGGGCCCAGATTGGCGTCGAGCAGTTTCTGTTCGACCCGGCGTATTTCGGCCATGCCTGGCAGGAAGACCAAAAGGCTGCCTTGATCCCGCGCCAAAGAGCGCCGGATGAGCTGCGTCACGGCCGCGTCGAGATGGCCTGAGAGCGGCTGATCGAGATACCGGGTCTCTACCGGAAACATCCGGCCTTCGCAGATAATGACGGGGGCTTGGCCCAAGAGAACACTGACCGGCCCACAATCCAATGTGGCCGACATTACTAGCAGACGAAGCTCCGGGCGAAAGAGGCGTTGCGTTTCGAGGCAGAGCGCCAAACCCGTATCGGCTTGAAGGCTCCGCTCGTGAAATTCATCGAAGAGGACAAGGCCATAGCTGTTGAGCGACGGGTCCTGCTGGAGGAGGCGTGTGAGTATGCCCTCGGTCACGACCTCGATGCGCGTCGTCGGTCCGACCTTAGTATCCAGCCGCATCCGATAGCCGACCGTCTCGCCGACTTGTTCGCGGAGGGTCGCCGCCATACGATGGGCAGCGGCTCGCGCCGCGAGTCGTCGCGGTTCCAGGATGAGCAGTTTCTTGCCCTGGAGCCAGGGAGCATCCAGGAGTGCCAGGGGAATGCAAGTGGTTTTTCCGGCTCCCGGCGACGCGGTTAAGAGCGCATTGGGTCTGTTGGCGAGTGTTCGTCGGACCTCCGGCAGTACGTCTTCTATTGGTAGACGGGACATGGTAGGGTTCATCCTCACTGCGTGCGCAGACTCTATCAGACTTCGTGCTTATAAAGGATAGGGTATCGGGGCATGGCGGAATATCGATGGACTGAGACGAAGCCCACCGAGCCGGGGTGGTACTGGTTTCGCGGGCAGGTGCACGAGGCCGATCCCTTCATCGTTCAGATCGATGCGGTGGGGCAGTTTCAATGGCCGGATGGCGGGTATCAGGAAGTGAAACTGACCAAAGGGGAGTGGGCGGGGCCGATCGAAGAGCCAATAGAATAGAGGCGGGTCCTGTCGCCAACCAGCCCAGCCGGCTTCGCACCCCGCCCGGTGTGGGGCCCCGCTGCAGACGGCTGGGCTCCCTGGTTGGCGCCACCCGCTTGAAAGTATCTTCAATCGTCAGTGAGAGTGGAAGAAACGAGCAAGCTTGGAGGGAGCATTGATAGGTGGTCGCTCAATGCGCGCAGTGAAGGACGGGCTGACGCCTCCCTCGCTCGTCGATCGGTAGAGGAAAGAAAAGTATTAGCAAGCTTGGAAGGAGCATTAGGTGGCGGCTGGGCTCCCTAGTTGGCACCACCCGCAAGAAAAATTGACATCGTCCTAAAGAGAGAAGTGAAATCAGTAAGCTCGGAAGGGGCATTGGTAAGGAAGACGTCATAGGAGAAAGGTACCCATAATTGTCTGCCAAGCATGATAGTACCCATCCGCCTACGGCTCCGGCGGCGACGGGATTTTCTCCCGGCTTTGCCGCGCTCGGTTTGGAAGCGTCGTTGCTGGCCACCCTGGACACGCTGGGCTATGAAGAACCCACGCCGATTCAGCGGGAAGCCATTCCCCCGCTCCTAGCCGGGCGTGATCTGTTGGGCCAAGCGGCGACGGGAACAGGCAAAACCGCCGCGTTTACCTTGCCGCTGCTCCAACGTATCGCGCATGGGGCCAAGCATCGTCCAGCCGCGCTCATCCTGGTGCCCACGCGCGAGCTCGCGATCCAAGTGGGCGAAGCGGTCCAGCGGTACGGCAAAGAATTGCGGATCAGCGTGTTGGCTGTGTATGGCGGACAAGCGATCGGCCCGCAGTTCCATGCCTTGAAGCGGGGCATCGACGTCATCGTCGCGACGCCGGGACGGGCCCTCGATCATATTCGCCGCGAGACCCTGAAGCTGGCGCATGTGCAGACGGTGGTGCTGGACGAAGCCGATGAGATGCTCGACATGGGCTTCGCCGAAGATCTCGACGCCATCCTTGAACAGACGCCCGCCACCAAGCAGACCGCGCTGTTTTCGGCGACCATGCCGCAGCGCATCAAGTCGATTGCACATCGCCATCTCAAGAATCCCGTCGAAATCACCATCGCCAAAGAGCCCGTCAAGGCCGGGGCGACGCCGCGCGTTCAACAGACGGCCTATGTGGTTACGAGGCAACATCGCGGTGTCGCCCTGACGCGCGTGTTGGATATGGCCGGCCCGAAGTCCGCGCTGGTGTTTTGCCGCACGCGCGTGGAAGTGGACGAGGTGACCGCCATGCTGAACGGCCGTGGGCATCGGGCCGAAGCGATTCACGGCGGCATGAGTCAGCCTCAACGCGATCGCGTGATGAACGCCTTCAGGACCGGACAAACGGAGCTGTTGGTGGCGACCGATGTCGCCGCACGCGGACTCGACATTCCGCATGTCTCACACGTCATCAATTACGACTTGCCGTCTTCCGCCGAGGTCTATGTGCATCGCATTGGGCGAACGGGCCGGGCTGGGCGCGAAGGAGCCGCCATCACCATCCTTGACCCGCGCGAACAGCGTCTCTTGCGGAGCATCGAACTGTACACGAAATCAACAATTACCGTGGCGTCGGTGCCGACGGTGGCCGATCTCCGCACAAAACGATTGGAACGGACCAAAGCGTCAGTCCAGGAGGCGATGGAAGCAGGAGACCTGGATCGATTCAAAGGAGTGGCCGAAGCGCTCGCGGCGACCGGCGATCCGATCCAGGTGGCTGCCGCGGCGATGAAACTGATCTATCGCTCGCAGGGCGGCGAACGAGTGGAGCAAGAGATTCCGGCCCTGCCGAGCCGTTCGCCGGAACCGTACCGACCGATGCAGCGCACCGGGTATTTGCCTGCACGACAGCATCCAGGAGCCGATCGTCAGCGCCGCCTCATCATGCGATCTGGGGAACGAACGCCGGCGGGGAGGTCTGCACGAGGCGGCGGAGAGCCCGGCATGGCCCGTGTGTATGTCGGAGCGGGGCGAGACGCCGGCATCAGACCAGGCGATCTTGTCGGCGTCATCGCGAACGAAGCCAAGGTGAATGCCAGTGTGATCGGCGCCATTGAAATCGAGGAACGCTTTTCGATCGTGGACGTTCCGATGCACATGGCGAAGGGAATTGTCGACGTGCTGAGCCTGTCCCGCATCAAAGGGCGCAAAGTGCCGGTGCGCTTGTTCAGAGACTAACAGGGTGTAGAAAAGGTCGCTCTTCTCACCCGCCCAGCGTGGGTTTGTTCTGTGTTATGCGTCATCGGCGTTGGGCTTTCAGCCGCTTGCCTCGTGCGTTGGGCAAGGCGTAAGATCGGACATGCTTCCTCACCTACATGTATAGGAGATGCTATGGCCGTCCGCACCACTCCCCCAAAACCACGGGTTTCTCTCGACCGCAGCATCGATAGGATGCGGAAACAGCTCGCCGAATTCGCCCCGTTTCTTGGCAAGGGCAAGCCGACGCGCAGTCTGGAAGAGTTCGACCTGGAAACCGAACGGCTGATTGGAGATCTGCTCGGGCAGACCTCTGACTTGCTGCACGCCTATGAATATGCCGAGCTGGGCGAGGCGGCTGGATTGGTCAACATGACGGACGAGGCACCGGAAGGCACCGGCATGGATAGCCAGCGGCAAAGTCTATTGCAGCGCAGCCGCGTGCTGGAGAGCTGTGTGGCGGAATTGGAAGCGCGCCGGTCTGCCGAACCGAAGAAAACGAAAGTCGGGCAGACACTGATCGGACCGCAAGTCGCTGAACACATGGCTCCCGAGATTCGGAGTTTGTCTCAGGAGTCCAGCCTGCGAGAAGCGGGGCAACTGATGCAAAAATGGAAACTGGGCTCGCTCCTGCTCACGGACAATCAATCTTATGTAGGTTTCATCACAGATTCGATCCTGGCGCGCGAGGTGGTCGCCAATGGGGTCAATCCCGCGACCACGGCTGTCAAGACTTGCATGCGCGCGCCGGTCATCGCCATCGAAGGCAACCGCCCGATCATCGAGGCCGTGCGCATGATGAAGGAGCAGGCCACCAGGCACCTGGCGGTGACGCAAGACGGACAGATCATCGGCGTCATCTCCGTATCCAACATTCTGCGGTACTACTCGGGCGTGGTGTAGGAAGACGTCGCTCGTCGTTCGTATCTCGTCGTTCGCAAACTACGCTTCACGGTTCGACCCTTCGACGGGCTTAGGGCCCCGAGCCGAGTCGAGGGGCAAGCTCACCGTCCCGAGCTGAGTCGAGGGACGCTTCACGAGAGACGGGTTTTTCTCATTGCCATACGCTCCTATCAAAACGGGGAGGTGGGACATGGGCCCGACGAAAGCCATCGCGAAGGAAAACGCATTGCATGAAGCCGTGAGCGGCAAGCTGATCAAGGACGGATTCGCGAGCCGACGCGAACTTGAAGACTATGTGAACCGCCATTATCTCGCCTTGCCGGTGGCCGACAGGGCGGGCAAGGTGTGGCTCCTGGACGGAAAGCCGGTCTATTGTTTCCGTGGCTCGCAATACGAGACCGTAGACGATCAGAAGGCTCAGCTCGCGCGCTGTCCGGACTGCGGCGGCATGGGGATACGCAGCGACGAGTTCACGGGCGAATCGGACTGTATCCGGTGCACCGCCTGCGGACACGAGTTTGATGCGCGGCTCGAAATGATGGAAACGTGAGGCGGCGGCCTGGTGGGTTCCCTGCGTTGACGAAGGGTGCACACAAGGGCCAATCATAGTTATTGAGCAATGGCAGTACTCCTTCGAGGCGCGCAGGGAAGGGGGTTCGGGAGACTCCGGAGTGAAGAGAAAGCAGCAAGCTCGAAACAATCAGTGATATGAAGGGACCGCAGGATTATATCCCGCGGTCTTGTTGTTTTCGGAGTACGCGCGTTCAGGAGCAAGTGCATTGCCGGTTTGATTGAGCCGGGCCTCGTTCCACGCTTCATCAGCTAGCCACCTATGCCGCAGCACTTCCACGCACGATCCGCTAGGCTTCTTCCCGGCGTCGGTTCCTTGCATAGCGGCTGTGCAGTTTGACTGGCGCTGCCCGCTTTGTCCGCATGCGAATATTAAGCATCTCCACGGTGACGGAAAACGTCATGGCAAAGTAGATATAGCCCTTTGGCACATGCACGTCGAACCCTTCCACTATGAGGGTGACCCCCACGAGAATCAGAAACGACAGGGCGAGAATCTTGATCGTCGGATGCTCATCGACGAAATCCCCGATGGGCTTCGCCGCCATCAGCATGACGACGACCGCTAGAATGATGGCGGTCGCCATAATCGACACCTGTTCCACCATACCGACCGCTGTGATCACGGAATCCAGTGAAAACACGATATCCAGAAGCGCGATCTGGACGAGCACCATCCCCAGGCTTGTCGGTACCACGGCCGGATCTCTCTGTTCGATTCCTTCCAAACTGTGATGGATTTCAATCGTGGCTTTGGCCAGCAGAAACAGACCGCCCCCGATCAAAATGAGATCGCGCCCGGAAATCACCTGGCTGAACACCGTCAGCCACGGTTCGGTGAGTCCCATGACCCAGGAAATGGAAAACAATAATGCCAGGCGTGCCATCATGGCGAGGGCAAGACCAAGTCTTCTCGCAAAGACACGCTGTTTCAAGGGGAGCCGACCGACCAGCACAGAGATGAAGATAATGTTATCGATCCCCAGGACAATTTCCAGCGCAGTTAAGGTCCCCAGCGCGAGCCACACGTCGGGACTGGACAGCCATTCAAACATCGGCATCTCCCATTCTTGAAATAAAGTTCGGCGCGCCTAAACCGTCTTGCCTCGATGAACAGCAGAGACAGGTGCCGGGAAAGTCTAGCGTTCGGCGCGAGCCAGCGCAATCGGAAACCTGTTGACAGCATTCGGACCAGTGAGTAGCCTGTCGGCATTTTCTGAACGAGAGGACCAACGCAATGGCTCAAGGCCGCTTAACTCCGACGAAGATCATGCAACTCGGCGTTGGGTTTTTGGGTTCGAAGACCTTGTTGAGCGCCATTGAACTCGGCCTGTTCACGGAGTTGGCCAAAGGGCCGCTCGACGCGACCGCGTTGACCAAGCGGCTCCAGCTTCATCCCCGCAGCGCGCGGAATTTCTTCGATGCGCTGGTTGCGTTGGGCATGTTGAAACGAACCGGCCAGCGCTATGCCAATACGCCGGAGACGGCGCTGTTTCTCGACCGAGCCAAGCCCTCGTACGTCGGCGGCATACTCGAAATGTGTAACGCGCGGCTCTATCGATTCTGGGGCTCGCTCACCGAAGGTCTCCGCACCGGCAAGGACCGGGCTCAGTATCGGGTCGGCGCGGGTCATTGCGAAAAAGTTTCCCTGGAAGAAGTACGGTACGTTTGTGGATGTTGGCTGCGCCCAAGGCGGTGTGGCAGTCGAGATCGCCCTTGCGCACAAGCACCTTACCGGAGGCGGCATGGATCTGCCGGTGGTTCAACCGGTGTTCGTGGCCTACGCGCAGGCACGGGGTGTCGCGCAGCGGCTGCGTTTTCATCCGGGAGATTTCTTCAAAGACCCCCTGCCCAAATGCGACGTGATCATCATGGGGCATATTCTCCACGACTGGAATCTGGAGGAGAAGCTGATGCTCCTGCGCAAGGGCTACGACGCCCTACCGCCCCGCGGAGCGTTGATCATCCACGAAGCCCTTATCGACGACGCGCGCAAGCAGAACGCCTTTGGGCTGCTCATGAGCCTCAACATGCTCATAGAAACCCACGGCGGATTCGACTTTACCGGCGCGGACTGCTGTAAATGGATGAAAGACGTCGGGTTCACGCGCACGCGCGTAAAGCGCTTGGCCGGACCCGACGGGATGGTGGTCGGGTACAAGTAAGAGGCGCGTGATTCCGATGTGATGGAGGAGGACCAACAAGAGCGGTTGTGAACACGCCTCTTGGGAACCGGCCAGGCCGTCTGCGTTCCGGGTGGCGGGCCCTTTCCGCATCCTGCTACAATCTTCCCGCCATGCCGATCGAAACGTTTACCGCGCAAGTTGAAGCGATCAAAGATCTGACGCACGATGTACGTCAGCTCGACCTGCGGTTGATCGAGCCCAAGACGATCACCTTCAAGCCCGGCCAGTTCATCTCTTTCGAGATACCGCACCCGCAGACCGGCCACGTCATGACGCGGCCCTATTCCATCGCCTCGCAGCCCAGCCGATCGGACGTCATCACGCTGCTGTTTAACCTAGTGCCGGGTGGACCAGGCTCCACCTATCTGTTCAACCTAAAAGAAGGGGACAAGGCACACTTCAAAGGGCCGGCGGGGAATTTCTATCTGCGTGACGATCCGAATCGCGAACTGCTGTTCATCGCCAGCGGCACCGGCATCGCGCCGATCCGGTCGATGATGCTGGCAAATGCGGAGCGCCATGATACGAGACCGGCGACCTTGTTCTGGGGACTGCGCAACCAGCGAGATCTGTACTATCAAGAAGAGCTGGCCGAATCGACCAAGCGAACCTCGACCTTCACAGCCTTCACCACGCTGTCCCGTCCCGAGCCCGGGTGGCCCGGCTCATCCGGCCGCGTCCTACGGTTGATCGAAGAACGGATCGCCTCGGTCAAGAATCTCGCCGTCTATCTCTGCGGAAACAGCGCCATGATCGCCGACGCCACGGCCTTGCTCCGGAAGAAAGACCTGTCTCCCATCTATCGTGAAAAATACTACGACGATACGGGTTCGCCGGAGGATTGAGTGGGACCCCATGCACCGCCTAAAAGATAAAGTTGCAATCGTGACGGGCAGCAGCGGCGGCATCGGCAAGGCGATCGCGCTGCGATTTGGCACCGAAGGGGCGAAGGTCGTCGTCACGGCCAGGCGAATGGCGCTCTGCAACCAGACCGTCTCGCAGATTGCCAAGAACGGAGGCGAGGCCTGGACGATGCAAACCGATGTGACCGATGAGCGTCAGGTGGAACGATTGGTCGAGGAGACTGTGAAGCGCTATGGCCGGCTGGACATTCTCGTGAACAATGCAGGGATCGGCGGTGGTAGGCGCCTTGCCGACACAACGACGAAGGCATTCGACGAGGTGATGAACGTGAATTTGCGCGGCACGTTCTTCTGTTGCCGGGCGGGGTTCAAGCAGATGAAGAAACAGGGCGGAGGAGTCATCATCAACATGTCGAGCGTCGCCGGGGTGCAGGCCTGGGCTGGCACGGGGACCTACAGCGCCTCGAAGCACGGTGTCATGGCCTTGACGAAATCGCTCGCCGACGAAGGCCGCCCGCATCACATTAAAGTGAGCGCCATCTGTCCGGGCGGCGTGGCCGATGAATTGGTCGATGCGTCGCCGGAAGAAATTCTGCGCAGCCAGAAAATCGATCCGTTCGATGTGGCCGAAACGGCGGTCTACCTCGCAACACTGGGCAAACATTCCGTGGTGCATCAGATCGTCGTCGATCGGTTAGGGGCGGATTGGTAAAGAGGGGTGCTCCGGAGTGGCATAATCCGTAAGCGAGAGACGAGATACGTGTCTTGGTCGTGCCATCAGCGATAAGCCATTTGCTATCAACTCTTGAGTTTCCCTCGTCCTCGCCTGATCTGAGCATATCGTGCTTGAGTCAGCTTCGAGCCGCCATGCATAATGGCCGGCATGGACAGAGCGGATCTCCTGTCGTTGCATCGTCAGATGCTGCTGATCCGCCGGTTCGAAGAGAAATCGGCGGAGATGTACGCCCTCGCGAAGATCGCCGGCTTCCTCCACCTGTATATCGGCGAGGAGGCGATTGCGGTCGGCGCCGTGGCCGCCCTTCGACCGGATGATTACGTCATCAGCGCCTACCGCGACCACGGGCACTGTCTCGCTCGAGGTTCCGATCCTGGCAAGGTGATGGCCGAGCTGTTCGGCAAGGCCACCGGTCTTTGCAAAGGCAAGGGCGGGTCGATGCACCTGGTGGACCTTGCGCACCGGTTCATGGGCGGCTATGCCATCGTCGGAGGGCACATCCCGCTCGCGACCGGCCTGGCCTTCTCGATCAAGTATCAAGGGCTCGACCTGGTCACGGTCTGTTTTTTCGGCGAAGGAGCGATGCCAAGCGGGCAAGCGCATGAGGCGTTCAATCTGGCAGCCTTATGGAAACTCCCGGTGATCTTCGTCTGCGAGAACAATCGCTACGGTATGGGCACGCCCGTCGAACGGGCTATCGCGCTCTATGCAGACGTGGCGAAGACCGCCCGCTCCTACGGCATCACAGCCGAGCGCGTGGATGGCATGGACGTGCTCGCGGTTCGTTCGGTGATGAATAAGGTGGTGGAGCAAGTGCGGGGGGGGCGGGGACCGTGGTTCATCGAGGCGATGACCTACCGATTCATGGGCCACTCGATGGCCGATCCGGCGCACGGACATTACCGAACCAAAGAAGAAGTAGAGGAGCATCGCAAGCGCGACCCTCTTCTCTTGTTGAAGCAAACGATCGTGCATCACAACCTGGCGGTCGAAGCAGATTTCAAACAGCTCGAGCGGGAAGTGAGCGAGATCGTGGCGGCCGCCGTCAGATTCGCGGACGACAGCCCGTTCCCGACACCGTCGGATCTGTATGCCGACGTGCTGCAGGAGTAAGACGATTCATGGTGTTGTCCTATCGGGAGGCCCTTAACCAGGCTATGCGGGAGGAGATGCGCCGGGACCCGCGCATCTGTCTCATCGGTGAAGAAGTCGCTTACTATCAGGGCGCCTTTAAGGTCAGCAAAGGATTCGTCGAAGAATTCGGGCCCCAGCGGGTGATCGATACGCCGATCACCGAAGCCGGCTTCACCGGCCTGGCCATCGGCGCCGCCATGGCAGGACTCCATCCGATCGTGGAGCTCATGACGATGAACTTCGGCATTGTCGCCCTCGATCAGATCGTCAATAACGCCGCCAAAATCCGGTATATGTCGGGAGGACAACTCTCCGTGCCGCTCGTCATCCGTGGTCCTGGGAGCGCCGCTCACCAGTTAGGGGCCCAGCACTCGCAAAGTCTGGAAGCGTGGTTCTGCCATGTGCCGGGCTTGAAAGTGATCACGCCGGCCACGCCGCACGATGCGAAGGGTCTGCTCAAGAGTGCGATCAGGGACCGCAACCCCGTCATCTTCATCGAAGCGCAGTTGTTGTATGGCACGAAGGGCGAGGTCCGGGAGGGTGAGTACACCATCCCCATCGGCGTAGCCGAAGTGAAACGGGCCGGGCGCGACGTGACCATCGTCGCCTATTCGAAGATGCTCTTGCTTGCGCTGGAGGCCGCTGATCAACTGAGTCGAGAGGGCATCGAGGCTGAGGTGATCGATCCACGCACGCTCAAACCGTTGGATCTCCAGACGATCGTCTCATCAGTCAAGAAGACGGGGCGGCTGGTGATTGTCGAAGAAGGCTGGCGCTTTTGCGGGCTGGGGGCGCAGATTGCCGAGAGCGTCTACTCGGCCGCGTTCGACTATTTGGATGCCCCGATCCGGCGTGTCACCGGCGAAGACGTGCCGATACCCTATAGTCGTCCGCTGGAGGATGCCGCCATCCCGGATAGGCCGCGCGTGATTGAGGCCGTCAAGTCGCTTCTGTGATGGGAGGAGAGACATGGCGAGCCGCGTTGTGATGCCCAAACTCACGGACACGATGGAAGAGGGTGTGCTCGTTGAGTGGAAGAAACGGGAGGGGGATCACGTGGAGGCCGGGGATGTCCTTGCTGAAATTGAAACCGACAAAGCGGTGATGGAGCTCGAAGCATTTGCCTCCGGCAAGCTGCGCAAGATCCTGGTGCGTGACGGAGAAACAGTGCCGTCCGGAACCCTGCTGGGTGTGATCGCCGAGGCGGATGAAGACATCACTTCGGCCTTGACCGACAGGGTCACGGCCAGGCCATCGACCGGCGGCGGAACCAAGCCCACCGCCGCAGCACCAACCGCCCCGCCACCCGCGGCACCCACGCGCATAGAAGAGGCCCGCCCCATCGCGTCCCCTCGCGCGAAGGCATTGGCCGCCGAGCGCGGGATCGATCTCTCCACCATTGTCGGCACCGGTCCTAGCGGGCGAATCGTCGAAGAAGACGCGCTGAAGGCGCAAGGCCCCGCCATGTCGGCCATGCCTGCGGGAACCGATCAGCCGTTGACCCAAATGCGGAAAGCCATTGCCCGGTCCACGGTTCAGAGCAAAGCGCCTGTGCCGCACTTCTATCTGACGAAGGAGATCGATATGGAGGCGGCGGAGCAGTTCCGTGAGCAATTCAAGCAACGTCGCCAGCTTCATCCCTCGATCACCGATCTGCTGATCAAAGCGTCGGCGCTGGCGCTCACCAGGCACCCTGATCTCAACGTGTCCTATGTCGGCGAGGCGATCAGACGCTATGCGCGGATCGACATCGGCGTGGCCGTCGGCATAGAAGACGGACTGATCACGCCGGTCATTCGCGACTGTGGCGCGAAAACATTAGAGGCGATTTCGAGTGAATCACGAGCTCTCATCGAGCGGGCCAAACAGAAGCGGTTGCAACCGCACGAATACACGGGTGCCACCTTCTCCATTTCCAATCTCGGCATGTTCGGCGTGGACAACTTCCTCGCCGTGCTCATCCCGCCACAGGCCGCGTCGCTGGCCGTGGGCGCCGTCCGAGACGTACCGGTGGTGGACGCGGGCAGCGTAAAAGTCGGCCGACGGATGCAGGTGACGTTATCCTGTGATCACCGGGCCATCGACGGCGTGATGGGTGCGGAGTTTCTGAAAGAGTTGAAGCGAATCCTCGAACAGCCGCAAAATCTGGACCTCCCAGTGGGAACACCGTGAGTTCCTGGACCATCGAGTCGGAACGCCCCCTGGACCGCCAGCCGGTCAAGCGAGAGACGAGAAACGATGTCATCGATGCGCGCGGTAAGGGATAGATCCAGACCACCCTTTGAGGGGCGGCACGAGCAAGCTTGGAAGGAGCATCAGCAGCAGCGAGGGCAGCGAGTGCGCACTGAATGGGTTATCCGTCTTTCAGGGAGCCGGTCTCCTCAATCTACTATGTTGATCAGGGCAGGATGTTGTGGGTCGTGGAGTCCTTCGTGTGCTCCGGCAGCTGGATCATGTAGCGACCTCCGGCGCTGCATGTCACTAGGATTTCTCCTTGCCGGCTCAAACGATCGATTTCGAGAAATACCTGATTCCAGGTGAGCTCGGGCACACTCTCGGCCAACGTATCCAGATCACACCCATGCGTGTGTCTGACTGCTCCGAGAATGCGATCGGTGACGGGTGCTTGTGAAGCCATGATTAGACCCTCCCTCTTATGTTCGAACGCCCACTGCACTCTCCCTCAGACCCCTTCCAGTTACGGCTCGGTGCTTGATCCGGGATAGATGATTCCGAACTCCTCATCCGGCATGATGCGTTGCGACAGAACGGCCAACTCCTCGGCCGCGTCATTCCCCAATCCATAAGCACGACTAGCCAGCATTCTGAGAAACACTCCCATCTCCCGCTTGGCACCCCACCGATCCCCACGGCTGGCCGCACTGCGAACGCGATCCAGTTCCTGGGCATAGGGAGCGAAATCGTACGTGGGATATTTCTTCGGGAAGTACGTCCTGAGCCGGTGCTCAAGATCATCCACCCAGTTGACCGGCGGAGCGAGACGGTCGGTGGGCGCAGCAGCAGCGAGCAGGATGGACGCTGTGTCCCCGCCGTGAATGAGCGTGGGCACAAGGAGGAAGAAGACAGCTGACAGGAGAATCAGTGCCAAGAAGGGAAGGAACACTCGGCGGCTGACAGGCTCCATGAGGACCCTCGTTCCAAAGGATCCGCATACGAAATGGTGAAGCGCTATGACAAAGAATCCGGCGTAGGAGTGAAGGAGACTGCGGCGAGATCCGGCGCGCAGGATGAAGGAGAAGAGCGTGCGGAAGAAACAGCAGCCACCGTCACTGAAACGTCAAAAAATATGCTACGCCGATGGAGAGGCTCGGTCAACCGTCCCTCGACGCGCGAAAGGAGCCAGGTTGCGGGAACCAGGAGAGGTAAACGGTGCCAGGAAATGTTTCGCCTCGCCCTCGCGCGCAGCGGCGTTGCTGGAATGGTGTGGGTCTCCGTCGGGTTCTAAGACGGGCAGGGTTTTGTCTCAACTTTCTCTGTAGGCTTTTCCCGACATAATCCCTGCGTCACTTCTTAATTCAGCCGGCTCACGCCATCGAGGAGTGGCAAGAATTTCAATGCATAAGAGAGGCTCGAAGACCAGGCGCGCGGGGTACAGCTTATGCTCATCACCCAGGGTGAGACCGTTCCTGAACAATGTGAACGATGTGCCATGAACCAAAGCCCAGCTTGACTTTCCTGATGTGCAAGCGGCGTAGACGAGTCTGTTACCGCGTAGTGCCCTCCATGGAAGGCGTGGAGGGAGGAGGAACACCATGAAACGCAAAACCGGCAAGGTCTTGGCTCTCGTCGCGGTGCTGTTCGTGCTGGTGTCACCACAGGGGCTTTCTGCGGAAGGGTTGCGCGGCGGGTTTGATGACGCGTTCGGCCCGCAGTTCCATCCGCAGACCCGGTCGGCTCCACCGGATTCGAAACATCGCCCTCGTCATGGGTTCGATCGGGCCAGCAGCGTCCGGCATTGGAACCAGATCGCCATTGATGCCAGCGGCCTCGATCACACGCCGGTCGCGCCGGGCGAGACCCGCGTCTTCGGCGAACAACTCGGGCCCGGCCGATCGAGCCGGGCGATCGCCATCGTCCAGCTCGCGATCTTCGAAGTCGTGAACGCGATCGAAGGGGACTACAAGAGCTACATCGGCCTGGGTCCAGTGAGGCTGGGCACGTCACTCAACGCCGCTGTCTCGCAAGCCGCTCACGATACGCTCGCCGCGCTCTTTCCCTCGCAAGCGGAACACTTCGACGAGCTTCTCACGGATGATCTGAACGGGATTCCTGAAGGGCGCCTGAAATCCAACGGGATCGCGTTAGGCAAGCGCGCGGCCTCGGCCATCCTCGCCGCGCGAGCTAACGACGGGTCGCAGCACAGTGAACCGCTGGTCGGCATCGAGTTTCTCACGAGCAACGATCCGGGCAAGTGGCGGCAGGACCCCATCAGTCTGATTCCGCTCGCATTGGGCGCCTATTGGGGCGACGTCACACCCTTTGTTCTCGACCGGGCCGATCAATTCCGAGTCCCGCCGCCACCCAGGCTCGACAGTCCCGACTATGCCGCCGCCTACAACGAGGTGAAGACATTGGGGGGCGACGGGCTAGTGACGCCCACCACACGCACGGCGGAACAAACCCAAATCGGGATCTTCTGGGCTTATGACGGGACGCCCAGCCTCTGTGCCCCGCCGCGGCTGTACAATCAAATCACCATGCGAATCGCGCACAAGATGGGCACGGACACCGACGTGATGGAGTTGGCCCGGCTCCTGGCGCTCGTGAACGTCGCCATGGCGGACGCCGGCATCGCCGTGTGGGAATCCAAATACTATTATCAGTACTGGCGGCCGGTCACCGGCATCCGCGAGTCCGACGAACACACGGGGCCAACCGGATTGGGCGACGGCAACCCGGCCACGGTCGGAGACACTAACTATTCGCCGCTCGGCGCGCCGGCCAGCAATCTCACGGGGCCGAATTTTACCCCGCCGTTTCCGGCCTATTCCTCCGGGCATGCCGGCTTCGGGGGCGCGCTCTTCGAGATGCTGCGAAACTTCTACCGGACTGATCGAATCCCATTCACCTTCGTCTCAGACGAATTCAACGGCGTGACGCGCGACCACGAAGGAAACGTGCGTCCGCTCCTGGAGCGCCGCTTCTCATTGCTGTCGCAGGCAGAAGAGAAAAACGGCCAAAGCCGCATCTACCTCGGCATCCACTGGATCTTTGACAAAACCGAGGGGATCGAGCAGGGGCGGCGTGTGGCCGATTACGTGTTCAAGCACTTCTTACACCCGCACCATCGACGGTAACGACCCATCGCGCATCTCGTCGTTCAGGCTTCGTATCTCGTCCCTCGTATCTTGTCGTTCGCAGGCGGCAATCTTCCTGGCTTGCGAAATACGCTTCACGGTTCGACCCTTCGACGGGCTTAGGGCCCCGAGCCGAGTCGAGGGGCAAGCTCACCGTCCGACTCGGCTGCCTTCGACAAGCTCAGGCCCCGAGCTTGTCGAGGGGAGCTCGCCCGTCGAGAGCCTCTGGGTCGAACGATCGCAGGCCGAGCTGAGTCGAGGGACGCTTCATGAGATACGTCTTCAGAGACCGCAATGTTGAGGTGCTTTACCTTGCCATGGTAAAGTAAAGTCTTTCCGGGAGGTGTCGCCATGGCTGTCCAGAAGCTCAGCAGCAAAAACCAGATCGTCATTCCAAAAGAAGCCCGGCAGGCAATGGGTGTGAAAGGCGGCGATGAATTGCTGGTCGTCGTGAAGGATGACCTCACGCTCGTGATGCCGAAGCCCAAGCGGTATGCGAAGACCTTGCAGGGACTGGCCAAGGGTACCTATCCGTCGGGCTACCTGAAGCGGGAACGCCGGTCGTGGTAGAGGCCTCCCTCTCGCAAGCCCTTCCACCAGAACGCGAACGTATCGGCCTCGACACCAACATTTTCATCTTTTTTCTCGAAGACCACCCACGGTACGGGGTGTGGTGCGCGTCCTTGTTTGATCGGATCGAGCGGGGCCATAACCCGGCAGTGACATCGACCATCACGCTCCTGGAATTGCTGGTCCAACCCTATCGTGACCAGAAAGAAGAATTGGCACAAAAGATCTTTGCCCTCGCCAGCACGTATCCAAAGATCGAGTGGGCGCCCGTGACCATGATGCTGGCAGACCGCGCAGCCGAACTGCGTGCTCACTATCGCCTCAACACGCCCGATGCCATACAGCTGGCCACGGCCATCGGGCACAAGGCCACGCGCTTCTATGGGAATGATCGCAGCCTGAGGCGGGTCAAAGAGATTGAATGCGTCATTGTGGATGACCTGATCTAGCCGCGCCCTGCGTATCTCGTCGCTCGTATCTCACTGAAAGTTCAAAACGCTTCGCGCTTCACGACTTCTGAGGCAGCGCCACGTGCTGAAGGGCGTTCAGGGGACCGTGCGTCCGGAGTACGGCCAACTGCCTTGCATCCTTCACCAGCAAAGCCCCGGCGAAGCCCAGCGCATTGATCGAGATGCCTTCGAAAAATTCTTGGGACCGGGGTACCAGCAACAGCCACTGCCTGGTCACGAGTAGGTTGTACGGGGCCGCTGTCGCCTCAACGGACAAGCCCACGGCGCGCAGCAGCGACCGATAGCAGGCGAGCAGCGACGAGGCGCCGTCCTTCCGTGGGTCGAGCCATGCTGGATCCATCGGGGCATAGGCATGCAAGAACGGCAAGCCTGGCACCGTGCCGGTGGCACCGGCCATCTTTACGGAGCGCACGAGCGGCTCGATCGGCAGGCGGGGTTCGGGCAAAGCCGACAACGGGATCACTTGCAGATGTTTGTGACGCTGGCTGGCCCCCGCCGCTGGTCCGGCGTTGTAGAACGCCACTCCATCGATCTCGGCGAGGCAGCTCAGCAGCGCCGCGCAATCCTCGCGAGTGAGCAGCGCCACTTGATCTTCGAAGGCGCGTGTGACGATCAAGAGATGATGATCGACCACATTGAACTTGTTCAACAAAGCGACATGGGTTGGGGAGAGCTCCGCCACGAACAGGTCGGGATCGTAGGGTAGGAAGGGGTCGGCGTTCGACGTCGCAGCCGTGGCGAGCGCTTTTATGGCGAGGGCCGTGATGACGCGTACCTGAAAGGCCACGCCCCTCTGCTCGATCACCTCCGGTGTCGTGGGGATGGAGAGGATCGCCCTCCGGTCGCGGGCATGGGCCGTTCGTTCCAGCAGAGTGGGCCAGAGGGTGCCGGGCCTGAGAAGGGAGTTGAGGTGATTCATAGGTAGGAGGAAGAGTACGGCAAGTGAGGGCGGAGGAAAAGAGGAAAGTTGGAGGGTGGTCTGGCTTATCCCTCGTGCTCGCTGACCGCGCACGCAAGATCCATTGAATGTTGATCGAAGCGGGCGGTGCTCGGTCAGGGATGTGTGTGGAAGACGTCGAGGGCCGGTTAGGCGGGGGAGGGTGTCGCGTTTGTCGTCGACTCGCGATATTTGGCGAAACAGATGAGATCAAGGTGGTGGTAGTGATCGGGGAGAATCGTTTCCGCCTTATAGCCGAGGCTTAAGAAAAAGTGAACGTTTCGGGCCGTGCGCAGCATGGTGCAGGCATAGAACTTATGGGCATCGGTCGTCACCCGTTCGATTTCGCGTATCAGCGTTTTTCCCACCCCATGGCGCTGGTGGGCGGGACTCACGGAGAGCAACCGGATCACGCAGACCCCAGCCACGGTCCAAAAGCGCACCGATCCCACCACCACGCCATCCGCTTCCGCCACCAAGATGCGTTTGTCCTTAGCATCTTGCCTGAGGCTGTCGAGCGTTTCCGTGGTCCAGGCGCTCACTTCATAGAGATTGGCGTATTCGCCGAAGGCGGTCTGCTGCACCTGGAGCAGGGCGGCGAAATCAGCTTCGGTCGCAGGACGGATGTGAATCATGAACGGCGCTCCAGGCCGCTGCTCCTCACCTTGTGCATGGAAGGATATCAAAGCCTGGCCCTATCTTCTATCTGACGCGCACGGTGGAAGACCTATCGGGTCCCAGCTACCTCGAACATCGAGCGAGCTTGGAAACAGCATCGAGTATTCGGGACGCGAGGACGCCAGGATGGACCAGACCGACGCTGGAAAAGGAGCAGGCCCTCGTTGCTCCATCCAGGCGAGGCCGGTGGGGCAGAAGCACGAAGCGCAGGCAGCACCGCGCGGAGCGTGGACAAATCAGGGCCGGCGGAGGAATTCCGGCCGGTCCCTGACAGACACCATCTTCACCAGGTCTCGAATGGAGACGACCCCGATGATCTTCCGCCGATCCGTCACCGCCAGGTGGCGGACGTGATGCTGGGCCATCAGCTCGCAGGCGTCCCGAATCGACCGGTTGAGATCGATGTCGACCAGCGGGTGGTTGAGGAGTGCGCCGAGGGGCACGGTCTTGGGGTCGAGCCGCTCCGCCAGCGCCTTCCGGACGATATCCGTTTCAGTCACAATGCCGACGATCTCGCCGGCCTCAACCACGAACACCGACCCGATTCGTTGCGTCGCCATCCAGCGCGCAGCCGCGGTTGCCGTTTTCCGCGCGTCGAGCGTCTCGATCGCCTTCTGCATCAACACCGTGAGCGGACGATAGACATCATTGAGCGCCTGCACGGGGCCGACCGGCGCCTCCATGAAATGCTTCGCCAGATCGCGCACGGAGATGACACCTACCATGTCGGTCCCATCCAAGACGCCGAGGTGCCGGACACGTTGGGATTCCATCAGATGGCTGGCGTCGATCATCGGCCGATCCGGCGCGATCGTGAGGAGCGGACGGCTCATAATGTCGCTGACGAGGGTGGCGTCCGCGTCGCGCTCCTGAGCCAGCACCTTGGTGACGAGGTCCGTTTCCGTGATGATCCCGGCGAGACGGCAGTCCCGCTGTTCGCGATCGAGCGCTTCGACGAAGACGGATCCGACCCGCCGGTCTCGCATCCGCTCCGCGACCTCAAGCGCGGTGGCGTCCTCCGGAAAGATCTCCAACTGGCGATGCATGTACTCACTGACGCGCGGCCCTGCTGTATCGGTCATGCTGACTCCTTGTGTAGACGAGTTCGGCCGGCTCGTGCGTGAACAATCAGGTGTGCGGCGTATTAGGGGTTCAGCATAGAAGGCCCGCCTGGGCCAGTCAATATGAAGGGGAGCCTCCTGTAGGGACAACGCAGCAAGGCCGGCATGGAACTCAGTAGGCACCATGAGCTGCTGGAACTAGTCGTTCGCATCTCGTATCTCGTCGTTCGTGAAGTGTGAAGCGCTACTCATTTCCGGCTCGTGCTATATGCCATCAGCTCTTATCGCCAAGTCTCAGTCCTCAGCACTCAGCACTTCCGAACGCCATCAGCCATTCGCTCTTGCTGCCAGCGTGGCAAACTGCTGCTTCATCGCAGTGACCCGGATGAGGTAGGCGCGCACGCTGTGGTCGCCGCACCGCTGGTGGGGGCTCAGCCGGAAGCCGCGCGCGGCATAGACGTGGCCGGCCCCGGCTCCACAGAGATGAATCACTGCGGCCAGATCCTGCTTTTTCTGGAGCGTGATCGAGCCGCTCCGTCGCGCTGCCATTGCCTGTGCAACGCGGCGATCGAGCAGCGCCGCCGTCAACTCGATTGCATGACTCGGAATGGCACGCATGTAGAGGCTGTTAAACCAACACGATTTCATATCGTTCCATGGGTCATCTTCAACCACTACATGATCATGAATGCAGTAGCGCTTCGCCTCTTGGAACGTCGCGTCGGTGATCTGAAACATGCCGACCGCGCTCGACGCCGGTTGGTACAGCTCCAAAGGATTCCACGAGAGCCGCCATCGCCAGAACGTCCGCGCCACAGGGTTGCCCCCACCTTCGACCTGGGCCAGCGCGGCCAGCAACTCGGGCGTGATGACTACGGTCGCATGTTCACGGAAGAGCGACCCATACTGACGCCACGTCTCGGACGGGCTCTTGTCAAGCACGTCGTCTAAGGGAAAGAAAACCTCGGTCGGCTTGTTGATCGTGTGATACACCCAGTTGCCGGTAGACCACACGAACAGAATCATGACCGCACCGACGAGGAACCGGACCGCAGGCGGGTAGGTGGCTACCGTTTTTCTGAACGCACGCCATCCCAACCGGATGAAACGACGGGCCGATTTGAAGGCGATCCGCCGCCCGCGCCGCCTGCGGCGAAAACCTCCGGCAACGCGCACATTCGACCTAGAAGCCATGATCTCACTATAACCCAAATACTCCCGCTTCCTTCTTCTCCGTCAAATGGGCACCGAAAATTTGAGTTGAACAGCGGTTCGCGCTGGTTCACGATGAAGCTGGTCCGCGTATGAAGGGGATCCCGAACCATTCCTGCAAATGAACCACGCATGCGGTTTTTCTGACCGTCATGCATCACCACAAGAAGGCGCACCATGCAACGCAAAGGCTCGGCCATCTGGCAAGGCGATTTGAAGACCGGCAAGGACACCGTTTCCACCGACAGCGGCGTCCTGTCACAAACGCAATATTCGTTTTCCACGAGGTTCGAGAGCGGGAAGGGCACCAACCCGGAGGAATTGATCGCTGCCGCGCACGCCGGCTGCTTTACGATGGCGCTCTCCGCGCAACTGGGAAATGCAGGCTTGGTTCCCGAGAAATTGGAGACCATGGCTACCGTCACTTTCGACAAGCTCGAAGCCGGATGGACCGTGACGAATATCCTGCTGGACGTGAAAGGCAAAGTCCCCACGGCAGATCGGGCCGCATGGGAGAAGGCGACGCAGGAAGCCAAGAAGGGGTGCCCGATTTCGCGTTTGCTGAACACGACGATCACGATGCAGGCCAAACTGGAAGGATAATATTGCGATGGCAACGACCCGGAACCTCGATTCGCTGGCGTTCCTCTTCGATCTAGACGGCACCCTGGTCGACAGCGTCTACCAGCATGTGCTGGCCTGGCGCGAAGCGACGCAAGCCGCCGGCATCGAACTGCCGGTCTGGCGCATTCACCGGCAAATCGGCATGAGCGGGGGCCTGATGCTCAACGCGTTGTCGCGGGAAACCGGACGGCAGGTCTCGCGGAAGGACGCGGAGAACATTCAGCGGGTGCATGCGGAGAGCTACGCCAAACAGGCTCCGTCTCTGCGTCTGCTTCCCGGAACGCAGGACCTGCTGGACACGTTGGCGAACCATCGCGTGCCTCATGCCATCGCGACAAGCGGGCGCATGCACAGCGCACGGCATGCGCTCAAACTGCTCAAGCTCCACGAAAAGGTACCGGTGATTACACGCGACGACGTCCGCTTCGCGAAGCCCGATCCCGATCTGTTTCTCGCTGCCGGGAAGCGCCTCAAGGTCCCCATGAGCCGGTGCGTCATCGTGGGCGACAGCGTCTGGGACATGCTCGCCGCGCGCCGCGCGTTCGCCCTGTCGGTAGGGCTGCTCTCAGGGGGCTATGGACGGGAAGAATTGGAACGGGCCGGCGCCTATCGGGTCTATCAGGACCCGGCCGACCTGCTCAAACATTTGGATGAAGTGGGGGTGAGACTGTAGGACCGCACAGCCCTGGGCCTCGAATCCACTTCGCGCCGATGCCCACTGAGAATAAAGTAGCCTGTCCCCTGTTCTCTGTCTCACCTTTCCTGCAAGTAATGCGTCTATTTCGCCACTCCGCTGAGTTGACACCCACCGGCGGGGAGTCGTAGCCTGGCGGAAATTTTCATCCCACCGGCTGAATAGTAGAATGTCCCTTTTTCTCACCCTCACTGATGCACGGAGAACCATCGCGAGCTTCCTGCTCGGGGGACTTTTGACCGTCCTGCATGCGGTACCGACTCTGGCGGGGATGGAAGTCGCGCCGTCGTCGGTCGAGAAGGGTGTGCTCTTAGTGGCCAGTCCAACGCTGGATGATCCGAACTTCCGCCAAGCCGTCGTGCTCATAGTGGAGCACGGGCCTGAGGGAACACTCGGACTCATTCTGAATCGCTCCACGAACGTCCTTCTGTCTGAGGCGTTGCCGGACCTCACCGTACTCAAGGGGACCACCTACCGATTGTTTGCGGGTGGGCCGGTAGAGCCAACCCACCTTCTCCTGCTGTTCCGACTCAAGGAGCCTCCAGCAGACGCACGATCGGTCTTCGACGGGGTCTATGTGGGGGGCACACCTGCGGTCCTGGAACGCATCATTACGCAGGCCAAACCGACCGAAACCTTCCGGGCTTTTGCCGGATTTGCCGGGTGGGCTCCGGGGCAGCTGGGATATGAAATGCTCCAGGGGGCGTGGGCAACCCTGCCGCCAGATTCGATCGGCATCTTTGACAAAGACCCGGCCACACTCTGGCTGGACTGTCTCAGGCGCCTCCAGGCGCCCAGGGTAATCTCCAATTAGGGATATAGGGGGCGGTCTGGGCTATCCCTCGTGCTCCCCGCCCGCACACACGAAGTGGGTTTTATCCCGTCGCCCGGAGCCATCAAACGGGCTCCGGGTCGAACGAGTTCTGTTTGGCAGTGCTCGGTCGATGCGCGCAGTTGAGGGATAGATCCAGACCACCCCTTGAGAGGAGGTACGAGCAAGCTTGGAAGGAGCATATAGACCTATGCTCGCGGAACGAGCACGATCAGAATGTGCCCGTTCGACGCGCGCGGTTGGGTACAGTCAGCCTCTGCGCCAAGCACGATATCGAGAATTGAGAATGGCCCCGCTTCCCGCTCCTTCATCCACTAGACATTGGTGCCGCCCACGCGTACCCTTCTCTCAGTCTGTTCGTCTCTCTGCACCACCACCGTCGCCTAATCGCACACCGCAAAAAGGAGGTCGGTATGGACCTTTCTCTCATAGTAGGACTCGTGGTGGTTGTCTTCCTGGTGTTTCTCACCATCAAAATCGTTCCGGAGTATCAGCGCATCGTCGTGCTCCGCCTGGGTAAAGTGTTGCCTACGCCGAAAGGGCCAGGCCTGGTCGTGATCATGCCGCTCATCGACCGGCCGATCTGGGTGGATCTCCGAGAAAACTATTTCGAGGTGCCGCACCAGACCTGCATTACCAAAGACAATGCGCCGATCTCGATTGATTTCCTGATCTATTCCCGCGTCCTCGACCCGACTGCCAGCGTCGTGAAGGTCCAGGACTTTGCGGGGGCCTCACAGGGTATTGCCACCACCACCTTGCGGGCCGTCGTGGGCGACATCCCACTGGACGACATGCTGGCCAAACGTGACCAGATCAATCACCTGTTGCAGGCCAAAATGGATGAAGTCACGCAGCGCTGGGGGGTGAAGATCACCACCGTCGAGATTCGAGAGATCACCCCTCCGAAGGAGGTCCAAGAGGCGATGACGCGCCAGATGTCGGCCGAACGGAGCCGGCGGGCGACAGTCACGGAAGCAGAAGGCAAAAAACAGGCTGCCATTGCGGTAGCCGAGGGGGACAAGCAGGCGGCGATCCTCAGCGCCGAAGGTGACCGACAGGCCAAAATCCTGCGGGCGGAAGGCTTCGCGCTCGCGCTCGGGAAGATCTTCGACGTGGCCAAAGGCGTGGATGCCAAGACCATGAGCTTGCAATATCTGGAGACGTTGAAGGTGATGGGGGCGGGCCCTTCCACGAAGTTCGTCATTCCCATGGAATTCAGCTCGTTGCTGGCCGGCCTGTTGGCAGACAGCAAGCTGGCCTTCAAGAAAGAGTGACAGAGCCGTTGCCTGATCAGCCGCCACGCTCGTTGCTCCGCGCGCAGTGGAAGATCAATCAGCCCCCATCCCTAAAGAGATAGCAAGCGAGCTTGGACGGAGCAATTGTAATGCTCGATTGGAATCGGCACATTGATGCGCTGTACTTTACGATGGTATCGTCATGTCACAATAGGTTTCAGCAGAAGTCCCTCTCGCTTGACAGTAATATACTAAAACTTGCATATTGATCCCGTGACCGATAAGGCGATCTTGTGGCTCGGGTCATCGCGGAGTGACGTGCAGGCATTTCCGCGGGATGCCAGGCGCCTCGCGGGGTTTCAGCTTCGGCTGGTTCAGCAGGGGTTGGAGCCGTTGGACTGGAAACCGATGCCGACGATTGGTCCCGGCGTCCGTGAGATCAGAATTCATACCGCAGTGGAACATCGCGTGTGCTACGTCGCCAAGTTTGCGGAAGCGATCTATGTGCTCCATGCCTTTGAGAAACGGACCAGGAAAACTTCGCAGCACGATGTGGAATTTGCCAGACAACGATATCAGGCACTCGTTGCGCAGCGCTGAGCGGTAAGTGGAGCGAGAGGGGAGGAGAATCATGAAACTGAAGATCACACCGTCCACCGGGAATGTATTCCGTGACCTCGGGTTTCGCCGCGAGGAGGCCGAGCATCTGCTGGTCCGAGCGGACCTCATGATCCAGGTGCAGAAGCTCATCGCGTCCCGCCACCTCAAACAGAGAGCAGCGGCCAAGATACTCGGTGTGACTCAGCCCCGCGTCAGCGATCTCCTCCGTGGGCGTATCGACTTGTTCAGTACGGACGCACTGATCGACATGCTGGCCCGGCTCGGAGCGCAAGTACGTCTCACGGTGAAGGTCCGTGCCGCGGCCTGAAATGTCCCCCGCTGTTCATACGTCAAAACTCATGACCCCAGTATTTCTTGCTGACCCCACTCAAGCTTCTGGACGTCCCAGAACGTCGCCAGAAAAGTAGCCTGTCCCCCCTTTCTTTCCAAGGGCGTGGATGCCAAGACCATGAGCTTGCAATATCTGGAGACGTTGAAGGTGATGGGGGCGGGCCTTTCCACAAAGTTTGTCATTCCCATGGAGTTCAGCTCGTTGCTGACCGGCTTGTTGGCAGACAGCAAGCTGGCCTTCAAGAAAGAGTGACAGAGCGAGCGCCGCAGCAGTCGCCACGCGCATTTCTCCGGCGTTATTCGTCGTTCATATCTCGCATGAAAATACAGACGCTTCACCGTTCGGCAAGCTCACGGCCCTGAGTCACACCGAAGGGCGAGATATGTCTCTTGTTCCGGCCATCAGCTATATGCCATTCGCTATATGCTCTTTTTCCCCGCCCCTGTTAATACGTCTATTTCGCCATTTCGCTGAGTTGACACAATTACGAGCGAAAAGTAGCCTGTCCCTATTTCCCGCTTCCGAAAGTCGTCGTGCTTGGTATCGGTGGTCGGTTTGTCCCAATTAAAGGCGTGGAGGAAGCGACGCTGAAAATTGGGCGAATGGCCTTCTAGGTGATGACGACGAGAAGCAAATACTGGATTTGGGTTCAAACTAGCAGCTTGTTCTGTGGATAACTTGCGCGATTAGGGCGCTATTCGGCTCCAAGATTCGCCCCGTAGCTATCCACAGCTTTTCCTCGCATTCCCCAATCAATCCACAATATTTGGTATTGACAAAAAGACAGGATAGCTATATGTAGTCATCATGCATAACGGTTTGACCCCGTTCAGTGATGGATTCGCAATCATATGTTTGATCGAATTTATCGCTGCCCATGTGGGCAGGATCTAATAAAAGTAACGGGAAGTGTCCTTGTGAACAAGTGTCGGGTTTGGCGAGATGACTTCTTGGAGTGTCCAAAGTGCAAGTTACATCTCCCTTATCCGACGTGGTTGCCTTGGAGACCGAAGAACATACTGTGATGGCTGAATAGAAGCTGGCTGTTGAAGGCGTAGGGCTCTAGTCGACTGTTAGGTTCGACGAAGGGACGTGAAGCCGCATTTTGGAGGCGTGATGCTCCAGGTGCGGCTTTTTTATTTGGTGAGGAGATAATGATAGCGCCAAAGTCTTCATCTCAGTGCTGCAGCAAGAGGGAGACATGCGGCGACACATAACCATTTGAGAAGGGGCCGAATACGACTACATGCGGTGGGACCTTTGATTCGTTTGCCGTAGATGAGGGATGAAGCCTATATGAAAATCGAAAATTCCAAGAGACTGATCAAAAGAACGTTCATGGATGTAACTCGTCATATTAGACGTAATGTTGAGCGTGAACTGTGGGCTAGAGCGGCTGGCCGTTGTCAATTTAGCGGGTGTAACCGCATCCTCTATAAGTCTCCCGTGACCCAAGAACGCGTTAACATTTCCGAGAAGGCGCATATTTATTCCTTCTCTTGCCGCGGGCCTCGTGGGCGAGGAACTTTTAACAAGAACGTCCGTCTCCTCAACGAGGTGGGCAACCTCATGCTGGTCTGTCACGATTGCCACAAGAAGATGGACCAGGAGCAGGATGGCGGTCGGTACTCTGCTGACCTCCTTAGACAATGGAAAATACTGCACGAAAAAAGGGTCGCGATCGTGACCGGCGTCGATCCTAATAAGAAATCGACCGTGGTGCTCTATGGTGCCAACATTGGAGATGAGAAATCTCCTCTTCGACCGCTGCAGGCTCACTGGGCCATGTTTCCGCACGCATACCCATCCGAAGAAAATCCCATTTCCCTGAGCATGACATGGGAAGGCAAAGATGATGACCCCGACTATTGGGTCACTGAAGGCCTGAATCTTGAGAAAGGATTTGAGCGGTGGATCCGTCCTCGCATTGCGGAACGTGATCACTTCTCGATATTCGCCTTCGCACCGATGCCACTATTGATACGACTTGGCGCTCTCTTCACGGACAAGATCGCCGCAGATGTATACCAACTTCGTCGGGAGCCGGAGCAATCCTGGCAATGGAGTGAGGAATCGCACGATGCAGAGTACCGATTAAAAGTTCCTCACAGCTTTGAGCATCCCCCCGCATTGATCGTTTCACTAAGCGCGCCGATTGCTCATCATCGCGTGACATCTGTGTTGGGGAGGCAGATTGCTATTTGGGAAATCACCATTGACAAACCGAACAATGATTTTTTGAGGACCCGTGAGCAACTGTCGAGGTTTCGCCAAGCCGTTCGCCGTTTAATGGTTCGAATTTCGGATAAGCACGGGAATGATGCCCCGTTGGCCATATTTCCCGCGATGCCGGTAGCGGCAGCTGTTGAACTTGGACGCGTCAGAATGCCGAAAGCAGAGATGCTATGGATAATTTACGATCACAACAATAAAACCCGAGCCTTCGTAAAGGCTCTAGAAATTTAGGAGGGCCGAATGATTGAGGATCAAAAAGGAAAAATCCTGACTGCTCTCGCGGAGTCGATTGACATCTCTGATGCCAACTACCAGGCAGCCGAAAGCAAGTATCATAGTCTTGGCGAGTGGCTCAGTGATCAATCGAAGTCAAAAATTGCTCGGTACAAACCGCATGTGTTTCCTCAAGGTTCATTCAGGTTGGGTACAGCTACCAAACCGTGGAAACGCGATGATTATGACCTGGACCTGGTATGCAAGCTTCAGGAAGGCATAACAGCGACGACGCATACTCAAGCAGATCTGAAACAGATGGTCGGAGCGGATCTGGAAACCTATCGGAACGAACGGAAGATGCAGCAGAAGTTAGAAGAGAAGCATCGGTGTTGGAGACTCAAGTCCGAAGAGCGTCTCAAATTTCATCTGGATACAGTGCCGTGCATTCGACACACCGACAGTGTTTGGAAAGCCATCCAGCAGCGCATGATCCAGGCGGGGATGTCGAACCTGCTTGCGCAAGATTTGGCACAACTGGCCGTTGCGATAACTGATGACAGGCATCCGTTGTATAGGCGTATATCCGAGGATTGGCAAATTAGTAATCCAGAAGGTTATGCGCGATGGTTCGAATCACGTATGAGATTGGCTGATTCGTTGTTGAAAGCTCGTGCCCTTCAGGCGAACGTAGCCCGAGTAGACGATTTACCTGCCTATAGATGGAAAACACCGCTGCAAATGGCCATTCAAATTCTGAAACGGCATCGCGATGTGATGTTTGAGAAGGCCCCTGAGAGAAAACCCATCTCTATCATCATTACCACCCTCGCAGCCGTAGCGTATAGAGGAGAATTTGAACTTTTGGATGCGCTAGAACAGATATTGTCAAGCATGAGTGTGGGCACTTCGCGACCAAGAGTGCCGAATCCGGTCAATCCTGTGGAGGATTTTGCTGACCGGTGGGGAACTCAAGAAGGTAGGCAGTTACGCCTTGAAGACAACTTCATTGTCTGGCTCGAGAAAGCGAAAAGTGACATCTATAAGGTCACTTCCATCACTGACCGTAGTTCCCTCCAGGATCACGCCACCAAGCTCTTCGGGGTGACTCTAGGTGACGCCGTGCTAACCTCAATTATTGGATCCGGACCACGTGTATCTTCGTCTCCAGCTGTGCATGTGATCCGCGATGCTCCTAAGCCTTGGTGTAGATGAGCAGGTACGATGCATTGGGGCTAGATAGATTCCTCTGTAGATACCGGGGAATGGATGTTTGCCCAGTTAACGGAGTCACTCTACACATTGAGGGGTTATTCGACTTCACTGCCAAGTCGACTGATCATGATGAGATTACGGATGCTTTTCGGCTGCGCATCTTGGTGCCGGACAAATTCCCACGGTATATACCTTTAGTTGATGAATTGGACGGCCGAATACCGCGGTGGGGAGCGTACCATATTAATCCAGATGGCTCGCTCTGCCTCGGCTCGCGACTTCGGCTATTGGCGACCCTTGCCAGTGATCCGACACTCATAGGCTTTGCCAAGAATTGCCTCGTTCCATTCTTGTTCGCGATCTCCCGCAAACTTCAGCAAGGAGGCGATTTTGCCTTTGGGGAACTCGCTCATGGTTCGTTTGGAGAAATTGCAGACTATATGAACCTCTTTGGCTTGGAGACGGTGGATCAAGTGAAGAGGACCATACTTTACCTTGGGATGAAGAAGCGTCGCGCAATAGACTGCCGTGCCCATGTGGGTGCGGTAGACGGCTGGGTATATGCAGCTTCAATAGGCGAATTAGAAGATTTCGGCAGCTAGCTGACAGGACGTGGTTTCGCGACCTGGCTTCGGATCTGATGAGGGAGTCGGCATCAAGCCCCTTCTTCGGTTCGGCGGTACGCGCGGTGCTTGCTACACACTAGCTAGGAGAGGACAGTCTCATTGCACCTAAGTCATGGACAGACGAAACTGCAAAGGTGGCTTGTATGTTAGAGAGAATCAAATTCTGGAAAGAAGAGAGGGCAATTCGCAAGAAAGAAAACGGTGTCAGGAACAGTTTCGATCTGATCAGCCGCCTCAGCCCCGCCCGCTGCCTCCTCCATTGACACTTTTCACCCCTGATGAGTAGTCTGCGTCATGCGCGGAGGAAAAGAAACGGGGTCGTGAGTCTTTGTTGATCGCCTTGTCCGCTCGCGCCATGGTCTTAGTTCTTGAGGAACGTCATGGTAGGTTCAGGCGGTGCTTGCAACAGTTGCCTCCAGTATAGCCGCCGGCGTGTGAAACCCCAACGTCTTCCTTGGACGTTGGTTCAAGCGTAACGCAATCGTGTTCAAGTCTGCTTGGGAGTACCGTGACAGGTCTGTGCCTTTCGGAAAATACTGACGCAGCAAGCGGTTTGTATTTTCATTCGTGCCCCGCTGCCACGGGCTTTGCGGGTCACAAAAATAGACCTGCACCTTCGTATCAACCGTCAAGCGTTTGTGCTGGGCCAATTCCATCCCGCGATCCCAGGTTAATGACCGGCGCAAGGCTGATGGCAGTTGCCGTATCTGCGTGCTCAGTGCCGTCACCACGCTGGCGGTATCTTTCCCCGGCACCTTCACCAGCATCGTGAAGCGTGACGAGCGTTCCACCAAGGTGGCCATGTGCGTATTCTTGGACCCAGCAATCAAGTCCCCTTCCCAATGACCGGGAATCGCCCGATCTTCCACGTCAGCGGGACGGTCGCGGATGGAGACGCCATCAACGATCTGCCCGCGCGGCTGGCCAGCCGTGCTCGCGTGTTTCACACGTCGCATCCTGCGCCGGGATCGGAGATGCCCGATTAATTCTTTCTTGAGCACCCCTCGGGCTTGAATGAACAAGCTGCGGTAGATCGTTTCATGGGAGACCCGCATGGTGCCCTGATCTGGAAATGACAGCTTGAGCCATCCCGCGATTTGTTCAGGTGACCACTCCAACGTCAATTTGCTCGCGACGATCTTCTGGAGCATGAGGGATGAAAAAAGGGGTCGGGAGTCTTTGTTGAGCGCCTCGTCCGCGCGTGGCGGTTGTCTCGGTCGCCTTGTTGTGTGCTGGTAACACCGAACGGCGGCGGACACGCTGTCCGTGGCTAGACCGCTTGCTCACAGGGAAGGACGAATACGTGAAGAGGGAACAACTTGTCACCCTGACGCACCACGTGCTCTGCTCTATAGCGCGTGAACCCCTCGATGAGGCGGTAGGCAACCTGTTCCGATACCGCGGTGAGGATCATACAGTTGGCGTCCGGTGACAGGAAGAACTGCACGGTGGGTCCGGTCTCTCCCTTGCCGGCTACATTGTGCAGCTCAGTAAACGCGTTGGCTTCATATTCTTTCAGTAGGGCATGGATGTGTTCAACCATCGACTCACGAAAGACGATCAGCAGCATTTTCATAGAAGGCACTCCTGTGCACCTGCGGGAGGGGTTGTCACCGAAGCTGACAATGATTCAGCCTGCGGCTCTACCCATTCTTAGGGTAGAGACGGAAAAAAGACAAATGTTCCTCCATCTGCCTCTTCCCTTGCGTACTCCACTAGAAGAGAAAATGAAAGGGACGTGAGGGCGAGGTCTTGTCATTTCACTTTCCTGATGTTGTGTGCGCTTCAGGTGTTCAAAGCCCAACGAAATACATCATTCGCTCACGCGTTCGTTTGTTCTGTGTGGGGCCGGACGGCTGCTCGGTCGCCATCAACGCCTTGCGTGCCACCAAGAACAGAACGAGGTGGATATGCATCGGGCTTTCCAGTAGACTTGCCTCCCGTCGAATGGCTGATGGTGGTTTGCCATGCTGCAAAGGCCGGCCGCAGCAGACGTGCCAGGCGATATGCCATTCGCAACTTCTTCAGGCGGGACAGTTTGGCATAACAGGAGGCGTCAGATGAACGATCAAGACACGCAACGCGCGGTTGGGATTCTTAACAAAATTATGGAGCATGAGTTGGCGGGCGTCGTACGCTATATGCATTACTCCCTCATGATCTATGGCTATAACCGCATTCCTATCGTGTCTTGGCTAAAGCGTAATGCTGACGAGAGCCTTGCCCATGCGCATAAAGCCGGGGAACTGGTCACCTTGCTAGGCGGCCACCCGTCGCTGAAAATTGGGACACTCTTGGAAACCGAGAAGCATGATGTGGGAGATATCCTGCAGGAAAGCTTGGAGCACGAGAAGGCCGCCATCGTCTCCTATTACGAACTCCTGAAAGTCTCCGAAGGAAAGTCCGTCCTGTTGGAAGAATATGCACGAGAGATGATTGTCGGTGAAGAGCTGCACCTTGACGAGGTGAACAAGATGTTGCGCCAGTCAGGTGATGTCCAACCATTCCGATCCTAACCCTTCAATCAACCGGGAAAGAAAACCGGGCGGCGAAAGAAAACGGTGTCAGGAACAGTTTCGATCTGATCAGCCGCCTCAGCCCCGCCCGCTGCCTCCTCCATTGACACTTTTCACCCCTGATGAGTAGTCTGCGTCATGCGCGTGTGAACGTATGAAACAAGGTGTTTGGATTTCCAGAGGCGAAAACTATCCGCTTGAACCTCGCTGTGACGATCCTGCCTGTCACTTCCGGGCGAGATTGGAAGGTTGGGATGGAGAGGAATTCGGAGAGGTCTTCACAAGAGGATATCGATGCGTTGTCTGTGGAGAGGAAATAGCCGGAAGAATCATCACAGCTGAAACACGCGCAAGGTGAAGACCTAGTTTCTTGCAAAGTCGCCTGCTACATGGACCCGGAACTGCTCCTCCGCGCGCGGCATTGTTTTAGTTCTTGAGTCACGTTATGGCGTACCTTCGATTTTCGAAAGACTGTGATTGGTACGTTTTCGATGAGGCCCAGGAAGGTGCGTCTGAGAGTCGTCTTGCCGTGTGGCACAAAGATCATCGCGCGCAAGGCGCGTCGTATACTGCGGGCATGATTCGAAAGATGCTGGAGTCGGGAGATTACTCCAGCATCCCCGGGTACCAGCCTCACTATAAACGCAGGCTCCATGACGCGTTCGAAGCCTGGTTGAACGAGCAATCAAGTACAGAAATATAGTGCCGTACCCGTCTCATCGCCTCGTCCGCGCGCGGGGAGAGTACCTTTATAGAACAGCAGATCAGTCGGAGCTGGATAGAAGGACACGAGGCCGTCCTTTGAGAAAGACTGGCCTAAGGCGGAAGCCGCAAACCGGTACCTAAAGCGGGATCTTGACCTGCTTGCATTCCTCACGTTTGGGGGCCTAGGCTATACGCCGTCAACTCCGTCCCATCATTGCGAGACTCCTGCGGAGGTCAGTCCCCGTGATGATGATTCCACACACACATTCTTTTCTCGCGACACATGTCCTGCTGGACGATACCTGCTATCCGGACGGGTAGAGGAGGGTATGATGGCCGATCTGATTCGAACTGCCCAATATTTCAAGATGCAGATTGCGGATACGTCCGGGAAGTTGGCTCATGTGCTTGCTCCCCTGCACGAGGCCGGAGTGAATCTGCTGGCGGTGCATGCCTTTCCTCGGAATCGCCGCACACAGGTGGACCTGGTGCCGGAAGTTCCCACTCCCTTCAAGAACACGGCGAAGCTGCTGAAGTGGAACATGCAGGGACCGCAAACGTGCTTCCTGGTGGACGGCGATGATCGTCCCGGAGCGCTGGCGGATCTGACTGCCCAACTTGCTTCGTCCAGGATCAACATCACCGCGGTGACCGGTCGATCGGCCGGCCAGGGGCGCTTCGGCGCCATCCTATGGGTTAAGCCGCGGGATGTGAAAAAGGCAGCCAAAGTCTTTGGCATTGCGTAGGAGGAGCTGAGCAGCTCCGTTGCTCCTGCAAGCGTGGCCCAACGGTCGAGGATCAGATTTTGCGTTGATACCTCGTACAACACCTCCGCGCGCGGCTAGCTGCGGCGGCTATTCTTGACAGGTACAAGTCTCCAGTCTAGCCTGACAGAACTGTTCTCTCCGGAGTCCTGCGGGGAGGCTTGCGTCGGATCTTTCTGCGGAGGAGGGCCAATCATGAGTCACAAGAGACGAGTTCACGATGCGATCGTGGGCGTGCTGGTGACGGTCGGAGTGGCGCTGGGACATTATGTGAGCGCCCATTGGTATCTGCTTCCGGCGGTCATCGGCGTGACGCTCATCCAGAGCGGGCTCACGGGCTTTTGCCCCGTGTACTTTGCGCTCGATCGTCTGCTTCCTTCCGAGGGCGCAACCGATCCGTCCAGCTGTTGCGCCAAGTAGGCGCACACGTCAGAGGATCACGGGGTGGCTTGAGTAGTGACCCATTCAGGAGGGAATTGGTCCGCCCGCGGGTTGTGCGGTTGAACCGTGCCGTCGGCAGTCGGTAAACTATGGCCGGCTGTCGATTCAATCAGTCGGAGGGTGCTGTCCAACCGTTCTTGATGGGAAGAGGCGAGTGACTGAAGGACTAGAAAACGGGGACACCGATGAAAAAGGCTGTCAAGGGCGCGGCGGTGCCTCCGCACCAGCTGTTTCTCCACGAGTCAAAGACTGAGACAGCGCCCCGGGGAATTACCGACCATTCTGATTCTCTGGAAGACGTGAAGTAAAACGACTCCTCCGGAAATCCAGAATGTCCCGCGTTGTCGTCTTTCGGAACGGCAGTTCACGCACTGGTGCGGCCAGTAGGGAGCCGAGAGTTGAGTGCGAACCTCCGGCCGTTCAACTCTTCCGACTTGTCTTCGCCATGACGCTGGTGATCAATTGCTCCATGCGCTTGCTGTTGCAAGATGGACAAGCAACCGACCCGCGCTCGTGATCCTGCAAGCGCAAGAAAAGCACCACTTCTTTCCCACAGTCCAGGCACTTATATTCGTACGTAGGCATGTGTGCGACCTCCCTTTCGTTGAATGCGCAACCAGTCCTCCCGCATCAACGACCGTGAGTCGTGAGGCAGGAGCGGATCTCTCGTAATCACCCCTGATCCTCCGGAATGGGAGGCTCAGGTCGCCGGTACTTTGAGAAATCACCACACTCTTTGATTTCTTGCAGCCCTGTCGTTTCTTGGTAGGTTCCACGGCGAGACCTCCTTCCGTTGGGTCCGGAAGCGCCACTCGCTGAGAATGTACCTCAGCGAGCCACAAATGTCGGTCGGTACTCTGTCCTGACGGAACGGCGGAGGCTGGAGAACCTCACTCGGAGAGAGCAGAAGGGGGCGTTGAATCTTCGTCCCCGTCATTCTTCAGGCGATACTACGATAATCCCTCCTGAGCGGCCTCGTCAATCGGTGGCGAACGGCAGCGGGGGCGCTCCTTCGGGAGTAGCCCAGTCCGAAAGGAAACGCGGCAAGACTCTTCTCTTCCTGGAGAAAACTGGAAATGTCGGAATCTCTTGATGTAATGCTCTTGACGCGTTGGCCTGTCGCGGCGTGGGGCCAGTGCGCGACAATATATTGAGTGAACGAATCAGCTCCTCACGCTTGGCAGCGAACAGCGGGAGTCATCATTCCTAAGCGCCGATGGGATGGGCCGAGTAGAGAGGCAAGAGGGCCGTTTTGACTCGGCTGGTTTCCGGTGGCACAATTCCACGAGATTCTATCGCCATGGCCGATCTCGTTACGGACGACAGTTCTTCCGCTTTGATCCGCCTTCGAGGCCATACGCTCTTGTGTCTGCAGGGGTTTCGCGGGGAAGGGTACAGTTCTGAATTTATCGCGAACATGGCCGCAATCCACCGTACGTTAACCGATCACCCCGAGGTCCTGGTCGAAGTTCTTGCGTCTCCGGATGCAGTCTGTGCGGCCTGTCCACACCGTCACCCATCTGGCTGTACGCTCAACGGCGAGAGATCGGAGGAGGAGATGATTGAACAGGATCACGAGGTGCTGCGGAGGCTCGGGCTGAAGGTAAGGGATCGTCTTCGCTGGCACGACATTCTTGCGCGGATTCAGACTTCAGTGACAGGGGATGATCTGCCCTCCATTTGCGGCGGTTGCCGGTGGTTGCCACTTGGGTATTGCCGCGAAGGAATCAATCGGCTGCATAATCCCATTCAGGACACCACCGTTGGCTTGGTCTTGCCGCAGTCGCTTCGTCAGGGGTAACCAAGCACTTCGGCAGGAACCTTTGCGGCAACATCCGTGGTGCGCGCAGCGTTCAGAGACGTGCGGATCTGTCAGGGACACGGCGACATGCTTCATTTCTGATCGCCTCGTCCGCGCGCGGCAGAACAATAGCGTTCTCTCCTCCGAACTGAGGCCCAACATGCCTCAATCTCAAGACAGTTGGTGACACCTTTTACTGTCCTCACGCACTAGCTCGTACTCTTCCCGCCGATCCTTCCGTTCTCCAGTGATCGTTCACAGCCGCACGGTAACGGCTTTTACCTCGGTGTACAGTTCCAGCGCGTCGTGGCCCATCTCGCGGCCCCACCCGGATTGCTTGTAGCCGCCGAAGGGCAGCGCAGCGTCGAAGATGTTGTAGCAGTTGATCCACACCGACCCTGCGCGCAGCTCGGCCGCGATGCGGTGGGCCTTGCCGACATCGCGGGTCCACACCGCCGCCGCCAGACCGTAGATGGAGTCGTTCGCCGCCGGGAGCACCTCGTCCAAGTCCGTAAACGGCACTGCGCATACAACCGGCCCGAAGATTTCCTCCTGCATGATCTTCATCTTCTGCGTGGTGTTGACCAGCACGGTCGGTTCCACAAAGTAGCCCTTGTTGCCCAGCTTGCGCCCGCCGACCACCGCCTTGGCGCCCTCGGAGAGGCCCGACTCCAGATAGCCGAGCACCCGCCGTTGCTGCTCGTCCGACACCAGCGGGCCCATTTGGGTGGCGAGATCCATGCCCGGCCCGACCTTGATCTTCTTCGCGTCCTCAGCCACGCCCGCCACCACCTCGTCGAAGATCCCCTTCTCGACGTAGAGCCGGGAGCCTGCGCAGCAGCATTGGCCGTGGTTGAAAAAGATCGCGCTCGCGACCCCAGGTATGCTTGCCTCCAGATCGGCGTCCTTGCACACGATGTTGGGGGACTTCCCCCCGAGCTCCAGCGACACTTTCTTGAGATTCCTCGCGGCCGCCCCAAGGATGAGCTTCCCCACTTCGGTGGACCCCGTGAAAGCCACCTTGTCCACGTCCGGGTGCGCCGCCAGTGCCGCGCCAGCGGTCTCCCCGTACCCGGGCACGATGTTGACCACCCCGTCCGGGAATCCTGCTTCGCAGATCAGCTCGCCGAGTCGCAAAGCGGACAGCGGTGTCTGCTCGGCAGGCTTTAGGACGATAGTGCAGCCCGCGGCCAACGCCGGGCCTAGCTTCCAGGCCGCCATGAGCAGCGGAAAGTTCCAGGGAATGATCTGAGCCACCACGCCGACCGGCTCGCGTAGGGTGTAGGCGAGATACCGGGCGCCGGGCGTGTAGGGCACCGAAATGGGGATCGTGTTGCCTTCGATTTTGGTCGCCCAACCCGCCATGTATCGGAAGAGGTCCACGGCCAGCGGCACATCCGCCACGCGGGCCACGCCGACCGGCTTCCCATTGTCGAGCGACTCCAGTTGGGCAAATTCTTCCAGGTGAGATTCGATAAGGTCGGCGAGCTTCCAGATCAGCCGTCCACGCTCTGAGGCTGTGAGCATGCGCCACGGGCCGCTCTCGAAGGCTTTCCGTGCAGCGATGACCGCCTTGTCAACGTCGGCGCTGTTGCCTTCGACCACTTGGGCCAGGACTTCGCCCGTGGCCGGGTTATAGGTCGGGAAGGTCTTCCCCGACGCGGCTTCGAGCCACCTGCCGCCAATCAGCATCTTCCGGGGTGCGCCTACAAAGGTTAGGACCTGCTGGTGAACCGGGATTTCCACCGTTGCCGTACTCATGGTGTTCCTCCTCTCTGGATGTATCTTGCGGCCATGTCAGATGCGTAGAGCCGAGGGCAGAGCAACGCTATTATACATGAACGGGAATACGGTGATGATTGCAAAGCTAGAAAAGCGTCGGGAGCCGATTGCGATCTGCACGCGCGCGGTGATTGTTTAGTTCGCCTTGTTGGGTGCTGGTGACACCGAACGGCGGCGGACACGCTGTCTGTGGCTAGACCGCTTGCTCACAGGGAAGGACGAATACGTGGAGTGGGAGTATATTGTCACCCTGTCGCATCTCGTGCTCCGCTCTAAAACGCGTGAACCCATCGATGAGGCGGCAGGCAACCTGTTCCGATACCGCGGCGAGGATCATATAGTTGGCGCCCGGTGACAGGAAGAACTGAACGGTTGCTCCGGTCTCTCCCTTGCCGGCTACATTGTGCAGTTCAGTATACGCGTTGACTTCATATTCTTTTAGCAGGCTATGGACCTGTTCCACCATCGACTCACGGAAGACGATCAGCAGCATTTTCATAGAAGGCACTCCTCTACAACTAAGGGAGGGGTTGTCACCGAAGCTGATACTCGTTCAGCCTGCGGCTCTACTCATTCTTAGGGTAGAGAAGGAAAAAAGACAAGTGTTCCTCCTTCTGCCTCTTCCCTTGCGTGCTGCACTAGAATAGAAAAGGAAAGGGACGTGAGGGGGCGGGATGAGTCGTTGAGCCGCGTTGCCAAGTGTCGCCTAGCTGTGACCGGCTGCGACTTCGAGCTGCTGGATGGTATTATTCAACCGTTCCTGATGGGGCGAGGCGATGGACTGAAACTCGATACCGATCCCGTGCGCGCCGGACCAGCGTACAACAGCGCCTTGGATCAAAATTGGGGTTTCTTCTTCAGGAAAATAGAGCAGGAGATCCACCTTCATTCCGGCGGAGGCTCGAAAGGGACTTTCGAGCCGACAGCCTTTCAGCGAGAGATCCAGCGCCTTACTAATCTGATGGAGGTGACTCTGATGGACGAGGGTGCCGAAAAACGTCGCTGGAAATCGGGGATGTTGTCGTACCACCATAACTCGGTTCTTTTCTGCGGTCTTGCCGCTGGATGGACGTACGGACTCTCAATGGTGGGATTATGCAGATGTAATGCCAGCTGGGTGCGATCGTGATCGTCCTTTTGCTCGTGATTTGGCCTACTTGAAATTCAATGATTGAGACAGCTCTGTCCGTTCATGAGCACCGGTGAAGGCAATCGGAAACGCCATGTGACAGTTGCGCGCGTGATTACGGACAAGAAGCGGGGGTAGCTCACTCTACGTTTCTGATCGCCTCGTCCGCGCGCGGCGGGGGTTTCAGTTTCGAAGACCCTTATTCCTTCACGGTCTTAACCACCGGACAGAAGTCGCATTATGGCTCAGCCGGCTCGGCTTGATCTGCGCAACCCCCGATCCTGCCTTGGCTTCCCATCCATTCCTTCAACAGATGACCGCGCCGGTTGGTCTAGTACACGGAACTCAGACGCAGGTTGTCCGGAGCGGGTGGAGGTGCCAGTTGAGGGAGGTCAGGCACCGCTGCTGCGGTGACCACGACTGACTGACGAGCGACTTCGGTTCCACTGCTCATAACACGAAATTCCACTGTGTAAGTTCCCGACGGCCTCTGGACCCTGGTGCAAGTCCCATTGGTATCGCCGAATGCGCAATAAGGGCTTTGCATTTCGGTGTGATCCAGCGCTCCGTTGATCCGGACTTCCAACGAGACAGTCCCCGATGCATTGGTTGTCGCCTGCACTGTCCAGGGCTCACCTAGATTCGGCGATCCGAGGACAGTCAGCCTTACCGTTGCGGCAGGAGGAGAGGGCGGCGGATCGCTCGATTCGTTGTTGGCGAAGTCGTATGCCGTGATCACATAGTACTGAATGACGGCGGGTGTCCCGATATTGAAACTGGTGACAGTTCCCAGAGTCGCGAGCCGCGTCGCCGAGCCAAAGGCTCGCCCGCAGGGTTGCTGCGCGCATTGGTATACGTGGTATCCCGCTAGATCGGGCTCGGTGTTCGCAGTCCATGTCAACGTGGCTCCCCACGCCATATTGTTCCAGAGCATCAGCACCACGGCCATGGCGAGTGCCCGGCTCATCTGGAGACTCGGACTAGACGAAATGTTTCCTGCAATGGCCCTGGTGTTCGCTGTTCGCATCAACTGACACGCCCTTCCTAAAGAAGCCTGTATCTCTCATGCACGAGTCCGTTTCAGGATGGTCAGCTGATGCGGTGGCCCGAGAGGAGAGGGTTATGAGCCAAATCCCCGAACACATTCAGCAAGGTATGTCAGCAAGGCATGTGCCATGCTCCACGACAACGGTTTGGGGCCAGAATATGCGTATTCTGACGTATCGGGTGGATCGTTTGTTATGCGTTTCCAGGCTACCGTAGGGACTGGCATTCACATCGCCGAGCTGATCGTAAAGTTTCTCAATGGTTAGCAACTGCAGGCCATGAACTACGCATTACCATGCGCGACGAACCCACCGCATGGAGTCAGAAACCAAGGGGTCGTGAAATGTATCAGACAATCCATCTCCGCCAGCACCCTCATCACACAAGACGATGACTTCCGCGATTGAATCAGAGGGTGGGGCAATCGGTTAGGCCCGCTTCCATCTCACCCGCGCGAGGGGGATGAAATTGCTTTCTCGCGCCTGCTAGCTTAGAATCTCAGCGATCTTCAGGATGCGTTATGGCTACTGCGAAGTAATCCCTCATGACCTCAACCCCTGACATTCTGGGCGATACGCCTGCTTTTTTCGGGATTCGCGTGCCGGTACAGACGCTCATTGAGTATTTAGAGGGAGGGCAGACCATCGACGAGTTCCTCGACGAGTTCCCCACCGTCACGCGTGAGCAAGTGATCGCCTTCCCCGAAGAGGCGAAGGCTTGGATGCTGGCCGGCGCTTCGTGAAACTCCTCCTGCAGGATTCTGAAAAAGTCCGCCAGCGTTATCGAAAGGCTAAGGCTCAGGTTAAGGCCGAGATGAAGCGAGTCGAATCTTCGCTCAAGCTTGACCTCGACCTCAGCCTACCTCTGGTGCTGTGGCCTTGCTGAACGATCTTTTTAGCATTCTGCCGGGTCTTCGAGACCCGGGTCTCCGGCAGGATGGTGGCGTGATCCCCAATCCACAACAGCAATGCCGGATGCGTGAGTGACAGACGACGCCATGATCTCTGCATGAGTGAGATGTGAGGACCACCTCATGCCAGACATCGCACGGTGCATACACCCCAACCAAGGACATCACCCAATGACTCTCTACTTCCTGCTGCAACGGTGGATTGCGTGTTGTCTACTGGCCATCAGCATGCCCGTTATGCTTTGGGGATGCGCCACAGTGCCACGCCAATATGTGCGGATGGCAGAGCCCGGCACTACGCTCACCGCGCTGACCGCCCATCCGGAAATGTATCTTGGGAAGGTGGTACTGTTGGGGGGAACGATCATTGAAGAAGAAGAGAATGAGCAGTACCTCTGGTTGCGTGTCAAGAACCGGCCGCTGGACTAGGATTATGTGCTCCATCGTCCCGTCGACACGGATGGTCCCGAAACCGGCTCCTACTGGGTGATGGTGGCGAAACAACAACTCCCCAGCACATATCGACAGTGGGCTCGAATAACGGTGGTCGGACGAGTCACGGGTGCGCTGCGATTCAAGACCGAGCCGGTGCTGTCGCTCCTCTATGTGCGAGGCTGGGGTATAAGCGAGGATCATCACGGGACCTGGGAGAATGTTGATCCCAATTATATTCCTTCGATTCCGGGAGGTAGGGTAGTGAATTATTAGGTGGGAGTCGCCCGTAACCCGCATTCTTCGTGAAGATTTTTACTGTAACTGGCGCCGGGAAGTCAGAATCCGATACGGTATTTTCTCTTCGTGACAAGATCAGGCGAAGGGCGTTCGACCTCGCAAACGCGGGGGCGACACGCCTGGAGGTCAGATTTCTAGCACAGAGGATGATGAGACCGTTTCGAGGGACGCCACCCGCATTGGCGCGAGTCACTTCGGGGGGAAATGGGAGCACATTTCGCGAACGATGTTTCTGATACGCTCGTTCCATTCTACGGAGTTCAGTCTAGGGTCAACCTCTGCAGACGCAATGCCGCGCCAGACCAATGGTTTCGATGCGGTGTCGACAATATCAACCAGGAGCCAGCCTTTCATGTATGGCTGGACGTCGCTGACCGTCGTATGCGCGCCACCTGCCCGTCAAGTATCTGCTGAATACGTGAGGGGGTTGTCCGACCATCCCGTCCGCGTAGTATTATGTCGAGGCACTTACGATCATGTCTTTCACCCCGACATGATAGACCACGTAAAAACCCAGCTGCCCATTCTCGGGCGTCGCATAGCCTTCTAAGCGTAGTTGCGCCACGACGGCGGTTCGAATGCGGATGTCGAAAGCAAAGTGGTCGGAAGTTTTTGTTGAAGTCGCTCGTCCGTACGCGGTGTTCACGATCTGTCAGACTTGTAGTTTCCTGCCTCGGCTGCCTCCGGTATGCTGCCGAGTGAATTGAAAGGTCCTATGCAAGAGTACGGTTTGTATCTTGGAGCCGCTTGTTTGATTCTCGCGGTTTATGTGCTGGTCCGAGGGATTGCGGCTGCGTACCGGCAGGGGCGAGAAGATGGTTTCGAGACCCTGATCCCCACGCCTGCCTTCGGGGTCGTGGCCTCGTTTCTGCTCACCTTCGGCTTGGGGTTCCTGCGGGTTGAACTACCCTGGTGGGGATTTCGAATCGTCTTTCCCGGGACGACGCTGCTGTTCCCTGCGCTCATCTATGTAGTCGGCCGCCGTTCACCACGGGACAAATCGCGCACGATTCCAGGAGAAGGTAGCCCCTCGTCGGCAGGCGGCGGGTCCTCTCATTCAGACGACCTCTGAAATCCTTCGTTGACACATCGGATTGTGTGCACTAACCTCTCTCATCTTCCTTACCGCCGGAGGCCCCAATGGCAACTGTGTCGGAAATCGCGCCTGATGTATTCCGGATTTCGACCTTCGTGCCGGATTTCGATTTGCAGTTCAATCAGTTTCTCGTGCGTGACGACGAGCCGCTCTTGTTTCATACAGGGCCGCGCGCGATATTTGTTGAGATTCGGGACGCCGTGGCGACGTTGCTCGATCCGGGGGCAATCAAATGGATCGGGTTCAGCCATCTCGAAGCGGATGAATGCGGCAGCTTGCGGGAGTGGCAACAGCTTGCGCCTGAGTCCATCGCCGCATGCAGTCTGATCGGCAAACTGGTCAGCATCGACGATTGCATGGCGGTGCGGCCCGCATTGGGGATGAAGGATGGCGATGTGCTCAACACCGGCAAGTATCGCTTCCGCTTTTTGCATACGCCCCATGTGCCGCACTGTTGGGAGGCGGGGCTGCTGTTTGAAGAGACGCAACGTACGCTCTTGTGTTCCGATCTGTTTCACCAGGGTGGCGATGTCGAGCCGGCGACGCACTCGGATGTGTTGGGCCGGTGCCGGAAGGTGCTCATGGAGTATCAGCAAGGGCCACTGGCCAACTATATACCGTATTCGACGTTGACGGATGCAACGCTTCACCGGCTGGCCGAACTGCGCCCCAAGACCTTGGCCACGATGCATGGGTCGGCCTTTGTCGGTGACGGTGCCCTCGCGCTTCGCGATCTGGCCGTCATGTTCAAAGATGTTTTGGGGCCGGCATCGTAGCGCGGTCGCTCGCCTCGTCCGCGCATGGCGGTTTTTCTGACAAGCAGCGGGTGATCAAAAGCTGAGCGTGGAGGTATTGTTCTACCGAACGTTGCGGCTATGCGGAGTCGATCTTCTTGGGAACGATGAGAGTATCTGCTCCATTTAATTTCCTGCCGTGCCTTGCCACAGCATGTCATACCCCAGTTCCTTCGTCTCGGAGCACATGGCCGCCAGTGCGGCGAACCTGTTGTTGAAGACTTCGTCGGCATGGGATCGTTCGTGATCCTCAAATGAGCGCCAATAGGTGACGATGACGTAATGGTCGGCGGCGGTCCTGGATTGAGTGAGGGATCCCTCGTTCGACACGAAGCCGGAGAATTTGAACACCTGTCCTGCAATGAACCCGCCTTTGTCGCCGCCGTAGGTTCCCTTGACTACGCTGCATAATTCCCCGACGGCCATCTCCACCTGATCAAACGTGACGCCGGGCTTGAGCGTGACGGTATTGAACAGCATTTTGGCTCCGAAGGGGAGTGTGATCGGACCGAACATGTCAGCCTCCTGGGATGGGCGCGCACCTGAGACGGGTGCACGCGAGCGGTAGACGGTGTAACCTCAACAGCAACACTATATCACTGGTCCCACAGCGATGCAGGCCTATGGGTGAGAGGCGTCGGCCGCGACACCCCATCGGCACGCACGACGGGTGATGGATGTGAAATGAATCTCGCGCAAGCGCTCATCGCGGTGATCGGTCTGGGGGCGTCCTTCGCGACATTCTGCTTCATACGCTTTCCCTAGTACCACCATAACCCATTCAGACAGTACGGGGCGTTTCAGTCATGGCCTCTCTTATCGGTTCGGCCATCGTCCTTGCGTTCTGAGCACGTCTGTTTATGGTATGCTCCGCACCCATTATGGCTACAGACATATCATTATTGGGCGAGCTCGCCGCCGCGACAGCGCGAAGACGGACCTTCGCCATCATCAGCCACCCGGATGCGGGCAAGACGACGCTGACGGAAAAACTGCTGTTGTACTCCGGGCTGATCCGAACGGCCGGGATGGTGCGCGGACGCAAGGGCGGAAAGGTTACGGCGTCGGATTGGATGGGCATGGAACAGGAGCGCGGCATTTCGATCACAGCCTCGGCCATGCAGTTCCCGTATAAAGACGCGGTCATCAACCTGCTCGATACACCTGGCCACCAGGACTTTTCCGAAGATACCTACCGGACGCTTACGGCCGCAGACAGCGCTATCATGGTGATTGATGCGGCCAAGGGCGTGGAGGCCCAGACTCGCAAGTTGTTTGCCGTGTGTCGCTTGCGGCGCATACCGGTGCTGACGTTGATCAACAAGATGGATTTGCCTGGACGTCCGCCGCTCGATCTGATGACCGAAGTGGAACAGGCGTTGAACGTCCACGCCAGCGCGATCAATTGGCCGGTGGGGTCGGGGAGCGAGTTCGCCGGAATCGTGAACCGCATCGATGGATCCGTGCAGTTGTTCAGCAAGACTGTCCCGGGCGGGGCCATGAGGGTGAAGGTCGAAGACCTCATGCCGGCTGATCTTGCGCGGAGCGGACGCCTGTCTCAGGACGTCTCGGCGCAAGTGCAGCACGATTTGGAATTGCTCGAGATCGCCGGCAACCCGTTCACAAGGGAACAGTTTCTTCAGGGCGACGTGACGCCGGTATTCTTCGCGTCGGCGCTCACCAACTTCGGTATCGAGAGCTTCTTGGACGCCTTCGTACAGCTCGCGCCGAGCCCAGGCGCGCGACTGGCCGACGGTGATGATGGGACTGAGCTGTCTGTGGACCCGTTGGAAACGCCGTTCAGCGCCTATGTGTTCAAGCTGCAGGCCAATATGAATCCCAAGCACCGCGACAGCACGGCCTTTCTTCGGGTGTGCTCCGGCCGGTTTGAACGTGACATGGTTGTGAAACACCATCGACTGGACCGCGAGGTCCGGCTCTCCCGGCCCCATAGTCTGGTGGCCCAAGAACGAAGCACGGTGGAAGAGGCCTATCCAGGCGATATCATCGGCATTATTAATCCTGGGCTGTTCGCCATCGGCGATACCATCTCATTGACCGGCGGCTTCAACTTCAAGCCCTTGCCGCAATTTCAACCGGAGATCTTCGCACGCATCCGCCCGAGTGATGTCGGCAAGCGCAAAGCCTTCGACAAAGGCGTGTGGCAGATGGCGCAAGAAGGAACGGTGCAGATCATGAGAAACCTCAACGACCAGGAATCGTTGGTCGCGGCGGTGGGACGGCTCCAGTTTGACGTGTTGCAGTACCGATTGCGTCACGAATATCGGGTGGAGACCGTGCTCGATCAGTTACCCTTCACGTGTAGCGCCTGGTTGGAGGGCGATCCCACTACGTTCAAGCCCCCTTCAGCTTCCATGATCGTCAAAGACCGGCGCGATCGGATCGTCGTGTTGTTCGGGGATCAGCTGATGAAGACTATTGCGCGCGATCGGAATCCCGACCACCAGCTACGGGATATGGGGTAAGAGTTAGTCTCTCGCCGTTCGTCGCTCGTCTTTCGTGGTTTGCGAGATACGCTTCACGAAGGACGAGATACGGTTCTGCTGGGATACGATTCAGGTCGAATGATGGTCGGGCTTGTTGGAGAAGAGGGCCAGCTTTTTGGATCTCTTCAGGGATTTGATTGCAGCTTCACGTTTGAGTGCGGCGCCTTTGGTGTCCTGATATTCGCTATACCGCATCGTCAGCGGCCTGCGGTGTTTCGTATACTTTGCGCCTCTGCCCATCCTGTGTTCTTCCAGTCGCCACTCGAGATCATTCGTGATACCGGTGTACAGACTGTTGTCCGAACACTCCAAGATGTAGACGATCCACTTCATTTTGGTGATTCACCTGTGCCCAAGGAAAACTGGTTGCAGCGGCCACCAAACGTGAGGGTGGGATCAGCGCGGCGCGGTCGATTTCATCAGGCTGTCGGCTTGCGGCGGGAGGAATCCTTGGTACCCACAGTGTCGTTCAGCCAACTCCAATACTGAGAAGGGTTGGCCATCAACTGTTTCAGGAGCGGAAAAAATCTGCCGGAGGTGCCCATCTTTAGCGCCGACGATCTTTCCGGCAAACACCACGCCTTTCTGCTTGAGTCGCTCTACCGCCTTCTCGATGTCCTCCACCCGCACGGCAACGTGGTGAAACACCTGGTCGCCGAATTTCTTGACCCAGCCGGGAATGATGCTGGTCTTGCCGCGTTCATCCGGATAGGCTTGATCCACGAAGAGAGCGGGGTAGCCGGCCTTGCGATAGACTTTGGCATACCAATCGTCGTACTTGAGTGTCTCGTCATAGGTGTAGCCCAGCGCGACGAACGGTTTCGCCCCCCGATCGATGTCGAAGGTTCGAATGGTCACGTGGTCGACGACCGGCGAGAAACCGACACCGGAGTCGTCGAGCATGACCTTGAGTACACTTGCCGCTCGGTTGTGCGCGACATAGTCCATTACCATCTTCTCCATGAGATCATCGAGTTCCTGAGCGCGATCCATAATTGTACCTCTTCCGGTCGAGTTCCTTCCCGTTAAGATCCGAACTTGATGCCCTGGGCGAGGGGTAATTCCGTTCCCCAGTTGACCGTGTTCGTTTGGCGGCGCATGTAGGCTTTCCAGGCATCCGATCCTGCTTCTCGCCCGCCGCCTGTTTCTTTCTCTCCACCGAAAGCTCCGCCGATTTCCGCCCCGGACGTGCCGATATTGATGTTGGCGATCCCGCAGTCGCTCCCTGCGGTTGAAAGAAACCGCTCGCTGTGTCGCACATCGTTCGTAAACATGGCTGAGGACAAACCCTGGGGCACGCCGTTCTGTAATGCGATCGCCTCGTCCACGGTGCGAAATGTTATGACATACAGAATAGGCGCAAAGGTCTCGCGCTGCACGATGGGCCAGTGGTTCTGCGCGTGCACGACTGTCGGTTCGACGAAATGACCGGGACGATTCAGCACGTGACCGCCGCAAAGGATCTGGCCCCCCTCTTTTTTGATCTCATCGATCGCGGCTCGGTAGCTCTCCACGGCGGCCTGATCGATGAGGGGCCCCATGAGTACATCCTGCTCCAGCGGATTCCCGATGTGGACCTGGGCATAGGCCTTCACCAACTTGCCGACCAACTCGTTGTAGTGCGACTCATGCACGAGGAGGCGTCTGGTGCTCGTGCAGCGCTGGCCGGCGGTTCCGACGGCGCCGAACAGGATGGCGCGCATGGCCATATCCAGGTCGGCAGTTTCATCGACGATGACGGCATTGTTGCCGCTGAGTTCCAGTAGGGTCCGTCCCAGGCGCTGGCCCACGGTGGAGGCCACGCGGCGACCGACCGGCATTGATCCGGTAAACGAAATCAGCGGCAGCCGCTGGTCCTGCACCATCGTATCGGCGAGACTCGCCTGATCGGTGATGAAGAGCGAGAAAATTCCTGAGTGGCCCTGCTGCTGCATCACGCGATTGCAGATCTGTTGTACAGCGATGGCACAGAGCGGCGACTTCGGCGAAGGTTTCCAGATGACCGTATCTCCGGCGATGGCGGCCAAGAACGCGTTCCAGGCCCAGACAGCGACGGGAAAATTGAAGGCGGTGATCACGCCGACCGGTCCCAACGGATGCCACTGTTCGGACATGCGGTGTGCCGGCCGCTCAGACTGCATCGTCGCACCATATAGCATTCGGGATTGTCCGACTGCGAAGTCGGCCATGTCGATCATCTCCTGGACTTCGCCGTCTCCTTCGGCCTTGATCTTGCCGACCTCCAGTGCGACCAGCATGCCCAGCTGATCTTTCTTTTCCCGCAGCGCCTGGCCGATGAGCCGGACCATCTCACCGCGCTTCGGAGCCGGAACCAGGCGCCACGCGCGAAAGACCTCAACCGATTCTTTCACAATGTGCTGATAATCTTCGTGTGAGCAGGGATAGACGCCGGCAATCATCTCACCGGTGGCAGGATTGAGCGATTGCAGCAGGGCGCCGCCGCTAGGGCTGGACCACCAACCGCTGCCGGTACTACCGCCGGGATTGACGGCTTGGATGCCAAGGTCCTTGAGGGCGGCTTGTATCGTGCTCATCGGAAGCAGCCCCCGAATTCATTGCCCAGAAAATCTTTCAGCAGCACCGATTCCTGTGTGATGAATCCCTTGTACTGCGACGGGTTGCTCAAGACGAGATCCATGATACAGCAGACGCTGGACGCGGTCGTGACTTGAATTGCCGACCAAAGCCTCCCTTTGATGCATTGGGGATAGATCTTCTTGACGTAATTCTCTTCGAAGAACCCGCCGTATTTGGTCCCGGTCACCGATGCGTAGATCAGCACGACATCTTGCAAGGTTTGCGGTATGGCATGTTCGAGCACGCGCTTGAGCGTCTTGCGATCCTCGTTGAGTTTGAGATCCTTCATCAGCAGTTGAATCTTTTCGCAGTGGCCGGGATAGCGAAGTGTTTTGTAGTTCATCGTCCGGACTTTTCCGGCGTAACTATCGGCCAGTGTTCCCAATCCTCCCGACGTGTTGAAAGCTTCGTAGAGCAGCCCGTCCAGTTCGATCGTTTCATAGCCTTCCAGCGGTTGGAGAGGGACTTTCTCGCCTTCTTCGATGCCGTAGCAGAGGTTGCCGTATTCGTTGATGAGTCCATCGGTCGACCAAGTGAGCGAATACTTGAGCGCGTTACTGGGATGAACCGGGAGCGCGCCCACGCGCATCTTTACCGTATCCAACGTTTCAAAATGCGTCATCAAGTCGTGGGCGACGATGCTGATGAAGCCAGGCGCGAGACCGCACTGCGGCATGAATGCATGCGATGCACCGGCGCTCAAGACACGGACTTGGCTCGTCACTTCGACGTCTTCCGTGAGGTCGAAGTAGTGCAGACCGTGGGTCAACGCCAGCCCTGCAACGGTGGGGTTACAGAAATAGGGGAGACTCGAAATAATCGCGTCGACAGGATGGGCCGAGAGATACGTGCTGACTGCGTCAGGATGCCGAACGTCGAGGATACTGGGGGTGACTCGCTCTAACCCGAGATCCTCGACGAGATGCTTCGGAGCATCCAGGGTCATGTCGCCCAGATGCACTTCGTAGCTGCCGCGCTGGGAAAGGAGACAAGCGACCAAGGAACCAATTTTCCCTGAGCCAAGGACAAGCACTCGATGCATAACGAACCTCGTTTGTGTTCATTATACTCCACTGACGGATTCCGATCACTTAGTTTGAAAGATGCGGTGAGTCAAGCGTGGTTACGGCGTGGGTTGTGTAGGAGTTTGTGCCATCAGCTATGGCACGGCGTCTTTCGTCACTCGTATCTCGTCGTTCGCAGTCGGGGCTCCTCACCTTCTTGCGAGATACGCTTCACCGTTCGGCAAGCTCACGGCCCTGAGTCACACCGAAGGGCGAGATACATCTCCTGTCCCTGCTACCGGCTATAAGCCATCCGCCATCAGCTATCAGCTCTTCTCCGGAAAATCGATGACATATTGCGCACGGGTGAACAGTTCCGCTCCGGTCTGGCTGTACCGACAGGGGGGAATGTCCGCCTGCAGTCTCCTAATGAGAGAGCTCATCTTCATCATGCTCGAGACTTCGCAGAGCCACACGTGCATGCCGGATTCCAGCTCGTCAAAATGTCGCTGCACGCGAAAGCTCGGTTGTTCCATGAAATAGGCCGACAGAAAGCCGTTTACCGCCGTCACGACCCAGGGGTGCTCTTTCACATAGCGGTAGCTGAGCCGCAGCTCCACCACATGAATTTCGTGTTCGGAATTCACGGTCTGTCGAGCCTCGTGCCTTGTTGTCCCAGGCGCACTCTACCAATTCCTACGTTGAGACCGCCACCTCGATCTGTGTATGGTACGGGAGTTCATCTGGAGGCGCTCTCATGACATTGGCCGCATACAATCAGGTTCCTATTCCCTCGTTCATGTACGGCACCGCGTGGAAGAAAGAAGCCACAACGGCGTTAGTGCTGCAAGCCGTTGAGGCTGGATTTACGGCGATCGACACGGCCAATCAGTTGATCCATTACGATGAGGCACGGGTGGGGGAGGCGTTGCTGACGCTCACCAAGCAGGGTGTTACGCGTGACAAGCTCTTTCTCCAAACCAAATTTACATCGGCGAACGGCCAGGACCATCGCACGCCCTATGACGCAGCAGCCGATCTGACGACCCAAGTCAAGCAATCCTTCGACAGTTCGCTCACCCATCTCCATACCGACTATCTCGATTCTTATGTCCTGCACGGGCCCTATTATCGCCGTGGACTTGCGGCAGAAGATTGGGAAGTGTGGGCAGCCATCGAACAGCTGTATGAGTCCAAGAAGACGAAGATGATCGGGGTCAGCAACGTCTCAGCCGAACAACTCACGTTGTTGTGCGCCAAGGCAAAGCACAGGCCGATGGTGGTGCAGAATCGCTGTTATGCCGCGCTCGGCTGGGATAGGGAAGTGCGGGAGATTTGCCGCGCCCATGGGATCGTCTATCAGGGTTTCTCGCTGCTGACAGCCAATCGAGATGTGTTTGTCGATCCGGATGTTCGGGCAATCGCCGCGCGCTATGGCATGGGACTCGCCCAACTCGTCTTTCGTTTCGCGATGCAGATTGGGATGCTCCCGCTGACGGGCACGACGAACCCGCAACATATGAAAGAGGATCTGGAGGCGGATCAGTTCACGCTGGCTCCTGAAGACCTCCAGCGAATCGAGAACATTAGCCTGTGACCAATTGTTATCATGAGCGATACCTGCCGCGCCATGTGGCTTGCGTCTTTTTCTGGGCTGCTCCGTCTCTAGAAGTGAGCGGCGGATTCCCCGCAGCTTCTATAGAAAAGGAGGGTCCCCATGCGTCCCCATCTTTCTCTCGATGTGCGAAATGTGCTCCAGTCGGTAGCGTTCTACGAAAAAGTGTTCGGCGTCCATCCTCAGAAGCAGACTGCGGCCTATGCGAAGTTCGACCTGCATGAGCCGGCGCTCAATTTCTCACTGGTGGCTTCCACCGGAACAATCAGCGCAGTGGACCACTTGGGGGTTGAGGTCGATTCGACCGAGGAAATTACGGCCTGGAAAGAGCGCTTACAAGAGAAGGGCATCCTTGAGAAGGTCGAGGACAATATCGCCTGTTGTTTTGCCAGACAGGATAAGCTGTGGTTCACCGATCCGGACGGCAATGCCTGGGAGGTCTTCACCGTGCACGAGCAACTAGAGGTGACAGGGCCACTGAAGAATACTGGGTGCTGTGTGCCGAAAAGGAACGATGCGTCCGCGCCGGCGACTTGCGCGGCCTGACGAAGGACGGTACCGTATGGATGGAAACGACGGAGGCATCACCATGGCTGCGACGGTGACAGAGGTTTGGCAACAAGTCCACGCCGGCCTCCGTTCGTTCATTGCCAAGCGTGTCGCCAACGAGACTGAGGCCGACGACATCGTGCAGGAGGTGTTTCTGAGAATGCATCGGCGGATCAACGGCCTCAAGGATCCGCGTCGGGTGGTGTCGTGGCTGTATCAGATTGCGCGTAACGCCATCGTGGATTATTACCGCTCGCCGGAGCGACGCCGGGAGATTCCTGCCGGCTTAGCGGGGGATGTGGACGATCGTGCCTCTGCTGGTTTGCTCTCGACCGACGAGCCCGGCCAGCTTCGTACGGAGCTGGCCGCTTGTCTCCGTCCGATGCTGAACCGGTTGTCGAACGACTATCGTGACGCCGTCGCATTGGTCGAACTGGAGGGCCTCACGCAACAGGCGGCCGCGAAACGTCTCGGTCTCTCGCTATCCGGCATGAAATCCCGCGTGCAGCGAGGTCGTAAACAACTGAAACAGATGCTGGATGAATGTTGCCTTATTTATCTCGACCGCCGCCGTGGAGTGATCGACTATGATGTGCGCGATGCCGAATGCAATCCCTGTGATGGAACGACAAGGTAAGCGACGGAGCCGGCAGAGTCATGTTGCGGCGAACGTTCGGGGAGCGAGCGACAGTCTCCTCACGATGTCTTCCACGCTCGCCATGCCACGATCTTGGACCATACAATTGTCCGTGGTAGTTGGTTGGCCTTCCCGATGAATATTGCGATCATCGGAGGAGGACCGGCCGGGCTGATGGCGGCGGAGACGGCCGTCGCATGCGGCGCACAGGTCGAGCTCTATGATGCCATGGCGTCGGTCGGCCGGAAGTTTCTCTTAGCCGGCAAGGGCGGGTTGAACCTCACGCATTCAGAACCGCTTGAGCTTTTTCTCTCGCGCTATGGCGCTCGCCGTACGCAGCTCGCACCGTTGATCGATTCCTTCACTCCTGACGCGCTGCGGGCGTGGGCGCAGGAACTAGGTGTGGAGACATTTGTCGGTACGTCCGGCCGTGTGTTTTCTTCCGATCTGAAAGCGGCCCCGCTGCTACGCGCCTGGCTGCGCCGGTTGCGGAAGGCCGGCGTACAGTTCCATGTCCGACATCGATGGTGCGGGTGGGACGAGCAAGGGGCGCTTCGGTTCACCACGCCGCATGGGATACGTTCCGTACAGGCTGATGCAGTGGTGCTGGCGCTGGGCGGTGGGAGCTGGCCGAAGCTTGGCTCCGATGCTGCGTGGGTGCCGATCCTCGCCGGGCGCAGAGTGCCGATCGCGCCGCTCCAGCCGGTGAATTGCGGATTCGACGTGAAATGGACCGACCACTTCCGCACAAAGTTCGCCGGGCATCCGGTGAAGACCGTCGGTGTCGTGGCAAAATCGGTCGCGTGCGAGGTCATTCGCCGGCAGGGCGAATTTGTCGTCACCGATACCGGGGTCGAAGGCGGCGTCATCTATGCGGTGTCGGCCTGCTTGCGCGATGTGATCGCGGCAAAGGGCGTCGCCACGATTCGGCTCGATCTCGCCCCGAACCGAGAGATGCGGCGACTTGTGCAGGATCTCTCGCAGCCTCGCGGTAAACGCACGATGGCCACGCACCTCGAACGCCGAGTGGGCATTGCCGGGGTAAAAGCGGGTCTGCTGCGCGAAGTTGTGCCGAAAGAAGAATTCATGGATCCGGTTCGGTTGGCGGCGGCGATGAAGTCGCTGCCGTTGCGGCTGGTCGCCACACGCCCCTTGGAGGAAGCGATCAGCACAGCCGGCGGGGTTTCATTCAACGCGCTCGATAGACAGCTGATGACCCGTTCGCTTCCCGGCCTGTTCTTTGCGGGAGAGATGCTGGATTGGGAGGCGCCGACCGGCGGCTATCTGCTGACGGCTTGCTTAGCAACTGGACGCGCCGCCGGCGCGGGGGCCGTCGCGTGGCTACGAGAGACGGCTCGTTGACAAATGGCTTCGAAGTCATAAGCGGCCTCCCAATACATCTTGATCGTCTCCCCGCGACGGGACGGGGCAATCGGTTCGCGAATTATATTCCATTTCGCGATCGGTATCCATCAGGAGACCAAAGGAATGTCCATCTCGTGGGCCGCATCGACCACTGTCACTGTGAAGGATGGGTCTTTGAGGAGTCGCATGGCCGTTTCCACGCGTACCCGTTGAAGCCTCGGAGACCTGTGGTTGTGGGAAGCGGGGATTGTCCCTGTGGGGTTCGGTGTGTTAAGCATATCGGCCTTCCTGGGGACGAGACGATAACCGAACGGAGCGTGGGTCGGACGGCACGGCTCTGTCTGTGGATCTGCACCGACCTTGGCTCGCCAGTGTCGGTGGACTATTTCGACAAGGCGCCGTTTAAGTTCAACGGCAAGATCGAGAACGTGCACGTGCAACATACCAAGTAGTTCACGCGTATCAGGAAGGCATCAGCCTGTCGCTGATGCCTTCCTCCCGGTGGCGCTGCTACTGTTCAACGTGGGTGTTGAGGTCGGATAACTGTTATTCGTCGCGGCAGTCGTTGCGTTCGTCGCCGCACTCGGTCGCGTGCGCGTCACGTGGCCGAAATGGGCGGAAGCCATTCCGCCCTACGCCATCGGCAGCGTGGCGATGTTCTGGGTCATTCAACGCATAGCCGCCTTCTGAACCAATCAACCCAATCAAAGGACACAACCATGAAAACCAAAAACAGACAAAACCTCATCGCCGCCGTGCTCGCCGGCCTGTTAAACGTGTGCCGGAAGGATGAGTCCCTGCCGATCGGCTGAACATGGCTCTTGACGGGAAATCAATATGGAATGTACAATTCCATTATGAGTCAAAATATGGAATATTCAATTCCGAGGTGTTTTAAGGTTCCGAAGCAGAGTTTCTTTCTTTTCGGCCCCAGGGGAACGGGGAAGTCGACGCTTCTTCGCGCTCTTTGGAAAGATGCGCTTTGGGTGGATCTTCTCGAACCCGATGTATTCCGGTCCTACAGTGCGCGGCCGGAACGGCTTCGTGAGTTGGTTGAAGCCGACCCGAAAGCCCGAGTCGTGGTGATTGATGAAATCCAAAAGAGCCCGGAACTGCTTCCTATGGTTCACGCGCTGATCGAGAAACGTAAGTCGCTCCAGTTTGTGTTGACCGGATCCAGCGCAAGAAAGCTGAAACGATCAGGGGTGGATCTGTTGGCTGGGCGTGTGATTAAGAAAACACTGCATCCTTTTACAGCCAGGGAGCTTGGCCAGCGGTTTGATTTGGAAAGATCTTTAACGATCGGCCTTGTTCCGCTTGTCATGATGGCGAAAGACCCCAAAGCGGTCCTTAAGGCCTACGCGGGACTTTACGTGCGCGAAGAGGTTCAAGCCGAAGGTTTGGTCCGGAATATCGGAGGATTCACCCGGTTTCTTGAAGCGGTCAGTTTCTCTCACGCATCGGTGCTGAATATCAGCAATGTGGCCCGCGAATGCGAGGTTGAACGCAAAGTCGTGGAGGGGTACCTTTCCGTTCTTGAAGATTTGCTGCTTTCGTGCCGGATTCCCGTGTTTGCGAAAAAAGCCCAACGAGCCGTCGTGGCCCATCCTAAATTTTTCTTTTTTGATGCAGGGGTGTTTCGATCCCTGCGTCCGAGCGGACCGCTGGATCGGCCCCAAGAGATCGCCGGCGCCGCTTTAGAAGGGGTTGTCGCCCAACATCTCATGGCATGGACGGCCTACCAAGGGGATACCGGTTCCCTTTATTATTGGAGAACCCGGGCCGGCGCCGAAGTGGATTTTATCTTGTATGGTCCGCGCCTTTTCTGGGCGATCGAGGTTAAAAATACAGCCCGGGTACGACCGGAAGATCTTGCGTCCCTCAAGGCGTTCAAGGAAGAATATCCTCAAAGCGAGGCGTATTTTCTCTATCGGGGTAGAGAGCGTCTGAAAAAAAACGGCATTTTTTGTCTGCCATGCGAAGAGTTTTTGTTGGAGTATTTGTCTTAACCCGCACGATTCATGAGGGCTGGTCGTCCCTCGCTTGGTAGCCAGGCAAGGGACGAGTGGCACGAGGCGAGAGGAAAGACATTCCTTCTGGTCACCCCCTGGCCTGCTAGGAGCCTGTCCGACATTGCCTTCGTGACGAGGCGAAGGAGGTGCGGCCAGATGCGAGGCCGTAGGCCCGGAAAAACCGGAGGTGTATTCGCTGGTATACATTGTGGACCAAGACCATCCCCGGCAAAGGGTGGTTCGCTTACCTGCGCCTCTATGGCCCGCAAGCCCCGGCCTTCGACGTAGCTGGAAGCCCGGCGACTTCGAGGAAGTGAAGTGAGGGTTGGGGGAGACGGGATACGAGGTGCGAGATGTGTGCCGTGAATCTTGTATCACGAATCCCGAATCCCGTAACCGAAAGGACACGACCATGAAAACCACACGCACACCCGCCTTCGCTAACGCTTCCGCCGTCGCCAAGGCTATGACGGACAAGTCGGCGGGCAAGCAATACCTCCTCGCCGCCGCGCTCGCTGCAATGGCGGACGCGGCCCGATGCGGTTCGGAGCGGCCGTCGCACTATGCGAGCGGCCCGCTATCCTCGAACAGTCGTGCGATGGCAACGGCTCGCGCGCGCTTAGCCAGTGCGAAGGAATGATCGCCGGCATGAATGACGTCGAGCCGCTGGAGCTTCAGGTCCTCGATTGCGATATGAGCGGAGCGCGTCATCGCGGGGGCTGCGGTGCGCTTGATCTCGAAACCCAGCCGGGCGTGCAGTGTTGCACTTGGAGTTAGAACTCAAGCCCCGTTTGCTTCATCTCAAGCGACAGGGCTTGTTGGAGTATGGTGCCCTCGTGGGCCAGCATGGCCGGCTGGTCCGGAGGCGGTGGATTGCACAGGAACCGGTTGCGGAGGCGCCGTTGCTCCAGGCGGCCGAACTGGGCCCGGTGATTGATACCGTGTCCATGTACGAAGTGGTCGCCGGCATCCGTCCAAGCCCGATCGGGATGCGGTCGGTGCTGACCATCGTCTTGCCGGTGTTGCTCCCGATGATTCCCGTGTTTGCGATTCAAATACCCCTGAAGGAGATGCTTCTGAAACTGCTCAAGGCGCTGCTTTGAGTAAGAGACAGCTGCGGTCTGTACTGGAGGGGCTCGCGCATGAGCCCCGGGAGAAGAGGACGACCACGTGTGGCCTCCGCATCGACGAAGTTGTGAGTAACCCCTCTGGTGTTTTTCCGTCTGGTGCATGCACCACGAGGACCGCGCATTGCTATCCAGAACCGCTTCAGCAGAACGGGGATTGCGCCGCTGCCGGCGACCTTTGCGGGTGACCTACCCTGCGCAGACTGCTCTGGACAGAGACTCACCCTGACGCTTCGGGCCGGCGGGATTTTTCACTCTCGACAAACCCATGTAGGCGTCGCTGCAGGGAAGGACGAGCATTGGTATGAGCTCGGCCGGTGGGTGGTCTCTGAGGATCGCTTCCGACTCATTCTGCAGAACGGCGCCGAAGCGCACCGCCGATTTTTGATCAAAGACATCGGCAGGCTCAGCATGCTTGGCAATGACGGTCAGGAAATCAGGTCCCGGCTCAATTACGATCTCACCCGATAAAATTGAGTCGATCTCATCGATGACTCGATTCGTCTTCGCGGCATGTTCAGTTATCTGCGTCGTTTACTGCATGCTGGACGGGCACGCGCTTCAGCAGATCCTCCGGCGGGCCTTGCATGGCGGCGCAATCGGTGAGCAACAGCATGCACAGAGCGACTAGTTGTGCCTTCGCTTGGCGATTCACGCACAGTTTTCAATGTGAACTATTGCCTGCAGTGGAACGCGCAGTCTGGGGTTGAGCAGAAGGAGGTGTTTCCAAAACCGTAGATTGAGGATTCTGCCCGCCTAGCCAAATATCCAACTCCATAAGCTGAACAGCCAGTTTGTGATCATGCCGGTCCATGAGTCGTCTGCCGGATCTGGTTCGACCATGGCAGGGAGGGACGTAGTGGTTTGCTTCGCGGGAACGGCCGGATTGGCTTGAGCGATCTGTTGTGGTGACGCGGCCGGATTGGTCGGAGTAACCGAGGGGACAACCGGAGTTGCGGTCGGTTGGGCCGATGCCGGCGCGCTTACCGCCGACGCGAGTGGCGTGGGAAACGACTGGGACTCCTCTATTTCCTGCTTGTACTGAGTCACCATGGCCTGCAATGAGGCGCTCTCTTGTTTCGCGTCCGCCATCTGTCGTGCCAGCAGGCGGCTTTGGTTTATAAGGTGCGCGACCTGTGCTTGAAGCGAGGCCAGCTTTTCATCCGCGTGCTGTCTGAGAATCGGCAACAGGTCTTGCTCTCGCTGAATGGCTGCGCGCAGCTCGGTGGTAACGGCATCTTCTCGCCGATTCGCGGCCTGCAACCCCGCGATGCGCTGATCTAACTCCTTGACGTCGGTACGTGTCGTATCCAGAGTGCGGGTGAGTTCATCCGTCTCGGCTCTGGTTTTGTCATAGCTCTGCCGGCTGACACAGCCGATTCCCGTGAGCAAGGCGCCGGTGAGAAGGCAGAGGCTGATCCGTTGAATGACCATAGACGGTGTCAAGGCAGCGGGGCTTGTCATGGAGTCCTATCCTCGTTGGTGGACCGACTTGACACTGTGGTGTCTGGGCAGGCAGTCGGTCTGGTGCATAGCTGTACGTAGTGTCGCAAAAGTTGCGGATTCTGGCAACAGAAGTGCGGATTTGCGCCGGTCGATGGATCGAGTCATTTCCTACGTTCGCGTCATGTGGGTGTCTTGGATTTGGAGGAGCGGCTCGCGTACTATGACGACCGATCATGTCAAGGTCACACCATCGAGCCGAGCCTCTCTACTTGCCGCCGGAGTGTGAAGCAGCCTTGTTGGAGCGATTTCTAAAAGCCGAAGCCATGGCGCTCTGGGCCGTGCGATCGGCGCAGTTACAAGATGTGCCTCCGAATGTCCACACGTTTCTTCGGAAGCATGAGGAGGATGAACGAGACCATCTCGCACAGTTCGAAGCGATGGTCGGCCATCAGTCTCATGAACGTGAACGACTTCCATCCGTGCCTCGGCAATGGCCGGCGCTGGCTGTCCAGCTCTATGGCTATGAATTGCTCGGCCTGGAATTCGCCAAATTGCTGGCGATCATGCGACCGGATCTGGCCGCCATCCTTGAAGACGAGGAAACCCACGTGGGGTTCTTTGAGCGCGAGATTCGGCAGATTGTGGTCGGGGAGACCGCCGCAGCCGATCAGGCGAGAGTCTCAGCCCGTGCCTGGTGGCGGAAGTTGCCTCGGACTCTCGATCGGTATTTGGAGGCGGAGGCGCTCGATCCGTTTCGGCCGGAGTTGGCGCGCAGGCTTCTCGCGACGATTGAACAGCGATTAACTGGAACGGGGCTTCTCAAGAAGTAGTCGCCTACACGGAGCGGGCTCAGCCCGCATTATTCATGACGGTTCGTCGCGAAATCGCTAGAAAGCGCGTTCCTCGTGAAGCGTATCTCGTATCTCGCATGCGACGATACAGACATACTTATTCCGTCCTGCGCTTCACGCTTCACGAACGACGCTTCACGCGCAAGAGTAGTGAATCAGCGATTGCAGCAGAAGCGCTCATGAGTGATGCGGGTTAGGCTTGTATTGGAGAGAGTCCGCTGACCGCGCCCATCTTGCGATATTTTTGATCGCGGTGGGCGAGGAGCTGTTCAGTGGAAAGGTCGGTCAGGTCGAAGAGTTGGTTGGTGAGGGCTTTGCCGACAAGGTCGCAGACGGCTTTGGGTTCGCGCTGGGCGCCGCCCAACGGTTCGGGGATGATCTCGTCGATCACGCCGAGTTCTAGGAGATCCTTCGCCGTCATTTTCAGCGCGAAGGCCGCATCCGGGATCTTTGCGGGATCGTCCCAGAGGATGGCGGCGCAGCCTTCCGGCGAAATGACCGAATAGACCGAATGTTCCAGCATCAAGATACGGTCTGACACGCCGAGGGCCAAGGCGCCGCCGCTTCCGCCTTCGCCGATGACCACGGAAATAATCGGCACGGTCAAGCGAGACATGACGAAGAGATTCCGCGCGATCGCTTCAGCCTGCCCGCGTTCTTCGGCTCCGATGCCGGGGTAGGCGCCGGGCGTGTCGATGAAGGTGATGATCGGCCGGTTGAATTTCTCTGCCATCCTCATCAGGCGCAGCGCTTTCCGGTAGCCTTCCGGGTTGGGCATGCCGAAGTTCCGCTGCATCCGCTCCTTGAGGGTCTTTCCTTTTTGATGCCCGATAATCATCACGGTTCGATCGTTGAATCGGGCGAATCCTCCTACGATGGCTCGGTCGTCTCCAAACGCACGGTCTCCATGAAATTCAAGGAAGCCGCGGCTCAACTCATGGATATAGTCGAGCGTGCTTGGGCGTTGGGGATGTCGCGCCAGCTGGGTTCTCTGCCAGGGAGTCAGGTTCCGGTAGAGCTCGTGTTCGGCTTGGGCTAACTTTGTGCGGAGCTTGCGAATGTCGCCTTGGGAGGACGATTTTCCGCTGGTAGCTGCTGCGGAAAGCTTCTCGATCTTCTCTTCAATCTCGCGGATCGGCTTTTCAAATTCGAGATAATCCCGCATAGACCTCTGGTGAGTTCAGGAGGACTGTCAGGGCGAGAAAACTGGCTACCTTTTCTATCCCCTGAAATACGTACCCCTAAGATAGCAAAGATAGGGCCCCTTTGCCTAGCACTTCTTCAACATCCAACACAAAGTGTTCGCTGGGGGAGACGGTGAGGTTCGGGAGGGGAGCCGTCTCAGCTTCCAACGCTCCGTCGGTTTGTATTGACATGGTAATCGTGGTGCTGCCGGGATGCCGTCTGAAGACGTCGAGCAACCGGGGCAGTTGCTCACGCACTTCCGGTCGATCGATCAGACGAATGCAAATACGTTTGATCGACTGTGTCTGGATCTCGGCCAGCGGTTCGATCTTGCTGCCTCGAATTTTTGTGCCTTTGTCTCCTCGATCAATCATGCCTGTGACGCGCACAAGCCGTTCCGGCGTGATCAGCTCTCTCGCGCTCTTGAACAAATCGGGAAACACGATGACTTCAGCCGTGCCCTGCAGATCTTCCACGGTGAGATAGGCCATCCGATCGCCTTTCTTGGTGAGCATCGATTTGACCGTGGCGATGATTCCGCAGATTTTCACCTCTTTGCCGTCGGAGAGTTCTGTCAAGCCGACTGTGGTGGCGGTGGAGAGGGCGTTGAGCATCGCCTCATAGCGGGTGAGCGGATGGGCGGTGATGTAGAAGCCGGTCAACTCGCGCTCGTATTTCAACCGTTGAGCCTGATCCCATTCCGCGATCGACGGCAGCGGCGGTGTGGTCATGGTTGCCGACGTATCGTGTCCGTTGAGTTCCTCTCCAAAGATACTGGTTTGTCCGAGGTCCCGTTCTCGCTGTGCTGCCGCGCCGTCTTCGACGGCTTGATCGAGCACCGCCATGAGTTGTGCCCGTTTTGCGCCGGTCGAATCGAAGGCGCCGGCTTTGATCAGGCCCTCCAGCATGCGTTTGTTCACTTTGTGGAGATCGACCCGGCGGCAGAAATCAAAGAACGATTTGAAGGGGCCGGTTTCGGCGCGAATGGCCAACACCGATTCCACTGCGCCTTCGCCCACGTTCTTGATCGCGGCTAAGCCGAACCGGATCGCGCCGTCGACCACGGCGAAGTTTTTTTGACTCGCATTCACGTCTGGTCCCAGCACCTTGATCCCGAGATCGCGGCACTCCGTGAAGTAGCCGACGATCTTGTCCTGGTTACCCATGTCGGTCGTCATAAGCGCGGCCATGAATTCGGTTGGGTAATGGGCCTTCAAATAGCCGGTCTGGTAGCAGACCACCGCGTAGGCGGCGGCGTGTGATTTGTTGAAGCCGTACCCGGCGAACTTTTGAATCAACTCATAGAGCTTCTCGGCTTTCTTCTCCGGGATCTTGTTGTGTTTCGCGCCGTCGAGGAACTTGACGCGCAACTTTCCCATCTCTTCCGGTTTCTTTTTCCCCATCGCGCGGCGGAGAATGTCGGCTTGGCCCAGCGAGAAGCCGGCCATCTTGTTGGTGATCGCCATGACCTGTTCCTGATAGACGATGACCCCATAGGTGTCCTTCAGGATGGGCTCCAATTCCGGCACTTCGTAGGTGATCGGGATCTTGCCTTGCTTTCGCTTGATGAAGTCGGGAATCAGGTCCATCGGTCCAGGCCGATAGAGGGCGATGATGGCGATGATATCTTCGAACCGGTCGGGTTTGAGGCCGGTGAGGAGATCCCGCATGCCGGAGCTTTCCAGCTGAAATAGACCGGTGGTCTTTCCCGAAGAGAGGAGGGCAAACGTGGCCGGATCGTCGAAGGGCACTTGATCGACGGCGAGCGGCGGGTCATTGGGATGCGTGTCGTTGATGAGCGTCTCCGCGCGCCGGATCATCGTGAGCGTTTTGAGGCCGAGGAAGTCGAATTTCACCAGGCCGATTTTCTCGACATCCCCCATCGAGTATTGGGTGACGATTTCATCGTTGGCCCCCTTGTAGAGAGGCACATGGTCGGTGAGCGGCTCTTCGGAGATGACCACGCCGGCGGCGTGCGTCGAGGCGTGACGGGCCAGGCCTTCAAGCGATTGCGCGTTCGTCATCAGCTCTTTGACTTTTAGGTCTGTCTCGACCAGTTCACGCAACCGAGGTTCCGTGTCCAAGGCCTGCTGCAGGGTGATGTTCAATTGATTGGGCACGAGCTTGGCGACTTTGTCGGCATCCGCGTACGGCATCTCTAGCACGCGGCCAACATCGCGAATCGCAGCTTTGGCGCCGAGCGTGCCGAATGTGATGATCTGTGCGACGTGATCGGAGCCATACTTGTCCACGACGTAGTTCATCACTTCGCCTCGACGATCCATGCAGAAGTCCATGTCGATATCGGGGAGGGACACGCGTTCGGGATTGAGAAAGCGCTCGAAAAGCAGGGTGTAGACCAGCGGGTCGAGGTCCGTGATGCGGAGCGCGTAGGCGACCAGACTGCCGGCGGCGGAGCCCCGGCCCGGCCCCACAGGAATTCCGCGCGAGCGGGCGAAGCGGATGATGTCCCAGACGATGAGAAAGTAGCCGGCAAAGCCCATCGAACAAATGACCATCAACTCTTCGCGCAGCCGCTGTTCATAGACAGCAGCGGGCACCGTGCTGGGCCGTTCCTTCAAGCGAGCCTTCAATCCATTGAGTGCCAGATATTCGAGGTATGATTCGCGTGTGTATCCTTCCGGGGCCTTGTACTGAGGAAGGTGCGTTTTATTGAGGGCTAACTCGAGATTGCAGTTGTCCGCAATCCGGCAGGTATTGCTCACCGCACCGGGGAACTCGGCAAAGGCCGGCGCGATCTCTTCCGTTGATTTCACATAGAGCTGATCGGTGTCGAACTTCATCCGATTCGGATCGCTCAGGGTTTTGCCTGTCTGGAGACAGAGCATGAGCTCGTGTGGGCGTGAATCTTCCTTCTTGAGATAGTGGCAATCGTTGGTGCCGACGAGGGGGATGCCCAGTTGTTTGTGAATCTCAATCAGGCCGGCGTTCGCGATCCGCTGATGGTCGAGCCCGTTAGCTTGGACTTCGAGGTAGAAATGTTCCTTGCCGAAAATTTCCTGAAATTCACCTGCGACGGCCATCGCGCCATCCATATCTTTCTGGCCGATCAGGTAGGGAATCTCGCCGCTCAGACAGCCTGAGAGCGCAATCAGTCCCTCGTGATGCTCTTTCAGAATTTCCTTATCCATCCGTGGCTTATAATAGAATCCTTCAAGATAGGCTTTACTGACGAGTTTAATGAGATTTTGATAGCCGGTCAGGTTTCTCGCGAGGAGGATCAGGTGGTAGTAGTCGTTATGTGAGAGGCCGCTGTCTTTCTTTGCGAGCCGACTGCCCAACGCCATGTAGGCTTCGCAACCGATGATGGGCTTCACCCCGGCATCTTTGGCTTTTCGATAAAACTCGATCGCGCCGAACATGTTGCCGTGGTCGGTCATGGCGACGGCCGGCTGATTGAACGATGTGATTTGCCGGACCAGCGGCTCAATCTGATTCGCGCCGTCGAGGAGGCTGAATTGGGTGTGGAGATGAAGGTGAACGAATTGGGAAGCCACGACCGGATTTTATGAGTGCGGGGAGAGGAAGTCAAACGGCGTCAGGAGAGGACAAGATAGCTGATTCCTGTGCTCGCCGACCCCACGCCAAAACGATCCGTACGGTGCGATTAAGGGCAGCGCTTGGTCGATGCGCAGTGGGGGATCAGCCACCTCATCCTCTCAGGAACGAACTTCACACAAGGAAAGGAAGGGAAACGATCAAGCTTGGAGGGGCAGTTGAGATTGTGTGCGCTCATTGAGACTGGTCGGCAATATTCCACAGGCTTGGAACAGGCGTATTTCTCAGGCCTACTATCGATGTGTTCTTTGATGGAGGCAGGTCATCGGCTCAAAATGAGCCGTGCGTACCTCTAACGGAGCTATGCCGGGCTTTCAAGCACGCCGACCGGCCTTAGTGATATAGTTCACAAGCGAATGAATCAAACAAGACTCACATGGAATTGTTCGCGCTATATCCGCATCCTCTGCCGGTCAGTATACTGAATCGCTATGCCTCACTTTGTAAACCAGTAGCTGAGAAGTATCGATGATGAAAGGCCCCGCCTTCCTACTTGCAGTTGTTGCCGTTGCCATGTGGAGCTGCGCAGAGGGTCCACGAAGTTCCGGGACTCGGCAAGATTCCGGCCATGCCGTCGCGCAACACACAGAAGTCTGCGTGGCGACCAGTGAGCAGGAAATCGCCTCCTTGTTCGATCGCTGGAACAATTCACTCCGGACAGGCGATGCCCACAAGGTCGTGGCCAACTACGCAGCGAAGTCCGTATTGCTCCCCCTGGTGTCGAGCAAACCACGTCTGACGCTCGACGACAAAGAGGACTACTTTCACCACTTTCTGGAGAACAGGCCGGTCGGGCGCGTTGATTCGCGAACGATCGAAATCGATTGCAACACGGCGATTGACGAAGGGCTCTACACGTTCACGTTCGAGAAAACCGGAGCCCAATTCAAGGCTCGGTACACCTTCGCGTACAAGTGGGACGGATGGGAATGGCTCATCACGAGCCATCACTCATCTGCGTTGCCGGAGAAGGAGTAGCGTGTAGAGCAGCGGCATTATCCGTCGTTGCAGCGGATGGCCTTCGGCGTTCGCCGAATTCAATCAGTAGTTCGCCCGTTATCAAACGTGCTGATCCATGCCGGAGCACTCCGCCATAGTCCCCTCGCACCGCCCGAATATTCAATCCGCTGAAGACGATTGTCGCGAGGGGCGGCACCAGGCGTCTCCTTGAACTTCGCTGACCCATTTGGTATTCTCTGACCGCCTTCCGAGACGCGAATTACATATATTCGACATTACTCAAGGAGCGACACATGGCCGGCATCAAGCGGGCGCTGATCAGCGTTTCAGATAAAACGGGGATCGTTGAAATGGCCAAGGGTCTGGAAGCGCTTGGCGCGGAAATTCTTTCAACCGGCGGGACCGCAAAAGTCTTGCGCGACGCCGGAGTGAAAGTCACGGATGTGGCTGCCTATACAGGCTCGCCGGAGATTCTCGATGGGCGTGTGAAAACGCTGCATCCGAAAATTCACGGCGGTTTGCTTGGTCGGCGGTCGCTGCCGGCGCATGTCGAGCAAATGAAGCAGCACAGCATCGGCCCGATCGATGTGGTCGTGGTGAATCTCTATCCCTTCGAAGCGACGATTGCGAAACCGCTCTGCACGTTTGACGAAGCTATTGAGAACATCGATATCGGTGGGCCGTCCATGTTGCGATCGGCGGCCAAGAACCATGAGGACGTGCTGGTCGTCGTCGACCCAGCCGATTATCCCCGTGTGCTGGAGGCGATCAGGGCGGGGACCACGACGCGGGCGATGCGGCGCGAATTGGCCATGAAAGTGTTTCAGCATACCGGGCGGTACGACAGCCTCATCGCCGGCTATCTGGAGAAACAGGTGCAGGGTGGGAATGTGAAGTTCCCGAAAATCTTGTCGATGCAGTTCGAATTGGCCGAAACGCTCCGGTACGGCGAGAACCCGCACCAGCAGGGCGCCTTCTACCGTGAACTCAATTCCAACGAGCCGTCGGTCTCGCGCGGGAAGATTCTACATGGGAAGGCGATGTCCTATAACAACTTCCTCGATGCGAACTCTGCGCTCGAATTGGCCAAGGAATACGACGAGACGGCCGTCGCGATTATCAAGCACAACAATCCCTGCGGCGTGGCGCTCGGCGCGACGCCGGTGGACGCCTATGTCAAAGCGCGCGAGACCGATCCCATCTCGGCCTTCGGCGGCGTGATCGCATTTAATCGGCCGGTCGATCTGGCCGCAGCGAAAGAAATCACCTCCACCTTTGTCGAAGTGGTCATTGCGCCGGGATTTTCGGAGGATGCGTTGGCGGAACTGAAGCGGAAGAAAGATCTCCGCCTGCTGGACGTTGGTCCGCTCACGAAGGTCAAACAGGACGGCTGCGATCTCAAGAAGCTCGTCGGTGGCTTGATCGTGCAGGATCGCGATCTCGGCGTGCTCACGGATCTTCGAACGCTGCCAGTTCCCACGGTGCGCAAGCCGACGGATGAGGAGTATGCCGCCTGCGCGTTTGCGTGGAAAGTCTGCAAACACGTCAAGTCGAATGCCATCATCTATGCGAAGCCGGGTCAAACGGTCGGGATTGGGGCCGGACAGATGAGCCGAGTGGATTCCGTGAAGCTTGCGGCGATGAAGGCGCAACTGCCGGTGAAGGGTTGCGTCATGGCCTCGGACGCGTTCTTCCCGTTCCGCGACGGCCTCGATGCGGCGGCACAGGCAGGGATTACAGCTGTCATCCAGCCCGGCGGATCAATTCGTGATGCCGAAATCATCAAGGCGGCGGATGAGCATGGGTTGGCGATGATTCTGACGGGCATGCGTCATTTTAGGCATTGAACGCGGTGACGCGTGACGAGTGATAAAGTGCGCGAAGTGAAAGCATGCAATAGTGTTATCTCAAACATCTCCTGCCGAGCGAAGCTAAGGTTTTACTCGTCGCCTGTCACCCGTCACTTGTCACGAACGGATTTTCTGTGAAAATCCTTGTCGTCGGCAGCGGTGGACGCGAGCACGCGATGGTGTGGAAGCTCGCACAGAGTCCACGCGTGCCTGAGTTGTACTGCGCGCCGGGCAATGCGGGGATTGAATCAATGGCCACCTGTGTGGAGATTAAAGCCGATGACGTCGCCGGTTTACAAGACTTCGTCGTCACAGAGAAGATCGACCTTACGGTCGTGGGTCCTGAAGCGCCGCTCGCGCTGGGGATCGTCGACGAATTCCGCAAAGCCAAGCTGAAGATCTTCGGTCCCACCAAAGCTGCGGCTCGCCTGGAAGCCAGCAAAATTTTCTCTAAGAATGTGATGGCGCAGGCGAACATTCCTACAGCCCGTGCCCAGAGCTTCGACAAGGCTGCCGACGCATTGGCGTATCTTGACCGCCATGAGTTGCCGGTAGTGATTAAAGCGGACGGCCTGGCCCAAGGCAAGGGTGTCATTATCGCGACGACGCGCGAGCAGGCGAGACAGGCGATTCTCGACTCGATGGAAAAGGCAGTGTTTGGTCAAGCCGGCAAACAAGTCTTGATCGAGCAGTTTCTCGACGGGGAGGAGCTCACCCTCATGGCGTTCACGGACGGAAAGACGGTCGCGGCGATGTTGCCGGCGCAAGATCACAAGCGGGTCGGTGATGGCGACACGGGATTGAATACCGGGGGAATGGGAGCCTATTGCCCTGCGCCGCTCGGAACGCCTGCACTTCGTGAGCAGGTCGCTCGGGAGGTCCTGCAGCCGATTGTGGATATAATGGTGCGTCTGGGGTCGCCTTTTCAGGGTGTGCTCTATGCAGGACTCATGGTGGTGAAAGGCACGCCGTACGTCTTGGAGTTCAATGCCCGCATGGGCGACCCTGAGACCCAAGTGGTGCTGCCGCTGCTCAAGACGGATTTCCTTGAGGTGATTGAGGCGGTGGTCGAGCATCGGCTTGATCAACTTGCCGTCGAGTGGCATCGTGCCGCCGCGGTCTGTGTGGTGATGACGTCAGGCGGCTATCCGGGATCTTATCGAACCGGGAAACCGATCCAGGGATTGCCATCGGTCATGACAGGATCGGCCACGGTCTTCCATGCAGGAACGGCTCGGAGAGGAAACGCGATCGTGACAGCCGGGGGGCGTGTGCTCGGCATTCTAGGGCGCGGAAATACGTTAGCCGATGCACAGCGTGAAGCCTACCGCGTGGTGAGGTCGATCTCCTTCGACGGCTGCCATTTCCGGACTGATATCGCGCATCGCGCTCTTGGGGCACAGGCCTGAATCCAACCGTTCACTCAATCATCGTTCATGGCTGCCATCCAGCTCTATTCTCCATCGGCTCTCCCGCGCCTCTCGCGGTCTGTCAACCAGATTGTTCACGACGGCGGCATGGTGGCCGTACCGACGGAGACCTATTACGGGCTCGGTGTAAATCCGTTCAATGAGGCGGCTGTTGACCGACTTCTTCAACTCAAGGGACGAGCGAATGGGAAGCCGATTCTGGTCTTGATTGGGCACCGTGCACAGCTGTCCCTGCTTGTCCGGGAGGTTTCTTCCGTCGCGACGTTCTTGATGGACACTTTTTGGCCTGGCCCCTTGACAATCCTCTTTGCGGCCCATTCATCGCTCCCGCACAATCTAACGGCTGGAACCGGTACTGTGGGTGTGCGGCTCAGTTCATGTCGTCCTCTGGTCGAGCTGTTGGCGGTAACCGGGCCCCTCACCGGTACCAGCGCCAACCGTTCCGGAGGCCTCCCGGCGCACGAGGCGCATCAGGTACAGGAAACGTTGGGGCAGGACGTTGATCTAATCGTTGATGCGGGACCTACACCGGGCGGACCCCCCTCGACCGTCGTCGATGCGCGGGATACGGTTCGCTTGATCCGCGAGGGAGCCGTCACTCGACAGATGCTGCAGAACGTGCTACAGACACGTGGCATTTCACTGATGTAAGAATTCATGCGCGCATCGATGCAGATTCGATGAAAGGAGGAACCTGGATATGGTGATGAGAAGACGGGCGATGAGATCTCTCGGCGTAGTGCTGGGGTTCGCTCTGGTGCTGAGCATGTCGGGGTGCGACTACTGGCCGCCGGCATTGCAGGCGCAGATTGAGCAACTGCGATCGGAGACGCAGACGTTGACGATGGAAAGGACTCAGCTCCAGGCGCAGGTCAACGATTTATCGAAGGCGAAACAGGACATGCAAACGCAGATCGATGATCTGAGTCGGGTCAATCGAGAAAAGACGGGAATGATCACGAGTTTACAAAACCAGCTTGATGCGGCGCGCGCGAAAGCCGTGAAGGCGACGGCTCACAAGGCTCCGGCCAAATCGACCGCGAAACCAGCCGCCAAGCAGCCGGTCAAGAAAAAGACGGCAACCAAGCGTTAGCGGAATCTGTCAGGTTGAGCTCGAAGAGTTTCCCGATGGAGATGTGCTGCTTGGTGTCGACGAAGTTCCTGTCCCACCGCCGGATGATGGCGTAGAAGGTGTCGTGGCGGACGCGGCGGCGGGCGCCGCTGGCGTTGTTGAGGCGCTCTCTGCCGTTTCTTTCGTCGGGCTGGATGTCGAATCCGAGGACTCGCCCGTGGGCGGTTTCATCTTGTCCGAGTAATCGGTGACGTACCACCCGCTGCCTTTAAACATGATGGCAGGAGCCGAGATAATTCTGTTGACCGGCTTCCCGCATTGTGCGCAGGTTGCGACCGGATCATCCTTCATGCTCTGCTTCAATTCAAACTTGTATGAACATTCCTGGCACAGGTATTCGTAAGTCGGCACGATCAACCCTCCGCAGCTGGCTCAGCTATTCGCCAGCAGATAATACTGGGAACGAAACAGTCAAGGGACGACTTGATCACACGAAAAGCTTTCCAAACGTCTTCGCAAGGCGGTCAAGCCCGCGCTGGATCGCCTCCATGCTGGTTGCGTATGACAGCCGTATGTGATGCCGGCTCCCGAACGGCTCTCCAGGCACTACGGCCACCTGGGCTTCCTTCAGGAGATGGTTCGCCAACTCCTGTGGTGATGTGATGGGGCCAGTTGGTCCTTGTCGGCCAAGCACGCCGCTTATATTCGGAAATGCATAGAACGCTCCGCTCGGCATTCGACAGGTCACACCGGGAATGCTGTTCAATCGGTCGACCATGAATTTCCTCCTGCGGTCGAACTCTACGACCATCTTCTCGGTAAACGGTCCGCCGAGCTTCAGGGCGGCGACGGCCGCTTTTTGGGATATCGAACAGGGATTCGATGTACTCTGACTCTGAATATTCGCCATGGCCGTGAGGAGATCTTTGGGTCCGGCAGCATACCCGATGCGCCAGCCTGTCATGGCATAGGCTTTCGAGACGCCGTTGATGACCACAGTCTGGGCCGCCACCTCTGGACTCAGTGTGGCAATGCTGATGTGCGTCGCTCCATCGTAGAGCACTTTTTCGTAAATCTCGTCGGAGATAATCAGAATTTTGTGACGGACGGCGATGGTCGCGATCGCTTCGAGTGTTTTCCGATCATAGGTGGCGCCGGTTGGATTGCAGGGACTATTGACGATAATCGCCTTGGTTCGGGGCGTGACCAATCGCTGCAAGTCGTCTGGATTGATCGCATACCCGTTGGTTTCGCTGGTTGACAGGAACAGCGGTGTCGCATCGTTCAGCAGTGCTTGGTCGGAATACGAAACCCAGTAAGGCGCCGGAATGATGATCTCATCGCCCGCTTCCAAGAATGCTTCGGCCAAGTTATAGAGCGAGTGTTTGGCGCCACACGATACCAGGATTTGCGATTTCTCATACCGCAACCCTTGCTCGGTATAAAGCTTCTCGATAATAGCTTGGCGTAGTTCATCGATTCCCGATGACGGAGTGTACTTGGTAAAGCCGGCTCGAATGGCCGCTTCGGCGGCGGCCTTCACCGGTTCAGGGGTGTCGAAGTCCGGTTCTCCTGACGAGAAATCGACGACATCGAGTCCCTGCGCAGCCATGGCCTTGGCCGTAGCGGTCATAGCTAAGGTAGGGGAAGGGGCGATGCGACTCACACGCGCAGCAAGTTTCATGACTTAAGACTTCGGATACGTTCTTGTAAGCGTCGTGCTACTTCGGGGTGAAGAAATTCGGTCAAGGCTCCGCCGTGGCTGGCCACATCTTTGATGATGGTAGACGAAAGATAAGAATATTCTTCGCTCGGCATCAAAAACACCGTCTCAACTTTCTTGGCCAGCTTTCGGTTGATGAGGGCCATCTGAAATTCATGTTCAAAGTCTGAAATTGCGCGCAAGCCCCGAATAATGGCGTGAGCGCCGGACCGTTCGACATAGTCGACCAACAATCCATCGAACGCCGTCACTTCCACTTGGCCGAGATCCTTCATGACCAATTTCACCATATCAAGTCGCTCGGCCAAATTGAAGAGCGGGTGCTTTGACGGATTGGGAGCGACGGCAATCACTACCTTGTCGAATACGCGCAGACTGCGGGTGATGATGTCGGAGTGGCCGTGTGTGATGGGGTCGAATGTGCCGGGGTAGATGCCAATCTTCATGGCTGTGCCGCGCCGGAAAACGAAAAGAGGGATAACGCGGTGTCGCCGTAGTGATATCGGCGTAAGAAGGCGCTTCGGCCCAGATGGGTGGGCAGTGGTGTCTTCTCTGCATGTTCGACGACCAGCCAGGAGTCGGCGGCGAAAAGGCGATCGGTCGCCGCATCGTCAAACAACGATTCAAGCTCCTGCGCGATGGCATAAGGCGGGTCGGCAAATACTATGTCGTATGGGCCGCTCCACTGATTTGGCCGGCCGAGGAACTGTTTTACTGTTTGGGCTTGAACGGTCATCTGATGGCCCATCTTACAATCCAAGACATTCTGACGCAGGAGTTTCAACGCCTTCGCGCTCGATTCGACACATGTGACATGCGTGACGCCTCGACTCAATGCCTCGATACCGACGGCCCCCGTCCCTGCATAGAGATCCAGAAAGCGACTGTTCAGAAGCCGATTTCCAAGAATTGAGAACAGTGCTTCCCGAACCCGGTCGGAAGTGGGACGGAGAGCGGCTCCCTGCGGCCCGCGGAGGTGCCGGCCTCGGTGGGTTCCTGCAATGACGCGCATGTCAGATGACTGCCATTCTCTAGTGCACGTGACTCTAACATAGCGTTTTTGAAGGGGTCAAGAAAAGTCGGATCATTGGAGTCGAATCAATCTACCAGGAGGTGATTTAGAAGGCTCGGAACTGCCGAAGAGCCGGTGAGTCTACTAAACTTCTGTTTTGACGGTCTCCCAGGGGGAGGACTATAATGCGGCGGCTGATTGCGACCGGTTGTGATCGCCCGATCCGTAAGAGTGATGCCCCAGCGTAATCATTGCGGATCGGGTTCGTGAGCCGAAGCTGTGAGCTTAGCGAGTGGCGACAGGCTGGGGATCCCGTGCTGCCAAGCTCTTTCTTCGATTGTTGGAGATGGTGCGATCAATAATGGCGCCGCAGTTGATGCACTTCCATGCGTAGAATATGAGAAAGAAATCCGAAAACCGTTCCAACATCATCAGGCCTTTGCACTTCGGACATTCCATTGATCCCTCCCAGGTTTCTACGTTCACAGCTGTTGGCGTAGTCAAGCAAGAGCTGCACCAATTTGTCGTATTTCAATATTTCAATGAGTTACGAGTTACGTATTTATCTCAAGGGGTAAAAGCGGTTGGTATAACTAGTACAAAAACGTCCGCGCTGTCATTTTTTTGTTCAACGAAGAGGGATGTATGACGGGCACCGTGCGGGGGAAGGGAATTACGTACTGGCCTGAAACCGAACGTCCCCGTGAACGGCTTCTCGCGAAGGGCCCCGATGCTCTTTCAGACGCACATCTCCTGGCGATTCTCCTGAGAACAGGTCGTCGCGATTCGTCTGCTGTGCAAGTGGCCATCGAATTACTTGATCAAGTCGGAGGTGTCGGTGGGTTGGCGAAGTGCGGTGTTGAAGAGCTCTGTGCGATTCAGGGAGTGGGGCCTGCGAAAGCGGCTCAACTCAAAGCGGCCGTCGAACTAGGGAGACGATCCATAGCGGTACCGCTCTCGACCGGCACACGCGTGTCGTCGAGCGCCGATCTCTTCAAGCATTTTCATCCCGCGCTACGCGATGTGAAGCATGAGATCTTCAAAGTGGTGCTTCTTGATGCCAAAAATACGGTGGTGAAAGAGGCCACCGTTTCCGAAGGGAGCCTGACACTCAGCGTCGTCCATCCACGCGAAGTGTTCGCCTTTGCGGTGCGTGAGTCTGCGGCCGGCATTATCTTTCTTCATAACCATCCCAGCGGAGATCCTACTCCGAGCCTGGAAGATCGGCAGTTGACGGATCGATTGGCGGCAGCCGGCAAACTTCTCGGTATCCGAGTGTTGGACCATTTGATTGTCGGGGATGACCGGTATGTGAGTTTTGCTGACGAGGGATGGCTCAAAGGGCAAGGGAGTGACGACTAATGTCGGTGTGCGATGGACATAGTTACAGAACAGAAGTGAAGAGTTTGATGGTCTAAACAGTGTTCTACTGAATGAGGAGGGCATGCCATGGAAGAGACCCGTGTGGAGCCCGTCAGAAATGTCGCGATTGTGTCCAACGTCGGCGCAGGCAAGACATCCCTCAGTGAGGCCATCCTGTATGTCAGCGGGGCCATTCCAGCCCTCGGCGCCGTCACTCAGGGCACGACCGTTTCAGATTTCGAACCGGAAGAACTCCATCATAGAAGTTCTGCCAGTACCAGCCTGCTCCATTTCATCTGGAATCAAACCAGCATTACTCTCGTCGATCCTCCCGGGGCACTCAGCCTTCTCGGAGAACCGCTCGCTGCATTGCGGGCCGTCGATGCCGTTATCATTGTCCTCGATGGCAGCGTCGGTGTCCGGACCGAATTGGTGCGCCTGTGGGCACGGATCAAAGAACTCGACCTTCCCTGTCTCCTTTTCGTGAACGGACTGGATAAGGAAGGGGCTTCGCTTCAAAGTGCATTGGAGGTCTGTCGCAAGCAACTCGAATGCGTCCCGATCCCCATGGTGGTACCGGTTGATTTAGGTCCCCGGTTAGAGGGCGTGGTCGACGTGCTCCATGAGAAACTCATACGGTCTGGACCGACCTCCGCCAAGGTTGAACTGGCATCGGTCCCGGTTTATCTGGAACCGGCAGTGCAGGAAGCACGTAAGCAGCTCATCGAGGCGGTGGCCGAGAGCGAGGAGAAGCTTCTTGAGGCGTATATAGCACAGGGAGATCTGAACCGAGAGGAATTAGTCCAAGGACTTCGCTCCGACATCCTTTCTAGGCAATTTCTTCCGGTGTATGCCGGGTCCGCAATGCGCAACGTGGGAGTCTGGTCGCTGCTGGATGCTATCGTTGGACTGTTGCCGTCGCCTGCCGAACGCGGTGCTGCGCGTCCATTGCGAGGGGTGCATCCAGATACGGGTCACGCGTGTGAACGGAAGGGGAGTGTACAGGAGCCATTTTCGGCCTACGTTTTCAAAACACTGATCGATCCCTTCGTCGGCCGTCTGTCCTATTGTCGAGTGTCGTCAGGAACCATCCATGCTGATTCAACGGTGTTGAATGCATCGCGGCATGTGCGCGAGAAGCTCGGTCATTTCTACACGGTATTCGGGAAACGGCATATAGCCGTGGGATCGGCGAGGGCAGGGGAGATCGTGGCCGTTGGTAAATTAAAGGATACCCAGGCCGGTGACACGCTCTGTCAAGAGAATGAGCCCATATGCTATCCGGGGCTTGGTCTTCCGCGGCCTGTCTTGTCGTTTGCGATTGAGGCTAAGTCCAAAGCGGAGATCGATAAGGTCAGTCTTGGCCTGCATAAGTTGATCGAGGAAGATCCGACGCTGGAATTTATGCGCAATGTGGAGACGAAAGAGATGGTGCTCAGCGGCATGGGTCAACTTCATATCGATCTGGCGTTGGAGAAACTCCATCGAAAATTCGGGGCCGATGTCACCTTGCACACGCCGAAGATTCCCTACCGTGAAACGCTCAAGGCCAAGTCTCAGGCGCAGGGCAAGTACAAGAAACAGACGGGCGGCCATGGGCAATACGGCGATTGTTGGCTGGAAGTGACGCCGTTGCCGCGCGGCAACGGGTTCACCTTTGAGAATCGCGTCGTCGGAGGGGCGATCCCCCGGAACTTCATCCCGGCTGTGGAGAAGGGTGTGATCGAGGCGATGCGCGAAGGGGGGTTGAGCGGTTTTCCCGTCGTCGATGTACACGTGTCCGTCTACGACGGGTCCTATCACGTGGTCGACTCGTCCGAGATGTCGTTCAAGATTGCAGGGTCGATGGCCTTCAAAAAAGCAATGGAAACTGCGCATCCGGTGCTGCTCGAACCGATGATGACGGTCGAGATCGATGCGCCGACCGATGCTGTGGGGACGGTGATGGGAGACTTGAACGCAAGACGAGGCCGCATCGTGTCCGTCAGCGCGAATGACCATGCCGAGCAGATCAAGGCGCTCGTGCCGCTCGCGGAGCTGCTCAAGTATGCGCCGGTGCTCAATGCGATGACGGGAGGGCGGGGAAGCTATGTGATGGATTTCGCCCGCTACGACGAAGTGCCGCGCGAGCTGGCCGGAAAGGTCATCGAGCAGCACAAGGCTGAACGGCACGCCGTGGCTGCCCACTGAGGTGCATCAGTCAGTGGACTTGAGGACGACGTAGAACGCGCGGTTCTCTCGAAGCACGCGGAGCAACACCGTTTCCCCTCGCCGAACCCTCGTGATGGCCGAGGTGAATTCCCCGACGGAGGCGACTTCGACGCGATTCACTTCCTTGATGAGATCGCCTTCCCGGAGGCCTTCGGCCTGGGCGAGGCTACTGGGTTCCACTTTGGTGATCAGCACACCTTTCGATTCACGCAGTTTGAATTTGTCCGCCAGTCCCGCCGTCAGGTCTTGCACGTCGAAGCCTAGTTTCCCTTCCGTCCTGGCTTGCGGGATCGACACCACAACCGCGGCATCGCGTCGCTCGCTCAGCGGGACATCCAAGATCAGATGTTTGAGGTCCCGGACCACTTCAATCTTCGAGGTGGCGCCAGGAGGGAGCGTGCCGATCAGCCGCGACAACTTATTCGGCGAATCGACTACGGCGCCATCGATTCTGACGATAATGTCGCCGGGCTTAATTCCTGCCGCCGCCGCAGGATCTTTCTCGAAGACTTCATTGACCAGCACACCTTCGCCTTCCGTGACGCCGAATTTCTTGGCCAGCTCAGCCGTCAACGGTTGAATGCCGACGCCAAGCCATCCTCTCACCACCTTGCCCTTCGCTAACAGCTGTTCAATGATCTGCTTGGCCATATTAGACGGAATGGCAAACCCGATGCCCTGGGCAAAGTTGATGATCGCCGTGTTAATACCGATCACCTCACCGCGGAGATTGAATAGCGGGCCGCCGGAATTGCCCGGATTGATCGAAGCATCGGTTTGAATGAAGTTTTCGTAGCGCGACAGATTGATGTTTTCCCGTCCGATGCCGCTGACGACGCCGAGAGTCACCGTACGGTCGAGCCCAAAGGGATTACCCACCGCGAGTACCCATTGGCCGACTTTGACGGTGGTGGAATCGCCAAATCGCGCACTGGGCAGAGGCCGGTCTGCCGTCACCTTAAGCAGCGCCAGATCGGTGTCAGGATCTTTGCCGATCACTTGTGCGATCAGTTTTGTCTTGTCGAAGAGCCGCACTTCGATCTCAGCGGCATCGCCGACCACATGGTTATTCGTGACGATGTGGCCGTCGCTGTCTACAATAAGGCCGGAGCCGGAGCCCGACGCATTCGGCGTGCGCTCACCTGGCCCTTCGCGGGGTCGGCCTGGACTCGGAAGCGGAAAGAGGTTCACCACCGAGGGTTTGGCATGTTCGGCCAAATCGGTAATGACGGTCTGGATTTCTTCCAGCATCCGGATGCCGGGCGAGTCAGTCAATGCGGCAACGGCACTCTGTTCTGCAATGGTGGCTGACGGCACAAGGAGAGCGAGGACCAACAGGATGAGGGATACAAGCGAGAGTGATCGATACAAAATCATGGGTAACGCCTCATTAGATCTTGTTGTCATTGTATCGAATAAGTGGCGATGTGCCTACTATCATCCATCCTAAGCAGATTTGGTCGTAGGGGTTTTGAGCGGGCGGCTGGTAAACCATGTGATAAATTGGTCCAAATCTGACTGGATTCCGATCAGCACGACGATATCATCAGATCGGAAGACAAGTTCCTCAGCTGGAGCTAACAGAAAGGGCCCACGCAAAATAGCGGCGATGTGGACAGAAGATGATCGAGGCATCGCGCTTATCGACTGTCCGACCGCGGCGGCGCCACGGGTGATCGACAGCCGTTCAATGCCAGCCGACCGAAGGCTCAAGTCTCGTTGGAGGCGGAGCAAATCATCATGGATCGCTTCAAGTTTGAGTTCCCGGATTTGCGCGTCGACCTGGACCAGCAACTGCTTCAACTCATGGACGCGAACTGTCGCCTGGGTCAGCGTCGCATCGAGCATGCTGAGGGTGGAGTCGGGTTGGTTTCTTGCCAGGAATCGGCGAGAGACCTGATCGACAATCTGCTGACCGACTTCGCCGGTCAGGTGCTCCATACGTTGGAGCAGCGTCGATGCGTGCCAGTGAAGGCGAATGATCTGTACCTTCCGGTTCACGCGTTCCGAAATGGCGAGGATGGCCTCATAGAACGCACCGCCAGTAATCGACAGCTCTTTATGGACACGGCCGAGAAGCTCAAGACTCATGGTCCGATAAGCTCTATTATGTCAACTCGTAAGTAGAGGTGGTTACCTTCTCCTGAACCTTTACTGTCTGGGGAAGAAATTCTTTTGTCTTTCTCGAAGTAAAACTGTTGTCACGAGTTCCTTGGTCAGTTTTTAACAATAAAGACATTTATCCTTTCCTACCTTACCAGATCGACCCAGTCAATACATTACATTGGCCGTTGTCAGTTCTTCGAAACCGATCTGCCAACTATGAGCCCTGAGAAAGACAAGATTGTTGATGTAAGTATCGGTTTGCCTGTTGACCTCGGACAGATCGAGGACCAAGTCCCAAACTCTTCCTGTAACCTCTATTACCTTAACACACCATGCAATACAACTCCTTGGATTTTCTATCGAAGGATCGGTCGAGTTGTCTCGTAAGACCCGTAGAGATGGATAGTCAGTGCGACTCCCCAATGAAGACAGAGAAACCCTGGTTTCGAGGGCGGTGGAACGATGGTAAGAGCTGTGCATCGAGCACGGCTATCCGTTCTCGTTCTTGTGGGCTCTTCTTATTTGCATTCATTGCGATGCTACCCGTATGATCGTGAGCGCCTATGAACTGCACCAAGTGCAAAATAAAAGCCGTCATTAAGTTACCTCGTCACAATGCCGCCTTCTGCAAAGACTGTTTTAATGGCTTCGTCCATGACCAAGTGGCCAAGGCGATCAAGTCGCAGAAGATGTTCAGCAAAGACAACCGCATTCTCGTGGCGGTTTCAGGCGGCAAGGACAGCCTGGCGTTGTGGGATATTCTGCTGAAGATGGGCTACAAGGCCGACGCCCTCTATGTGAACCTCGGGATCGGCGGCTATTCGAAACCGTCGCATATAAAAGTTGTCCGCTTCGCCGAGACCGTAGCGGCCGCGCATGGCGCGACGCTGCATGTCCATACGGTCGAGCTGGATGAAGGCGCCGGCATTCGTGAACTAGCGATGCTGGTCCACCGGCCGACGTGCTCGACCTGCGGCACGATCAAACGCTATCAATTCAATCGCGCGGCGATCGAACACAAGTACGATGTGATGGCCACTGGCCACAATCTCGACGACGAAGCCGCCCGCCTGCTTGGCAACGTGCTCCGCTGGCAGGAAGAGTATCTGGATAAGCAGGCCCCGAGTTTACCGGCTTCCGTTGAGGGTTTCGCCAAAAAGGTCAAACCACTCTATCGTCTCACCGAGCGCGAACTCGCCGCCTACGCGGTGCTGAATAGGATCGATTACATCGTCGAAGAATGCCCCATGGCAAAAGGGGCTCGCACACTTCTCTATAAGGAAGTGCTGAACCGGCTCGAGACGGAATCGCCCGGCACCAAGCAGGCGTTCTATTGGGGTTTCCTCGACAAACAGAGTAAGCCGGAGGCGTCCCCCACCACGATGGCTGAGAAAGACCAAGCGGCCTTACATCCCTGTTCTGCCTGCGGCCAGCCCACCACCGTTGAAATCTGTTCCTACTGCAAACTGATGGCGCGGGCCGGCTCGGCAAAGAGCTGATAGCCAATGGTCTATAGCTAATGAAAAGCGGCTCTATCAGAATTTTCCTTTCGGGCCTTCTTGACCGCCATAAGCCATCAGCTATGAGCTCCTGTCTTGAAAAGCCTTCTCTGACCCCGTAAGCTGCTGAACAAACAGTGACGGGTGATCAGTGAGTCGGTTGTGGATACCTAGCGGTTACTTTTCATAGACGGTTACGCCGCTTTTCATCACTCATCACTTGCCACCCATCACGCTCTATTTTCAACGATGGCCACTACACCACGCGACTACTATCAAGTGCTAGGCATATCCCGGATCGCGTCAGCCGACGATATTAAGAAAGCCTATCGCCGTCTCGCCCGCCAAGTTCACCCCGACCTCCACTCCGGCGCCAAGAAAACCGAGATGGAGAAGAAGTTCAAAGAGTTGAATGAAGCGCACGAAGTCCTGTCCGATCCGGATAAACGGAAGAAATACGATCAGTATGGCGCAGAGTGGGAACAGGCCGAAGCCTTTGAGAAAGCCCGCCAACAGGCAGGGGCACGGAGCTACGCCGGCGGAGAGGCTAGCGGGGCATTTGGGGGTGAGGCCTTCTCCGATATTTTCGAGAACTTGTTCGGCGGACGGGGACGGAGCGGAGCGCCGCGTGGATTCGCAAGCCAGGGGGAAGATCTTGAAACGGAGGCGGAGCTCACACTGCGGGAAGTGCTGACCGGCGTGACGAAACGCGTCAGCCTCAGGGAGCCGGTCACCTGCGTCACCTGCCAAGGCAGGCGGACAATTCGAGGGCGGCAGTGCCAGGCTTGTTTAGGCTCCGGCTCGGTCCTGGAGTCGAAGACGATCGAAGTCAAAATCCCCGCCGGGGTGCAGGATGGCACCAGAGTGCGTGTATCCGGGAAGGGCCAGCCCGGTATGAACGGCGGTAAACGCGGTGATCTTTACCTGCATGTGACGATCACCCCGGATCGGGTGTTTCAGCGACACGGGAGCGATCTCCATGTCATCCTGCCTGTCTGGCCATGGGAAGCTGTGTTGGGTGCTGAGGTGATGGCCCCGACGCTCGGAGAGTCTGTTCGCGTCAAAATTCCGCCAGGTAGTCAGGCCGGTGGGAGACTGCGCCTGAAAGGAAAGGGCCTGCCCACTGCATCGGGCAGCCACGGCGATCTTTTCCTGATTCTCCAGATTGCGATGCCCTCTTCGTTGTCCGAGGATGAACGAAAACTATATGAGGACTTGAAACGCCTGCGGCATCAGGACCCGCGCGCGGACCTTCTGGCGATGGCACGACGAGGATAACCGGATGACGCTGGCCGAATAGGCCCCGTTTGCCTTCAGCTCACCCTTAGCTGTTTGTGGCCTTCGACATGTTGCGCGCCCAGCGATCCGCCGCGCAGGAGACCGCCGAGGAAACCGCAGCCGGAACCGGCAAGGAAGACATTGCCATCACCCTCTTGGCGATTCCGATGCCGGCGGGACCAGCCGCCATTTCAACAGTAATTCTGCTGGTAGCCTAGGCTGCTTCTTGGGTCCACCGAGGGGTGTTGCTCGCTTGCGTTGCGCTGGTCGGTGTGGCAAGCTACATTGCCTTGGCGCTCGGTGCCGCCGGCGCCAAATGGCTGAGCCCGATTGCGGGGAAAATCATTTCCAGCCTGATGGGTCTCCCGCCGGCCGCTTTAGCTATTCAATTCCTCTTCAATGGACTGAGGGGCGCAGGGGGCTTGTTTGTGCGATAATCATTGAATCTCACGGTCTACTCAGCGGCCTTAACAACCAAAGGAGGACTTCATGGAGCGAGCAATCAGGGCGATGGTCACACTCGGCGTAGCTTCAGTGTTTATGCTGGCGCTTGGAGTCTCCGGTACTTGGGCGAATGAGCCCGGCTACGGCAAGGGCGGACATGCCGGCAGCGGCCACAGCGCCATGGGGAGCTATGGCATGGGCATGATGCATAGGAGCACCGGCCATCTGATCAGACACCTTCTCAAACATGAGAAGGACATCGGGCTCACGGCTGATCAAGTCGCCAAACTGAAGGACATTCAGTTGAATCTCGACAAGGCGCGTATCAAGGCTGAGGCCGACATCCAAATCGCCGAACGCGAACTGAAAGCGCTCACCGACGATGAGAAATCCGACCTCGGCGCGATTGAAGCCAAGCTGAAACAGAGCGAAGATCTGCAGGTCGCGCTGCGTATGACCTCCATCAAGACACGCCGTGAAGTCCTGGGCCTGCTGACCCCGGAGCAGCGCGAGAAGGAAAAGTCCGAACATGAGAAGGTGATGCAGCAACACAAAGAAAGCGGGAAAGGCCATGGCGCCCCGCATGGTGGCGCAGCGCCGCAGGGCGCCAATCCTCACGGCACAAATCCCCATGGGGGTTCCGGCAGCGCCGTCCCTACCCCTCCGAGCAACATGTCCATGCAATAACGTCACCGCCTAAGCAGGAGGTTGATCATGAAACTCCTCAGTCTGATTCTGGTTCTCACAGTTGGCACGGTATTAGCGTTTGGTTCTCCGGCTTGGAGCGACAAGAAGAAGGGTGAGGAAGGCAATAGCGCCGCCTTAGCCAAAGACGCCAAAGTCACCATCGATCAAGCCATCAAGACCGCGTCTGAGAAAGTCCCGGGAACTGTCGTCGAAGCCGAGCTTGAAAAGAAGCACGGCAAGACGATCTGGGAAGTGGAAGTGCTCGGATCGGACGGCAAGGTGACAGAAGTGCATATCGATGCCGCCACCGGAGCCGTGATCGACACGGAAGCCAAGGGCAAGAAGGATGAGAAAAAGAAGGACGGGAAGAAGAAGTGCCCGCGTCTCGATATGGGTTGTTGATTCCATGGCACCGGATCGCAAGCTAAAGAGTCATGATCTGCTGGTTGGGCCAGAACGTGCACCCGCGCGCGCGATGTTGAAAGCGGTGGGCTTCACCGATGACGACTTATCCAAGCCCATCGTCGGGGTGGCAAATACCTGGATCGAGGTCATGCCCTGCAATTACCACCTGCGCCGGTTGTCGGAGCGAGTCAAAGCCGGTATCCGAGCCGCCGGTGGGACCCCAATCGAGTACAACACCATCGCCGTGTCGGATGGGATCTCGATGGGGACCGAGGGGATGAAGGCATCGTTGATCAGCCGCGAAGTGATTGCGGACTCGATCGAGCTGGTGGCGCGTGGCCACTTGTTCGATGCAGTCGTGGCGCTCTCTGGCTGTGACAAGACCATCCCAGGCACCGTGATGGCGCTGGCTCGGCTCAACTTGCCGTCGGTGATGCTTTACGGGGGATCGATCATGCCGGGGCAGTTCCAAGGCCACGACGTGACCATTCAGGACGTCTTCGAAGCGGTCGGCAAACATGCTTCGGGCAAGATGACGAACGCCGAACTCAAAGACCTGGAAGACCACGCCTGTCCAGGGCCCGGTGCTTGCGGGGGACAATTCACTGCCAACACCATGGCGATTGCGTTTGAGTTCCTCGGCATCTCGCCCATGGGCCGCAACGGCGTGCCCGCCATGGATAAGCACAAGGACGACGTCGCTTTCGAGTGCGGCAAGATGGTCATGGACTTGCTCAAGAAGGACCTGCGCCCCAAACAGATCATCACCCGCAAGTCGCTCGAGAATGCGATTGCCGCGGTCGCGACAACGGGTGGGTCTACGAACGCCGTGCTGCACCTGCTCGCGGTGGCCCGTGAAATGGGCATCAAACTCAATATCGACGATTTCGACAAGATCAACCGCAAGGTGCCGTTGCTTGCCGATCTCAAGCCGGGTGGCCGCTTCACCGCGGCGGACTTGTTCACCGCCGGCGGCACCACGCTAGTCGCCAAGCGGCTTCTCGACGCCGGGATTCTGCATGCTAATCAGACGACCGTTACTGGCCGAACCATTGGGGAAGAAGCCAGCGGAGCCAAGGAACACGCTGGCCAGCAGGTTCTTCGTCCCTTGTCGAATCCGATCAAGTCGACCGGCGGACTCGTCATCTTAAAGGGCAATCTCGCGCCAGAAGGCTGCGTGGTCAAAGTGGCTGGGCACTCCATGATGAAGTTCCAGGGTCCGGCGAAGGTCTATGATCGGGAAGAAGATGCGTTCGTCGCAGTGAAGACAAACCAAATCAAGGCCGGCGATGTCGTCGTGATCCGCTATGAAGGCCCGTCAGGAGGACCAGGCATGCGCGAGATGCTTGGCGTCACCGCCGCGATTGTCGGAGCCGGACTCGGCGATTCGGTCGCGCTGCTGACTGACGGGCGTTTTTCAGGCGCAACGCACGGACTGATGGCCGGCCATGTGGCACCGGAAGCTGTCAAAGGCGGGCCGATTGCTGCGGTGAAGAACGGCGATACGATTATGTTCGACATCGCCACACGTCGGCTGGATGTGAACCTGTCGCAGAAAGAAATTTCTGTTCGGCTGAAAAAGGTGAAGCAGCCAATGCCCCGCTACACCTCAGGTGTAATGGCGAAATACGCCAGACACGTCTCTTCCGCCTCAGAAGGTGCCGTCACCAGCTAATCGGGATTATTTCAGCATGACGTCATAACCGGGGAAGGACCGTGACGACTCTTTCCTGGTCTCGTCAGTAGTAGGTAATCTGCCGTTCTCGGCTCACCGTCGTTTCACTCAATGACACAGCCCCATTTTTCTCCGTCCATCGCTGGACGGTTTCCTTCGTCCAATTGCCCGTCTCGTCAATTTCATAGTTTACCACAGACTTGCGAAGATGAGCACTCCGCAAGAATTCGCTCTGCTGCTCGATCCGGTGACCAGCCTCGTTATATCGATAGAGATCTTTTCGCATGAGGTTGCCGTCGCCGGCGTAAAACCGGCTTTCCTTGAGGCGGCCTAGCGGGCCGTGATGATGCGTGGCTTCCAGGACGAGTTTCCCATGGAAGTATCGGGCCGTGTACACCAGATTTCCCCGAACATCGTAGAGGGATTTCTCCGCTGTACCGCTGCCGCTGATTTCCACCTCTTCAAGAAGAATCCCTCGGTCGTCATAGAAGCTGAAGTCCGCATGTGCCAGCGCGCCGTCTTCGGTCGCCGCCACCACCGCGGACTCACGCCCGCGCTCGTCACTCCCATAGCGATAGATTTTCTTGTAGACCACATATCCGTCCGTCTTAACTGTATCTTCCTCGATCAGCCGACCTGATTCATCGTAGTGGAAAACATAGCGAGACGAGTCCGCCTCGTTGGTCGGCACCAATTCCCACTCGACAAGTCGACCGCTACGATCAAACTGGTGAATTGTTCGAAGCTGCGGATGTTTGGTGACGACAGTTTTGACCGGTCCCAGCAGTTCATGTTTCGCAAGATCGCTGGTCGGCGCCGCGGGAGCGGGAGTCGTCCCCAGCACTAAAATAATCCAGCTGGTATGCAGGAATTCTTTACCACGGAATCGGCGATGGGTGCGCATGAGGCTGCTGCATCATACACCGCTCCCCTCCGTGAGGAAACCCATCCTCTTGCTTCAGGACAGAGACGGCGATGGCGTGTGAGCCTGAGGGAAACAGCGCTCCATGCAATCCGGGCACAATCCCCCGTTGAATTGCACTCCGGACCGTTCCGTAATGAAGGTATGCAAGTCGTACCACTCACCCAATCCATCTGGGACCCGCTTGCACCAGGCGCAGAGGTTGATCACGCCCTTTGCATAGGATGCTTGGCACTCTCCCTCTTCCATCTCGCGTGGAGGATGACTGAACTGTCTCACGGCTTGTTCAGCCAGCGCATGACACACCACGACCGCCCCGACGACCCCTCCCTGCTCGGTGACGACGGGAGCCGCACGGCCTTGAATCAGGCATTGGGAACCGTCCTTCGCCATGAGGACCCGGCCTTCAATCGGGACGATACGGCACTGTGAGATCGCCTGGACCGCATCACTCGGGCTTCCTTCACAGGACCCGCTGCCCCGCAGCGCCAAGACCGTTTCCAGCGGATGTCCCATCGCGGTGCGATGGTCCCACCCGGTCAGCAGCTCGGCAGCAGGGTTCAGGTACGTAATCCGGCCGGCGCTATCCGTCGTGATCACTCCGTCTTCCACGCAACGGACGGTCGTCGCAAGCCACCGCAGGCTCTCTTTCGTATGACGCTCCATGTGTGACCGGTAGAGCGCCATTTCGATCGTGGGCCGAAGTTCACCCGGCTGAAACGGCTTGAGCAAATAACCCGCTGGTTCTGTCGCCTTCGCGCGCTGGAGCGTCTGGTCATCCGCATAGGCCGTGAGATACACGATCGGCACATCGTAGCGTGTGCGCAGCTCTCGCGCTGTCTCCACGCCATCCATCGAACCCTTGAGAACAATATCCATCACGACTAGATCAGGCTGAATCTCTCCGGCCTTGCGGACGGCTTCTTCTCCGCACGTGGCTGTCGTCGGCACCTTATATCCGAGCCGCACGAGAGTGCACTGAATGTCTTTGGCCACGATCGTTTCATCTTCTACTACCAGAATCGTTGCTTGCGCCATGCTTCACATCCTTTCTTGGTAGTGCAAGGGCCGGAACGTCACTTGCCACTCCGTTCCGTTGCCGCTCTGTAACGAAATGACTCCGTCGAGCTTCTCCGCCATCAGCGCGACCAGTTCAAGTCCCAGCGAGTCGGGATTATTCAACACGCCGTCGTGTGGTATCCCGACGCCGTCGTCGCAGACTCGCAGCATAGACAGATCGCCTGCCTCCGTCCGCAGCTCGACGGTGATCTGCCCTCGGCGTCCATTCGGAAACGCGTGTTTAAGACAATTGGACAGGAGCTCGCCGATGATGAGGCCGCACGTCAGGCCGGTATCCACGTTGAAATCAATCTCGTACACCTTCAATTCGAGTGAGATGACCGCAGGATCGACCCCGTAGGATCGAAAGAGATGCCCAGTCAGCGTCCGCAGGTACTCGGCCATGTTGATGCTCGACAGGTCGTTCGACCGGTGCAACGTCTCATGAAGCAGTGCGATCGATGAAATGCGGATCTGACACTCCCGGAACAGTTGGATAATTTGGGGATCTTTGATCGACGCCATCTGCAGGTTGAGCAAGCTTGAAATCACTTGCAGGTTGTTTTTCACGCGATGGTGGACTTCTCGCAGTAGGCTCTCGCGCTCTTTGAGGGTCTTCCGTAACTCGTCTTCCATCTCCTTGCGTTCGGTGAGATCGATGCAGGAGCCGATGTACCCGCTCAGGGCGCCGTCCGGCTCGAATCGAGGCACGCCGGTATCGACCATCCATCGATAGGTGCCGTCCGCGCGCCGGAGACGGTATTCCATCGTGAAGGGCTGTCGCTGATCAAGAGCCGCCCGATAGATCTCGCGGCACCGCTGTTGGTCATGGACATGAACCCCGTCGAACCAACCGAGGCCGGCCTCCTCATCCAAAGTCCGTCCGGTGAACTCCAACCATCGTTTGTTGAAAAAAGTGCTGCCGTCCTCCGGTGCGGACATCCACACCATGACCGGGGCCGTATCGGCCATCATGCGGAACCGCGCTTCGCTTTCGCGCAGGGCGGCCTCGATCCGTTTGCGCTGGGTGATGTCGCGTGCAATCGCCGACGCAGCGATTACAGCCTCCTCGCCGTCTTTTACTGGAGAGACCGTCAAGGACACATCGATCCGCTTCCCCCGCTTCCGCCGCTGAATCGTTTCCACATTGCGCACATGCTCTCCCCGCGCGATCCGGTCCAGCATCGCCGGCACCTCATCGAGTCGGTCGGGTGGGCACAGCACCGAGATGGATCGCCCAATGATCTCATGCGGAAGATAGCCGTAGACTCGCTCCGCGCCGGCGTTCCAGCTTTGCACTTCACCGGCCAGGCTCATCCCGATAATCGCGTCATCGGACGACTTCACCAGCGCCGCCAGTTGCGATACGGCTTCGGCTCGCAAGGCTTCCAAGTCCTCATTAGCCTGTGCTAGATCGGCCGTTCGCTGCAGCACTTGTTGTTCGATATCCTGGTACACCGCGCGCAGTTCGGATTCGTCCTGCTGCCGTCGCAGACAGAGGAGCGCCGTCACCCAAATGATCAACAGCGTGAAGGACCGATTACAGACGGCGACCCACGTCAGGCTTTGGACGGGAAAGTGGAAAACTTCAAGAATAGTCAGTACGGAAGCGAGCGCGGCCACCAGCGGCGTCGCTATCGGGTTTGCTAATCGAGCGGCAATCAGGACCGGAACCACGTAGAGAACGGTGATCGCTAGCCCCAGCGGCACCCACAAATCCATGACGAAAATACCCGCTACCAGCGCCAGACTGACACCGAAGGTGGGGCAGAAGGCCTGTCGCAACGTCATCGCAAACCACCTCTCCTACCCTNCGGACTACGCAATTGATGTGCCGACNGNTCTCATCGAATCCTAATTTTCACTTACTTGAGAAATCGCCCATACTTGTACGCATTACCGGCTCCGGCGCAATTATTTCTCCTCGAATTCATCCGACAACANTAGTCTATGCAAAAGTTGCGGCATGACTGGTGGTTATCGACCAGCACGCGNAACAAAGATGAACGTCAGTCAGAGCGCGTGATGAGCTAGTCGCCAATGTNCCACTGGNGCATGGGTTGACCGNTGTGGCGAGACGCAACAGATCCGTTCAACCTTGAACGACCACGNTGGCAGGGCCNTCAGCTCAGCCTAGGATTGAAATAAAGGGAGGANTAGAAGTGAGAAGGGAATACGCGAAATCGGTTACCGTCCTTTTATCCGGCCTCGCATCTCCGAGATCATATCGTCGAGATCGGCCTCGGNCTTGCTGCGCTCGTTGACGAGCTGGTCGAGGTTGTACGGACGAGCGGGCATCGGAGGTTCCACTTGTTTGGACTTTCCCGAATGGGCAACTGGACTGGCAGGCTTCTGTGAAGGAGCGGAAGGCTGCACTGGAGGGCTGGATTGGGACAACGGAACGTCTGCTGCCGTTCTGGTCGGCGGCGAGCCGGCCTGCGAAGCTGTCGACAGCGTCGAGGCGCCCTGTTCCCGTAACCACTGTTTCGCCACGGTAGACTTGAGCGAAAAGCTGATGCTCGTAATCGGCAATCCATCCGCAGCCACGCGGGCAATCGCGGTATTCACCCCCACCATGTGCCCTTCGCTATCGATCAGTGGTCCGCCGGAATTGCCTCGGTTCAACCCCGTTTCGGTTTGAAAGACGTGTTTCCCTTTGACCCCATTGAAATTATCCACTTCCGCGCTGATGACGCCGGTAGTCAAGGTCCAAAGACCGCCCTGTTCAGGATGACCGATGGCAATCACCTGGTCGCCGATTCTGGTTCGATCGGACTCGCTCAGGTCGATTGTCGGTAACGGCCCTGAGACACCTTCGAGTTTCAGCAGGGCCAGATCCAATGGCGACGAATAGACCACCACCCGAGCCCGCAGCATGCGAGTAAGATCGACCTTCGAATCTCCCGTCACTCGTACCGGTTTCAAGAAAACCGACAGACGCGGATAGGGCTTGCCGGTTTTCGCTTCGATGATGACATGCGCGTTCGTCAGGACCAAGCCATCGGCGTGAATGATGGAGCCGGTTCCACCGCTTCCACTCTTTCCACTCTCAGGATGGCCCATGACCATGACGACAGCCGGTGAGGTCTGCTCATAAATCTCTCGCGGGCTGAACACCTTGGCCTGGGCGACCCCACCCGCGAGGAGCAGACCGACAATCAGAAGTGCCTGTATCATCCCATCCCCCTTCGATAAGAATCAGTGCGGCGTCCTCTGATAGGCCGAACACGACCTGTTACTGATGTAACTCATTATATGACTGAACGGGAATCGGCGCTAGGCGTTGACTTGTGGCTCAAGACCTGGGCGATAAGAAGAGGCTGGAAATGCTGTTACTAACGTCGATAGAATTCAGCGATGGTATCGACCACGTAGGTCAAATGGCTATCGGACAGCTCTGCATAGATGGGCAACGAGAGGACCTGCTCCGCGGCCTGTTCGGAAATGGGGAACGATCCCTTCTTGTGCCCCAAGTTCTTGTAGCAGTTCTGGAGATGCATCGGGATGGGGTAATAGATCTCGGTTCCAACCCCCTTGTCCTTAAGATAGCTGCGGAGATCATCCCGCCTCGATGCGCGAATCGTGTACTGATTGTAGACGTGGAAATTCCCGGCATGCGTCGTTGGGACTGACACTCGTTCTAGGAGGCCCGCCTGTTTGAACAGCCGGTCGTACGTGGCAGCGTTCCGGCGTCGGCCCTCGGCCCATTGATTGAGATACTTCAATTTAATATGGAGCACCACCGCCTGGAGCGCGTCCAATCGACTGTTAATCCCGACCGCCTCGTGAAGATACCGCACTCGACTACCATGGACCCGCAACATGGAGAGGGTATCCGCTAAAGCTTGATCGTTGGTCGTGATCATCCCGCCGTCGCCGAACCCACCAAGATTCTTCGACGGGAAAAAGCTAAAACAGCCGGTGTCTCCCAGCACCCCTGCCCGCTTGTTTCCTTGGCCGGCCCCGATCGCCTGACAGGCGTCTTCGATCACGGGAATTTTTCTAGCGTTGGCGATTCGGTTAATCGCGGCCATATCGGCACATTGGCCGAAAAGATGGACAGGGATAATGGCTTTCGTGTGGGACGTGATGGCCCGCTCAAGCTGGGTTGGATCAAAATTGAAGCTGTCTCGCTGAATATCGACGAACACTGGTTTGGCGCCAAGGCGAGAGATGGCTCCCGCAGTGGCAAAAAATGTGAACGGCACCGTAATGACTTCGTCCCCCTGCTCCACCCCCATCGCCATTAAGGACAGGAGCAACGCATCGCTTCCCGATGCGCAACCGATGGCATAACGGGCCCCAATATACTTGCCTATTGCCTCCTCGAACGCGATGACGCGAGGCCCCAATACAAAACCCTGCTCGTCACAGACAGTTTGCATCGCCGCTAGAATTTCCGCGCGGAGCGGTTGGAATTGAGCTTTGAGATCAAGGAGAGGGATGTTCATCGCTGCCTAGACGAACAATTAGGGGTCAAAAACTTTAATCTCATAGCGCCATCAATACATTGGTTGGGAAATGAATGCAAGTAGAGGATAGGCAGGACGCACTCCTGTTGACTATTGGAAGTCTCTTCTTTGAAAAATGATGCTGGCAAGTAGGAGGAGAAACGCCGCATAGGTGAGACCATAGGCGGTTGTGAGGACGAGATCCGTTGCCGGGACGTCGATATGGTGGATCACATGGCCCTTTAGATTAAACCGCTCAAGATTCGGGAGTACGTAATAGATCGCGTTGAGTATGGCCTTTCCAGCATCACCCATTTTGTCTCCAAATAATTTCAGATCAGTCGACAAATGTCCCACCACATAAACCGCTAAAGTAAAGATCGCGCTCAACGTCGTGCTGGTGAACGTTGAAAACACCAAGGCTACAGCAGTGATGACTAAAAATTCCAAAAAAATGAACCCCAGCGCCTTGAGCAACATCGGAGTGAAGGGCGCTTTGAGATAGGCCATAACGACAAAGAGCCCCGCCGCCATGACGGCGGTGTTGATCAGAAGCGTGACCACCAGACCTAGATACTTCCCCAACAGAAACTCGTACCGAGGCACGGGCTTAGAGATGATAGTGAAGATCGTTTTCTTGTCGATCTCTTTACTAACTAGACTAATCCCTACAAAAATCGCAATCAGGATCCCGAACAAGTTCATGCTTGAGAGACCGAGGTCGATGATTAATCGATCCCATTCCCCTACGGTAAGGCGGGTCAGCAATACGGAGCTCCCGATCATCAACAGAGCAAAGATAAGGAGGTTGTACAGAAGCTTTTCCCGAAGATTTTCGCGAAACGTATTAAAGGCAATCGACAGGACTCTCATTGCCCCTCCCGCAGGCCCGGCTCCAGCCCTTTGACTTCGCGAATAAAGAGTTCTTCAAGGGAACTTTTGTGGGGGGTCAACGAGACGAGTTCTCCTTTGGCGGAGCGGACAATCTCCAGGGCACTGACCACCTGTTGCTGATTCTTCAGGACCGCGAGTACCTGACTCCCCTGGGTCACGAACTTTTCAGCCAGAGGGCGGAGGTGTTCCAACCCCTCTGCACTGAGCCCTTCGACCACCATTTCGACGGATTGGGTCGCACTTTGCCCCACCAAGTCGCTGACACGCCCACAGGCAACCATGCGACCTTTGAGAATGATCGCAACGCGGTCGCACAGCAGTTCCGCATCGTGGAGGATGTGCGAGCTGAAAAAGATGGTCTTTCCGCTCTCTTTAAGCCGAAGAATGAGGTCCCTAATTTCCTTGCGGCCAACGGGATCCAGCCCCGACATCGGCTCATCCAGCACGACAAGCTCCGGGTCATTGATCAGAGCCTGGGCAATCCCAACCCGCTGCAGCATCCCCTTTGAAAACTTTCGTAGTTGCAGGTTTCTGGCATGACTCATCCCAACCAGTTCGAGTAACTCCGTCACACGCTGTTCCAACAGCGCTCCACGCAGACTGAACAGATGCCCATAAAATTGAAGAAACTCGGCTGCCGTCAGATAGTCATAGAAGTACGGCGTCTCAGGGAGGAAACCGAGTCTGGCCTTGGCCTGATTGTCGCCGATCGGTCGCCCGAATAGCGTCGCGTGCCCACTTGTGGGGTAGATGAGATCCATCAGAATCTTGATCGTTGTCGTTTTCCCCGCTCCGTTGGGGCCTAGAAACCCGAACACTTCACCCCGCCGAACTTCAAGATTCAATCCCTCAAGTACAGTGACGCGACGGCTCCAAAATCCTACCTTAAAGACTTTCGTGAGCCCTTCTGTCTGGATGATGGTATCTGTGGACATCTGATTCCGCGCCTCAAATACTTTTCTTGAAGCTTTTAGCCTCGTGGGGACGATATAGGTGTAGCCGCTCGGGATGCGTTGAACTGCTCACTTCCCCGGTTTCGGTATGTAATCGATACTCGCCACCAAAGGGTTCTTCGGGAATCGTGTTCAGATATCCCTCGTTTACGAGATCAGATAGAGCCCGAGGAAGCTTTCCGCGAGCCTGACGATACCGTTCGACGGCTTGATCGAAGTTCTGTAGGTCTCGAGCGACCATTACCTCTTTGTATTTTTCCAGGTAAACAGATCGAAGTTGTGGATCTGTTGTTTGCTGCAGCATCGAATCCAAATAACTGAGAGCCAGCGTGGGACTTCCCCCCTCGACATACAGTCGCGCTGCCAACGTGTCAATATAGTACGGCCGACCAGGAATCCTCGCCGCTTGGCTCATATACTCTCCGGCTTGCACGTAATCTTGCAAATGAAAGAAGTGATTGAATCCCAGTATGAACGGCAACCGCCAAGCGGCTGGATTGGCATCATAGCCTTTGTGGAGCAGTCGATTACTCCAATCGACTCGATGTGCCAATTCTGCCAGGATAGTCCCACCCACGTCATAGGCAAAGACATATTGCGGGTCCAGCGTCGTCACAACATCAAGCGCGTGATTCAGCCACTCATAATCCCGCTCCGCAACGACATCCTCCCCTAGCACCTGTACGATACGCAACCAGATCACGTCAGCTCCAAGGTGATGATGTCCCAGCAAAGCCAGCCGCAGGACTTCTCCTTGTGGAAGAAACCGGAGGCTTTCCAATCGTCCAGACTTTTGATCATGTCGTTGGTCGAGCTCGAATTGAAAGCCTAGAATGGCCGTCAGGAGAGTTGCGATGCTGAGACTAAGAAAAGTCAGCTTGATCCACATTCGCCGGCAGAACCAAGGTTGTTTGTTATGACTGGGGGAGGGATCAGCGAAAACTTTGGCGGAGTGACCCGACGACATCATGACTTTGGAGTTGTCCTCGAAAAGGGGGTCTAAAAAGAATCGGCAGGGCTGGCAATGCCAGCCCTGCCCGGGAAACAATTTTCCCTGACTCTTTAGTACTCGCCTGGTCTACAATCCACCATGTTGCTGTTCTCAGCAATCATGTAGGCAGCGAAGAGGCCATCGCTGTCCTGGTCGGCACGCGCATTGGCCAGGAATCCGCCATTAGCGGGGGCACCCAATGCCGGGATGACGGCGATATCGACCGCCGGACAGGCGCCGGTCAAGACCGTGCCCAGGGCGGTAATAGCCGCCGAGGCGCCCACGCTATAGACAAACCGGGTTGGGCCAGCCGGCACCCATCCGATATCAGACCAGACCGCAACCGTGCTGGTTCCACCAACCACACAGTACGTCACCTGCACAGCCGGAAGAGACGGAGTAAACTGAGCTGCAGGCCATGCCACGCTGGCGCCGCCAACGATCGGTGCCGCCTGAGGCATAACCGCCGCGTCGGCGAAGCAGCCGCGCTCGCCTTGGAAGGTCATCTGAGCAGTCTTGATACTCGTGGTGTTGGTCTTGGCCTCAGATGTCCGAGACTTTCTCTGGTACTCCATGAAGTTCGGGATGGCGATGGCCGCCAAGATGCCGATGATCGCCACGACGATCATCAACTCGATGAGGGTAAAACCCTCTTGTTTCCGGAATGCCTTAAACATCGTCCTGCCTCCTTGTTGATGGTTCACTGACGGCCCAACTTACTATCCCTCATAACCTGCGGCGTTCATGTTGCCGCCTACCTGTCCCTATAGCAGGTTTGGTGCCCGTCAGCGATATAACAAACTCTATCATCGATCCCTTGAAAAGCAACGAGTTATGAAAATTTGACAGTGGGTGAACCCTGGTTTGCCCACTCCTCTTTCTTCCGCATTCTGCTCTGGATTACCGAGAATTGGCACTTTTCTCATGCCCTCTACTGAAATCGTACAGGGTAGCGATTGCCAAAACCTCTCCGAATGTCAGGAAATCTCAGAATTCAATCTTCGAAGAGAAATCTAGTGGCTGGTTATGTCCAGGATTAAGATCCTACGGGGTAACTTGCTGAGTCTGTATCTTCTCTGATACACGACGCTTGGCCTGTTGGATACGGTCTTCCTGAGCCGGGTCGCCCATGCCTTGCTCACGGAAGCGCTGGAGCAGCTTTTCATTGGAGGGATCGAGTTCAAGCGAATGAAGCCAGGCTTCTCGGGCATCCGATAGCCTCTGCTGCTTCATGTAAATCTCGCCAAGGTGTTCGTAGATCACTGGATCATCACCGACCAATGCCACTGCCCGCTTGATCTCCGTGAGCGCCTCAGCGATTAACCCTGACTTGTAAAACGCCCACCCAAGGCTATCGACGTAGTACCCATTGTCAGGCTTGAGCGCCACTGCCTGCCTAGTGAGGGACACAGCCTGGTCTATCTTGATACCCCGCTCCGCGTAGCTATAGCCGAGGTAGTTCAGCGCGTCGGCATGGTGCGGGTCGAGAGAGAGCGCCGTTTCCATTGCTCGTACAACATCCTCAAATCGATTCAGCTTGTCATAGGATGTGCCCAGATTGAAATGCAGGTCAGCACTCTTTGGGTTGTGACGAATCCCCTCCTCAAAGGCCTGCGTTGCCTTCTCAAACTGTTCAGTTTGAAGGTACGCAAGGCCCAGCACAATATGGGGTTCGGGTTGCTTCGGAGCGAGGCGCACCGCCTCGCTCAGATGCATGATGGCTTCGGGAAACCTCTTGAGACGATACTGTAGCACCCCAAGATGGATATGACTCTCCGTAAAGGTCGGATCCAATTGAATGTTGAATTGGTAGGCCTCAATGGCCTTCGGGAACTCCTTGGTCTCTTCATACAAATAGCCCAGATAGTCGCGTACCTTGAGCTCAGCTGGCCTGGCCTCCAAGATAGACGTGAGTTGATCGATCGCCTTCGCAAACTCTTTCTTCTCGCCGTAGATCAGCGCCATTCGCAATTGCACATCAAGATCTCCAGGATCTTCCTCCAACATCTTTTCCAGTTCGGCCAGTCCCCCCGCGTAGTCTTTTGTCGCCACATACAACTGAATGAGATGCTGGCGAATGTCTTTATTCCGGGGGTTCACGTGTTGGAGATACTTCTGGAGGACGGCAATGGCCTTGTCCTTTTCTTGGCGTGATTCATGGAAAGAGGCCTGGGCAAGATAGGCCGGCTCAAAAGACGGATTCGCCGCGATGGCGTGATCGAAACTCGCCAAGGCCTGCTCGGCATTACCGGCTTCAATTGAAATTCGCCCCAAGTAGTAGTAGCCGATGGGGGAGTCTGGTGAGTATTTTAGTCCTTGGTTGACGGCTTGCTCAGCTTCGGCCAAACGTTTTTGGTTCAGCAGGATGATCCCTTTGGGGAAATAGGACTCTCCTCTTTCAGGAGCGCGGTCGATGGCCAAATCTAATAGCCGTAGCGCGCGATCCGGCTTACCCGCGCTGGCCAGGATGCCGGCCATTTGCGTCAGAAGTTGCGCATCTTGCCCTGTCCCCTCTCCGACTTCCTCCGCATACTGCACCGCATTGGTCAGATCGCCCAATCCAAAATACAGCCCAGCCAAACGGGCTTTGACCTCTCGTGAGGCAGGGTCAGCCTTTAGTGCCGCTCGATACTCCCTCAGCGCGGTTTCGGTATCCTGGGCGAGTTCAGCTTGATACCCCATCATGAAATGATAGGTGGCTGAAGAATCCGGAGTGGGCGCCGCCGGCTGTTTCGTTGGTGAAGTGACAGGGGTCGCTGTTTCCTGAGGATGCGGCGCAGCCGCACAGGCCATAATGACGAGGGGGATCAATGCCGCGAGGAACCCCTTCCCACACTCGGGATACCGGCATAGGCTGGTCGGTAGATAGCGCACAGAAGATCGTTTTCCCTGCACGAAAACCAACGTCTGAATTCGTTGAAGGTGAGGCACGTGAGAGAATTATACCGAGCGTCGGAGCGATGCGCAAACCACTTCACGATTCTCGAAGATCGAGACTTTCAAACTTGGCGAACCGATCCTGGAAAAAGAGTTCCTTTCTCCCGGTCGGCCCATTACGATGCTTGCTGACGATGATGTCGGCGATCCCCTTCCGTTCTGAATTTTGATCATAGACATCTTCTCGGTAAATGAACATGACCACATCCGCGTCTTGTTCGATCGCACCGCTCTCGCGCAGGTCGGCCAACATCGGAATCGGGGGCTTACGAGCTTCTACCGCGCGGCTCAACTGAGAGAGCGCCACAACCGGCACATTCAGTTCCTTGGCCAAGGCTTTCAACGAACGGGAGATGTCGGAGATTTCTTGCTGTCGAGATTCTGAATCACTTCGCCCCTGCATCAGCTGAAGATAGTCCACAATCAAAAGGTCGAGCCCCTTCTCAGCCTTGAGACGACGAGCCTTCCCGCGCATCTGCTGCACCGTGATCCCGCCGGCGTCGTCGATATAGATTGGGGCCTGCTCCAATCGGCCGGCCGCCTCGGCCAATCGCCACCAATCTTCTTTTTGCAGCTTTCCCGTCCGCAAGGCATGGGAATCGACTCGCGCTTCCGAACTCAGCAAACGAAGCACGATTTGAGGTTTGGACATTTCCAAGCTGAAGATGCCGACCACGGAGTTCGCATGAACGGCCGCGTGCGTCGCGAACCCCAGTGCGAGACTCGTTTTCCCCATACTCGGCCGACCGGCCACCACCACCAGGTCTGACGGCTGAAGTCCTGCAGTAATGTCGTCGAGATCGTAGTAGCCGGTCGGCACGCCCGTGATATGCTCTTTCCGCTTCGAGAGCTTGTCGATCAAATCAAGACTCTCTTTGATAATCTGGTTGATCGGACTAAAGGACCGCTCAAGCTTGCCTTGGGCGATGCTGAAGACGGACTGTTCCGCGAAATCGAGCAGGTCGTCGATCGACGCTGTCCCCTCATAGCCCCTGGTCAACACCTCCGTGGACGTGTTGATCAACTGTCGCGCCACTGCTTTATCGCGAACGATCTTGCAGTGGTATCTAATATTGGCTGAACTGGGAACGATCTGAACAAGTTCGGCGAGATACGCTGCGCCTCCGACCGCCTCCAGCTCTCCCTGTCCCTTCAACCGCTCGGTCAAGGTGATCTGATCGATCACTTCGCCGGTATCAGACAAGTCGAGCATCGCTCGATACACTTTCTTGTGCGCCGTTCGATAGAAATCCTCCTCGACCAAGAGTTCCATCGTTTTCGGCATCGCGGCGTTGTCCAGAAGGATGGCCCCAAGCACCGATTGCTCCGCCTCCAAGTTTTGAGGGGGCAGCTTCGGTTGAGAGAGGTCGACGGCTGCGAGCGATTTCATCGTGCCCTCTCCGCTCCAGCACGCGTTCGACGCATTCGCGCAACAAGATCCGTGATCGACATCGTTTTCTTGTTCATGCGAGGACGGCCATTCTCACGTCCGGCGCTCCGCTGGGTTCTTTGCTGGATCATTAGCACCTGGTCGCGCTTGGTCTCGACAGTATCGACTACTATGATGGTATCCGCCTGCGCTCGAAGGCCGGCTTCTGCCGCCGCGTTGATCAAGTCCTTCCCCGATGCCGAGATAACCTGCTGAACCACTCGCTTGCCCGATTGTCGAAGTTGCCCGGCAACAGAGATGAGTTGCTTCGCTGATGCGCGCGGCGCCACGACGAGAACATCCACTCGCGCCAACTCCGACGTTTTCCCAGAGAGGTTAAGCCCCCGGAAGAGTCGATCGACGTTCAGGGCGAACCCGGTGGATGGGATGTTCCGACCGAACCGGCCGATTAAGTGATCATAGCGCCCGCCGCCGCCTAATTCGACCCCAACCCCATCGGCAAACACGTCAAACACGACACCATCATAGTAGTCAAATCCTCTGAACTCACCCAAGTCGAGAAACAATTCCTCCTGGTACCCGGCAGAGCAGAGCAGCTGATAGACCTTCGTCAACCGATCCAACACCCGCACCAGCGGCTTCTCATTGCCGGCCAGCTCACGTCCTCTCGCGAGAACCTCAGCCTGGCCACAAAGCTCAGGTGCTTCCAAAATAGAGCGAGCAAAGGTTCTTGTGACCCGCTCCTGCAAGAGAATTTCTTCAAGCCTCGGCAAATCCTTTCTGGCCGCCGCCTGCTCAGCCCGCTTCTGCCCCTCCGGCGACAATCCTGCTCGAACGAGTAGCCCCTTGAAAAACCCCACGTGCCCCAGCGAGATCCTGAATGAGCGTAACCCGACTTGCTGCAAGCACTCAATCAGGAGGGTGATAATTTCACTATCTGCGGTCGGGTCATCTGCCCCGATGAGTTCAGCGCCGACTTGAAAGATCTCCCGATCTCGCCCAGCATGTTCCGGCTCATATCGAAACACTGTTGCCCGATACGACAATCGTAGAGGCAGGCGAGAACCCATCATACCCATCGCGACGATACGAGCGATCTGCGCCGTCGCATCGGGTCGAAGCAACAGAATGCGTCCGGTCGTCCGGTCCGCAAACTTGTAGCACTTCTCGATCAGCTCGGGTTCGAGGCCCGGCGCGAGGACGTCAAGATACTCAAACGTCGGCAGGATGATTTCGTCGTATCCCCAGCGATTGATGTGGGCCAGCAGCTGGGATTCAAGACGCCTGACGTGCTGCGCCGCTTCCGGCAGGATGGTCGCCATTCCGACGGGAACCAGAGACCGCTCTCGCAACGGGTGAATCTGCCCCAAAGAAACGCTGTGCGTCGGAGGAGCAGAGGCCATAACAATCCGAGAGTGGCTACAATCGTTCGTTAGGAAAGGTTTGCGACTTTGACCGAAATAATGTTCGAGCTGGACTTAATCTGATCCAACACGCCGGAAGGGAACTCCGTATCAGAGCCGATAATCAACAACGCGTTCCCTCCACGCTTTTCCAAGGCACACTGCATACGTACGATGTTGATGCTGTTGTCCCCCAGCACCTTCCCGACCATCCCAATCACGCCGGGGCGATCAACATTATGAATGAGCAGCATGTGGCCTTCCGGCACCACTTCCACTTTGAACTGATCAATCTCGATGACCCGCGCATCTTTCTTGTGATAGAGCGTCCCCGCCACCAGATGAGTATTTCTCCCGGCTTCCACCTTTACCCGAATGAGGCTGGTAAAGTCCCCCGCATCCGAACTCTTTATCTCTTTCAATTCAATACCCCGCTCCTTCGCCACGATCGGAGCGTTCACGTAATTCACGGCGTGCTCCATGATCGGCGTGAGCAGTCCCTTCAGAACGGCAATGGTCAAGGGAGCCACGGTCAGGGTGGCCACTTCACCACTATATTCCACCGTGACCCGTTCAATCCCGCCCTGACAAAGTTGAGTCTGGAGTGACCCGAGCTTTTCCGCCAACGTGAGATAGGGTTGCATGCGAGGCAACAACTCCGGAGCGATCGCCGGAATATTGACTGCGCCTTTGGCCACGCCCTTGGTAAAGTAATCGACAATCTGCTCGGCAATGCCCACGGCGACATTCTCTTGCGCTTCGGTCGTCTGGGCTCCGATGTGCGGGGTACAAATGAAATTGTCCAGCGTCAGCAGCGGATTATCCGGCTTGACCGGCTCTTCCTCAAACACGTCAAAGGCCGCCGCCGCCACTCGTTTCGCCCTCAAGGCCTCGAACAGATCACCTTCATTGATAATCCCGCCGCGGGCACAATTCACGATCAGCACGCCTGGCTTCATCTTTGCGATCGCGTGGGCATTGATGATGCCCTTCGTCTCCGGCGTCAATGGCGTGTGGACGGAGATGATGTCGGCACGCCGGAACAATTCGTCGAGGTCGACCATCGTCACGCCCATCTTCTCTGCGCTCTCTTGTGCCAAATAGGGATCGAAGGCGACCACGCTCATGCCGATCCCATGCGCCAGCATCGTCAAATGACTGCCGATTTGTCCGATTCCGATGATGCCGAGCACTTTGTTGTAGAGCTCGACGCCCATGAACTTGTCCTTCTCCCATTTCCCCGCTTTCACCGAAGCGGTGGCTTGGGGAATGCGCCGGCTCATCGCGCAGATCATCGACATCGTATGCTCGGCGGTCGTCACCGTATTGCCTCCGGGCGTATTCATGACTACGATGCCGCGACGAGTCGCCGCAGGCGTGTCGACATTGTCCAGGCCGGATCCGGCTCGTCCAATCACTTTGAGTTTATCTGCGGCGGCGATGAGTTCTGCCGTTACCTTGGTGCCGGACCGCACGATCAGCCCGTCGGCATCCTTGATTTCCTTGAACAGCTCCTCTTTCGGCATTTTTGATTTCACCACCACGGTGAATCCAGCTTTCTCAAGAACTTCGACACCCTGCATCGACAGACTATCGCTGATCAGAATTTTCATGCCCGCTACGCCCATTGCATGCCTCGCGTGATTACTTGGCCATCAAAATTTCTTGTGCTTTCCCAACGCCGCTGCCCAACTTCACCGGATGGCCGAGCCCCTTCAAAACCATCTCGGTCGCGGCTAACGCCGCAATCACATCAAATGTATCCGCGTAGCCCATATGCGACAGGCGGAAAATTTTTCCCTTGAGGTGATCCTGTCCACCGGCAGCCGTAATGCCATACTGCACACGAAGGTTCTTGTAGACGGCTTGCCCATCGATTCCATCCGGTGCGCAGACTGCGGTCAAAGCATCGCTGGGCGACTCCTTGGGAAACAACGCCATACCAGCAGCTTTAGCCCCTTCGCGCATCGCCTGGGCCAACCGCCCCTGTCGCGCAAACATCTTATCGAGCCCCTCAGCCTTCATAATTTTGAAGACTTCCTGAAGACCGATAATTAAAGAAACCGTCGGTGTAAACGCGGTCTGGTTCTTCGTCTGTGTCTCACGTTCCTTCTTGAAATTGAAATAGAAGGCGGCATTCTTAGCCTTGTCCGCCAAAGCCCAGGCCTTGTCGCTCACACTCACAAACGCCATGCCAGGAGGTAGCATCAGCGCCTTTTGTGAGCCGGTAATGACCACATCCAGCCCCCACGCATCGGTCTTGATATCAAACACTCCGAGGGCCGTGATGGCATCAACGACGAGAATGGTGTTCTCATACGCCTTGATGATCTCCCCCAGAGCCTTCACATCGTGAGAGACACCGGTCGAAGTTTCGCTCGCCTGCACATACACGGCTTTAATGGAGGGGTCCCCTTTCAGCGCATCGGCAACTTGTTGGGGATTGACCGCATGGCCCCATTCCACCTTGATCTCAGTCACCTGAACTCCAAAAGTTTTGCAAAGCTTTCCCCATCGTTCGCCGAACTTCCCACCATTAACACACAACGCTTTGTCGCCTGGCGACAAAAAATTCGACACGGAACCTTCCATGCCGCCGGTGCCGGACGAAGCCAGCATCAATACATCGTTGCGGGTCTGGAACAACCACTTCAGCCCCTCACGGACTTCGGCAAAAATAGGGTCGAATTCCGGTGCCCGATGATGGATCATGGGCCGGGCCATCGCCAAAAGAACCTCGGGTGGCACAGGCGTTGGGCCGGGAGCCAAAAGATACCGCTTCAGCATTGACCGATCCTCCTTCGATGAAACCTGGTAGGATACCAACCGGAAAAGAGGCGGTACGCTATCATTTGTACTGGGAGACTGTCAAGAAATCGGACTGCACAACCGATGATGTTTTCAGGATTTTTTCTCTCTCGACGGGTCTACTCTACATCGCACAAGGCTTGCCCCATCTACGTAGAACATCCGCCCCTGATGAAACCTAAGGGGAGCAGGATAGGCGCGCCTAACCTGTTCACTTCCTTGACAAGTGATTAATCGGTCGATAGTCTAGCTTCACTATTGATATCAATCATCATCCATCATGAGGCCCTCTTTGACTCAGCCAAGAATTCGAATCACACATACGATTGCTATGATCAGCTTCATTCTTGTCGTCGCTACCCTTATACTTCCCACAGGAAGCTTTGCCCAGATCACTTCTGCAGACCCAATCGCAATTGAATCTCCACAAGAAGACGAAGACATTGACCCCAATCTTGTGCCACTGGAACCGGAGCTGACCGTAACTCCTCCTGAACTCATCTCAGCTGGGGACAAGCCTGAGAATCCCGGAGAAGCAGTAGGACAACCGCCCTCCTTAAATGGTGATACAACATCGCTAGCAACGTCCTATAACATTCCGGTCGTCATTGATCCGAGCGTACAAAGCCACATCCATTACTTCAACACGTCAATTCGGAGCCGGTTTGAACAATGGCTTGTGCGACTCAGCCGCTATCGTCCGCTCGTCGAAAACATTTTTGCCGAATTTAATCTCCCGAGCGATCTTGTGCATCTCTCGCTGGTCGAAAGCGGCTTTAACCCCTACGCCTTCTCACGGGCGAAAGCCACCGGTCCATGGCAGTTCATGAAGGGAACCGGGAAACTCTATGGACTACGCATCGACCACTACGTGGACGAACGACGTGATCCGATCAAGTCGACCGTCGCGGCGGCCCGCTATCTCCGAGACTTGTATGATTTGTTTGGAACTTGGCCCTTGGCGATGGCGGCATACAATGCCGGTGAAGGCAAAGTGATGCGCGCCCTGCACAAAGCCCAGGCAGAAACCTTCTCAGACATCTCAAAAACGAAGCTGATTCGTCGAGAAACCAAGCAGTACGTTCCTCGTATCATGGCGGCCACCGTCATTGCACGGAACCCTGATCAATATGGGTTTAGTCAGGACCCCGTAGAGCCACACCAGTTTGAAGAAGTCGTCGTCACCCGCGCGCTGCACTTCCGAGCAATCGCCAACACCACCGGCATTCCATATGAAGAGCTTCGGCTGTTGAATCCTGAGTTGCGGCGCGATGCGACCCCTCCTGACGACTCCGCCTACCACTTGAAAGTTCCCATCGGGACCAGCGCCAAGGTCTTACAGCTACTCGATCGGGTCCCGACATACAAATTTCCTCCCCTGCCGGCGAGAACCCAGCATGTCAAGGCGGATTCCTCGCGATGGTATCGTGTTCGTGTGGGTGACACCTTGGAGAAAGTCTCCAAGCGATTCCGCGTCCCTCTAAAAATCCTCAAGGCGCGTAACAATCTCTCAGGCCCCGTCATCAAACCCGGTGAGTTCCTGATCATTACTCACTAACTCTAGACTTAGGTAAGGAAGGCGTTCGGAGATCCCTCTCCTAATAAAGGGAGAACTCTGCCGTTATGGCTTCGCAGGAGTCTTAGGTGCAGCTGAAGTGGTCGGAGCAGGTGATGTTACTGGAGCTGTTTCAGGAGATTTCTTGACCTCAAGGACCTTCACGCGAATAGCCGCTTCGCTCGCGAAAGGGGAGTTCGGATATGTCTTCATCAAATCCTGATAATGTGTCAAGGCCCCTTCCGGTCGAGATCGGCTCTCCTCAAGCCGGGCAAGTTCGAACAGGGCGTGATCACGATTCAAAGAACCCGGAATCTCGAGGATCGTGAAATACGCCTTTGCCGCCTGGTCATGATCCCCTTTCAAGAGATATGCATATCCAAGTTTCTGCTGCACGAGGCCGAGAAGAGACACATTGGACTCATACATCAAGACAAACCGTTTGTAGGCCTCAATTGCGGCATCCAACTCGTTGGCCTTGAGCAAGGCATTTCCAAGGCTGAACAACGCAAGCGGAGCCGACGGAGTCCGCGGGTACTCTTCCACGATTCTCTTGTAGAGCGCAATCGCCTCTTTTAGGTTGGTATCTGCCTTCTTCGGATCGTCGGCCGGGCGCGTGAGATAATGGAGCGTAGCCTCCCGCTCAAGATCTTGAGCTTGACTGGCGGTTTGCGCGTCATACCACAAGACCCCCCAGACAATCCCTCCCACCAACACCAATAGAGCGAATCCTACCAGCAACGGCCACCGATACTCCATGAGGCCAATCAGCCGGTGTTCCAGGCTGCTCACCAGATGAGCCTCGTCAACCGGTAGAGACCGTGGCGGTACCTTAATACGATAGGTCATCTGAAATCGTGATGGGTGACGCGAGAAAACTCATTCCCTTCAACTGAACTTGCGCCTTATACTAGGGACGGCTTTGCCTTGTCAATGTGTTGATCAAACATCCGATTCCGCCGGAGAGCCCGGGAAGACAGATATGTCAAGACCTTGAGAATCTCACTGGACATGTTTCGGACACGACTCCAACAGCTGGCAGACCAATCTTTGACTCGCCGATTGAGAGTGCTGGGATCGGCAACGGGACCGACCGTTGAATTTTCAGGGCGACGGGTCATGCTACTCTCCTCCAACGATTACCTGGGTCTCGCGACGCATCCCGATGTCGTGCAGGCTGCAGTCCGCGCGACGGAACAATATGGGGCGGGTGCCGGCGCCTCGCGCTTGGTATGCGGGACGCTCCCTCCCCATGAACACTTGGAATCTTCCCTTGCAGCCTTCAAGCAGACGGAGTCTGCGCTCCTGTTCGGATCCGGGTATCTGGCGAACCTGGGAATCATTCCAAGCTTGATCGGGCAAGGAGGCCTCATTCTGGCAGATCGACTTTGCCATGCCAGCCTAACCGACGGCTGCCGGCTGAGCGGCGCGGATTTTCGAGTTTTTCGTCATCGGGACAGCGCCCATGTCGAATCGCTGCTAAAGCGGAGGCAATCGCATCGGCCCACGCTCATTGTCACTGATGGGCTGTTCAGCATGGACGGCGACCTCGCCCCACTGCCGGAGTTGGCCTCACTGGCGGAGCAATACGGCGCTACCTTGTATGTCGATGACGCGCATGGAACCGGCATCATGGGACCGACCGGTCGAGGGACGATTGAACACTTTGGGGTGGAGCGTGAGATCCCGTTTCATATGGGCACTTTGGGCAAAGCACTCGGAAGCAGTGGCGCGTACGTGGTTGGGCCGCGAGACATGATTGAGTACCTGATCAATACCAGCCGCCCCTTCATCTTTACGACGGCTCCCCCGCCGAGTACGGCGGCAGCCGCCTCAGCCGCACTGGCCGTAGTTGAACGCGAGCCGGAGCGTCGAACGCGCCTCTGGGCTAATCGACAGCGCCTGTTCGACGGGCTGCAGCGGCTTGGGTTCCGCATGACTTCAACCGTCAGTCCCATCCTTCCTATCCTCATCGGTGATGCCGCCAAAGCGCTGGCCTTCGCCGAGCAGCTGTTGGCTCACGAGGTCTATGCCCCCGCAATCCGTCCACCGACCGTACTAGATGAAACCAGCCGCATTCGCGTCACCGTGACGTCGGAACACACACCGGAACAGATCGACGAAGCGCTCCACGCCTTCGATCTGGCGGGCCGAGCGACCGGCCTCTTTTAGCACCGGTAGTACCTTCACTCCGCAACCATTTCGTCCCGCATCTTCCGGCTATTTTCTTGCTTTCCCGCTTTGCTATGGCATGATGCACACAAGATTCTCATCTAGGGATCCAACCCGTATTGAGGATATCCGGCCGACTCAGCTGTCTTTTTAATTTCATGACGGAGTTATCTCGATGGATATTTCCAAACTGCTGACGTTCTCGGTGAAAGAAGGCGCATCAGACTGCCACATCAGCGCCGGCGAACCTCCGATGATCCGCATCCACGGGGATCTGAAGAAGCTCGATCACCCCACGCTTACTCCAGATGAAACCCACGCGCTGATCTACGACATGATGAACGACTCGCAGCGGAAGAACTTTGAAGAAAAGCGGGAGTGCGACTTCTCGTTTGAACTCGGCGATATCGCTCGTTTTCGCGTGAACGTGTTCGTACAACAGCGCGGGTTAGGCGCCGTCTTCCGGAACATTCCAACCGTCATTCTTCCATTAGAAAAACTCGGCATGCCGCCGATCCTCCGGCAAATGTGCGACAAAGAAAAAGGGTTGATCCTCGTGACCGGGCCGACGGGATCCGGTAAGTCCACCACCCTCGCGGCCATGGTCGACTATCTGAACAACACGTTTGAAGGCCACATCATCACCATCGAAGATCCGATTGAGTTCGTGCACAAATCCAAGAAATGTCTCGTCAACCAACGAGAACTGGGCGTCCATACGTTGTCGTTCGCCAACGCGCTCAAGTCGGCACTCCGTGAAGACCCCGACATCGTGCTCGTGGGCGAAATGCGCGATTTGGAAACCATTCAGCTGGCCTTGACGGCGGCGGAAACCGGGCACTTGGTCTTCGGGACCCTTCATACGTCGAGCGCGCCCAAGACGATCGATCGTATCATCGACGCCTTCCCGCCGGCTCAACAGGCGCAAATCAGAACGCAGCTCTCGGAAGCTCTGGAAGCCGTGATTACGCAAACGCTGCTCAAGAAGAAAGCGGGCGGGCGAGTTGCAGCCTTAGAAGTCATGGTCGCGACAACGGCCGTGCGCAACCTCATCCGTGAAGCTAAACTGCACCAAATCCCCGGCATCATGCAGGCCAGCCAAAAAGACGGCATGCAAACGATGGATATGGCGCTGCTCGAATTAGCCACACGCGGCGTGGTGCACAAGTCCGAGGCGCAATCGCGCAGCATGAACCCCAATCTCTTCGGCTCAGCCGTCGGTGGAGCGGCCTAGGACCTACAAAAAGGACGGACAGAAGTCATGGATATTCGTAGTCTCTTGAAGGTCATGGTAGATCGTGAGGCGTCCGACCTCTATCTGACCGTCGAAGCTCCGCCAATTTACCGCATGCATGGCGTCACACAGCAGACCGACGCCCCTCCCTTCAGCAATGAGCAACTGGAAGCGCTGTCGTTGGCGTTGATGCGTGGTCAGCAGCGGAGCGAATTCGAAGAAAAGATGGAGATGAACCTGGCGCTCTACTACAAGGAGCTCGGGCGGTTCCGCGTCAACATCTTCAGGCAGAGGGGTAACGTCGGGTTGGTTTTCCGTCACATCAAGGCGGAGATTCAGACCGTCGAGCAACTCCAGCTCCCGAACATTATCAAAGACATCGCCATGACGAAGCGCGGGCTCGTGCTGGTCGTAGGCGCCACAGGTTGCGGTAAGTCAACCTCGCTTGCGGCCATGATCGATCACCGGAACATGATCCACCCCGGCCACATCATCACGGTCGAAGACCCGATTGAGTTCGTCCATCAACACAAGAAATCGATCATTACACAGCGCGAAGTCGGATTCGACACCTTGAATTTTCAGAACGCCCTCAAGAATACGCTGCGGCAAGCTCCCGACGTGATTCTCATCGGCGAAGTCCGGGATACGGAAACCATGGAAGCGGCGATTACGTTCGCGGAAACCGGTCATCTCTGTATCGGAACTCTGCACTCGAATAACGCCAACCAAGCGATAGAGCGTATCATGAACTTCTTCCCGGTCGAACGCCATGCACAGATCTACTTGCAGCTCTCGCTCAATCTGCGCGCCATCATCTCCCAACGGCTGATCCCATCGGTCGACGGCAAACGAGTCCCTGCGCTGGAAATCATGCTCGATACTCCGCGCATTAAGGATTTGATCAAGAAGGCTGAGATCGACACGTTGAAGGAAGCGATGGAGCAGGGCGTCGACGAAGGCTGTCAGACTTTCGATCACGTGTTGTTTCAGCTGTATAAGGCGAACAAGATCAGCCTCGAACAGGCACTGATCAACGCCGATAGCGCGAACAACCTTCGCCTGAAGATCAAGCTCGAAGGCCTCAAAGGCGATGAGGCCGTCAACGCCTTGCTCGATAAGCAGATGGGTGGTTCAGCCGGCGACGCCTTCAAGATTCAGGGAGGCGCGTCCGGGAACGTCACCCCGATCCGCAAACGGTAATCACCTCACGCTACCGGGTCGTCACGCTCAGTGGACCGACTCAAGCTCGGTCTGCTGCGCGAAATACGTGGCGATCTTCTCAAGCGCCAAGGCACTCAGGTTCGACCCGTACCAGGTGGGCATGGTCCGCTCCGGATAACCAGGAATCACGAACCGCCCTGGCTCAAGCACTGACTCGACCACACAGTCATGCACCGTCTTGGCCTGCCCTCCATACTCTGGATTTCTGAGCCGCTGCTCCCCTGTCGTCCCAAGAATCAACCGTGGTCCGACTTGGCCGTTCGCGCCTGGAATACCAGGGATTGTGGGCACACCGGACACCCAGCGCGGATGAAAATGTCGATGATGGGTTCCTCGCCTGTCACCAGCGGAATTTTCTCAGGCGACAGAGCCCCTGCTGCAACCGATCCGCCCGCGATCTGCGGAGTCCGCGACGGACTGGGCGCGTGAAGGGTCCAGATTGCATATGACAACACAAAACCGATCACCACTAGAGCGACGACCCGCTCTTGTGGTCGAGATGAAGACTCCGGAGAATGTTGGCCTGATTCGGGCGACTCAGAAGAGCGGGAATCCATAGTCAATCAAAAGTGCGGATAGGCCAGCCCTCAGCAAAGACAGTGTTGTCATGCCGATAGGCTATTCCCCTGAATCCATGGCGCAACGGAATCCAATCGTGCGGTCTTCAAAATCCGGCTCAGCAGAAAACCGAGCAGTGACGCGCAATGCTGTCGGCAAGTCAGCCCATGACCCACCTCGAATCACACGTTTCTCCCCAGTCGCACGCCCGGTCGGATTCTTGTCGGGACTCTTCTGGTAATACTCCCGGTCGTACCAATCGGCCACCCACTCCGCCGCGTTGCCGGCCATATGAAAGAGTCCGTACGAGCTCTTCCCTCCTTCCTTGAGTCCATGGCGCACGCTCATCCCCTCAAGGCCACTGTTGACCGGCACCAACGTAATCGCTTCACTGACCCAGAGACCTCGGTTGTAGTTCGCAATGTCAACAAAGGGTTGCATGTGTCCCCAAGGATATCGCCTGCCGTCCGTCCCTCGGGCGGCCTTCTCCCATTCCGCTTCTGTCGGGAGACGTCGGCCGGCCCATTTGCAGTAGGCCGCCGCATCGGTCCACGACATGCCGACCGCGGGACGATCGCTCAGAGTCTGAGCGGCCTCGTCGTCCCAGGTCGGCGGCAAATCGCGCTTAGACGATTCGATGAACTTCTGATAGTAACCCGCCGTGACTTCAAATTGATCGATGTAATACGCATTCAGCGTGACGGTATGCTCCGGTCGCTCGTTCGGCAACCCCTCATTGCTCCCCATCAGAAATGCGCCTGCAGGGATGAGAATAATCGACGCGCCATCTTTCCCTTTGATCGTGTCAACCGATGCGGCCGTTCCATTTTTCGCCGCAGGCAGATCGGCGGCGTCCAGCGCCGACACACCCATCAGAACCATAACGCCCACCCACCACAGACAGCGATAAATCATCGTCACCTTCCCGCCACCTCAGAATGATGCGTATACACAAGGCACGCTTCAAAGTGTACCCGGCAGTCGCACGGAACTCAACGGCAAGCACGCATACCCGCAAGCCGTGCATCCTCTAGAAGAGATCCCCTCCAACGAAGGTAGTGGCGGCGTAGGGAGCCCCGCAGATTTGAGCAGCGAGCTTGGCGAGCCGATCGAAGGCCGGCTCGGGTGGAGTACCGAGGATTTCGTAGGAGTGAAGAGCCGCCAGACGTTCTGGATCGTCCAGCGCGGTGCCGTGCTGTGCCATGCTCGCCCTTTCCGTCACTGCCGGCCTGCGGTGTGTTGCGTACTGGGGAATGGCAGGGTCGAGAGCGGAAAGTCTAGCACTGTGCTTTGGTCAGAGCAACCTCATGTTCCTGGGTCACGACATAGACAGCGACTCTGGAGACCGTGGACCAGGAAACGATAGTCATCCAATCAGGAATGACTTTCTGTTCCTCCCGTTACCTTTTTTTTCGCAACACTTGCCCTTGCAAAGAGAGTATAATGCCGCTCACTCATCGGCTCACCACCATCAGTACGGAGTCTTAATCGTGAGACTCGTTCCTCACCAGACTCACACCGTTGTCGAGCAATCCTCCGCCCTTCTCAATCCATCCACATTCGACCTTCCGTGGAAGGTCGCTCACCCCAGGAGGTATGCCATGTCCATCTCGCAAACACTCAAACAGTATCTCGATCATGAACATGTGCATTACGACATCTTGCCTCACCCGGAGGCCTTTCGTGCCATTGCCATCGCCCAGACACTCCATACCCATGCGAAGGAAATAGCCAAGGTCGTGGTCGTGAAGGTGGATGAGCGGTATGTGATGACGGTGCTGCCGGCCAGTTGGAACGTGGACCTCCATCGCTTGAGGACTGTCTTCGCAACCCACCAGGTGCGGCTTGCGACCGAGGATGAGCTCAAAGGCCTGTTTCCCGACTGCGAGTTGGGCGCGATGCCGCCGTTCGGTATCCTCTATGGGCTCCCTGTGTTTGTCGATCAATCGCTCACGGAGGATGAGGAGATCGTCTTCCAAGCCGGAACCCATTCGGAAGCGATCCGTATGCGCTACTGGGACTTCGCCGCACTCGTATTCCCTGTGGTCGAGGAGTTCCACCGTTCACCCACAACGGTCTTGTAAGTCCCCCTTATCTCGCCAGGGGTCTGGCGTAACGACTTCCATCGCTCACTGCGCTGGAGGGCCGTTGCTCTGCCCGCCGCACGATGTTTGCGCTATTGTTCTTGAACGCGGCGCCCGTGCAGTGAGAAGAAAACTGTGTCAGGAACCGTTTCGCGGCGCGTGGTGGTTCTTATCGCAGCTTGATTTTCCGCCTGTTGGGGCTTAGCCCAGTAACAATCAAACAGATCAGAGGATGCTCATAGCGAAGGTGACGCAACTCAAGATCGAGCTGGAACAGGAAGAAGATGGTCGGTGGATCGGCGAAGTGCCGACGCTGCCAGGCGTGATGGCCTATGGGCAGACGAAGGCTGCTGTGCTGGCTGCCGTCCAAGCCCTCGCTCTTCGCGCCATGGCCGATCGCCTTGAACATAACGAGGCTGTACCAGAGGAATTACTGAACGTCTCGTTCATTGCGGCATGAGCCGTTGGCCTTCGACCTAAGCCTCGCGAGTTCTCTCTGCCCTTCTCCGCATCGGTTGGTAAATCAAACGAACCACTGGTTCACATGAAATCCTGCAGCGGACTGGTTGGCCAGATGTGGTCTTCGCGTTTCACGACCGCGACGAAATCGGTCCACGCATGCTGGCTCGTCTGTCAAAAGTGACAGGGCTCACGCCTGAAGACTTATGAAGAGCAAGAGGTCGAGTCGTTTATTCGTATGCGTAGACAACAGGGGGTATGCCGCCTCTCTTGAGAAACGGAAGATCTATGTGGCACTTGCCGATGCCACGGCCCTCAAGCACGGTCAGGTGCGAGTCATCGATGAATTTGGCGAGAATTAACTCTACCTCAAGAGCCTGTTCTTGCCAATTACGGTTCCCCAGTCTCTCTGTAAGGCCATCCTGAAGGCCGCATAGCAAAAGAAATGAGTTCAGCCCCCCGTTTCGCGGCGCGCGGCGGCCTGTCCTTGAGATTTCCGCATCTCCTGCTTCAACCTGTTGACACTGTTCGCTCCAGAACGTAGCCTCTCCCCGTTTCGGCTTCAGAACAAGGCTCTTTACTGGTGTATTGCCATGGATTGGTCATTGTTGATCGGCTTGGTCTTTTTCTTCATTGCCGCCAGCATCGCTTCTTTCTATCTGTATGCGTTCGTGGCCCGAACCCGGAAGGAGTTCCGCGCGGCTCAACCCGATCTGAGAATTATCAACCTGTCAGCGATGAACTCAGGGAACGTCCTCACCCTCTTTCCTGAACTCGAGAACGTGGGTGGTGGTGTGGGGTACGACTGCCTTCTGCACATGGGTGGGTGGGAAGGTAATTTTGCCGTCAAGAAAGTGCATCCACGTGGCCCACGTAATCAGAAGCATATGGCCTCCATCGTCTTGGGCCCGGACGCACCGATTCGCGCGAAACCCATTAGCAACGGCTATCTCCGGCTACGGTATCAAGATCGCTGGGGGCATAAGTACGATTGTTGGTATCAGGTCACCCAAGTCAAAAGTAATGAGCTCCCGCTTTATAACGTTCAAATCGACTTGGAACATCCTGAATTTAACAAGCCTACCTTCTCGTTCTGGGAAATGCGGAAATTGCACCGAACCGTTTCTCCGGATGACTGAATAATCACCGGGGGTCAGCCCCGTTTCACGGCGCGCGCCGGTTCTACCCGCTCCGAAGTGGAACGATAATCCCCGACATTGCGCACCTTTATCACTGCGCCTGAAGTGGGAAGTGCCCTTGCTCCCTGGCCCATGTCCATCGCGCCGGACGCTTGGTAAGATAACAACGACCTTTTTCACAGGAAGGATCCTCGACAGTGGACGCGAAGATCCTGATTGCCGCTGGCCTCATTGTCGGCTGGCTCTTGATCGGGACGGTTGGGATGCCGAGCCCTGCGTCTGCGGAATGGTATGTGGCTGGAGATGTTGGGGTCAACTTCGCAGATCGTCTCACCAACGTCACTGGGACAAACGGCCTCGCGGGACTCGAAGCTCCCGACTTTGACCTCAAGAATTCGGTCAGCTACGGAGCCAAGCTCGGATACTTTCCTCAGCACGGTTGGGTCGGCATCGAAAGCGAAGTCTTGCATAGCACTCCACACATCAAGAATCTGGATGACGATCCCGGCATCCATTTGCGAGTGACCACTGTCGGGGTCAACTTTCTTGCTCGGTATCCTGGGCGCACGTTCCAGCCGTATGCAGGAGCCGGCGTGGGCGTGGTGATTGCCCACATTAGTGATACCGCTACCGTACAAAGCGATACCGACGTCACCAGTGGGTGGAATGTGCTCGCAGGCCTACGTGCATTTGTCACCCCTCATGTCGCTGTCTTTACCGAGTACAAATATACAGGAGCTACGCTACGGTTCGATGAGGCCTTTGGCACGGTAGGGGGCTTTGAGGGTAGATACAGAGCGCAGCATGTCTTGGCTGGCCTGTCCTATCATTTCTAGGAGAGGAGAACTCCTATGCCTCGCATGACCTTAATCGCTCCCCTTCTCAGCGGGCTCCTGATTCTGTCTGCCTGCGCGGAATCCGCCCACCAGATTCAACGAAACGCGGTCCATCTCGGCGTGCCCCCCGAACTGGAAAAACAAATCGATACCAGCGTTGCCTTTGCCGACTTACACGCAGCTCCTGCCAACTACGTCGGGCGAGTCGTCATGGTTGGTGGTATCGTGATCGGAGCTAAACGGACGAAGGACCAGACCGAAATCGAGGTCTTAGAACTTCCTACTAAAGGAGAAGGGCCTTCGACAAAAGATCGACTTCGCTCGGAAGGGCGTTTTCTGGCTGTTCGAGAGGAGTTTCTGGACCCGGCAAGTGTGCCTCCGGGCACACCGATTTCTGTGATCGGTGTTGTCAGAGGCTCGACCGCGAGGCCGCTGGATGAAAGCGAGTACACCTATCCGGTCGTCGAGATCAAACACCTCATCGATTGGAACACCGTCGCCTCACAAAAGTCAGGAGGCGATGCCGCCTTCTATGGCCCATATTACCCGCCTTATGGTTACTGGGGAAGGCCGTACGGATACTCTCCCTATTTTGGGAGGCCCTATCCATTTTTCATCCAGCCACGGCCGTCGTCGCCACCGCCCCCACCTCCTCCACCACAAAATATCCCGCCGCGATTCAGGAAAAGGTAGTGCCCATAGGACGAGGGAAAGTGCGATTGCCCAGCCGCGTGTCGCAACAAAGATTGCGGGTCTGGTCTTGTTCTCCAACATCGCGTGCGAACAATTACGTCGGTCTGATTTCGTGGCGCGCGGCGTCTGACCTCGTGAATACGTGCATTTCAACCTCTTCGATCTTGACGCCGCTCAATATCGAGAGTAGCCTGACGATAATTTCACCTCAGGCTGATCCCTCGATCATCGTATGAGCCAATTTACCGAAGCGCTCGTTGTCTCTCCTCTCGCAGACGGCAAGACGTGGGTCGTGTTGCGGCCGTTTGGGTATGATCGTGGTGTGGAGGGAAGCGGTGATCGAATTCACGTGGAGATCGGCTTTATGACGGATTTCGCTTCGGTGCCACGACCATTGTGGGTCGTGCTTCCGAGATGGGGTAAGTATGGGAATGCGGCCGTCATTCACGATTGGCTCTATTGGTCGCAGGAACGCTTGTCTCGCGCCGAGGCTGACGGCGTATTTCTTGAGGCGATGACTGTGCTCGGCGTATCTGCTTGGCAGAAGTATCCGATGTACCGGGCTGTGCGTTTATTGGGATGGTTGGCGTGGTGGCGAAACCAATGGGATCGCGTCGACGGGTTTGATCGAGTACTGCGGCGTCAGCTGGTAAAGTCAATCGAGTCGTCAGCGAGACCCAGTTTGATGCGCCGCGCATGGCGACACATGCGAAGACCTTCTACTCCGCCCGAATCGTGACGGCTTGGGCATGATTCAGATCGGAATGAGAAAGGTTTCTAGAACCGTTTCGCGGCGCGCGGCGTCCCGCTTCCGAATTGCTCCACGGTCCCTCATTTCTCCCGTTGACACCTTCCTCTCTGAACCGTAGCCTGTCTCTGGTTTCCTTTCATGCCTCGCAAACGGGTCGTCATCATCGGAGGTGGTTTCGGAGGCCTGACGGCCGCGCAATCGCTACATCATATCGACGTGGTGCTCATCGACCGCACCAATCATCATCTGTTTCAACCATTGCTCTACCAGGTGGCCACCGCCGCGCTGTCTCCCGGCGATATCGCCTGGCCGTTGCGCACCATCTTTCGGCGGTACCCCCAGGTTCGCGTGGTAATGGATGAAGTGCTGTCCATCGATCGTGCGGCGCGTCTCGTGCGGTTGCTGGACAGCGCGCCGATTGCGTTCGATGTCCTCATCGTGGCCCCCGGATCGCGGCACTCCTATTTCGGACACGACGCGTGGGAGCAGTCCGCGCCCGGGCTCAAGACCCTGGCCGACGCGGTCCACCTTCGCGAGAAGATGCTGCTGGCGTTCGAGGAGGCCGAACGGCGACGAGCCGCTTTCGGCACACAGGATCGACTCACCTTCGTGATCGTGGGGGGAGGTCCCACGGGCGTGGAGTTGGCCGGCGCGCTGGCGGAGATTGGACGGAAGGCCATGGGACCGGATTTTCCGACTTTGCGCCTCGACGATCTCGCCATTCTGCTCGTGGAAGCCGGCGCTCGCATTCTGCCCGGGTTCAGCGCCGACCTGTCGGCGAAAGCCGCTGCCGCACTCGAACGCATGGGGGTCACGATCATGCTCAACAGCCCGGTGAGTGGGATCCGCGCCGACGGCGTGACGATCGGGAGCGAGTTCGTTCGATCCACGAATATCATCTGGGCGGCAGGCAACAGAGCATCGCCGCTTCTGGCCTCGCTTACGGTTCCCCGGGACGGGTCCGATCGGATCAAGGTCCAACCGGATCTGACGATTCCAGGCGACCCCTGGATCTTTGTCATCGGCGATGCCGCGCATTGTGCCGGTCCGGACGGCACCCCCCTGCCGGGCTTGGCTCCCGTCGCCATGCAGCAAGGCCGTTATGTCGCGACGCTCATTCGTGAGGAAACCGCGCTGAACCAACGCCGGCCGTTTGTCTACGCGGATCGAGGCACGCTGGCGACCATCGGGCGCGCACAAGCCGTGGCCCAGATCGGCCTGTTCCGATTATCCGGACTGGTCGCTTGGTTGCTTTGGTGCGTGGTTCACATCTTCTTCCTGATCGGATTCCGCAATCGCGTGCGGGTGATGTCGGAATGGATGTGGTACTACCTCACATTCAAGCCGGGAGCGAGAGTCATCTATGAGCTGCCACGACCATCCCACGAAGAGCAGCGGACGTCACAGGCACGCTCTGCTGGACATGACTTGGAAGAATGAACCGCTCCGAGTGGAAACACAGTGGGCATGCTACTGGTCCGCGGCGCGCGGCGTCTTAACTTTGTCCGTACAATCGGATAGTGTCTCGACCGGTCCAGCGGTAAGATGGGACATCGATACTGCCGATGGAGTGATATATCATCTGCTATGTTCGCGCTCAAGGGGCCAGGGCCGGCTCGCTCGGCATACTGGTGTGCTCGAAAAAAGGAGAACGCCAATGACGGATGAAGACGGGCCTGTAGGGCGTCTCCTTTCCCGCCGTGAAGTTGTGGTATTTCTGGGCGCCACGGGTGCGGCCTGGCTGATGGCCGGCAGTCTGAACCCTAGGCGTGCTGTTGCAGGCGCACTTGGACCCTCATGTGTGGTCCGACCGGAGCAAACCGAAGGTCCATACTTTATCGACGAGCGCATGAATCGGTCCGACATTCGCTCAGATCCAACCGACGGGCGAGTGAAGTCCGGTACGCCGCTGGCCTTGACGCTACTGGTCTCGCGCCTGGGCGCCGGAGACTGTCAGCCGCTGCCGGGCGCCCAAGTGGACATCTGGCATTGCGATGGGCTGGGCGTCTACTCGGACGTGCGCGATCCGAGTTTCAACACCATCGGCCAGAAGTTTTTGCGTGGCTACCAGATCACCGACGGGCGTGGAGAGGTGCGGTTCGTCACTGTGTACCCTGGCTGGTATCCGGGCCGGACGGTGCATATTCACTTCAAGATTCGCACCGCACCTGTTGCCCAGCGGAGTTTCGAATTCACATCACAATTGTACTTCGACGATGAACTGACGGATCGTGTCCACGCTGGTCCGCCGTATGCCGCGAAAGGGCCGCGCACCGCGCGAAACCGGCATGATCGCATTTTCCGGCGTGGCGGTGATCAACTCATGCTGGCTCCGTCGGCAACGGCCGACGGCTATTCAGCCACATTCGCCATCGGCCTGCAGCTTCCATGAAAAGCAATACGGTGCGCGGCAGCTATTCGTTGGCACCCCAGCTGACGCTGCCTGCGACGTCCCATCGCTTGAAACCCCGTGCAGGCATCTCCCTCCTTCGCGTCCCTTCTTTGGGCTCTCGAGAACCCTCACATCCGCTGGTCCTTTCCCTGAAGCCCATTCCTGCCCGCTTGACTCCGGCTTGGAGCAGGAGCGAAGCTGCAGGCTATCCCTGAGGTGCACCATGGAGCCGGGGTAGTCGATCCTCTCCCGTTCACGCTTCTGGACCTCTCCCCCTCGGGTGTGTGCTTGCGCCCGTGTAGGTCTCCTGCCTGCAAGAGCGTTGTTATCTCTCCTATTCTCAACAAGGAGGTGGCACCATGAAGACCTCGCTCTTTCTATTCACCATATGTGCCGGCCTGTTGTTGGCACCTGCTGCGGTCGTTGCCAATCCAGAGATGTTGCCGAAACATCCTGGCTATCCGATGGGTAACGCGGTTGATCCTGTGAAAGGGCAATCGCTCGCGAACGATCCCGGTCAGACCAATGCCACGGGAGAAGACTCCTTAAACAAGGCTGCGGCCTTTGATGACGGGCACTCGAAACAAAATCTCTCCGTCAATCAAAACGACCAACGCTTGTTGGAGAAACCCGGCGCAGGGCTGCTCCCAAAAGTACAGGGTCCGAATATTATGATTGAGCCGCCGGTGAAAGAAGGCACGAAGGTGAACGCCGCGCCGCAGTGAGCGTGCTCCTGACGGGTTGACCAGCCGGACCGGACCTTGGTGCTTCGGCCAATCCTGGGCCCGGCCTCGCTTCGCGAAGCGCAAAGAACGCTAAGAACGGGGTCAGGCTGAGGTGTCTGTTATTTCGGGGCCACCTCAACCTGACCACACTCTTTGTCTATTAATATCCCTCCGCGTGAAAGGATTCTCACCCTCGCCCCATCTCCTCCTGTGAAGGGAGGAAACCATGGAGCAAAGAAACGAAAGGATCCAAGCAGATCAGATCTTTAGACGGTTCGATCCCCGCCTGTACCAGATCGCCAGCCTGAGTACCTTGCTGCTGTATGGCCTAGTCTGGTTGCACTTTGATGTGTCGCTGTGGCAGATCGTCATCACCCTCGGCACCGCGCTGCTCACGCAATATGCCGCAACGTGCCTGTACAAACTGCCCTCGTTTGATCCCCGCAGCCCGCTGATTTCAGCCCTGTCCCTCTGCCTACTACTCCGCACGAACGATCTCGTCGTTGCCGCGCTGGCAGCGTTCATTGCGATTGCCAGCAAGTTTGTCATCCGCTGGAAGGAGAAGCATCTGTTCAATCCAACCAACTTGGCGCTGGTCGTCGTGCTCGCAAGCGGGCTTGGCTGGATCTCACCGGGGCAGTGGGGGCAAGTCGCCTGGTTCGGATTTCTCATCGCTTGCCTCGGCAGCCTCGTCGTCACTCGTGCGGCGCGGGCCGATGTCACCTTGGGATTTCTCGGCTTCTACGTTGGGCTCCTCTTCGCGCGGGCGCTGTGGCTCGGAGATCCGCTGACGATCCCGCTGCATCAGCTCGAAAGCGGCGCGCTGCTCATCTTTGCCTTCTTCATGATCTCGGACCCGAAGACCACGCCCGATACTAGAACAGGTCGGATTATCTTTGCGCTGATCGTCGCGCTCGCTGCCCTTTACATCCAATTCGGATTGTTCCGTCCCAACGGCCCTCTGTGGGGCTTGATCGGCTGTGCTCCGATGGTTCCGTTGCTCGATCATCTGCTTCCTGGTTCACGCTACGATTGGTCCAAGCCTTCGAGCGGTCGCTCATCTAACCCTGTCGTCAACCCTGTGCTCGTTCCCCTCTCACTGTCCGTTCCGCAACAAAGGAGGTTCTCATGAGACGCGTACTGGTTCCCCTACTCACGTTTGTAACTAGCCTGCTCCTTTGGAGCGACAACGCCTCAGCTTTTTGCGGCTTCTACGTCGGGAAGGCCGACACGAAACTGTTCAACAAGGCCTCTGAAGTCGCCATCGTGCGCCACGACAACAAAACCGTCATCACGATTGCCAATGACTTCAAAGGCGACGTGAAAGAATTCGCGCTGGTCGTGCCGGTGCCGACTGTGCTGGAGAAAGAACAGATCCACATCGGCGAGGCGGCGGTGCTGAAGCATCTGGCGGACTACTCGGCGCCTCGACTCGTGGAGTATTTCGATCACAATCCCTGCGTCCGCTATGAGATGCTGGAGCAAAAGTTTGGCGCATTGAAGGACATGGCGCCCGCTTCCGCACCGGCCCGCGGGCGCGGCCGCGCCTTGGGCGTGACCGTCGAGGCGCAATACACCGTGGGCGAGTACGACATCCTGATCCTCTCGGCAATAGAGAGTGCCGGTCTCGAAACCTGGTTGAGCGAGAACGGCTATCGGATTCCAAACGGCGCTTCGTCGATACTGCACAGCTACCTCAAACAAGGCATGAAATTCTTCGTCGCCAAAGTCAACTTGGGCGAGCAGGCGAAGCTCGGCCTGACTCATCTACGGCCCCTTCAGATCGCGTTCGAATCGCCGAAGTTCATGCTGCCGATCCGGCTAGGCACGGTGAACGCGGACGGCGCACAGGAACTGTTCATTTATTTCCTGACGAAGCAGGGCCGCGTGGAGACCACGAACTATCGGACCGTGCGCTTGCCCGAAGCCCAGGAGATTCCGCTCTACGTGAAAGACAAGTTCGGCGACTTCTACCGCGACCTGTTCACACAACAAGTGAAACGGGAAAGCGAGCGGGGCGTATTTATGGAATATGCCTGGGACATGAACTGGTGCGACCCCTGCGCAGCCAATCCGCTCTCAGCCGAAGAACTGCGCGGGCTGGGTGTGTTCTGGCAAGAAAACGTTGGACGGACGGGGAAGGGCATAGGCCAGGCCCAGAACGTGTTTCTGACCCGGTTGCACGTCCGCTACGACGCGGCGCATTTTCCCGAAGACCTGATGTTCCAGGAAACGTCGGACCGGGGAAACTTCCAAGCTCGCTACATCCTCCGGCATCCCTGGACCGGCCAGGATGAATGCCCGGCAGCGACCTCCTACCGACAACAACTGCGCGAGCGTTATGAACGGGAAGCGCAGACGCTGGCGACGCTGACAGGTTGGAACATCGGCGAGATTCGCAAAGCAATGAACATCGCTTCATTACCGACCGGCGAAGGTAAGAAGTGGTATCAGCAGTTGTGGGCGAACTGAGCGCGACTGCTTCGCTCGAACGACAACGGCGAGGCCTGGGATCACCAAGCCTCGCCGCGTACTGCACTCGACGTCAGCATGAAGCTGACGCTGTTGCCCTAGCTTCGGATTGAGAGCAAGACCGAGGTCTGACTCACTGCGCGATAGCGAAGATGACACTGCTGTTGATCGTCGTCGGTCACGGCACTTGGTTCGCGGGGTGTTTGTGATCATCGCCCTTGTGTTCCCGCTCGCCCCGCAATTCCCTCCCAAGATCCTCACGGAGCTTATTGAGGAAGTCCGGGAGATATTTCCGAACCTCTGGATGCAATTCACCGCATAGCTCCCCTATCGGCACACATCTGGCTGAACTTTAGTGAGCTTGTGCTATAGTGGAGACGGTGATCACGCTCTAGACTGTCTCGCCCATAACCAAGGAGGCATCCCATGCGACAAGTTTCCTGGTTCTTTACCCTCACGTGCATGATCGCCCTGTTTGGGACCACTGGCTGTTCCATCAAAGCCACCATCGACCAGACCATCGACACCACCACAAATGTGACCGGCACCACGTCTTCCGCCCGGAGCTGGTTCACCGAGGACGGCCAAATGAAAGCGGCCTTCAAGGCCACGGCTTTCGTCTCTTTCAATCAAGAAAATTTGAGTCAAGACCTGGCGGCGGGACGAGGGGAATATCTCACGTCGATGAGCTTGCTGCTGGGCGTTCTGAATAATCGGCAACCGGCGTTCTTCTCCGCCGCGCAAGCGCGCTATGCCCAGGCAGCAGGCCGGCATACCAAGGACTCCGCGGCGTTGCTCGCGCTTCTTCAGGACACAGCCACGCCCTTCGTTCAATAACTTTCTGACCTATGGGACGCCACGACAGGAAACTAACAGCCACTCACTCAACGGGCTATTGAGTTTAACACTCGCCTGGGTTCTGCGTGGCGCGCGCCATTGTATGGAAGATGTGTCATCGGAAAACGCATCGGAGCATGAAGAGGCGGAATCACCTGATCAGATGGGGCTCAACCTGGAGACAGACCCATCGAGAGCGTTGGCGTACTGTTTCGAGCTCTCTCCCAACATGAACCAGAGCACCGCCCCAAGAAACACCAGTGCCATCAGTGGATCCCACCACAACCCCAAAGTTCCAGTAACCCGACGCATCAGTTCGGGCAGAATACCGATCGTCACGACGACCGCGTAGAGCGTATACGCCATCCTTCGGCCACCGCGCCGTTCGTATACATAGGCTGCCAATAAGCCGCATCCGGGCACCATCAAGATATACGTATTCACCTCATTCATGGGGTTAAACAACATCAGATACGCCGTTGTAAAAGACAGCAGGACCATTCCCCTCATCGGCTCCCGGAGCCGACCAAAGACTCTCCACCACAGGACGAGCATGCATAGACCGGCAACCACTCGGATCCCCTGCGACCAACCGAAGAGGATCTCCCAGTCGACCGATCGGAATAGTCCGTTGATATCGGCGAACCGGTGTTCCGTTACGAACGAGCATTGCATAAGATTCTCAACAAACCTCACGAACAGCGACACGACGTAACCGGGCGGATCGCAACAAAAAGGAATCAGCAGGAATCCCAGCAACACGGTGAGCAGCGGCGGAATCAACACAGGGTAAGCCACCATGGCGAGGCCGATCATGACCACTCCTAAGGGTTTCGCCAAACCCAGCACTAACGATCCTGCAGCCCACCACCAGCGACGCTCGATTAAGAAGCAAGTCGACCAGAGGAGAAAAGCCGCAAGGATGACATTCGCCTGGCCATTGCGAATCGCATCGCCGCAGGCCGCAATGCCTAGAAGTGAAGACCAGAAAAAGGCTTTCCAGGCGTCCCTCCCATTGCACAACTTCGCCAACCTCCACCATGCGCCAATCAGCAGGGCAAGGCTGATCCAGCGCCATGCGAGATCCCCGCCCAATCGCCCCATCAGATAAAACGGGCTGAAGAGCATCGCGAATTGAGGGGTGTAGTTGAAAATTTTCAGTTCCAGGTAAGGATCTTGGTTTGCCAGCCAGGCCTGTGACGCATCATGGTAGACACCGCTCACACTCCGCTGCGTTGGATTGAGGAGAAAGAGCGCCGTAAATATGACGAAGATGGCGATCCAAAATCCGATCGCCAAGAACTTCCACCGTGGAGCTGGAATATGCGGAGACGAAGAAGGGGCAGCATTCATAAGCAAGTAATTATTAAATCCACGTCGATAAGCACATCGTCATCATTTCCCGGAAAAGATGATTCCACCGAGATTCAACGATTCGGCTCCGGAGAGGGGTGATGTTCTGTTCTACCGAACTTGCCCAGGTCTTCTTTCTCAGAACCCGCATCGACTCGACCGCTTTCGGCAATGCGAGCTGCTCTTCCGTAAAGCCTCTCACGGACCGGCCGCTCCGAATTTCTCCTTGCAGTCTCATGCGCCGATACTGGACGAGCAAATCGCGGAATATGATGCCATAGCGGCGACGCAATTGTCGAGCAATCTGTTCGGCAAGAAAGTACTGCGCATTGCGTGCTGAGTGCTATTGTGAAGAACCGAGCGCTGACGGCTTGTTTGAGCAGCGACCATCGCTCCGTACGAATTTCCCATTACGTAGACTAGCGTTTGGTCCGAAGGTCCTTGTATGAGTCGGCCTCGGTTCCGTGACCACGACGGCAGCCTCCGCTTTGGATGGAAAGAAGGAGGGTTTGCTTTTGGTTCAGAGATCAGAATACCAACCATGAATGTACATGGTGGTGGTACCCCGCCTCGCCGTTCAGTGGGAGGTCTTCTGCCCGGCACTCCAGCACCAGCAGTGGAGTGAGCAGACCTTGATATCCAGAGAATAAGCTCCAGGTTCCAGAAACAAACCACGGCGACAACTTGCTAACCGACGGGGATGCTGTTGGCTTGACCGGCCACCTGCCGGTCAATAGGGCCCTCGTCCTTTACCATTCCGGTGCGAATGGGAAGACCATCACGAAAGACAATGTAGTTGGTGGGCACCGCCGGTATCCGAGGTCCTGGCAAAATCACGCCGACCAGATTCAACGGATCGGGGGCAGACAGCTTGACCTCCTGGGTCAGACCAAGCCCAGTCTTGCGCAGTGCCCGCAAGGACTCCACCGCTTCCGGCAAGGCGAATTGCTCGCCGGTAAACCCGCTCACGAATCGGCCGCCGCGTACCTCGCCTGCCATCTCCATGCGTCGATACTGGACGAGTAGAGCACGCCATGACTGAACTAACGACTCGCGCGCCAGCAAATCGCGAAAGACCACGCCGTAGCGACGCAGAAGCTGCCGAGCCACTTTTTCAAGTGTGATTTGGTGATTTAATGATTTAGTGAAATCCGGATGTTTTAAAGAAATCGCCAAGTCACCAGATTGAACTTCACCCTTTGCGCTTCGCAGCAGCGACCACCGCCCGGCCGAGTGCCGAGGCCGGCGAGACCGTTCACGTCCTTCCGCGCGGCGGCGACGCGGGTCCATGAGGGCACGAAGATTGTCGAAGCCGTCGGCTGTGACCAGGCCGGCGGCCACGAGTTCCCAGAGTCCATCTTCCACTTCCGTCGGAAGATGGTTGGTCATCCGCACCAGATCGGCGAAGAAGCTCGCACCTTGCTTGTGCAATGTACGCCGCAGGTCTTGCGCCACGGAACTCAACTGGGCAAACGGGTCAGGCCCAGCCGCTGTGCCGTCATCGTGAAGGGCGTCCATCAACCATTCGCTCTCCTCACGTGGGAAGAGACTGATTGGCGCTACACTCGTTGGAATGATCCGACATCGCTCAAGCTCGCCACCTTGCGCAAGCCGTGGATGAGGAGACAGCCGGCCCCAACTGACTGCTCCGCTCAAGCAGAGCCGGTCCAGCAGCTCCGGATCATACTTCGCCAGGCGCAGGCGCAAGAGCTGCGGCTCCCAGGCGGACGCCGCCGCCTCGAACCCTGCGAGTTGTCTGACCACTTGCAGGAGGCCGTCTTCTCCATGTTGACGTGATCCAGGCGAAACGTGCTGCCATTGCAGCAAAAATCGCATGAACTCAATTGCCGAAACCGGCTCCACCTCTTTGCGTAACTTCCCAATCGTCAACCGATGGATACGGGCCAACAAACGGCGATGACACCACTCCGGCGAGGCCGGGGTCTCGCCGGAATTTTCAATTCGGCTGATAGGCCGAAACTGGCCGCGGAGGACGTGACCGGAGGCTTCGAGGCGAACCATGGCGCTGTCCACTTGTTCGGTGGAGAAATACAGCCGAGCGGCAAGTTCGCCCGTTGTCGTTGGGCCGATGCTTTCCATCCAGCCTTGAACGATCGCATCGAGCGTCGCATCATCACCTCTCGCGAATACCCTGTCGACCTGAGCCTGATTCTCCTTTGCCACCCACCCTGTTGCCTCTTGCGCCTCACGGCGCAACTGCCTTCGTCCCGAGCTCAGGCCGAGGGGAGCTCGTCGAAGTCCCACCACCTTCAATTCGAAAGCACGCCCGTCCTCGACCAAGCGCGGCAGATGAACCGCCCATTCCTTCGCTTGCTCAATGGGCACCCACACCAGCGTCAGCAGCGCATCGTGCAGTTCGTCCGGATCGCGGACGATGGGCCAGGATTCCCGCTGCACTTCCTCGATCGCCACGGGTTCGAGCGCACCGACCTGCCCAAGCAACTCCGGCGGCAAGGTCCTTCGCATTTCGACCGCGCGTGCCCGTCGCTCTTCCAGAGGCGCATCATCGAGGAACGCGTAAGGATTCGCGTTCAAGATTTCATGGGAGAAGGGTGACGGCACCGGCGTATCTATGGCCAGGCAACGGATCGCGCCGTTCTCAATTCGCGTGAGCAATTGCTTGAGCCCGTCGAGATTCATCGCTTCGGTCAAACAATCCCGCAACGTCTCATTGACCAGCGGATGATCGGGGATCTGCCTCGTCCGCTCGCCGACCATATTATCCTGGCAGGCCAGGGCGTCGGGGAACACAGCCGCCATCAGATCCTCGGCTTTCATCCGTTGAATTTGGGGCGGAACTTTCTTGCCGTTGGCAAATCGGAGCAAGACCAACGCGCGGCTCACGTTCCACCGCCACCGCGTCATGAACATCGGCGCCTGTAACAGTGCTTGGATCAGGACCTCGCGTACCGTGCGATTGTGGAGAAATCCAAAAACTGACTCTAGGGGAAAGCTATGTCGTTCGCCTAGGGAGATGACGATCCCGTTATCCGTCGCCGCGGCTTGCAGTTCAAAATTAAATGTCACGCAAAACCGCTTGCGTAGCGCGAGACCCCAAGCCCGATTGATCCGCCCGCCGAACGGCGCGTGGATGACCAACTGCATCCCGCCGCTTTCATCAAAAAACCGCTCGGCAATGATCCGAGTTTGTGTGGGAACCGTTCCGAGCACTCCGACTCCGGCAGCCACATAGGCGACAGCCTGTTCCGCCCCCCGCTGATCCAACGCGCATTCAGCCTTCACCCAGCTGATCGCTGATAGCTGATAGCTGATGGCGGGGCCAGAGAAAGTGAGCTTGTTCGCAATCTCTTGCCGTAGCAACGACACTTCCGCAGATAACTCTGCGGTCCGCGACGGCGCTTCACCTCGCCAGAAGGGAATATTTGGCGGAGCCCCCTGCGCGTCTTCCACGCGCACCTTGCCCGCTTCGACGCCTTTGATCCGCCAGGACGTGTTGCCCAACAACATGATATCGCCGGCCAGACTCTCGACGGCGAAATCCTCATCCACCGACCCGACGATGGTGCAATCCGGCTCAGCGACAACAGCATAGTTCGCCGTGTCAGGAATCGCGCCACCGGAGGTAATCGCGGCTAGGCGTGCCCCGCGCCGACCCTTGAGCCGATGATTGATGCGGTCGTAGTAGAGATGCGCCTGCCCACGGCCTCGCTGCGTTGCAATGCCGTCGGCTAACATCCGTACAACCTGGTCGAACTCCGTGCGCGCCAGGTCCCGATAGGGAAAGGCCCGCCGACAAAGCGCAAAGAGTTCGTCCACCTGCCAAGTTTGGGATGCGGCAGCTGCTACGATCTGTTGCGAGAGAATATCCAGCGGCGCAATCGGTACCTCGATGCGATCCAATATTCCAGCTCGGATGGCTCGAACCAGCGCGGCACATTCCAACAATTCATCCCGTGTCATCGCGAAAAGCCGGCCCTTGGGAATAGCCTTGATCCAGTGGCCGGCGCGGCCGATTCGTTGCAAGGCCGTCGCAATCGATCGAGGGGAGCCGATCTGGCAGACCAGATCCACCGTGCCAACGTCGATCCCCAATTCCAGCGAGGCTGTCGCGATCACCACGCGCGTCTTGCCGGTCTTGAGCCGCTCTTCTGCATGGAGGCGGATCTGCCGCGAGAGGCTGCCGTGATGTGCGGCGACCGCGTCGGGGCCCAGGTCTTGGAGACGTTCTTCGAGGTAGTGTGAGACTCGCTCCGCCAGCCGTCGGGTGTTGACGAAAACCAAGGTGGAACGATGCGCCCGAACGAGCTCGGCCACCCGATCATACACATCGGCCCAGATCGCATTGGTGGCGATGGAGCTGAGTTCATCCTTCGGCACCTCCACGGCCAGATCTAATTCTCGACGGTGGCCCATGTCGATGATTCTCACGTCGTTCGTCGTTCGTATCTCGTCGTTCGTGGTTCCTTTTACGAGAGACGCGGGTCTGGCCCTGGCCCCGACGAGAAAATCAGCGACAAGTTCGATCGGCCGCTGTGTCGCCGACAATCCAATTCGCTGTGGCTTCGTGAAGGTCAGCGCTTCCAGCCGTTCCAATGACAAGACGAGATGGGCGCCGCGCTTGTTCGGCGCAAGCGCATGGATTTCATCGACGACGACCGTCCGCACTGTCTGCAACATCCGTCGGCTTTTCTCCGCCGTGAGGAGGATGAAGAGCGATTCCGGCGTTGTCACGAGAATGTGAGGTGGGCGGCGTAGCATCTGTTGCCGCTCCGTCATCGGTGTATCGCCGGTCCGGACCAGCACGCGCAACTCGGGCATGAGCAACCCAGCCTGCAAGGCGGCCTCACCGATCTCAGCCAGCGGCTTCTGCAAATTCTTTTGCACGTCGTTGCTCAGCGCCTTGAGCGGCGAGACGTAGAGGACCTGCGTGTGATCGTCGAGTTCTCGGGCGAGGGCTTGTTTGAAGAGTTGATCGATACAAGAGAGAAATGCCGCGAGGGTCTTCCCCGACCCAGTCGGCGCAGCAATCACCGTATCCGATCCGGAGTGAATCGCCGGCCAAGCCTGAACCTGGACATCAGTCGGCTCACCAATGTGCGATTGAAACCAGTCAGAGATAAGGGGATGAAACTGGGCACCAAGCATTCTTGGATGCTAGGCGGTGCCGCAAGGCGAGTCAAGGCCGGAAGAAGAGAACATCCCGTTGCCGATGAAACCGGCAACGGGATGTTACAAGGGATTATCGAACAGTGAAATCGGTGACGTCTTCCCCGACAACAAGCGCTGTATTGAGTTTCGTCGAGGTTCCAGCAGATGAGAGCAACGCGCGATACAATTCGACAATCGTGGCTGTGTCCTGATTGGCGCGATAGACAACACCGCTACTGTCTGGAGTAACCAGAAAAGCCGATACGGCGCGCCCTGCGGGAAGAGCGGGATTCAGTTTCGTATTGGCTCCCCCGAATATGGTTCGGTAGAGTTCGTTCACGCCGTCGAAATCCTGATCAGCAAGATAGATCACTCCTGTACTGTCCGGAATCACCTGAACGGCGTTTACATCGCCACCGGCGACAAGCGCTGCATTGAGTTTTGCATTGCCTCCAGCAAACAGCGTCCGGTACAATTCGAAGATTTCGTCGGTATCCTGGTCAGCAATATAGACGACACCGCTGCCGTCCGGGATCATTGCAAACGCCGTCACATCCTCGTTTCCCGTGATGGTCCCACTTAGCTTGCTGTTGACTGCTCCCACAATAACTGTTCGATACAATTCAAAAATGTCGATGGTATCTTGATCCGCAAGGTATATGACGCTGGCACTGTTAGGCACCACCTCAAAGCTTGTGACGTTCTGCCCCAAGGCCAGATTCGGATTTAACTTTGTACTGAACCCAACCACTCCGAAGACGACCCGAAACAATTCATTAATTCCGGCGCCATCCTGATCGGCTATATAGACGACACTGCTGCTATTCGGAGTGACTGCGTACTCAGCAGACACGTTACGACCGACTGGCAGGCCAGGATTGAGCCGAGTCGAAAGAGCCGGAGCCGAGAAGGCCACTTGATACAGCTCGTTGACTGTATCCGTATTCTGATCAGCCCGATAGACGACGCCGCTGCTGTTAGGGATCACCTTGAAATCCGCTACGTCTTCGCCAATACCGAGTGCGGCGTTCAATTTCGTGTTCGCGAGCGTACTCAAGACGGTACGATACAACTCAATGACATCGTCCGTGTCTTGATCGGCTACATACACGACGCTCATCCCGTCAGGCGTAAGAGTAAAGGCCGTTACACCTCGCCCTACCGCGAGAGCTGGATGGAGCTTCGTGCTCACGCCTGGAGTGGCGAGTCTAACTTGATAGAGCTCGAAAACTCCCGCTATATCCTGATCTGCAATATAGATGATTGCGGTGCGATCCGGCGTAATGGCAAAGCTGGTTACATTTTGGCCAACTCCTAGAGCAGGATTGACCTTCGTACCGGAAATTGCTTGGTAGAGTTCAAATACCGCGTTCGTATCTTGATCGGCTAGATACACGATGGTATTCCTGCCCACGCCTTTCCCGATTCCTCCCCCTCCTCCATCACCCAGACACCCCGTGAAAAACAGCAGCATCGGCAACGTGAGCCATGACAGCATTCGTGTGTTCATCATTGTTTCCTTTGGTTCGTATCTCGCAGAACGAGAATCGGTCAATTTATATCACCATAGAAAACCAGTGCCAGCCCGACCAGAAGGATTTCGATGGACTCTCTTCAATCGTCACTGGCACACTGTTCACTTATTCAAACCGAGAGTGCCTAACTGTGCACAAGTTCCTTATCATCCTTGGTTCAGGCTATACCGCTCGTTTTCTCTTGCCTCCAGCCTCGCGCCAGTACGCCCACGTCTTTGCCACCAGCCGTGCCCCAGACAGGCACCTTAACCACATCACACCCGACCGACGGATACGATTCGATCTGACGCAACAGAGCACATGGAAGAACATTTCAACGGGAACCGATCTGCTCTGGTGCTTTCCGGCCACGCCGCCTGATCTTGTCCAAAAGTTTGCCGTGACATTGGACCCACTCTCACGCCGACTCGTGGTCCTCGGCAGCACCTCCGCCTACGAAGTCGGTGGCTCAAGAGAGTACCCTCCTCCCTGGATCGACGAAACGGCGCCGATCGATCTGACCAAACCCCGTGTGCAGGGGGAAGAGTTCTTGCGAACTAACTGTGGCGCGATCGTGCTGCGCGTGGCCGGAATCTACGGTCCAGGCCGCAATCCCATCGACTGGATCAGAACCGGCCGCGTGAGCCCCTCGCGCAATTATGTCAATCTGATTCATGTCGCAGACTTGGCCAGGATCTGCCTGGCTACGCTGGAGCACGGGAAACCCGGCGAGGCGTACAACGTCAGCGACGGGACTCCAAGAACGTGGAGAGAGATCCATGAAACGGTCTCGCAACATTTGAGCAGTGCCTCCCCAGCAGCTGCAATAGACCAGCAGCCAGGAAAGCGGATCTCCACTGTGAAGCTCGGGGAATCGTTTGGCCCCATCATTCGCCACCGTGATCTGTATGCCGAGCTTGTAAAGATCGAAAAGGAATGAGCTAACTTCACAATCCCCAGGCTTGTCAAAATGGTTATCCAACGAGGCCGCAGGTGAGAACGGACTGCAGGCGTACCCTCCGGGGTACGATGAGGACCGCTTCGAGCCGAGAACGAAGTTGGGGGCCATTTTCACAAGCCTGTTACCGAAGCAGGGCCATTACTGCCAGGCACACGAGTAGGTTGTTCAAGGCATGGGCGATCATGCCTGGGATGAGGCTTCCCGTTTTTTCATAAATCCAGGCCCACAAGAACCCGCTCCAGAGCACGCTGATGAAGCCGATCAGCCCATATCCATGGGCGATGGCGAAGAGACTCGCGCTGATGAACGCAGCGGGTATGAATTGGAACCGTCGACGGAGAATGGCATAGAGCAACCCGCGAAACGCGAGTTCTTCAAAAATCGGCGCAAAGACGACATACTCCAACAAGCTGATGGCCAACACAGACCCCGGCGCCCAGACAAGATCAGGATCGAACCATTCCGTCCAATGATTGGTCAGACTCAATGATTCCGCAACCCGTCCCATCACCCACTCGCCCCAGAGTCCAGCCGCCACCACGGCCAGCACAATGCCGACCAGTCGTCCGACATACACACGCTCGATATGCAGGCCGAAGCCGTTCCAGAAATTGAGCCCGGCCGGCTTGAGTAGATGGACATAGGCTAGGGCGAGGAGCGGCAGGGTCGCCAAGGGAATTGCCAAGGCCCGCAACGAGACATTCTCGACAGGGGCGAAGGATAGAAATGCCACTGTGATGACGGCACCGAGCGCGCCACCACGCAGGAGAACCGCTGTGCCGATCCCACCCGGCCAAGGCGGCGGGACGCCCGGCAGATGCAAGCGCAAGATATCCGTCCGTTGCCCATGAAGCCGAACGATTCCCAGCAACATGACCGAACCGATGATCAGGCAGGCCAATTCAAACATGATCAAGATCCGCGACCATCCCTGAACCTGTTCGCCTCGCACTGCAGTTTGCTGTTCGACCGTCGCCAGAAGTGCCTGGTCACTCGCTCGCTGGGCCAACCTGGCTGCGAGGTGATTGTAGAACCATCCAGCCGGCAGTGTTTCCGCCAGCGCTGCTTGCAACTCCATCTCTCGCGTTTTATCCAATGTCCGAGCACCATAGGCTGTTTCAATCAATTGCCCGAAGAGAGGCATGGGCGAGTCGAGGTCCTGCCATGTGCTCACCTCAGCGATCGCATCTGTTTCATGTCCGGATTCCCCTTGGAGAATAGCCAAGCGCAACTTGGAGAGCGGGTCACCAGTCGTACGCACGAGCTCTTGATACCACTGGAGCGCCTGGGCACGTTCCGCCTCGTTGCTGCCGACGGTCCACTCAGCGAGCCATTGTTGCCACTCGGGCGATTGACGGAGCCCGTCTTGCGCTTCCATCGTGCGACTGACCATCAATTCGAGCGCACGATCAGGCTCTTCAAACCGTTCAAGCTTCGGCAAGGTCGCGGAGAACCGCAGAATCGCTCCGAGTGCGGCGACCAGTACGATCGCCGATACCACGCTCACGACGAGCGAAAAGCCGGACCGAAAGGGCACAGTCGATTGAGGAGAGACCGACCGCGCATCGATCTTTGCGAACCCTTGCGGGTGGCCTATTTGGAGTGCGTCTTCACTCATGCGTCATGACTATAACATGGGCTCTTGGCCATCTATACCCCCTCAAAATGGCTAGCCCGGACCCATTCATGGAGCGTGAATAAGTCCACCCGGCGGGCTTCGACCCTTCGATTTTACTCAGGGTGGTGAGCCTGTCGAACCACTTCGCTCCGCAGGGGCGGGGTTTCGCTCAGGGCTAGCCTTGAGCAGGCCGTACGGCCTGTCGAAACCGACAGGCGCGGAGGAGCCGCCCCGTCGGCGTATAATTCTCGAACGCCCGTGGTTCGTGAATAATGCGGGCTAGAATCCCCTGTGTTCTTGAGCGATTATCACATAGCCTCTCATGCCGGACTTGGCTATACTAACCCCGCGGGATTACAAGGAGCCTTCTCATTCATGCAGGAATTTCTTCCGCCACGACGACTGCTCCTCGGGCCCGGTCCCAGCACGGTGCACCCACGGGTGCTCAGCGCCATGTCGACGCCGCTGCTTGGGCACCTCGACCCAGCCTTCCTCGCCGTGATGAACGATATCCAGACCCTCTTGCGCCAGGTCTTTGCGACGACGAATCGTTTCACCATTGCGATCTCCGGCACCGGCTCTGCCGGCATGGAAGCATCGATCGTCAATCTGGTGGAGCCAGGCGATACCGTCATCGTCGGTGTCAATGGCGTTTTCGGCACACGCCTCGCGACCGTTGTTGAACGCTGCGGGGGCAAAGCCATCCGGGTTGCAGCCCCCTGGGGACATATCATTGAGCCGGAGGCCATTGAGGCCGCGCTCCAGCGATCAGGCCCCGTCAAAGCGGTGGCCCTCGTCCATGCCGAAACATCGACGGGCGCGTGGCAGCCGATTGAACCGGTGGGCAAACTCTGCCGCACACATAATACCCTGTTCATCGTCGATGCGGTCACGTCTCTCGGCGGCGTCCCAGTCGAAGTCGATCGGTGCGGCATTGATGTCTGTTACAGCGGCACACAAAAATGTCTCAGCTGTCCGCCCGGCCTCTCCCCCTTCACATTGAGCGACCGCGCACTCTCGGTGATCAAGCATCGTCGCACGCCCTGTCAGAGTTGGTATCTCGACATGGCACTCATCGCGGACTACTGGACGGAGCGCAACCGCGCGTATCACCACACGGCACCGATCTCCATGCTGTATGCCCTGCGGGAAGCGTTACGCCTCGTTGAAGAAGAAGGGCTCCCGGCCCGCTATACCCGCCATCAGCTCAATAGCGACGCGCTCGTGGCCGGGCTCATGGCACTCGGCCTCACACCGCTGCCTCCGGCTGGGCACCGACTCCCGATGCTGACCTGCGTGACAGTTCCCGTGCACATCGATGAAGCCGCCGTGCGGGCCCAGCTACTTGAAACCTTCGGCATTGAAATCGGAGGAGGCTTGGGCCCCTTGAAGGGGAACGTCTGGCGGGTCGGGCTGATGGGAGAGTCCTGTACCGAGACCAATGTCTTGACTCTGTTAAATGCGCTCGAAGAAATCGGCATTCGTTCCGGATGGATATCGTCGCCAGGCGTGGCCCTGCAAGCGGCTGCCCGAACGTACAACCGGAGTCATCACTAGCAGGTGAGACCATCCCATTAGAAAAAATCCGCCCGCGCCGTGACTTGAGGCTCAACGACGTCCTCGGCTGGATCGAGATTACCTTTTCGGTCGGAGAATAGCTCGTGACCTTCGCGATCCATCACACCCGCCTCATCGATGGGACCGGAGCGGTTCTCGATCAAGCCACCGTGCTCGTTCGCGGATCGAAGATCGCAGCTGTTGGTTCCAGCCGGGACATCACGATCCCGAAAGGCTCTATACGCATCGACGGCCGCGGACTCACCATCATCCCGGGACTCATCGATTGCCACGTGCATCTGTGCCTGGGGGGAGAACCCGATGTCGTCGCCACAGTGGAATCGGAAAGCCCCTCCTATACTCTGTTAAAATCCGCGCAGCACGCCAAGATGACGATCGAGGCCGGATTCACCACCGTGCGTGACGTCGGCTCCCGGGATCACTCCATCTTCACTCTCAAGCGAGCCATCGAATCAGGAATCATGCCGGGTCCGCGTATCGTCGGCGCTGGCCTTGCCATCTGCATGATCGGCGGCCATGCGCGATTCATCGGACAGGAAGTCGAAGGGGCCGAGCAGGTCCGGCAGGCCGTCGCCGCCCAAGTCGCCGCCGGCGCAGGGGTGATCAAAGTCATCGCGTCGGGCGGGGTGCTCACGCCGGGAACATCACCGGATCAAGCCCAAATGACGATGGAGGAACTCTCGGCGGCAGTCGATGCCGCGCGCCGCACGGAGAAGAAAGTTGCAGCACACGCGCACGGAGCCTCAGGCATGAAGAATGCGATTCATGCGGGCGTCCATTCGATCGAACACGCCACCTTGCTGGACGACGAGACCGGGGAACTCATGAAGCGGCACGCGGTCTACATGGTACCAACGCTCTCGGCTCTGGCCATCACCGCGGCAAGCCGCCCTGGCTGCGGCATTCCCGAAAGCGTCATGGACAAAGCCAAATCGATGACGAAGCGCCATCGAGCAAGCTTCAAGAAAGCCCACCGGAGCGGCATCCTGATCGCCATGGGCACCGATGCCGGAACGCCCTTCAATTACCATGGGGACAATGCGCAAGAACTTGATCGTATGGTCACGCTCGGGATGACGCCGATAGAAGCCATAGTTGCCTCAACCGCTGTCGCTGCGCGACTGATCGGAATTCAGAATTCGGTGGGCACACTCGCGAAAGGAATGCAGGCTGACTTAGTGGTCATCGAAGGGAATCCGCTCAGGCGCATTGAACTCTTGCGCGACCGCAGCCGGATTATGGGCGTGATGCAGGCGGGCAAGTTTGTGTCAGGCCCTCTATCGAAGGCCTGACAATGTTCAATGTTAAATGATGAATGTTGAATGAGGTAGGCAGCTCCGACTCAATTCAACATTGAACATTCAACATTAACCATTGAATGGCACTACCGCCGTACATAGAACAACTCCAGCGCCGAGGCGACGCCGTGCACGCGGCCCTTCCGAAACGCCGCTTCGAGTCGAGTGCGCAGCGCTCGAATCCCGCCATCATCACCGCGTTTCGTTACGCCTTGTGACACCATAATTTCCGTCGCGACTTCGACCAGGCGCTGTTTTCTCCCTTCCATTTCGTCAGTGACGAAGTTATCCATGATTTCTGACGCGCGCGCCGCCACGACTTTCTCCAGGAATGAATCGTAGCCCTGCTCCGTCATGGTCCGCTCACGGATGATGCTCAGTTCCGCCTTCACCCGCTTCACATCCTTCATTAAGATGGCAAACAGTTCTTTCCGCCCTTCATCGAAGAGCTTCTTTTCCATTTCGTCGAGAATGACGTCAGGATCAACCGTTTCAGTGCGCGGCTCATCTCCCCAGAAAAGACGGTCATAGCTCCGGCGCCTCTCTGCATCACCGACAATCTCATAGGCCGCATTGATCTCGCGGATCTTCGCTTCGGCATCTTGGCTATCGGGATTCCGGTCCGGATGGTTCTGGAACACCAGCTTCCGATAAGCCTTCTTGATGTCGTCATCGGATGCCTCGCGTGAGACCCCCAGCAGCCGATAGTAATCCATTCGCGCCATGGCGAAAGACTATAGCATGGGGCTTCAGCAAGAGGCTGTTGAAAAGTGACCAGCAGGAACGTCAAACAGGCCATCCAGCAAGGCCGCAGCTCACAAAGAAGCGAGGAGGTACATACCAAGCTTCGCTTGAGCCGCTCGCTTCGATCACACGCGAGCGGATAGGTACTTTGCCTCCAGTGGGCTTAGATCGGTACGTGGAGCTTCTTCGTGACGCGAGAACGATGCTGGTGGACTGTTTCACGATCCTGCGAGGCTTCACCTTGACTCCTAGCCCCAAGGCCTCTAGCCTGGCGTCAGCAATGCCGTCACTCGTCACTCGTCACTCGTCACTCGCGTATGACACACCCAGGCCCCTCATACCGAGGTGGCCCTCGTGAAAGATCGTTCCTGGCGACGCGGTATCACACGTTATCAATGGTTGGTGCTGTTCATCGCGTGGCTTGGGTGGGTCTTCGATGCGATGGACGCCACGATTTATGCCATCGTCCTGCACCCGGCGCTGCATGACCTTCTTCACTCAGGCGGCGGACCGCCCACAACCGAACAGATCGGTTGGTACGGCGGTATCATCTTCTCCATCTTTCTCATCGGCTGGGCTATCGGCGGCATCACGTTCGGCATCCTCGCCGATCGCTTCGGCCGGACCAAAGTCTTGATCGCTACAATCATCATCTACGCTGTCTTCACCGGGGCCGCTGCGTTAGCGGAGACCTGGTGGCATCTCGCTTTGTCCCGCTTTCTCACGGCCCTCGGTATCGGCGGTGAATGGGCGGCCGGCGCGGCCATCGTCGCGGAGACCTGGCCGGAAGACAAGCGCGCGAAAGCGGCAGGCATTCTGCAGTCGGCCTGGGCCGTGGGATTCTTCCTGGCCGCGATCTTCAACCTGACATTGAAGGACTATGGCTGGCGGATGCTGTTTCTCATCGGCATTCTCCCGGCCTTCGTCGCGCTGCTCGTGCGCTGGTGGGTCAAGGAACCGGAGCGTTGGTCACGTGCCCATGAGCAGAAGCCGGCGCCCCTCTCCGCCATCTTCGAGGGCAATTTGCGACGCGCTACTCTCGTCGGGTCCGCGTTAGCCTTTGTAGCGGTCTTTGGATTGTGGGGCGCGACGAATTGGGCTCCGACGCTGGTGCGCGAGTTACCCGACATCAAAGGAGCGGACGCCGCAACGTTAGCCAAGTATGTGAGCTATGCCATCATGGCTCTCAACGCAGGCGCGATTTTCGGCTATCTCGGCTTCGGCCCTCTGGCGGATCGCTTCGGTCGCCGGCCTGTCTTCGCCTTCATGTGTCTAGGCAGTTTCGTGATGCTCCCGATCACTTATCTCGTTCCGACCAGCTACAGTGGTGTGCTCATGCTGCTGCCGATCCTCGGCTTCTTTAACAACGGCATCTTTAGCGGATTCCCCATTTATCTGCCCGAACTCTATCCGACCATACTTCGTGCCACCGGTGCAGGATTTTGCTTCAACGCAGGGCGCGTACTGGCTTCGGCCTCGCCCTTTCTCACCGGCTGGCTCGTCACGACTCTGGGCACCTTCGGCCGAGCCGCCAGCACCGTGGCCTTGATCTATCTGCTCGGACTGGCTGTTCTTTTCTTTGCGCCGGAAACGAAGGGCCAGCGCCTGCCTGACTAGGTCTGTCCGGGCCCTTGACTTCGGATTATCCCGGCTTATCTGCCAAATATGGATACGAACAATTCCCCGCGGGTACTAACTCACGATGAGCAAAAAGCGGCCGATGCGGCATTTGCTGGTCGACCATTTAATCCAGCTTGGTCACAATCAGCCAAACTTGTCTATGAAGGGCTTGCCCGAGCGCTTCCATCGAAGCCTGAAGAAGATGTCGTGCTTCCCCCTCCCAAAATCCATGCCGAGGAAGTATCTCGACCGAACGAGAACGAGTTGCCGACCATTGTAGATGCGACACAGAAGTCTCCAGTCACTGAGCCTGACGGACTGCCCGCCTCAAGTGTAGATGCGCGCGCGAAGAGATTGATCGTCAATCGGCAGGAAGCGATTGAAGCAGGAGCCTTGATCGATGTCACGCCTGACGCACAGAAACTCGGGTTGATCTTCCCGGTCACCGTGACTCGCCCGTTATGGGAGGTCGGAATAGCGCCGACTCAGGCGTTGTCGGATGAGGAAAAGGCGAATCGGCTGCGTGATGTGTTGATGGCATTCCGGCTCAGGTTGTCGAGTCTTGTGACGATCTCACCGCTGATCGACTTTCCGGCCATGCTCGCCTTTCCACCGGGAGCGGTCCCTCAGCCGGTACCATTGTTCGCGTTGGTTCAACCCGACACAAGATATCAGGCGACCGTGACGCTCTTGCTCCCGAACGAAGTCGCCACCACCATCATTCCGATGAATTAATTGTCAGGTTGTTTGGGATATAAGTCTGCGTACCAACTCCCGCTCTTCTGACTCCGACTTCATCTCACCGTTGAGCCTGGCATCGAGCAACCGATCGAGAATCTTTTTGAACTGCGGGCCCGGCTTTAAGCCCATTGACTTTAGATCAACGCCGGTCACGACCGGCTTCACATGTTGATAGACCGTCAGGAACGCCGACACCTGCCTTTTCACCAATTCCCCCTTGCTCTTGGCCATCAGGCCCAATAGTGTTTCGTCGGACAGTCCAGACAGGAGCCGATACGTTTCGGCTGGTTTGAGCGGCGGTCGCTTTCCGAGCTGGCGAATCACTGCATGACAGATTATGCGCGTTGCTTTGAGCTTGTTGGCTTCCGGCTCAGACAATGGGAATCGCTTGAGGACCTCCGTCACGGCTCGCTCCGGCAAGACTTCGAGTAGCCCCATCATGTAGACGAGCCAGACCTCCATCGTCCGATCAAGGTACAGCAGCCGATACCAATCCACGGCCTGCTCGATAGCGCCCAACAGAGCCTCCAATCGATTGGACCATTCCAGCTTAGGATGGATGAAACGGAGTAGACCAAGATCCGCCAATCTCTTCACAGACTGTTTCTGCTCACGCTCTCCCAGCAGCAATTTCAGTTCTTCCAACAGGCGATGCCCGGACAGGCGATGGAACAAGTTCATTTTGACGGCCCCGTCGATCAACGCTACGGTATCCCGGCCCAAATGAAACCCGAACCGCGTTTCGAATCGAATAGCCCGGAACACTCGGGTTGGATCCTCGACAAAACTCAGCCCGTGCAAGACACGCACAACCTTGTCGTTGAGATCCCGTTGCCCACCGTAGAAATCCAATACATCCCCGAAACCCTTCCCGTTCAAGCGGACGGCCAGCGCATTGATCGTGAAATCCCTCCGGTAGAGATCTTTCTTGATAGAGCTCTGCTCCACCGTCGGCAAGGCCGTGGGGTATTCGTAATATTCCGTTCGCGCGGTCGCCACATCAAGCTTGAATCCATCGGGCAACAGCACGATCGCGGTCCCGAATCGCTCATGCACCTTGACCCGCGCCTGCATCATCTCGCCAAGTTTTCGCGCGAAGGCTATCCCATCGCCTTCCACGACGAGATCCAGATCGAGATTCTCGATGCCCAGCAGCAGATCTCTGACACAGCCACCGACGACGAAGAGCGAGACATCACACCGATCAGCCAATTGCCCCGCTTCTTCCAGCAATGTCACAAGGTGGTGCGGCAAGCGACTCCGCAGCAATCCCTTCACATTGCGATGCGGCCCTCCGACCACACCCTCAGGCGTGGCGGGGTGAATGGTCCGCATTCTTGCAGTCTTCAGGACATCGTCATGTAAGGTCCTCAGCAGGTCCGTCCTCGTGATGACACCGATGACCTTCGCCCCTTTGACGACCGGCACGAACCGTTGGTTCCGCTCGATCATAGTTACTTCAATGTCATGAAACGGGGTCTCGGGTGTGGCTGCATAGGCATCGGTCTGCATGATTTCCCGGACAGCCATCTTGCCGAGCCGGTGGAACAAGGCTTTCTGAATCAGTTCCCGACTGACGAGTCCGACATATCGGTCTTTTTCATCCAGGATCGGGAAGACATTGATGCCATAGGTCGTCATCCGTTGTCCTGCCTCGGTAATCGTGGTATCTACCCCAATCGTTTTCACAGGCTGGGTCATCACATCTTGGGCCAACAAGGTGGGCCGATAGTGCGTCGTCAGCAGTTGGACGAGTCGCTCTTTGACTTCTGCAAGCGTCTGTCTCTTGACCGTGGCGGCAGCCGCCACCGCGTGGCCCCCGCCGCCGAACTCACGCGCAATCCAGCCGACGTCAATTTCAGACCTCCGGCTTCTCCCAATCACCTCCACTCGGTCTTCCATCATCACCGCCACGACGACTGCATCGACCCCCTGCAATTCGGCGAGCATGTGCACCACGCCGGCCGCTTCCCCGCGACAGCGATCGATCGTACTCGTCGCCACAAGCACCTTTCGCCCTTCTAGGTAATGGACCTCACTGTGTTCCAACAGATCATTCAGCAGCGCGATGGCATCCGGATCAAGCGGACGGCGAAGCGTGTCTGCCACCATGTTGAGGTCCGCGCCGGCTTCGACGAGAAACGCTCCGGCCTCCAGATCTCGGCTGGTCGTCGAGGCAAAGGCAAATGATCCGGTTTCTTCATAGAGCCCCAATGCCATTAGGGTCGCCTCGAACGGCGTGACCGCAATCTGCTGCTGCCGGAGCTGCTCGATGAGAATCGTTGTCGTCGACCCGACCGGCTGGACCACAGACATCGGAGAACGGCCAGCACATTCCGACGCCTCTTCAACGTGGTGATCGAACACCACGACTTCGACCGAAGAGTTGTCCACGCATGCCTTGAGCGCACCGATCCGTCCGGGCTCCTGGGTGTCGACCAACACAAGTCTAGTCACCTGGGAAAGATCGAGCTCTTTCAGCTTGCTGATCCCAATATCGTGAACGGCGAGAAAGTTGCGCAGGGTCTCTTGTCCGCCGGCGGGGAGGACCAATTTCGCCTGCGGATAGAGCTTGCGGGCTGCCACCATCGAGGCCAGACCATCGAAATCTGCATTGCTATGCGTGGCAATTACATCCATACACGCATTCTAGCAGGGTCCTCTCATGCGCGAAATGCCTGATGCAGCCGCGGCATATGAGGGTCACGGTCCCTCGGCACAAGACCGCCCAGTCTGTTTGCCCGACCCTTCCGGCGTGCCTGGCCTCGACTACCCAACTCCTCTGTGGGGAATTGGAGCTCAATATCTTGTTTATCGACACGTCACGATTGACGACCCGGCCCTGTACAGGCCGGCCCCTTTGTTTTCTTCCCCTCAGGCCCTCACACTATCGCGGGCGCTTGGTGAAGGTGATGTCCCCGTAATAGGCCGTCACACGCTCCTTCGTATTGTCCGTGTCACTCATGATCGCCACGCCGTTAATCATCGGCGGCTCTTCACTGAAGGCTTTCTTGTAGTCTTCGTAGATGTTCCGTTCTTCATCCACCCAGGTCCCGACTTTCTGCGGCCCGCTTTCGACGACAATCATTTGCGCAAAATCCGTATAGGCATTCTCGATTATGGTCCCAACCGGTGTTTTAGTCTCCCAGATATAGTTGAGCGCGCCGATGGGGATGTCGCCGAAGATCGCCCGACCAGCCTTGTACTTCAACTTCTTTGAAAAGCCCACCTTATCCGGATCATATTCAAACGTGATGTAGAGGCGGGCAGGGTAATCATCCCCGTCCTTACGACTCACGTTGCTGTTCATCAATAAACTGTCGACCTTCCATCGCCAGCGGATGATAGGGTAATCCTTCGGATCGATTCTGACTTCCTTGGTTAACCCAGAAGCCGAGGCCTCGCTGGTCGCTTTCACGACCAGTGCCTCACCGTCCTTGACAAGCTGGTACAGGGTCTGCTTCGGCACTTTCTTGAATGTCAGGGGCTTCCATCCTTCAGGAAGGCCCGAACCAGGCTGGCTGGTCGAGAATGTGGCCACCTCCAATGAGGCGGGACTCTGTGCTTGGGCCACTTGCACACCCAGGACCACCGCGCTGCCGAAGACGAGGACGATGGTTAAAGCATAGAGGCGTTCCATTTCGATACCGCCTCTATCGCCTCATCCAGGCAAACAGTTTCATCAAGAGGCGTTTCGTGCGTGGGGTAAAGTGCGCCTTACGCCACAGATTGACGACCTTCTTATTCACTTCAGCTTGCGTCGGATAGGGATGGATCGTGCCGGCAATAGTCTTCGCTCCGGCGCCTGCTTTCATTAAGACGGAGAACTCATTAATCATGTCACCCGCATGGGCCGCAACAATTGTCGCCCCCACAATCTTGTCCGTGCTCTTCTGAACGTGAATCCTCGCAAACCCTTCTTCTTCCCCGTCGAGAATCGCACGATCAACTTCATCAAGTTTGTAGGTGTAGGTTTCGACCTCGATGCCTTTCTCCTTCGCATCCTTTTCATACAACCCGACATGCGCGACTTCCGGCTCCGTGAAGGTACACCAAGGCATGATCAAGGATTCGACGCTGGCAGAGGCTAAACCGAAGGGATGTGGAAACAAGGCGTTCTGAATGACGATCTGCGCCATGGCATCGGCTGCATGCGTGAATTTGTAATGCGAGCAGATGTCGCCAGCAGCAAAGATCTTGGGATTTGTCGTCTGCAACTTGGAGTTTACCTTCACCCCGTCCTTGTCGTACTCGACCCCGACTGCTTCCAATCCGATCCCCTCGACATTCGGCGTCCGGCCGACACCCACAAGAATTTCATCCGCCAGCACATCGTACTTCTGGCCATGGGAATCGACCGTGAGCCGCTTGCCGGCATCCGTCTTCTGTACCTTCAAGTCCTTTCCGCAGCAGAGCAACTTCACGCCATCGCGCAACATCTGTTGTTCGACGATGTCCGCTGCGTCGCGATCTTCATTCGGCATGATGCCGTGCAGGGCTTCAATCAAGTAGACCTGGCTCCCAAATCTGGCAAACGATTGGGCCAGTTCACAGCCTATCGGCCCGGCGCCGATGACGCCGATGCGTTGCGGCAATTCAGTCAGCGAGAACACCGTTTCGTTCGTGAGATATCCCGCCTCTTGCAATCCGGGTATGGGCGGCGCCGACGCGCGCGCACCAGTGCAGACAGCTGCCTTCGCAAAGTTCAACGTTCGATTACCGGCCGGCCCTTCCACCTGGATCGTATTCCCACTGGTGAAGCGTCCGCTGCCGATATACACGTCGACGCCGAGTTTTGTGTACCGATGGACGGAGTCATTGTGGCTGATCCGCGCGCGCAGCTTCCGCATCCGCGCCATCGCTGCCCCAAAATCGTGCTTCACACCGGGAGGAATATGCAGGCCGAATTCCTCGGCATTCCGCAAGTGAGCCCAAGCCCGCGCCGCGCGAATCATGCCTTTTGAGGGCACGCACCCGACATTCAAGCAGTCGCCGCCCATCAGATGCTTTTCGATCAAGGCCACCTTGGCCCCCAGACTCGCGGCAACGACCGCTGTAATCAATCCCGCCGTCCCCGCCCCGATCACCACGATGTTGTAGCGACCCGCCGGCTCGGGATTCACCCAGTTTGTTGGATGCACGTTGCTGACGAGCGTGCGGTTATACTCGTCGTTCGGCAGGACAAGATGCTCGTCATGCTGGCTCATCGAGGCGATCCTCTCTGAAGGCTGGGTAAATCATAGCGTGGGGCTCCTTCCTTGGGAACTGGCAATCCATCCGGGTGGGTCATCACGCCGGCTTCGCCACAAACCTCTTGTAGACGATCGGCACCAGAGCTAGAAGCCCCAACAACACAAAGGCACCAATCACGTTCGGCGAAGCAATCTCTTTCAGCGAATTGATTGCGCCCAATTGCCGGCCGGCATAGGCATAGACGAACGAGCCCGGGATGATGCCGAGCGCTGTGGCGGCGACGTAGGTCCCCACGCTAACTCGTGTGAGACCAGATAATAAATTCAGCACAAAAAATGGGATGGCAGGGATCAGTCTCGCGCTTATGAGAAAACTAAACGCATTCTTTGAGATACCTTCCTGGATAGGGCCAAGAAACTTTCCGAACTTACTCTCGACCCAATCCCTCAAAAGATAACGCGACGAAAGGAACGCCAGAGTAGCTCCGGTCGTCGCCCCAATGTTCACCAAAAGTGTTGCCAAGACACTACCGAATAGAAAACCCCCAACCACCGTGAGAACTGCACCACCAGGGAATGACAGACCAGTCGCCACGATATACGTTATGACAAATATTGTGGCGGCGGAGACGAAATTCGCGTCAGTGAAAGCCAACAGCTTCTCGCGATTTTCTTTTAGAGCATCTAGCAGATAATCCCCGAGGTCGAAATAGAAAAACGCGCTGATCGCACAAGCGATCACCGTTGCAATGATGATCTTCCCGGCGTTCGACCCACTTGTTGGCTGGGCGACTGGCACTCCATTCGGCATAGCAATCTGTTCACGTATCATGGGGGCTCCTCCCGTAGCTGTCAATGTCCGGTCCTACGAGTTTGGTCGCCGATCTCTCCCTTTCCTTACAGAAGCACGGCCAGCAAGCGCGTAGATGCGTCGCTCGTAGCGAGTCGTATTCATAGGATATACGGTCCTGAGAGAGAAAGGGATGTGCGGGAATAGGAACAGATCTACCTTGAACTACCGTGGAGATTGGAGTGGACGAAGAGCAAATGAAAGGAAGCTTGGGCTACTATGGATTAGCTGTCCGCACAGCTGCGGCGGCTCCCCTTATTAGCGCCTCGCCAACCTGGCCCCACCATCCCGCCCGCGAGGGGCACTCCCTCAAAGCGGCTTGCTCCCGTTGGGTAGGAGACTGGCGGGAAGGGCAGGCCTGAGGATGGGATTCGGCCACATCGCTGGGTTGGTTAACACTGGGACCCGTGCACCCCAAACCGATCAAGAGAATGATGAGCAGCCCAGCACGCATAGCAACCCTTGCAGGACGATGATTACTAGCTCCTGATCGGTCGATTCCGGGAAAACCTGTAGGCGGATCCCGGCGAGAGAGTCTACTCCCACTGACGGTTGCTCAAATCACGATCGATATCGAGTCGTCTAACAGCGCGCTCGAAGGGGTCGATCATTCCGTCATGGTTCTTATCGAGTTCTTGAAAGTGGTCGTGCAGGAGCTCACCGGCCTGGGGGTTTGGTGCTCGACCTGTTCGGCGGTCCCGGCTGGGGTCGTAGCGTTGCGGCTGCTCGAGTATGCCATAGTAGGAGAGATTCGGCTTGGACTCGACGATGGCCGGGGAACGCAATTTCCCCCTGGTCTTTTGATGGCGACGGATCTTCAAGGGAGCCCGATCGGAAGGAGTTTGCCCCTGCGCCTTTGCGGCCACGTTCCAGTCCGATTCAGTCCTAGAGAGCTTCCTGGCATCCACTTTCTGACGAGTTGTGGGAACCGGCCGATTTAGCACAGGCGTCTGCACCACCGGCGCCTTGGCCTCTTTCTTCGACTTGGCAGGGGCGGCTGACACGGACGGTTCCAGCTCCCCGAAACTCCCCAGGGTCATGAGGACACCTGCCAGGAAAAGCCTGCATTTGTATGGACCTGACGCCATCACTTCCTCTGTTGTCCTTGTCTGGAGTCTATGAAGTGTACCAGGCCCCATGATGCCCCACAGACCTCTGATTCTCGAAGAGAATTCCTACTCTTGTCAGAAGCCCTCCTCATGACCGACCCACCATGTAACAGGCTGTTGAAAAACTGTATGGTGTTCAAGAAGGCCGTCCTCGTCGTTTGTGGTTTGTCTGGTTCATCTGGTTTCTCTGGTTAGTCTAGTTCAACCAAATAAACGAGACAAACCAAACAAACCAGAGCAACCAGTCGGTTTCCACGCGTCACTGGTGTGAGAGCGCTGGCGGACTTTTTCAACACTCTGCTAGTTGTCAAGAAGGCCCTGGCTCCCGTAGGCTGCTATTAGCAGGAGGCCACGATGGACGACACCAACCGACTGACCAAGACAAAGGAGCAATGGGCCAAGGCGCGGCGCGGAGGAGAAGAGCGCGAGGTGTTCTACGAGGGAGATGCTCGCCTTCCGCCAGGGCAGCATCTCGTAGAGACGTTTCCCGTGCTTGATCTGGGGTTCAAGCCTGAGATCCCCTTGGCCGAATGGAACCTCACCGTCGGCGGATTCGTGACTACCCCCATCACCTGGACATGGGAGCAGTTCATGGCGCAACCCCGATTGAAGGACGTGTCGGATTTCCATTGCGTAACATCATGGAGCCGCTATGACAATGAGTGGGAAGGGGTGAGCTTCAAGCACATTATTTTGGTGGTGAACCCGCTCTCGCTCGCCAAATTTGTCCTCTTCAAGTCCTACGACGACTACACGACCAACCTTCCTCTGGAAGCCTGCGACGATGACGATGTGCTGCTGACCTACAGTTGGAACGGCAAGCCCCTCACGAAAGATCATGGCGGGCCGGTGCGCGTCATCGTGCCGAAACGCTATGCCTGGAAAGGTGCGAAGTGGGTGAAGGAGATTACCTTTGCCGAGAAGTACGAGAAGGGGTTTTGGGAAGTCCGCGGTTATTCTAACACTGCACTGCCCTGGAAGAATGATCGTTACGGGTGAGATCGCTATTTCTTCATCCAACCTCCCGGACCCTCGACGAAGTTACCGGGCTTGGTGTTTTGAACCGCTTTCTCCCCTGCCAGCGTTTCCACCGCGCTGATGTTGGTCCCATTGCGGCGGGCGATTTCCTCATACGCCTTGCGTCGTTTCTGATTCACATCGTTCGCGAGGGCCTGTGCCTCCCCGCTACCTGGCGCAACGAGACCCAAATATCCATTGGCCTTTTCTCCGACCAGGCCCTTCGCCTTCGCCTCTTCAAGCGTGAGGGCGAAAAGCGGCTGACCGCCTGCCAGACACCCCAGCACCACACCCATCGCGACCACTCGTCTCCACGTTGTCATCGCCGTCCTCCTCTATCTAAAACAAACCACTCTTGTCAGAAAATACTTGGTCCAGGTCCTTGTCCACTTTCACGCGAATCTCATGATCGATCTTCACGTTCAAATTGATGATAATCGGCTTATCCGGCGCAGCCACTTCGACACGCGGTGTACAGGCTCCCGTCACGACCAGCAGCCCCCCGATCACCACTCCGATTGCGACTGTCAACACCGTCCTGCTTCGCATAGTCATCCTCATGGGATTCATGGCCGTTTGAACTTCTTCTGAACCGCGTCGTGAATATCCTCGATCAGACGGAGACTTTTCAAGAGGGTCGGGACATGTTCCTGCACCGTGAGATTAAAATGGATGGGAGGACTCTTCTTGAGGTCCGGATTTCTCCCCTCCAATCGTGCACTGAGAAATAGCGTCCCGCTCTCCGCATAGATTACACTAACTCGCAGCAGCGTGTAATGGAAGTTATTGAGCGCCTGCGCTACCAGGTGGAGATGGCTGTCGGACTCTGAAATTATTTTCGATGACTCCGGCGTCGTCGCATAGCGTATAACCCCGCCCGGAGGTTGCGCTTCAACCACCCCGTCTTCAACCGCCACGCCCCCGGACGTGATCGTGACGGGCAATGTCCCGTTCAGCGTTCCAGTGCCCTGGAGTCCCTTTTGCTGTTCCACACTCAACAGCTTGGCCAAGTCGAAATTTCGTATTGAAAAGCTTGCCTTATAGGGCGGATTGGCCAAGTCGACCAGCAGGCCGGGACTCGTGACTGCACCCCCGAACACATCACATTGAAAATCTTTCACGTCGATGACCGGCAGCCCATTCGGCAAGGTCCACATCATGTGAAGCATGGTCGCCAGGTTGGTCACCTCGACTCCGGTCTGCACCGATGCGATGGTCACCGGCGCGGGTTGCACCGTGGCGATCGACTCAAGCCCTTTAGCGCGCAGCGCCATCGTCGTGCTGAGGCCTTTGATAACAAAATCCTGATAGTGACCGGACAGCTTGTCAGCCACCACCTTCGCTGTCCCGGACGTCACCTGAAACCCACGCGCTGAATCTCCGATACCACCAGACCAAGATGCGTCAACGGTCGCCGTCAGTTGGCCACCGCTGAGATCCGTGGACATGGGTAATCCCACGAGCATCTTGCTCAGCCGCCGTTCAGCGCCATCAAAGACAATCGGCCCGATCGTTCCGTGCAGCACCCCCTGCGCCGCACTCAACGGTTGTTCAAGCCTGGCGGTGACAAGGCCCTCGTGGTAGGGGGCATCAACACGAAGGCCAGCTCTGATCCCTGCTTGGTTCGCCACAAACTTGACCTCCCAATTTGTAGCCGGTAGCCCCCATGGAGCAAGATCCAACACCACTCCGTCCACCCCTAGCACGCCTTGGGCATTCCACGAAGTCCCAGTAGTTTCGGCCTGTTGCACCCGCAATGTACCCTGGGCAATGCGAATGCTTCGGCCCATCAACCGCATTGCCGGGACCCGAATCGCCACCGTCGCAGGCCCGGCACTGCAATGGGCAGCCGCCAGATCGCACTGCAGGGGCAGGGCCTCGGCAAGTTGCAAGGTCACGCTTGAGACAACCGCCGTCCCTTGCTCAATCTGCTTGGCCGTAACCGAGGACGACGGCAACAACACCCCCTGGACGTGGGTGCGAGCCAACATCACCGTTCCTCGAACTCCTCCCGTCGCCTCTTTCGCTGACAGAAGGTCCGTCATGGCCTTCGGGAGAATACCCTCGACATGATAGGTCCCCTCCGCCAACACTAGCTCACTGCCCACCCATTCGGCACGGCTTGTTTCGAACTCGGCCACCAACGGGCCGGGGGTCAAACCATAGGTCACGTGCAGGGGCCCCTCAGCGGTCATTCGCACCGGCGCTTCCGCCCAATACAACATCCCCCGCACCGGCTCCGTGTTTTCAATCCGCACCGGCTGATCACCACGAGGGAGAACCATCCGGACCGCCTCGGGAATAAAGTGGGGCTGAGCATTCACGGTCGCGGACAGCAACACGCCGGGGGCCAGCGTCCATCCCACCTGCATCGCATTGCCCGTGAATGTGCCCTCATAGGCCACCGCAATATCCTTCGCGACCCCCTTCAGCGCGGGCAACGTGATATTGATTTGGACATTTCCATCCAGATGCGCGCGCGAATCCCTCCACAATGATGTGAGTGTCGCCTCAGCCGCCGCAGTCCCAGCCCAGCTTACCGCTACGCGCCCCGTGACTTTCCCCAGCTCCGGACCGATCGGTACAAGCAGGGCGATAAACGGCGCCAGTTCGCGGACATTCACCTCCAGCTGTCCATTGACCTGAATCTGCGGACCGTTTGGATGCGCCTGCGATTGCCATGAAATGATCGGTACTGCTTGTAGCCGTTGAGACACCAAGGTAGCCGACCAGGTGCTTGCCGAATTCCCCGTCACTGTGAGGCCATAGGAGGCCGTGTCACGGCCCTGGAACGACAGATGTCCTCCCAGCTCACCCTCCCGATACATCACGACACCGGATATAGTCACCCTGCGGAAAGGTCCGGTCGCCTGTTCACGAAAAATTGTCACGCGATTCAGGTGCAACTCGTCGAAAGGAAGAATGGGCAGGCTCCGCAATAGATCGCCGGCGGTAAGCAAACTCCATGGTGATTCGTCAACGTCCGCTCCACCTTGAACGACTCCTCCCTCCTCGACGAGCCCGGACGGCAGCACATTCAGAATTTGGACGGCAACATAGGGAAGGGACACCCGATCGACACGTCCTTGGATAAGCTGCGCCACGCGATATTGAATCTCCACATCCGTCAGCGAGACCATCAAACCTTCAGCACCCAGATCCTGCTGGAAAGAGACGACAGGAATGCGCATCCCCTGCCAACCGGGATAGCCTAGCTGGATGATCACGTTCTTGTAGCCGAACTGACGGAGTCCTTGTGCCAAGAGATATGAGGCCACCAACGGCAGGAGCAAATAGAGGCTCATTACGGCGACCAACCCGAGGAGAAGACCGATCTGGTATCGACGAGTGAACATTGTTTCCTCTGCAACCAATCAGCAGTCTGTAAACGGTTGTCAGGTAATCACTATGGATCTGTCAAGTGCGCTGACTCAGCTCGATGCTACAGGACCTGGAGACATGTGGTTCACCTTTGCTGTGGTATCGAAAGAACTTTCCCGCTAACATGGTTGCAAGTCACCATCTTCCTCGACCTAGAACGTGAGCACGAATGCCAAAGTCCCCGCCTGTGCACAGATAACCCATCCATGCGTTTTTCAATCTTTTGACGCACTGGCACGCTCGAGATGAGCGATCGCATTATCAAGCATGTGACATTCTGGCCGATCGACATCCCCATCACAGACCCGTTTGTCGTAGCCACAGGCGCGCGCGTCGTCGCTGAGAATGTCTTTGCGCGTATTACCCTGATCGACGGCACATGCGGCTATGGAGAGGCTGCGCCGTTTCCCGAAGTCGGGGGCGAAGATCGGGAGTCCTGCCTGAACTCTCTTGCCCGACTTGCGCATTCACTCATCGGCCAATCGGTTCAGGACTACCGCACGCTGGCCCATCACATGGCCGAACTGGCCTCCACCCAACCTGCCGCACGCTGTGGCCTTGAGACCGCGTTACTGGACGCCTACTGTCGAACCGCCCAGATGCCGATGTGGCAGCTCTGGGGCGGAGCCGACGTACGAGCGCGCGAAACCGATATCACGATTCCCATCGCCACGTTGGACCACACCGTGACCCAAGCGCGTCGCTGGTACGAGAAAGGGTTTCGCCTGTTCAAAATGAAAGTAGGGAAGGACGTGGCCTCGGACATCCGCCGCCTCGAAGCGGTGCACAAAGCACTCCCCAACGTGGCGTTCATCGGCGATGGAAATCAAGGATTTTCACGCGAGGACTGTCTGACCTTCGCCAAAGGAGTGAAACAGTTTGGCGGAGTAATGGTGCTGTTGGAACAGCCGGTTGTGCGAGATGACCTCGACAGCATGGCCGCCATTCGACAAGAGACTGGTATTCCGGTCGCGGCCGATGAATCGGTGCGTTCCCTCGACGATGCGCGAAAGGTTGTCGAGCGTGGCGCGGCGGACTACATCAACATCAAGATCATGAAGACGGGTGTGCTGGAAGCCGCGGATATCGCCTCGTTCACGCTTAGATCCGGACTGAAACTCATGATCGGCGGCATGGTCGAAGCAAGAATCGCGATGGGCTGTTCATTTAGCTTGGTGCTGGGCATGAAGGGCTTTGATGTCTTGGACCTGGACACCCCGTTGCTCTTGTCGCAGGATCCGGTTCAAGGCGGGTACAAATATGTGGGACCGCAACTTCAGCCCTGGGCTACTGCAGGCCTAGGAATGTCTGCCGAAGTCCCTCCGCAAGCGCAGCACTTTATCGAGAAATAACACGCATCGGTAATATGACCCCCGCGAAACCATTCCCATTGAGTCTCGTCTACCTCTTCGAAATGCTATTTTAAGCAGAAATTCATATCCAGTAACCCATCCGCCGCCACGGTGGCATCTCCCCCTTCTTTACATCCCAGCTTGGTCTGATCACCACCGGACCCTGGGATTACCCCGCCTGCTCCCGTGGGTGTTGCGGTTGAATTTCCGCCTCCACTGGAATCACCCCGAACCTGCGCCGCGAGCGCGATCGGATTAGCTTTCTTAAGACCGATTTGGCCATCCGGAGTGTGCGTCAACACAAGAGCCAGCTGCTTCCCTGAACGAGCCAGTGGCAGGGCCATCGCTTGGAATGCGGCTCCTCCATTCTGCACTTGCACAGCAACATGATAGTACTTGAGGGCGGGAACTAACGAAAAACCTATCGCGTTGAGATCATTAGAATACAACCCATGGTTCGAATGATGCAACATTTCAAGCCGATCAATTTCGGCCAGCGCTACTTCCGCTTCTACCGCCTTGGCCTTATCCGTAAAATGCTGATACGACACCATCGCAATAGCTGCAAGAATCCCGATGATGACCACAACCGCCATCAGTTCGATCAGCGTAAATCCCCCTTCACGTGTGACGCTACGAGTCATCATCGCCGCGCTTCCAACTATATCGTTTTCTTAAACTCAAACTGCTTCAGCACCATGGCAATGTCTTCAGTGGCTTGCCGCGCCTCCGTATGGGCTGATTGCCCATGCCCCTCCATCTTCGACAGAGCCGCTTGAATCGCGTGGTTGTGTCGCTGAATACATGCAAATGACTGTTCGATGTTCTCTAAAACATGATTGGCTGCCTCGGACAAGTCGTCCAGCCGATCGCTCGCACGGAATCCAATCCTCCAACTCAGATTCCCCTTGGCCCACTTCTGAATACTTTCATCCAGTCGGTAGAGCGGACTTGCGACACGTCTGGTCAAGACGAGGCTGAAGATCACTGCCCCAAAGAACAGAACCGGGACAGCGACCCATACCGTCTCACTCAGCATCAGCATCTCTGCCGCCGCGGCTCGCCGCTCTTCCAATGAACCTCCGACATACAGCGTCAGCATGGGCTTGAGATGAGGGCCATAGAAGGCGAGAGTAAAGAACAACACGGAGTAGAGAAACAAAATCAATCCAATCCAGGCCGCATAGCCCTTTTGAACCCGATGGACGAAAAACCCTGCGCGGCGATCCGCTGCTGGCGGCGCTGTCATCGTGGCGGTCGGCATGATCCCATTCCCTCCTCTCCTCACTCATCACAAGCCATGAAAAACCCGTCTACCAAGAAAGGTACCACCGGAGACATTGCTGACCAAGTGAATCGAGGGTTTTGGAGAAGCAGTAGAGAAGGCAGGCAGAGTCAGCGGCCTACTCGCACGGCCGTGGGATATCGAAAGGCAAATCCGCGCATTTCTTACAGTTCAGGCACGTACCAAGATGCTGCTCGCGTCCTTCCGCCGTCAGCACCCAGGGACGATTCGTGAAGGGCGGCTGATTCCGCACATGCTGCCCATGGCCGCAAGCCAAGTCGGCCACCCAATCGCCCTGCTCATCCTGGTGATAGCCAATAATCGGCTGCTTCATGCGTGCTGCACCATCCCGTCGCAATGAAGGCAAGGTTAGAGAGAATCGAACAGTCGCTGCATCCAGACTTCCGTGAGCGGGTTCAGATCTCCTGCATCGGCGGCCCGTAGCGCGTCCAAGCATTGGCACCGCATATCTTGATCGGTTGCCATAGTTTAAACGTGTCAAGCAAACTTATCGGCTTGACCTTTCACCTTCCGTTTCAAGAGAGCCTTCAGGCGAGCCCTGTACACCGGTTGTCCCTTAAAAGCCATAGACTGGGCCGCCTGTTTGAGGATTGCCTTGCGGTGAAGGGCCGCCACCTTCTCCGGTATGTCGTACTTTTTCCGCCAGGCACGTAACATCTATCCGTTTTGCCAAGGTCTAACGGTAGCGCGCGCGTCTTCTTCATAGGTCACTTGTCTTCATGTCGTGAGCTCAGAGGCAACCGCTACATCGGGTCGACCGGGCATACCACAGGCTTGGGCGAGCTAGTGGGATCCGAGCGGTCGCTCGGGACGTTCGGAGGCAGAGAAGTAAGTCCAGTGCCGCTCGCCGTCTTCGTCGAAGCTCCCGACAAAGACGACTTCGCGATCCAGATGGCGAAATTCGGAGAGGGTCGTTCGACAACTGTGTGAATCAATCACCCGCGCATCAAACTGCCCGACCACGTAGACCATCCCCTTCGCCGCCAGAAAGATGTTCCGCCGACCGGCATATCCCGTATCGGGAACAGCTCCGTTGAAGATGAGCAGCCCCCTTCTCCCTCAACCGCCAATATGAGATTGTGCCGAGGGAGGAAGGGGTCGGTTGCCGTTCGCACGATGGTCAGGCGGAGCTTCGCCGATATAACCTCCATAGAGACAGGCTCCGGCGCGCTGCTGTTGCAGGCACCGCAAAGCAGCGCTACGCCCACAAGGGCGGCCCACCAGTGTAAGCGCCTCACTTGGGCGCGGGCACCTTTGGCGCCGCACCAATGGCATCAAGCCCATCCTGCGCGCAGGCATCATCGAGATGGGCACCCGGTGCCCCCCCGACACCGATCCCGCCCACCACATCACCGCCGATCTCGATCGGAAGCCCTCCGCCCAGCATCAGAATGTTGTCGTTGATGTCGCGAAGGGCTTGCAGCGTGGGAACCTTGGTGATGAGATCAGCCAACTCCGTCGTCGGTCGGCGCACACTCGCTGCGGTATAGGCTTTCTTCCGGCTGCTATCGACTGTATGCGGCCCCGCCCCATCGGCCCGCCCCATGGCGCGCAGCATGCCGGCACGATCCACCACTGAAACACTCACGCGGTAACCGTCCTTCTTGCATGCTTCCAATGCCGCCTGAATCGCCTTGTTGGCTGCCCCAAGAGGCAACACAGATTCTTTAGGCAATTCGTCAGCATGGGCCGAGAGCGTCGCGGTCAGTCCAAATACCAGCAAAGTCACTACGCCCACTGTCGCGACGATCGCCCGCCGATCATTCCAATTGCGCTTGAACAGGGCCATCATTGTCCTCCCAGTTTGTCAGTGCAAAGCGAAGTGTTGAATCCTGCCATCGAGCGTACGGATGCCTACGACTGCTGTCAAGAGAACGGGGGACAGTCGATGGGAATGAGGTTACGGACGGCGCCTCTCGAGCACGCGCTTGAGTCGCTCTTGTGACTCAGGAGAGGGCGTGGGGAGATGAGTCGTGTCTTGTCCGTGGGACTGCGCGGATGTGCGGCGGAGCGCGTTGCGTATCGCCCGCAGTTGATCACGATACCGCCGGCACCCCTCGCAGATCAGCAGATGCACTCGCACTTGCATCCACGTGAACAGCGGGAGTGTCCGGTCCATGGATTCGGACAGGAGACGCGTGGTCTCTTTGCAAGGCGGTGTGATACGTGCCAGAAAATTATTCACGGCTTGCCGTGTTTTACAACAGAGTCTACCGAGGTTGATTCGCGCCTGTCGTGCTCGTGCAGAGATTTACGCTTCAGGCCTCTTCGACGCACCCAGCTGCGACCTTGTGCTTTTCTTTCGCGGAGCGGGCGCAAGACCAGCCTCTTTGCGTTGGCGCAACACAATTCGCTTCGTGCTGACTGTTCTCGCTTCAGCCATTATACCCAGATCTTCGATCATCGCGCGCAACGGCTCTGCGACGGACCAGGCTTGGGCCGGACACCCTCGCGGGCTGTGCGGGGCATCGGCGTCGAAAATCTCCGAGACCTGTCCCAAACAGGCGTCTTGTAAGTGGGCATCCAACCCGTCCAGAAACGACCGGGCCTGAGCCCTCGTCTTGGCGCTCTTCCCAAACACTTTGAGCCAAGCCGTCACGAACGGGCCCAACAGGAACGGCCAGACAGTGCCTTGATGGTAAGCTCCGTCTCGCTCCACGACACCGCCTTCGTATCGCGGGCGATACCGGACGTCTTTCGGTGAGAGAGTCCGCAGCCCTACCGGCGTGAGCAGATGGTCCTTGATGACCCGAAGGATCTGCTTGGCCTGTTCCTTGGTCGCCAGATCATCGCAGAGGGCAACCGCGTAGATTTGATTGGGACGAATCGACGCGTCGTTGCCCTCTGGCCCGTCGATCACGTCGTAGAGAAACCCTCCCTCTTCGTGCCAGAATTTCGCACGAAAAGAGTCCACGGCTCGAGTCCGATCCTCTCGACAGCGCGCCGCATAAGCCGATTCACCGAATTGGGCGGCCAGGCGTTCTCCGACGTCCAACGACCGGACCCACAAGGCTTGAATTTCGACCGGCTTCCCGTGGCGCGGCGTGACAACCCAGTCGCCGACTTTCGCATCCATCCACGTGAGTTGCGCACCGGGCACCCCCCCGGCAATGAGCCCGTCTACATCCATGTGGATGTTGTAGCGCGTACCTTGCCGGTAGCCGTCGATGATCTGTTTTACGGCAGGCCAGGCTACAGCACGGACGCGCGCCTCGTCTTTGCTGTAGGCGAGATACCGATCGATCGCGTGGACAAACCAGAGTGAAGCGTCTATCGTGTTGTACTCCGGCTGCTCGCCTGCGTCGGGAAAGCGATTCGGCACCATGCCTTCCGAGACATGGGTGGAAAACGATTCGATGATCTGCCAGGCCACCTCGTGCCGGCCAGTGACGAGGCAGAGGCCTGGGAGGGAAATAAACGTATCTCGCCCCCAATCGGTGAACCATGGATAACCGGCGATGACGGTCTGTTGATTCCCTCGTGCGGAGAGATAGGCCTCCACCGCCTGCCAGAGTTCGCCAGCCAATGGATCGGTACTTGGGGCCGCGGCTCGAAGACCAGTTCGTCTCTTCCATTCGCCCTGGGCCAAAACCGCGACATCGACCGCTTCGATTGACTCGGTCGTGAGAACCAAAGTGCCATCCGACCCGTCATCGAGTTGGTAGGTGAACTCACCGGGCGACCACCAATCTTCTTCGCAGTCGAGGCCCCGTTCCCGTTCAAGCTCAAATTGGATGAGGCGATACCATTCGGGCGCGTGGCGATAGGCTCCGGCATGAAACGCTCTGACAGCGGGAAGATCTGGATAGGGATGCCAGGTTACCGCGCCTTCCTGTATGCCTGCGTCGGCCGCGAGGCCACTATTTTCGTGATGCATCGCATGGTAATCGCGGCCGCTGAGCTTCGGCCTGACCCGCAACGTGACGGCCTTTTTCGTCTTTTCGACGAGCGTCCATCGAATCGCGATCAGGTCGCGGTCTCGCACACAAAATACTTCGCGCTGTACGAGTACGTCCTGGCAGTCATAGGTCCAGGTCGGCCAGGGCTCTGTCGTGAAGCCAGTGCACTGTTTGTATCCTTCCGGGAAAATAGCGCTGGGGTAGAGATTGGTCGAGAGCGGATAAGGCTGGCTGTCGATATCAATCCATTCTTCGAGGTGATTCACGAGGACAAACCGTTCACTCGGCGGCTTGCGCGCAGTCAGTAACAGCGCGTGGTAGCGGCGGGTATTCGCACCAGCGACCGTGCCCGAAGCAAACCCACCATGACCAGTCGTTTCCAGCCATTCGAGGCTCAGCGCATCATAGAGGTTTTGACATCTTGTCGCGTCAATTTTCATCGTCCAGGACGTCCCTCGTCGCTCGTGAAGCGTATCTCGTCTCAGAAGATCCAGGTTGCTGCTCCGCTTGCGCTTCACGTTTCACGAACGACGCTTCACGCAACTTATTCCCCGCTCTGCTGAATAAGCTTCGCCACAAGGCCTGTCCATCCCGTCTGATGGCTCGCACCAATGCCGGCCCCGTTGTCTCCATGGAAGTACTCATAGAAGGGAATCGCATCGCGCCAGAACGGATCTTCCTGGAACTTGGCGGTGCCTCCAAAGACGGGACGCCGCCCGGTTTGGTCCCGGAGAAAGATGTGCGTCAGTCGCCGTGACAACTCCGCAGCGACTTCATTCAAAGGGACCGACCGACCGGATCTGGTCGGGTACTCGACCTTGTACTCATCGCCGAGAAAGTAATGGAACTTCTGGAGCGATTCGATCAGCAGAAAGTTCACGGGAAACCAGATCGGGCCACGCCAGTTCGAATTGCCGCCGAAGAGCCCCGTGCTCGATTCGGCCGGCTCATAGTTTACTCGATAGTCCATACCCATCGTCGAAAGCCGATAGGGGTGATCTTTGTGGTAGCGCGACAGGGCTCGGATACCGTACGGTGAGAGGAATTCCTCTTCATCCAGCATGTAGCGCAGGACCGATTTCAGCCGCGTTCGATTGACTAGCGAGAGAAACCGTCGAACCTCCCCGTCATGTGATTGTGTTTCCACATGGGCGCTGAAGTCGGGCCTATTTTCAATGAACCACTGCATACGGTGTTTGAACCGGGGAAGGCTATCGATCAGTTCAGAATCCAACGTCTCAACCGCAAAGAGCGGGATCAACCCGACCAGCGACCGAACCTTCAAGGGAAGTGTCTGCCCGTCAGGAAGATGCAGGACGTCGTAGAAAAATCCGTCTTCTTTATTCCACAGCTCGATTTTCTCGCCGCCGATGTTGTTCATTGCCCTGCAGATGTAGACGAAGTGTTCAAAGAATTTGCTGGCGACGTCCTCGTAGGCTCGATTCTCTCTTGCCAACTCCAGCGAGATCGTCAGCATATTCAAACAATACATGCCCATCCAGCTGGTGGCATCGGACTGTTCGATGTGGCCGCCGGTCGGCAAGGGCGCGCTGCGGTCGAACACCCCGATGTTGTCGAGGCCCAGGAATCCGCCCTGGAAAATATTTTTGCCTTCGGCATCTTTCCGATTCACCCACCAGGTGAAATTCAGCAACAACTTATGAAACACGCGCTCAAGAAAGACGCGATCGCCCACCCCTTTCCGCTTCTTGTCGATCTTGTAGACGCGCCAGGCCGCCCAAGCATGAACCGGTGGATTCACATCTCCGAACGCCCATTCGTAGGCGGGCATCTGACCGTTCGGATGCATGTACCACTCGCGGAGCATGAGGATGAGCTGCTCCTTGGCAAAGGTCGAATCCACCAAAGCCAGCGGGATAGTGTGGAAGGCCAAATCCCAGGTCGCATACCAGGGATATTCCCACTTATCCGGCATGGAGATGACGTCGGCGTTGTAGAGATGCGTCCAATCCGAGTTTCGCCCCTGCCGCCGTTCGCGCGGCGGTTCCGGGCCGGCGGGATCGCCCTTGAGCCAGCGCGAGACTTCGTAGTGATAGAACTGCTTGCTCCAGAGAAGGCCGGCAAACGCCTGCCGCTGGACTCGCCGCGCGTCTTCGGAGAGATCGGGCGGGGCGAGTTCGTCGTAGAATTCGTTGGCCTCTTGAATTCGCTGCTTAAACGTCGCGTTGAACGCCTCGCGCGTGAGCCCCTTCTCGCCATCTTCGTTAGTCAAGCGCAGGTGGATGGTGTCCGATGCGCCTGGAGCCAACGAAAAAGTGTAGTGAGCGGCGGCTTTCGAGCCAACTTTACCGGGATTCACCGCTTCTTTATCGCCGTACACCACGTAATCATGAAAGCTGTCTTTTACATAACGGGCCCCCTCCGCATCGCCGTAGAGCCGCCGGGTGTTTGTTTCGTTCTCCGTGAACAGCAACGTCGGCTGTCGCTCACACCAGAGGCGGCGTCGGCCGTAGTACTCGTGGTCCAGCTCGATCACACTCATGCCCTTGGCCGCTTCTCCCTCACGCATTCGCGGCCGACGCGCGTCAAGCCCCCAGGACCACGTGTTCCGAAACCAGAGGGTCGGCAGGAGTGTCAGCTCGGCAGGATCGGGGCCATGGTTCACGACGTGAATGCGGATCAGCAGATCTTCGGGTGAGGCCTTCGCATACTCCACAACGACGTCGAAGTAGCGATTCTCGTCGAAGACGCCGGTGTTGATCAGCTCGTATTCCAAGTCCCGCCGGCCCCGTCGACGATTCTCCTCGACGAGCTTCGCATAAGGAAACTCGGCCTGCGGGTACTTGTAGAGGTACTTCATGTAAGAGTGGGTCGGTGTCGAATCGAGATAAAAGTAATACTCTTTGACATCTTCGCCATGGTTCCCTTCATTGCCTGTGAGCCCAAAGACCCGTTCCTTCAGAATAGGATCTCGTCCGTTCCAGAGGGCAATGGCGAAGCAGATATTTTGGTGACGATCTGAAATGCCGGCCAGTCCGTCCTCGTTCCAGCGATAGGTGCGCGATCGGGCGTGGTCGTGGGGAAATGCTTCCCAGGCCGTCCCGTACGGGCTGTAGTCCTCGCGGACGGTCCCCCAGGCACGCTCACTGAGAAACGGCCCCCACCGCTTCCAATGTTGTTCGCGGCGGGCATCTTCTTCAAGGCGTTGTTGTTCAGCTAGGAAAGGTGGCCGGGAAGGGGATGATGTCTGAATTGATCTCGCCATACAAACCCTTATTGAAAGGCTCGATCCGGACCGGAGCGCAACAGCATCGCGCCGATGGTACAGGCAATCGCTACGATGCGCCCATCCCATTCCTAAATCAACCGTCCGTCTCCAACGATGTTAACTCGGCAACCCCGACTACCGAGATGGGAATCCGCCGCTCCACTGGGTAGGTGTCTGGAGCCTCACGACATAGCTGCTGTGGTCCGGATGTTGAATTTCAAGTCTCCCTTCCCGACTGAGCCGATCGACCGCCGCAAACATCTGATTCCATGTGCAGGCCGGCAACAAGTTTCCCAATTCCTCCAGCTGAAGCGGCACGTGCAGCGACACCCGTTCGAGTACCCCGAACGCAAGCTCCTCATCTTCGGTCATGCCCACTCTCCTCTTCGGTCGTTTTGGCTTTCTATTCAAGGAGACGATAGCAATACGTCGAACGGAGGGCTTGAGCCTTACAACAAGGCATGTCACGTGGAAGGGCCTATGTCGGGGTCATGAAGTGATATCGAAATGCGATAGAAAAAACCGGAAGGGGGGACAAAAATCCTGCGGAGAAACCCTAACTCCAGATCACATGCTCTTGGTTCAAGAGATAGTCGATGACTTCAATGCTGTTCCGCATCTGCGTTTGTGCCTGCTCGGACATCGGAAGGACAGCGCCCACCAACTTGCCTGATTCCATATCTTCAAGCGAGGGGATGCCTTCACCTGAGGGCTTTTCAAGATCGTTGCGGAAACTAGCCAAGTGAGACCTCCTGGTTGAGTTCTTCTCGGCCCATTAATCATGCTTCTTGAGTCGAGATACGGCTATGGTCTACAGAAATCATACCATATGCCTTCCACCTGTCAGGGAGACCTCCTATCTCATTGTTTTCAAACTACTTTCGTTGACCGATTGCGGAAGATTGGGAAAGTGGAGGGAGTGCACCAAGATAGGGAAATTGCCCCATATTAAGGAGAGTTGTATCCGGACGGAGGCGGAAATCATCGTGTTCTACATCGACGAAGAGTGGATCAGTCGTCAGATCAGACGCCGACTGGAGTTCCGGAGCCAGTGCGTTGGGGGATCCCGCCCGCATGTAATTGCCTTCGCTATTGAAGAGCGCGTTAAACGAAGTCTTCGCCTGCCCGGCCCCGGCAAAAAGAAACCCGACTTTATTCAGACCAACGACGTTCCCCGACACCTCACTCTGTGACGATCCCAGAAACGCAGCTCCGCCCCCATTCTTGACCAGGGTATTGCTGACCAGGACCGCCTTTGCACGGTCAGTGACCACGACGGCCTCGAACAGACTCCGGGTGATGACGTTGCGCTCTAGCCGGACTTCAGACTTGCCGGCCACATTCACTCCGTGATCGTTGTCATGGATGAAATTGCCTGCGAGCACAGCCTGAGAGTCGGCAAATTGTACCCCGGTGGTCTCACTGCCGCCGATTACGCAATCTTCAATCCGCACATCCTGCACCTGTTGTCCGAAGATCATACCTTTGACATGGAGATCGCGGAGGGTAATGCCCTTGCCATTGAAGATCCCCAGGGCATGGCCGCCATGTTCATTGATCGTCATGCCGCTGATCTCCACGTCTGTCGCACCGTATGGCCACTTCCCGACATGAAGCGCCCCAACGACTTCTTCGCGTCCCAGGAGCGTGACGTGATCGCGTCCAGCTCCAACCAGCTTGACTTTCTCTTTACTATGGATCGTTACATCCTGAAGATACTGGCCCGGCTTGACGAACACCGTGTCGCCCTTCTTGGCCACATCGACGGCTTCTTGAATCGACGTGAAGTCCCCCGTGCCATCGAGGGCAACAACGATCGTACGCGGTTTTGAGACAACAGACTCTTCAGATTGCACGAGGCCTGTTCCCATCAGAAGCAGGCCTACCAAAATTATCCGGCTTGCGAAAATATGCATGGAGAAGGTCATACAGGCACGAACGCCGAGAAGTCAATCAGGGTTTCTTGTGGGGTGGCAGCCCGCATGATAAGCTTCCCCGCCATGATTCTTGTCGGACTCACAGGAGGGGTTGCTACCGGCAAAAGCACCGTCGCCAAGATGTTCAAGCAATGCGGCGCCGTGGTTATCGATGCCGATCAACTCGCTCGTGAAGTCGTCAAACCGGGGAAACCAGCTTGGCGCGCGATCGTGCGAACATTCGGTCGGACCGTTCTAAACCCAAATCGCACAGTCAATCGCCATGCACTCGGCTACATCGTGTTCCGGAATCGAGCCAAACTGCGACAGCTGGAACGGATCATCCATCCCCGCGTGGCCCAACTCCAAGCTCAATTAACCAGACAAGCAGCGCGCAAAAACCCCAAGGCCGTCGTCGTCTACGATGTGCCTCTCCTCTTTGAAACCGGCGTGGCCAAGCGCGTCGATCGTATCATCGTCGTGACCGCCGACCAAGCAACCCAGCTCGCCCGCCTCAGGAAACGGAACGGCCTGTCGCGCGCCGCCGCGCTTCAGCGCATCAGGAACCAGATGCCGCTTTCGACCAAGGTTGGCCGTGCAGACTTTGTGTTGGATGGCACGCTTTCGAAGCCTACCCTACGGCGGAACGTCCGACAGCTTCAGAAAACCCTTCAGTCCTTCACCTAACCTCCCCTCCCTATGCATTCCATTCTCGCGCTATGCTAGATTGTTGGCATGCGCAACGTCGTCATCATCGGCTCCGGATCGGCAGGCCTGACCGCGGCGGTCTATTCCGCTCGTGCGAATTTATCGCCGCTACTCATTGAAGGCTGGCAATCTGGCGGACAACTCACCACGACAACGGAAGTTGAAAATTATCCCGGCTTTGCCAAGGGCATCATGGGTCCTGAATTGATGAAAGAAATGCGGGCGCAAGCGGAGCGGTTCGGCACGGAGTTCTTGACTGGTGACGTGAGCGCAGTGGATCTCAAAACATGCCCCTTCACGATCACGGTGGACGGCGGGCAAACCATCAACGCGAAGACGGTCATCATCGCGACCGGCGCGTCGGCAATCCAGATCGGACTCAAGAACGAATCGCGTCTCACCGGGCACGGGGTCTCGACCTGCGCCACCTGCGATGGGTTTTTCTTCAGAGGGAAGGAATTAATCGTGGTCGGTGGCGGTGACAGTGCGATGGAAGAAGCGACCTTCCTGACGAAGTTCGCCACCAAGGTGTCGATTATCCATCGACGGGACAAACTCCGCGCCTCAAAAATTATGCAGCACCGGGCCATGCACAATGAGAAGATCACCTTCGTCTGGAACTCGGTCGTCGAAGATATCCTCGGCTCCGACGTAGTGACCGGCGTCCGGCTCAAAAACCTGGTGACTGGCAAGACATCGGAAATGCCCTGCGCCGGCGTCTTTGTCGCCATCGGCCACCGGCCAAACACCGCTCTGTTCGTCGGTCAGCTTGAGATGGATGCGAAAGGCTACCTCATCACCAATCACGGCACCACCACCAGCGTGCCCGGCGTCTTCGCCGCCGGAGATGTGCAAGACTCAACATATCGTCAGGCCGTCACCGCCGCTGGTTCCGGCTGCATGGCCGCCATCGACGCCGAGCGCTTTCTTGAATCGCGTGAAAAGTAAGACGTGAATCGTCACTCGTGGAGCGTCTTTCGCTTACAGACATGAAACAGACAACAATTTCTTCCTGCGCTTCACGCTTCACGAACGACGAGCGGCACACAGTATGAGATGCGCCGTCGTCCACTACCACGAGCTGGCCCTCAAAGGTCGCAACCGCGATTACTTCGAGCAGCGCCTGGTCCGCAATATCCAGCTGGCCCTCAAGGACCTCGGAGCCAAGAGGGTCGAGAGTCTGCGAAGCCGCATTCGTGTGGTGCTCCCCCCAACCGTCACCGATGAGATCGTCAAGGATCGGCTGGCCCGCGTGTTCGGCATCGCGAATTTCTTGCTGGCTTACGCGCTGCCGCTGGATCTTGCCACGCCGGATTGGAATGCACTCAAACAGGCAATCGGACAGGAAGTACAAGGCCAGACCTTCTCCACCTTTCGCGTGTCCGCCAAGCGCGCCGACAAACGCCTCGGCCCGACTTCGATGGACGTCGAGAAAAACATCGGCGCGTTCCTCTGCGCGCTCACGGGAAAGAAGGTCGATCTCACCAACCCGGACTTGACAGTGCATATCGAGCTACTCTCGAAAGAGATGTATTACGCGATCAACAAAATCGCCGGTCCCGGCGGCATACCGGTCGGCGTAAGCGGGAAGGTGGCCTGTTTGATTTCCGGAGGCATCGACTCTCCCGTCGCCGCCTACCGCATGATGAAGCGGGGCTGCCGAGCCCTCTTTGTCCATTTTACCGGTCGCCCCTTGGTCAGCCGAGCCTCGGAGGAAAAGGTCCGCGACCTCGTGCAGATCCTAACCGCCTATCAGTATGACTCCCGACTCTCTATCATCCCGTTTGGGGAGATCCAACGCGAGATCGTGGCCCATGCGCCGGCCCCGTTTCGTATCGTTCTCTACCGACGCTTGATGCTGCGGATTGCGGAAGAATTAGCCAAGCAAGAAGAATGTTGGGGATTGGTGACGGGCGACAGCCTCGGCCAAGTGGCTTCGCAAACTCCGGAAAATCTATCGGTGGTTCAGGAAGCGGTAGAGCTGCCGGTCCTCCGGCCGCTCATCGGCATGGATAAGGTCGAGATCACGGATCAGGCTCAACAGATTGGCACCTTCAGCATCTCGATCGAACCGGATCAGGATTGCTGTTCACTCTTCACGCCCCCACACCCCAGCATCAAGACTCGCCTCGACGACATTCGCAAAGTTGAACGAGCCTTTGACATTGGCGCGCTCGTGAAACAGGGACTCGACAAGGCTGAAACCTCGGTATTCACTTTTCCTGCTTAGCCCGCGCGAGTGCCTTCTCCTTCACGATACGAAAGTGCGACTCCAATTCCTGACGCATCGCCATCGCTACCAGCCAGTCTGGAAGCATGCTGTCGATCTCCACAACCAACTCAAACGCGGCGCTAGTCTGGCTCCCATTACCTACTGAAGTCAGCTTCCAGACCCGGTGGTAGCGCTTGAAATCTCCTTCTTTGAGATCCGTCATGAGTCCACCGCCAGGCAAGGTCCTCGACTCGCTCACCAACCGGTGTTCACCCGGGAGCAATGTATGAGCAATGCGCAAGTCGGTCGTCGCCACGCCGTGGTCAATCGAGAGGCTCGCTACTCGCATCCGTGTGTCGAAAAGCTCAGGCCACTTGGGATAGTCTGTCAGAATCGCTTGGATGATGTCGGGGCTGGTTGGGAATAGCACTGTGGCCGTTGCCCTCACGCCACCGGACGGATCTGCGTGCACATCCAGTTGGCCCGAGGCCTCACCGGCTGCGCGCAACGGCAACGGCATGAGCATAACTGTCAGGATGAGGATCAGCGTGAAGAAAAGGCTCGCGCGGGATTGCGACAACACGAAGGCTACCCTACGATCGCATCGAGCAATCGCTGGTGAATTTTCCGAACTCGCTCCAGCTGGCCCTTGGCCGCAAACCGTTCGTAAAAGCCGTCGGCGCGAAATTCTTTGGCCAACGGCGCCCAGGGCTTCACGATCTCGACAAACGGTTTGTGCGAGCGCTGCTGGTCCCAGTCGCTCATCAGCTTCCGATCCACGATCAGATCGTCCAGCACGCGGATCAAGGCCTTCAGCGTGACGTCTCGGGTGAACATGTAGCGCTCGTTGTTCCCCCAGACCTCGGCCATCACGTCCTTCACGCCCTTGAGATAATCGCGTACCAGCGCGTAGCAGCGGTCGGCCTTCATCCCAAGATGCGACTCCATCCAGCGCTTATGCGCCGTCACAACCTTGAGCATCTCGTTGAAGACTTCAGACTGGAGAATCCATTTCTCCTGTTTACTCCGCCCACCGAGGCGATTGATCTTGTACTGCAACGGCGAGTCATCTTCGCCATACAACAGATTGACCACCTTGGCCGCGAATTTCTTCTCCGGGCTCTCCCACGACACCTTTTCATAGAGGTCCACCAAATGCGACCGGTTGATCCGCGTGTGGGTGGAGTTGATGATGACGAACATTTCCGTCGCGAAGTCCCCGCTCCGTCCGTCGAATAACACGCAAGGCACTTCTACCTGCGCGATTTGATCCGGGTGTTTCGCTTGAAAAAAATGGAGCCCGGCCAGCCGGTGCTGCCCATCGATCACCAGATACTTCCCCTTCGGCTCGCTCAGATGGCCGATAGAGTCCGCGTCGCCGGCCTTTTGAAAGCGGAGGGTTTCATCGGTGAAGAGCAAAACAGTGCCCGGAATCATCGGCTGTGCGACGACGGTTTCATAAAAATTGACGATCTGTTTGATCTTTTGCCGGTTCAACACGCGCTGGAAGCCCTTCTCGCTCCGTTCAATGCCGGCGATGAACTGCGCCACCTCGTCGTGTTCGGAGATCCTGCCTTGCGCGATCTCTTCGCCTTCGAAATAGTAGCGGCTCGTAAACCGAACCTTCTCCAACAGAACGGTCGCCTTGTAGGCGATAAAATAGAACGTGCCTTCTTTTTGCTTGATCCGCGTCGCGAGCATGGAGCCTCCGTGGTTTCGAGTGGTGCCTTATTAGACAGATTTTACGCGGACCTTCCGGTCGCCGCAAGACGAGAGACTGTGCTACCATGCGTCCATGATGATCCTACGAGGGCTGATGCTCACCTTCTTCCTCTCTCTTATCGCGATATTCATTGTGGCCCCTACCGATGTGGCCGCACAGCCGATGGATGGCCCAGGCGCCACGACGGAACTGTCTTGTAGCTTCGCCATGGCGAAAGGCGAGGCTGGGCAAAAATGCCAAGTCCCCTTTCCGCAAGGGTACCTCGTCGCACACATCTCCGGAACGAAGAAACCCTGGACGACGATCTCCAAAGGCGGCAGGCTCGTGTGCCGCTTCGATGAACAAGGAACCGACTGGAAAACGGAAATCACCGGGCGCCTGTAGTCGTTGCCAATCAGGCCATTGTTCGGCCCAGTTTAGTGCCCGCTTTGATTGTCCTCCACAACAGTAACTCATACTCTTTATGGCCCTCTCCGGGGCGATCAAACAAGAAGCTCGCGCGTTGGGATTCGATGCCGTCGGTATCGCGCGTGTCGCTGCTCCTGCCTCTCCGCGGCAACACAGGCTCCTCGCTCGGCTCACGCAGTGGCTTGAACGCGGGTTCCACGGCACGATGGCGTGGATGGGACGGACGCCGGAGAAGCGCGCCGATCCCCGGCAAATCCTCCCGGAATGCCGCTCGATTATCTCAGTGGGGGTCAACTACCTGACCGAGCATCGCGCCGATGAACGGCCAGGCTATGGCCGCATCGCGCGGTACGCCTGGGGAAAGGACTACCACAAGGTCATCGGTGATCGGTTGAAACAACTCGATCACCGTATTCGCAGCATGGCGCCGGAAGCCGAGACTCGTTCCTACATCGATACCGGTCCCATCATGGAGAAAGCCTGGGCAGAACAAGCAGGCCTCGGCTGGATCGGCAAACATTCCAATCTTGTCTCAACCGAGTACGGCTCCTGGCTATTGCTGGGCGAAATTCTGACCACGCTGGATCTGGAGCCCGACGAGCCGGCGTCGGATCTCTGCGGCAGTTGCACGCTCTGTATTCAAGCCTGCCCGACCAAGGCGATCGTCGAGCCCTATATAGTCGATGCCACCCGCTGCATATCCTATCTCACCATCGAGCTACGTGGGGGCCAGACCGCCATCCCCGACGAGTTACAGACGCGCCTAGGAAACAAAATCTTTGGATGTGACGATTGTCTCGATGTGTGTCCATTCAATTTGCGAGCTGAACCGACCCGGGAACCAGCCTTCCAACCAACGGCACTGACACTCGCCCCAGGCTTGGATACGCTCGCCCACATGGACGAATCGACCTTTGCGACCGTGTTTAGACAGAGCCCGATCCGGCGAGCCAAATACGCTGGATTCCTGCGTAACATTGCGATGGTGCAGCGGAATCAGTAACAGCCCAAGGCGACGACTCGCCTGAGAATTCGTACATCCTTCACCTAGGAACCTTTCCCCTTTTCTTCCTCACCAATACAGTAGTAGGCTATTAACGCTTCCCCGATGGTTCGACAGGAGCCAGAAACAAGGAGTGCCCTGATGAACCTTCCAAACTTTCTGCTCATCTCGATAGACTCCGAGACCAGACGGCTCCTCGAAGCCGCTGCTCCTTCTGACACGACTATTCACACAGCGCACACCATCTCCGAGGGACTCCGCCTCTGGCAAGAGACCTCCCCGGCCCTTGTGATCTGCGAAGGCAGTCCCCACGCACTGGCGCCTCTACTTGAATATGCTCGGCAGACCCGTGCGTCCCCCCCTGTACTCGCCATCGGCGAACGCCATTCCGTCAAAGATGCCGTCGAAATCATGCGGGCCGGCGCCGGGGATTACCTGACTAAGCCGATTCTCTTGCAGGACCTTCGTACGGCAATTACCCAACTGGTCCAGTACCCCATACCTGCGGTCGCCTCCGCTTCACCACGCGATCGGTTTGCGCACATCATCAGCGTCTCGCCACAGATGAATCTCATGAAACAACTGGCCAAAGAGGTGGCGTTGACTGATGCGACTGTCCTGATCACCGGGGAAAGCGGAACGGGAAAGGAACTGTTCGCCCAGGCTATTCACGACTCCAGCCTGAGATCCCACGGCCCGCTGGTCGCGCTGAATTGCGCCGGCATTCCCGAGAATCTGTTGGAAGCGGAATTATTTGGTTACCAACAAGGGGCGTTTACAGACGCCAAACAGGCGAAGCCCGGCCGATTTCAAATGGCCGAAAGCGGAACCCTCTTTCTCGACGAAATCGGGGAAATGAGTTCAGCAGCTCAAGCCAAGCTGTTGCGAGTCCTGGAAGATCATACCGTCGATCCGCTTGGTGATACGCACAGCCATAAGGTGAATATCCGCGTCATTGCCGCCACAAACGAAGATCTTCTCGCCCATATCAAAGCCGGTCAATTCCGTCTCGATCTCTATTATCGACTCAATGTATACCAACTGCGTATCCCACCCTTACGTGAACGGCCGGAAGACATTGAGCCGATTCTCCTGATCTTTCTGGAGCGAGCCAGACAGGAGTGCGGTTGCCGCATCAAAACTATCGCTCCAGCAGCCCTTGCCATTCTTCAGCGCCACGACTGGCCGGGCAATGTCCGCGAGCTGCACAACTTCGTGGAATGGCTGACCATCACGTGCAAGGAAGAGGTCATCCGGCCTCACCATCTGCCTGCATTAGTTCGAACCACTCCCCTCGCAGAACGATCAAGCACCGACCTCAAGCTATCCCTTCTTGCTTTCGGGCTTTCGTTCCAAGAGATGGAAAGAAAGATGCTGGAGGAAGCGCTCCGCACAGCATCGGGCAATGTGTCGGAGGCGAGCCGCCTCCTGAAGATCACTCGCAACACGTTGCGCTATCGCATGGCGAAGTACCATCTCGCTTGACCTCCTGTTCTCGCCGAGCCGCCACCACAACCTGGACTATTCTCGCGCATGGCACAAACCTCGACCGAGCAAGCTAGCCATGCGACTACCGAATCCGCGCGACCGTGACCCCATCCCCTCCCTCGGCTCGATCGCCGGGGCGAAATTCTTCCACATAGGGCGAATCTTTCAGATACTCACGCAATATAGACTTGAGACGACCCGTCCCATGGCCGTGAATGATGCGGAGGTAGGGCGCTCCGCTCAAGGTAACCCGATCCAGCGCCGCCACGACCTGATCGAGCGCCTCGTCCGCCGCCTGCCCGCGGACATCGACCACGGTCTGTTCCTCAAAACCCAGCCCACCGCCTGTTGAAAACCAGGGAACGCTCGATGCGGGTAACGAGGATGACGCCTCTGCTGAAACGGTCTGACTGCGGGTGAGGCCGACAAGATTTGAGACGGTAGCGAGCACTTCGCCTTCTCCCACTTTCACGCGAACTCGTTTTTTCCCCTGAGGCGCTTCCAACAAACTCCCGGTCATGCCTAATCCGACGATCTCCACGGCATCGCCAATGCCAAGCCGCTCGACCGGAATCGGCTCGCCGGTCGGCGCCAGCTCCTGCCGTGTCTGGACCTCCATCTCACTGAGACGTTGCTTCGCCTCCTTCGCCTTGATGAGCTTCTGCTCGCGCTTGAACGCGTCCACGGTTGCCTGCACTTCGGCCCGCGCACGTTGAAACTGCTCGCCGAGTTTCTTCTTGAGTCCCTTGCGCGCCTGCTGCTCGGCCTCCTCCAGTCGTGCTCGCAACGCTCCCGCTTCACTGGCCGCCCGTTCGGCGTCATCTCTGGCTTGTCGCGCCCGCTCAGTATCCTCGGCCAGCCGGCGTTGCTTGTGCTGTAAATCCGCCATCAGATCTTCCAGCCGTCGGTCGCCATGGCGCAAGCGTTGCCGCGCATCATTCAAAATAGCCGCATCCATTCCTAGGCGGCCGGCAATCTCCAAGGCGGAAGAGCCACCGGGAAACCCCAAGAACAATCGATAGGTAGGCGCCAACCGCGCTACATCGAACTCCACACTGGCATTGGCAAAACCGGGCGTGGTCTGCGCCAGTTCCTTGAGCGGACTATAGTGCGTGGTCGCCACCACCTTCATGTTGAGCGAAGCCAAATGGCACAACAGCGCCTCGGCCAGCGCCGAGCCTTCCTGCGGATCGGTTGAAGTTACCGGCTCATCGAGGAGCACGAGTGATTGAGTGCTGGGTGGTGCGTCGGAACTCGACCGAGCCGACGTTTCAGAAAGGAGCTGGACCATTTGTGTCATGTGAGCGGAAAAGCTGGAGAGATCTCGGCTCAAATCCTGCGCATCCCCGATGTCGGCGTAGAGATGCGTAAACAGCGCCATCTCGGACTCCGGCGCGCAGGGCAGATGGAGCCCGGCTCGTACCATAAGCGCATAGAGCCCNACAATNTTGAGCGTGACCGTTTTCCCNCCNGTATTGGGTCCNGANATCACGAGCACNCGNGTNGNCTCATCCANCACAATGTCGTTCGGCACGACCTGGTCTTTGGCAATNATGAGAAGCGGATGNCGCGCNTGNTTCAACACGACGCGGCCATGNTCGTTCAAGGCCACNGGGCTGGATCTCAGNCGACGACTCANCTCGGCCCTCGCCCTGANGCNGTCNNATTNGGCCANNGCCTCAANNCCNNTGCCNANTNTCTTCNGATTTGGACGCCANNAGNGCTGTGAGTNCNCGCAAGATGCGTCGGACTTCCCGTTCGANCTCCAGATCCGCCACTTTGATGGAATTGTTCAACTCAACCAGTTCACGCGGCTCGAGAAACACGGTCGCGCCGCTGGCCGAGATATCATGGACGATACCGGGAATCCTTCCCCGCATATCAGCCTTCACCGGCACGACATATCGCCCTTCACGTTGCGCGAAATAGGAATCTTGCAGAATCTCCTCATACCGCCGTGAATGCAAGATCTGGTCGAGATGCAGCCGCATCTCCTGCTTCAAGTCTTGCGCATGGTGCGTGAGACACCGCAGTTCCGGCGTAGCCGATTCCTTGATGGAACCATCCGGTTGGATCGCGGCATCGATTGCCAGCTTGATCGCCCGCAAGCCCTTGACCAAATGGAGCGGCGCCACGACCAGTGCCAGCCCCTGCGCCTCAGCATGATGGCGGGTTATGTACCGCTCAACGTCCTCCATCAGCGCCATGACGATTGCGCAATCTCTCAACTCTTGCGCCTCAAGCATCCCTCCCTTGCTCGCACGAATCAGGATGTCACGGATATCCGGGAAGGACAGTGCCGGTATCGGGTCATTCCCTTCCAGTAGCCTCACCATCTCAGTCGTTTCTTGTTGGCGCATGCGCGCGACAGCCAGCTCGTTCGCTAGCGGAAGGGAACGGCACCGAGCCGACCCCATCGTTGACTGCGCGTGCTGCGCCAGCAATTCAAGCAAGCGAGGCCACTCCAGTGCCTGCGCAGCTTTGTCAGAGAGCGTTTCGTTCATTCGAGACTCACGACAACGGCCGACCGATTCTCGACTCTAGCCAAGAGCCGAGGCGAGAAGCAAGGCAGGGCCTGCCTCGCGTCCATGCTCCACTCCAGTCACCAACGGCCGAATGGAATCGCGTATGTTTGCAGGTACAGTGCACGGGTTTTATCTCGTTTGTATAACTTGACAAGGGTAAAGGGCGTGGATACTATCGCGTTCCATGCTGCCGGTTGTGTGCAACCGGCTTGTTTTTATGTAGAGGACCATACGCTATGACCATTCGGATCGGTATCAACGGATTTGGGCGCATCGGGCGCAATGTGCTGCGCGCCTCCATGGGAGATCCAGACCTCGAGTTTGTCGCCGTCAACGACTTGACGGATGCCAAAACCCTCGCATACCTCCTCAAATATGACTCCGTGCACGGCACCCTCAAGGCACGCGTTGAAGCCAAGGAAGACCAGATTCTCGTCGATGGGAAACCCATCAAAGTGCTCGCGATCAAAGATCCCAAAGAATTGCCGTGGAAAGCCCTGAACATCGATGTCGTCATTGAATCGACCGGTCGGTTTACAGACCGGGAAGGTGCAGGAAAACATCTCTCAGCCGGCGCCAAGCAAGTCATCATCTCGGCGCCGGCCAAAGACCCCGATGTGACGATTGTGCTCGGCGTGAACGAAGACAAGTTCGATCCAAAATCGCATCATATTGTCTCCAACGCGTCTTGCACGACGAACTGTCTGGCTCCGGTCGCCAAAGTCTTGTTGGAAACTTTCGGCATCAAGCACGGGATCATGACTACCATCCATTCCTACACGAACGATCAGCAGTTGTTGGATCTTCCCCACAAGGACCTCCGGCGCGCGCGCGCAGCCGGAATGTCGATGATTCCAACGAGCACCGGCGCAGCCAAGGCCCTGCACCTCGTCATCCCCGAACTCAAGGGTAAATTGGATGGGCTCGCCATCCGCGTCCCGACGCCGAACGTGTCACTGGTCGATCTCACCGTCGAAACTGAAAAAGATTGCGATATCGCGGCGGTGAATGCGGCGTTCAAGAAGGCTGCGGATGGCCCGCTCAAAGGCATTCTCAAATACTCCGAAGATCCCATTGTCTCGATCGACCAGAAAGGAGACGATGCCTCCGCCACTGTCGATGCCCCGTTGACCAACGTCGTCGACAAGCGCTTGGTCAAAGTCACGGCGTGGTACGATAATGAGTGGGGGTATTCGTGCCGAGTCCGTGACTTGATCAAGGTGCTGGCTGGAAAGTCCATCGGCCACTGAGCCGCTGCGCCGTGGTGATCAAGTCGGCTTCACCTTTTACTAATCGGCACGTCTCGCGGCACTGCGTGAGGGAACGTCCTTGAACTTGCACAAGAAGACGATCGACGATGTGCAGCTCCGTGGCAAACGGGTGATCATCCGCGCCGACTTCAACGTTCCGCTCGACGAATCGCTTCAAATTACCGACGATACCCGCATCCGCTCCACGCTGCCGACCATCAACCGTGTGGTAGACGAAGGCGCGAAAGTCATTCTCTGCTCCCATCTGGGTCGACCGAAGGGAGCCTTCGACCCCAAGTTCAGCCTCGCGCCGGTTGCGAAACGGCTTGGGCGCCTCCTGGGGAAAGAAGTGATCTTTGCACCGGATTGCATCGGCCCGGCTGTCGAGAAGCTCGTCGCGAAGATGAGCGCCGGCGACGTGCTTCTGTTGGAAAACCTCCGCTTTCATGCCGGCGAGGAGAAAAACGACATTACCTTCGCCAAAGCCCTCGCCTCGCTCGGTGATGTCTTTATCAACGATGCCTTCGGTGCCGCGCATCGGGCCCACGCATCAATGGTCGGCATTACCAAGTTCATTAAAGACGCTGCTGCGGGCGCGCTGCTCATGAAGGAAATCGAGTATCTCGAAGGCGCCGTCGCTAATCCGGTCCGGCCATTCGTGGCCATCCTCGGTGGCGCGAAGGTGTCCGGGAAAATCGGCGTCATCGAAAACCTCGGGAAGCGCGTCGACAAAGTCATCATCGGCGGCGGCATGGCTTTTACGTTCTTAAAAGCGAAAGGGATGGAAATCGGCAACTCCCTGGTCGAAAACGACATGCTGGACTTCGCCAAAGGCATTGAAGACCACGCCCTTTCCCGCGGCGTGAAATTCTACCTGCCGGTCGACTGCGTCGTCGCGGCCAGCCGTGAGCCTGGGGCGGAATCGAAGATCGTCCCGGTCCAGGAAATTCCGAAAGGCTGGTACGCCCTCGACATTGGCCCGGCCTCCGTAAAACTATTCAACGAAGCAGTCCAGAACGCGAAGACGATTCTGTGGAACGGACCGATGGGTGTATTTGAAATCGATGCCTACGCCCGAGGCACACTCGCGATGGCTCACGCGATTGCCGATGCCTACGCCCTCACGATCGTCGGCGGCGGCGAAACGGCTCTGGCCGTGCATCGAGCCGGCGAATCGGAAAATATGTCCTTCATCTCGACCGGCGGTGGAGCCGCCTTGGAATTACTCGAAGGCAAGCAGCTCCCCGGTCTGGTGGCGTTGCCTGATCGCGCAGACTAGCCGCCCCTCCACAACTCCAACGTAGACCGGGCAGAAGGCGTCGTGCGTACAGCCCTCATTGTCGGCAACTGGAAAATGAACAAGACCGCATCGGAGGCAGCGGCCTTCGTTCACGAGCTCGCAAAGAGGCTCCCTGCTTCGTCGTCAGTTGAACTCGTCGTCGCTCCCCCCTTCACCGCGCTGGAATCGGTCCGCGCTGCGCTCGGCCCTTCTTCCCCGATTCAACTCGGGGCACAAAATCTGTTCTGGGAAGATCACGGGGCCTATACGGGAGAAGTCTCCGCGCCGATGCTTAGAGATCTCGGTTGCCGCTACGTCATCCTTGGTCATTCGGAACGGCGCACCCTCTTCGGTGAGCAGGACGACGGAATTCACAAAAAAATCCGCGCCGCCCTCACCCATGGGCTCAGGCCTATTCTGTGTGTCGGGGAATCCTTGGCCCAGCGAGAAAGCGGGAAGACTGACGGAGCCCTCACACAACAACTGAAAGGAAGTCTGGCGGGACTTGCCCCTCAAGCCATGGCCGCCATCGTCATTGCCTATGAACCGGTTTGGGCCATCGGGACCGGAAGAGCGGCCACAACCGAGCAAGCCGTCGCTGCCCACCGTACAATTCGAGAATTCCTTGCCGGCACCTGGTCTCCTGCGATCGCAAAGGCAGCAAGGATATTGTATGGAGGGAGCGTGACGCCTCAGAATATCGAATCATTATTACAATCGGACCAGATCGATGGTGCACTGATCGGCGGGGCTTGTCTCCAGATCGACTCCTTTGCTACAATCGCCTCCGTTGCCGGATCGCTTGGAGTCTAACTGCTGATGCTCTATACATTGATCATTATCCTTCATGTGTTGGTCTGCTTCCTGATGATTGGGGCGATTCTCCTCCAGTCAGGAAAGGGCGCGGAGATCGGTGCCGCGTTCGGCGGCTCCAGCCAAACCGTGTTCGGAAGTCGAGGCCCGGCTAACTTCCTGAGCAAGTTTACCGTCGTCGTGGCCGCGGTATTCATGCTGACATCGTTCAGCCTTGCAATTTTGGCCAAGCAACGGAACTTTGCTTCGACCGTTATTGACCTCAAACAGAAGAGCGAACCAGCAGCTCCTGCAACACCAGCTCAGCCTACGACGGAATCCCATCCATCAGGCGACTCTACCCCAGCCGGCCATTAGCCCAGGCCGACTCTAAGCTGATCCACTTCTCGTGCGTTGATCCAGCCGATCCGGAGGAGTGCTTGTTACACGTGGGTGAGCCACGACTCATGCGCAGAGTCTTCCCCACGCACGATTGAAAAGAAAGCTTTCTGCAGAGCAAATGTAATCGGTCCGGGCTTGCCGGTCCCGATTCGTCGATTATCGATTTCGCGAACAGGGGTCAGTTCGGCAGCGGTCCCGGTGACAAACACTTCGTCAGCGACATACATTTCATCTCGCGTGAACCGTTCTTCAAACACGGTAATCTTTTGTTCCCGAGACAGTTCGATCACGGAGCTTCTCGTGATCCCTTCAAGAATCGACGTCAACGGCGTCGTCTTCAATTTCCCCCGACGAACGATAAAGATATTCTCCCCTGTTCCCTCAGAGACATAGCCATCGGGGTCGAGCAGGATCGCCTCGTCGTATCCGTTCGCCTTCGCTTCTCGCTTTGCCAGAATCGAGTTCACGTAGTAGCCTGAAATCTTTCCCTTGGTCATGGAGACATTCACGTGGTGGCGAGTGAACGAGGAGACACAGGCGCGCATCCCGTTCGCCAGGGCCTCATCTCCCAAATACGCACCCCACTTCCACGCCGCAATGGCCACCCGGATTGGGTTATTACCCGGATGCACCCCCATTGCCCCATAGCCGATGTAGACCAACGGGCGAATATAGCAGGCGTCGAGCCGATTGATGCGAACCGTTTCGACAATGGCCTCAGCGATTTGTTTCTTGTCATAGGGCATCGCCATCATGCCGATGTGCGCAGAGTCAAACAAACGATCGACATGTTCCTGTAGCCGAAAGATCGCGGACCCGGACTTGCCCTTGTAGCAGCGAATTCCCTCAAACGCCGCCAAGCCATAGTGCAGCGAGTGGGTGAGGATATGGACATTGGCGTCCCCCCACGCGACAAACTTGCCGTCCATCCAGATTTTTTCAACCGGTTCCAGCATCGGGAACGACTCCTCAGCGCGGCGCTGACTCAGAATTACAATTCAGTGTCCGCGAACTATAACGTGAGGCTGGAAATGCGTCAAGCAACCGGACGGCATGGCATCGCGTCCGTGCTTCATCATTTGGAGTGATAGAGAAGACTACGACGAGGCACAATAGGCTCGAAGGCGAGAGCTCAAGAAGGTCCAGACCCGATCCTCACCATCTGGACTCATCTTGACCACTTTAGCCCCGAACAGCAGTCCACGAACCCAGCGAACGACCACCCGCTGAATCTCGACCGGCTCATCCTTATCGGGAAGAGACAGGCGCACGACGAGTTCCGATCCAGGCACTACCTGGTGATCGCCGAGTACACGAAAGCCGTTGCGAGACAGATTCATCACCGTCCCCTTTCCAAGAAATTCCCCGCCCATGTAATACAAAATACAGCGAACAGGAATTCGATGGTACGTGCGGATCACAAACTTGCTTGGTTGTGGCATAGGCCGATCCTACCTTTGCTTCCTAGTGGATGCCTGGGAATGGGCTCCCTGACATGCTTACCAGACGTGTCAGCCAGAATACTTCCATTGGAGACCCTGCTCCTAGCCCTCTAAAGAGGGGGGCTGTGAGTCGGTCCGCGCCATTCGCCTGCCCGCCGATAGAACAGAAACGCTGCTGCTTCTCTTGACACCCAACAAACCCCTATGTTAAATGTGCCGTTCCGCTGTGGAGGAAATGAGACATGTACGCGATTGTCGAAACAGGTGGAAAGCAGTATCGGGTCGAAGCTGGTTCGACGATTCAAGTCGAAAGCTTGCCCGGAGACGTTGGTGCCCTGATCGAACTGGATCAGGTTCGACTGGTTCATGGTGATGCCGGCCTTGTCGTCGGACAGCCGCTCGTCAAAGGGGCGAAGGTCACCGCTGAAATCGTGCGGCATGGGCGCACCCGGTCGATCACCGTCTTTAAGAAGAAACGCCGCAAGAACTACCGCCGGACGCGCGGACATCGTCAGGGCTTTACGAAGCTCCTCGTGACGGGTATTGCAACGGCATAGCAGGCAGAAGAAGGATCTACCATGGCAACAAACAAAGGCGGCGGATCATCACGTAACGGTCGGGATAGTAATCCCCAGTATTTGGGCGTGAAGGCCTATGGCGGTGAAACCGTCAAGGCCGGCAGCATCATTGTTCGCCAGCGCGGCACCAAGTTTTTCCCCGGGTTCAATGTCGATCTCGGCCGAGATCACACTCTGTTCGCGCGGATGACCGGCGTGGTGAAGTTCGAAGGTGGGCGCGCCAGACGGAAAGTCAGCGTGTATCCTGTCCCAGCCAAATTCTGATTCCCCTTTCATTCGCATTCATCGCTAGGTCGAGATCGCGCGAGATGTCCCCTCCCCATCGGAGGCATGGTCAGGTATACTCCTCACCTTAGCTGAGTCTGTTAGTCTAGGCCTTAAAGGCATGCCATGTTTGTCGACGAAGTACGGATCACGGTAGAAGCTGGTCGCGGCGGAGACGGCATCTGCAGTTTCCGACGGGAAATGTTCGTCCCCCGCGGGGGACCGGACGGAGGAGACGGGGGAAACGGCGGCAACGTCGTATTTACCGCCTCCCACCGACTTACGACGCTCCTCGACCTCCGCTACCAGAAACACTATGAAGCGGAAGACGGACGAGCCGGCGGTGGCTCCAATTGCACCGGACGCACAGGGGAAGACGTAACCGTTACCCTTCCGGTGGGTACCGTCGTCTACGATGACACGACGGACGACGTCCTTGCCGATCTTGTCGCTGACGGCGAAACAGTCATCATTGCGCAGGGAGGACGGGGCGGTCGAGGCAACAGCAACTTCGCAACCTCCACCAATCGGGTGCCGACGCGGTTCACCCATGGGGCTGAGGGCGAAGAACGAACGTTGCGGCTCGAGCTCAAATTGCTCGCCGACGTCGGGCTGGTCGGATTTCCGAATGCCGGAAAATCAACGCTCATCGCCGCGATCTCAGCGGCCAGACCGAAAATTGCCGATTATCCCTTTACCACGCTGATCCCGAATCTCGGCGTCGTTCGGTGGGGATCGGACCGCAGCTTCGTCGTGGCCGATATCCCCGGCCTGATCGAGGGCGCCCACGAGGGGAAGGGACTGGGATTTCAATTTCTGCGCCACATCGAACGTACGGCGTTTCTGCTCCATTTGATCGACGTCTCGGAATGGGCACCCGACGAGCCGGTGGTGAGCTTCGAAATTTTGCGACAGGAACTCGCCGCCTATGACGAGACGCTAAGCAGCCGTCCATTCGCCGTCGTCGCGACAAAGATCGACGTGAGCGGAAGCAACGACCGGCTTACACAACTCCAAGCCTATTGCCGGCGCAGAACGTACAAGTGTCTGTCGATTTCTGCAGCCACTAGAGAAGGGCTCGGCGAGTTAATCTCCTTTGTCGGGAAGCAGGTGGAGAGTCTACGGAAGACGCCATGCGAGACGAGCTTTTAACGCACGCAAAGCGGATCGTCGTCAAGATCGGCAGCAGCCTCATTGCCTCTCGCGTGACAGGCCTGCGTCCCGAGCAAATCGAGCGTCTGGCCGACGAAATCGCCGCACTCCGAGCGAGCGGTCGAGAAGTGCTGGTCGTGTCCTCCGGCGCCATCGTCTCCGGCATCAAGAAGCTGCAACTCAAGGAGTACCCGAAGAGTCTGCCGGTCAAGCAGGCCGCGGCTGCTGTGGGACAGAGCCGGCTCATGTGGGCCTATGAAAAGGCCTTTGAGCGGCTTGGCATTCAGGTTGCCCAGATCCTCCTCACACACCAGGACCTTGCGGATCGTCGACGGTTTTTGAATGCCCGCTATACACTTACGGCGCTCATCGGATTCGGCATTCTGCCGATCATTAATGAAAATGATACCGTGGCCGTGGACGAAATCCGGGTCGGCGATAACGACACGCTCGCGAGCGAGGTTGCCCATCTGGTCGATGCCGACCTACTGGTAATTCTGTCCGATGTCGATGGACTCTACACAGAAGATCCGCGGAAGAACCCGTCAGCCACGCTCATCCCCCTCATTCCGGAAATTACCGAGGACGTCGAACGCCGGGCCGGAGTATCCAGCACTTTCGGGGGCACCGGAGGCATGGCGACAAAAATACGCGCCGCCAAGAACGTCGGCGAGTACGGCGTCTCCACCCTGATCGTGAACGGTGAACGGACCGGGCTTTTGCCGAGCGTACTCGCCGGCGGACCGGGCGGAAGCCTCTTTCTCGCGCGCGAGCGGCGCCTGAACAGCCGTAAACATTGGATCGCCTTCACCCTTCGTCCGCGCGGGCATGTGCGCCTTGACCAAGGCGCGGTCGACGCGTTGACGAAGCGAGGCAAGAGCCTCCTTGCCTCCGGCATCGTCGATGTTACCGGGCAGTTTGAGGCGGGCGATCCGGTGAGTTGCCTGGACGCCGACGGAAAAGAATTTGCCAAAGGCCTCGTAAATTTTTCATCCGACCTCCTGAATCGCATGAAAGGCCTCAAGACACAAGACATTCAACGGCAGATCGGACCGCAGGAATATGAGGAAGTTATCCACCGAGATAACCTCGTCATCCTCTGATCCAATGCTCAATTTTTAGTGTTCAATGTTGAATAAAAAGAAAATGAGGCGGAATTGAAGCTTCCTCCATTGAACATTCAACATTGAACATTCAACATTTGATTCATGCGCCTCGGACTTTTCGGCGGCAGTTTCAACCCTATTCACAATGGCCACTTGGCCATTGCAGGTCAGGTGTGTGAAAAACTCCATCTCGACCGCGTGCTTTTCATTCCAACCGGTGAACCTCCCCATAAGCGAGATGGGTCGCTTGCCTCGGCAAATGATCGTTATGAAATGGTCCGTCTCGCGATCGCAGGAACCCCATCTTTCGACGTCTCCGACATCGAGGTACAACGGATAGGAAAATCCTACTCGATTGTTACGATCCGCGAACTCCAACGACAGCATGACCCATCCACCGAGTTGTACTTCCTCATCGGGCTCGACGCGTTTCTTGATTTTCCCAGTTGGAAAGAACCTCAGGAGCTACTGAAAGCTTGCCGGTTTGTCGTCGTCTCCCGGCCGGGGCAATCCTTCCAATCACTAGCTCGGCTTTCGATGCTTCCGAGACTTGATTCCCATGCGCTCGCTCAGCTTGATGCCGGGGGCTTGACCAGACTGGACATTGCTATTCCCTCATGCCCGGGAATCATCTGCCTCCCCTTCCCGCCATGCTCAACTTCTGCGTCCGATATCCGACAACGGATCAAACGCGGGACAACGCTGGCAAATGTGTTGCCGCCACTCGTTGAATCTTATATACTTGAGCATCGCTTGTATCAGGAGGACCGCAATCACACGCACATCTAAGGCCACTGCTCTTGCCATCGCCAGAGCCCTGCTCGACAAAAAGGCCCTCGATGTCCAGGTTCTCCACGTCGCACCGCTCACCTCTGTGGCCGATTATCTGGTTATCGGGTCGGCGGAATCGGACAGACAGACACGCGCTATTGCTGACTATATCGATGGCATGCTCTCCCGAACAGGTGAACGGCCGTTGAGTATCGAGGGCACAACATCGGGGCAGTGGGTGCTGCTCGACTTCGGCGATGTCGTCGCCCATATTTTCAGGCAGGATGCTCGAGCACACTATGCCCTTGAGCGACTCTGGAGCGACGCGAAGCTGGTCAAGATCCCTGACGACACACCCGCTCCAACGGCCACACCCAAGAAACGTATCATCGTGCGGAAGGCCACCGCACGAAAGATGGTCTAGACCATGTTCAGACTGCTGATCACGATCTTTCTTGTCAGCGCCGGCGTCTTCATCTACAGCTATTTCCGAGAACTCAATCCCGGCACCGTCATGATCCGCACCAGCTCAGCGGTCGAGTTTGAGCTCAGCCCCGTCACCCTCGTCTTGATTTCCATGGCCATCGGCGCGGTCATCGTCACCTTCGTCGTCGGCCTGCAACAGACGGCGCATGTGATTTTGAATTGGCGCAGCAATCGGTTGGTGCGCCGCAAAGAAAAGGTGGACGCGTTGCACCGAGACGGGACCCATGCTTTCATGTCAAAGCGCACGATGGAGGCCATCAATCTCTTTGAGAAGGCCCTCGCCATCGACCCTAATCGTGTCGATTCCCTTCTCTGGCTGGGGAATATCTATCGGTCCGAGCAGAATTTCGCCGAAGCGATCCGGCTCCACCAGCATGCCCATCGGGTGGACGATCGGGACATCGAAGTCTTGCTGGAATTGGGCAAGGATCTCGAAGGGGCCAAACGCTATGAAGAATCGCTCCAGGCGCTCCAGAAGATTCTGAAAATCGAACCCGACAATCTAACGGCTCTGATCCGCAAGCGAGACCTGAATATCCGCCTGGAAAAGTGGAGCGAGGCACTGGAGATTCAACATCGCCTGCTCAAAGCCAACCTGCCCGATCCGGAGAAGCAGACAGAGGCGGCGTTGCTCGTCGGATGCTTGTACGAAGTCGGGCGTCAGCTCCTCGAGCGCGGGCACCCGGATAAAGCCAGGCGATACTTCCGGGGTGCCATTAAGAAAGATCGCAGCTTCCTTCCCGCTTATATTGGACTAGGCGAAATCCTCATCCATGAAGGCAAGACCAAGGATGCCGCCGAAATTCTGAAGAAGGTCTACACGAGAACGCGGAGCGTGATCATCCTCCATCGGCTGGAGGAGTTGTTCTTGGACCAGGGCGAGCCCAGCGAAATCATCCGCGTGTATCAGGAGGCGCTGCAGCAAAACCCGCAGAATCCTGTACTCCAATTCTATCTGGGCAAGCTCTACTATCGGCTCGAAATGGTGGATGAAGCGTTCGATGTCCTCTCGACGATCGAAGGTCCGCAAGATCATCTGCTGGACTACCACAAGATCATGGCCAATCTCTTTTTGCGCAAGCAACATTTCGAACAGGCCATCGTCGAACTCAAGAAAGCGCTCAGTTTCAAGAAGCGTGTGGTCGTCCCCTACATCTGCACCCAGTGCCAGCAGGAATCCCTCGAATGGTCGGGCCGCTGCCGCCGCTGTGCCCGCTGGAACACGCTCACCGCCCTCCCCTGGCTCGAAGCCAGCCAAGCCACAACCAGCACAGACGGAGGACCTCCGTCCGTTCGCACCGTCCCCTACCAGGGCATTGCTTCTCCGTTTGAAACCGTGTAGGTTTCCCTCTCCAGAATCGTTATTCGTGAAGCGTATCTCGAAGATCACCGTATCTCGTGAAGCGTATTTCGTATCTCGTTTCAGATCAGACCCACCGAAGGGACGAACGACGAGATACGAGCGACGAGTTAGGACGACGCGGCTCGACTGCCTTCGACAAGCTCAGGCCCGGCTCGACTGAGCTCGTCGCAGGCCGAGCCAATCGAGGGGAGCTCGCCGAAGTCTTCACGAACGACTGGTGGACTAATGTTCTGATACAAGGAATTTGAAATGACCGACTACATGATGCTGGCGCAGAAGGCCTTCAACGACGAACCGCTCACGAGAGCGGAATCGCACTCCGTGCTTAATACACCGGATGACGAACTCTTGGCGCTGCTCCATGCCGCCTTTCAGGTCAGGTCCAAGTACTTCGGTCGCACCGTCCGGCTTCAGATGCTGCAGAACGCCAAGAGCGGCGCCTGCCAGGAAGACTGTCACTATTGCTCGCAATCCGCCGTCTCGACCGCGGCTATTGAACGCTACAACTTGCTGCCGCAGAAACAGATGATCGAAGGCGCGCGCCAGGCCGCCGCCTCGAAAGCCCAACGCTATTGCATCGTCATCAGCGGCAGAAGTCCGTTGGATCGGGAGATCGATGAGATCGCGGGTGCCGTGCGCTCGATCAAGCAGGAGATTCCCATTCAGATCTGTTGTTCACTCGGCCTGATGAATGAAACTCAGGCCAAGCGGCTGAAAGCCGCGGGGGTGGATCGGGTGAATCACAATTTGAATACCAGCGAAGCCTTTCATGCCTCGATCTGCACCACCCATACCTTCCAGGATCGTCTGGCGACCATCAAGAACGCCAGAGCCGCAGGATTGGAAATCTGTTCCGGTGGGATCGTGGGGATGGGTGAAAAGGACGAAGATCTCATCGACCTTGCGATGGCCCTGCGCGATATAAAGCCGGATTCGATTCCGCTGAACACGCTGCACCCAGTCGCTGGCACGCCGCTAGAGAACTGTGACCAACTGACTCCACAACGCTGTTTGAAAGTGCTCTGCCTTTTCCGTTTTCTCCATCCGAGGACTGAAATCCGCATCGCCGGTGGCCGCGAACACAACCTCCGCAGCCTCCAACCGCTGGCTCTCTATCCAGCTGACTCCGTCTTCGTGAACGGCTACTTGACGACCCCAGGCGCACCAGCTTCCGAAGTCTGGGCCATGATCGAAGATCTTGGATTTAAAATCGAAGTGGATTACCAACAGCCGGTGGCAGGCTGATCCTATCTGTTTCTAGCGCCGTTTCCATACAGGCTCAAAGTCCTCCCCATGTGATCGCATCCCTGCGGTCGATTTTTCCAGGAGATCGGCGTATCTTTCTGACTGGCCAAAAACATATGGTTTTGGTGAAAGGTGAACCTCCCAACGCGGAAGATAGAGGGGGGACGAATGACGGGCTTAGGCGGATCTTCTGCTCGCTTTTTTCCAAGAGAGACCATGCCGTCACAGAATGAACTGAGAGCAGCACCTGTCCCTTGTGGGCCGTTCAATAATGGCGTTCGGCATGCCAAGGTCAGGCAGTGGGGTCAGGCATGAGTATTGACTTATTGTTGTCTGAATGACGCCTCAGGCCCGCCAGCCGCCCATCGCGACTGAAGTTGTACCTAGTATCTCGACGTTCGTATCTTGTTAAGAGTCAAAGCACTTTATGTTTCACTAGTTCCCCGTCAACTGGCCTATGGCTGATAATGTATGGCCGATAGCGGAAAGGGAGAGAGGTTCTGCAAGGCTTGACCAGGCGGGGACGTCGATGTATTCAACTGACAGCCAGCGTAAAGTTCATCCGACGTCCAGTTCTTCAATGGCAAAGATAGTGATGCTTATATCATCGAGTGACAGACCTGCTACCGGTCCCATTAATAGACGGACTCCGGTTCTTGTGAGCTCATACTTGATATGACCAGCGGCGCCGCTGACCCAAAATCCATAGTGCTCGTCCTTAAAGGACTTAACCCAATTAATCGTATAGTCGCCGAGCCCTTTGTACTGAACGCTGGATATGACTCCACTGGAGTCGGAGATGGCAGGTGATCCTTGCCGGATCGTCACTGTCGCCCATGCGGTTTGATACCGTCTAGGAAACACCTCTTCGGCTAATACATCGTCAGGAACGTCCGCAGCGCTTCCGCTATTTGTGACAGGTGATATTATTTGCGCGTATTCTTTCATGTGCTCACGCACGTTCAACTCGCTCAGACGCAAAATCACAAGGACCCATCCGGCCAAACTGGCGATGAGGACACTGAGTCCGCTGGGACTTATAAGTACGAACGCCCCGACTATGACCGCTCCAACTCTTGCGCGATAAGCGTCTTGGGAGTTCTTCGGAGTCAAACCGTGAAGCAGAACTGGCACAATTGCTTCCCGGACAGTGATCCACCCCGCTACGACCTTGTTCTTTATCCATATCCTCCATGGCGTGCTACTCACGTAGAGGGCGTGGAGAGTGGTGCGATAGCTTACAGGGGCGGCGGAGGGTTGTATGGGCATATCACCCCTCTCCCTTCGGTTACTGTTCATGCGCACAGGGGCCTGCGGCAACTCAGCGTCCAGTGCTGGGGGCATCAACTGTACCTCACTGAGCAACCGCCATCTGTTGGTAACCGCTCCGAAAACTTTGGCCATAAGTGGTGGAAAGGAAAGGGTGTTTGTTCCTCCGTCAGACAGATTCGATCCGTCGACGCCAGCCTTTCCAGCGCCTGAGTTTAAAGAAGGACAACCATAGTCGATATGCAGGGTGTAGGCATTCGTATTCACAGAGTGACACCGGGATGTCGGCCTAACCCACGCCAGCTACCCACCGCTTCCACTCTCGCCGTTCATGAAGACTTCGGCGAGCTCACTTCGGCTGAGCTCAGCGTCGAAGTCAGGCGAGCCGCGTCGTTCGTATCTCGCAATCTGAGCTATTAACCGTTAGCTGTCAGCCGTCAGGTCGGACCCTGAACGAAATACGCTTCACGGTTCGACAGGCTCACCGTCCCGAGCCAAGTCGAGGGACGCTTCACGGGTTCTATTACGACGATCGGCGAGGCTCGATGATCCGGAACCGGACTTCGTCTACATAGGTATAGGCGGAGGTCCGCTCTCCCGCGAACAGCCCACAGCGGTAGAGGCCGGGTGTCCATCCGGTTTTCGGAGAGGTTAACATGAAATAGCCGGACTGGTCGTTCATGGCCGTCATGGCTTGGTCCTGTGCGACAGGGCGTTGCTCCTCGGTACTCTCGGATGTTTCAAGGAAACATCGTACCGTTAGGGGCACCGCATCATACGAGGCCCCCACCAGCCCAAACACCAAGTAGATCTCTGGCTGAGTGGTGAGAAATGTGTCCCCCGGATTCAGTGGAATGAATTCATGGGCCCCGGTGGGAAAATCGTCCCGCACGACCTTACTCGCCGGGATGATAAATCGAAACCAACTGAAATCGGCGTCTCTGCCCATGAGCACTGCCCTCATATCCAGGACCTTCTGAGGTTTCACCCGCTCAATGGCTTTCGCATACAGTTCTTCTGTCGAAAGCTCTGTAGAAACAGGATCGCCGGACGGGATGCTGACTGCAGCCTCCTCAGACTTCAGTTTCGCCAACTCGGGAACATGGGGACGCACCTTATCGAGCCACCGAGCCATTTTCTCTTTAGCTAACACACGCGTTCCAGCCGGGAGCGCCACGTTCTCGTTGCTCTCTTCAAATTCAACGGCCGCGTCGTAGAGGAACTGAAAATGAACGAACGCGTCTTCCCATCGTTCCAACTCCACGAGACATTGGCCCATCCGAAACGTCGTATCCGCATAGTCTTCTTCACCTGGATCAAGGTTGGACATATTGCCGAACACGGTTATGGCGTCCTTGCACCGGCCCAGCTGCATGAGGGTCAGCCCCAATTGATGGGTGGCGACGGGATCCCTGGGGTTGAGGGCCAGCACCTTTCGATAAATCGGTTCAGCCTCCTGATACCGACCTGCCGCGAACAGTTTCCAGGCGTCTGCGCGAATGGCAGCCCATTCCTTCAGCTGAGACGCAGTCACGCCTGGTGACAGTACGGGGTTGAAGCGGCGGCCTCGTTCCATGGATTCATAGAGCTGTGAGAGCTGATTCTTGGCAGGGAGCTCCAGCGGAGAACCAGGTGTCACCATTTGTAGGACGTACTGCAGGTCAGCGTCCGCACCTTGATAATCCAGGACGTCAAAACGCGCCCGAGCCAGTGCCAATCGCCAACTGAGCAAATCCGGAGCGAGGTCCACAGCCTTCTTATACGATTCGAGCGATTCTTCAAGGCGATCGAGTTTTCGGAGTTCTTGTGCCAGCCGCAGATGGATCAAGGGATTCTGGCCATCGACCAGTGCCATGCGTCGCAACTCAGCGATGGCTTCCTCCGCCTGTCCCCACCGCGTCAACACGCTCCACTTAGCCCAGCGGACATCCAACGCGGTCGGCACCCTGGCGAGAACCGTCTCATAGGCCTGAACCGCCTCTTGGGGGCCTCGGAATGTGGCGAGAATATCGCCGCGCAATTTGTGAAGTGTGAGCGCGTGAGGATGGTCTTGAATCCCTTGGTCAAGGATCTCGAGCGCAGGGGTTATCGCACCGCCCTCCCACATACCCTGTGCATGTTCGGTTACGTTCTCCTCTGACAGTAACTGAGGATCCTCCGCAAACGCGAAGGGACGCACCGTTAATATCATCAGCATAAGTGGCACCCCAAGGAGGATGGCGATGGAGCGATATCGTGGCTGGACAACAGTGTTTTGCATGCGAGATGGCGACTAGCTGTTCATAAGCATGGGGCCATTTTTGACCGAAGTTCACTATACCAAGAAGCACTGTGATGGTGGAATGGACCACCGCGTCTGAAAAGTGAAGAGCCTATGGCATATGGCTGAACGCGTATGGCGTCAAACAAGAGGGAATAGCCGATGGCGTAAGGCCTATGGCACGAAACAGAATCGCACGGATTCTCTTTGTTCGGGCTATACGCCGTTAGCTATCAACTCCTGTATCCTGCCATCAGCCATACCCTCTTACAGATCGTCCTCTTGAAGACAGCGCCCGAATCCCTGCTGTTCGGCAAAGTAGTAGGCATAGTGCATGGCCGCCAAATTGGCGACTCGTTCTTCGGCCTCTTCCCGGCTATCCGAATAAATGATCTTGATCCCAAATCTCGCCGTCAGCGCATCCAGAAAATCCATCATGCCGTTCTTATGATATTGGCCCAGCCGCCCTCCGCCTTTGCTGTATCGGATTGTTCCTTCGATCACCAGAAACCGATGCGGGTAGGCGAGGAGCGGCTCGAGTTCTCGCAGAAAGCGTGGGCGATTGTCGGAGGGATTTGAAAAGATCGTGTTGAACTCTTCCACGCGCCTACGCTCGACGCAGAAGATCTCCGGCGCTTCCGCGATGGCGTAGTCGCCCACCGGCAACGTTTGTCGAATGGTCCCGGCGATGCGCACAAGACCCTGAAACTCGTAAGGGAGGTGTTCATGGGTATCGACAAGCATCGTGATGGCCGGCACCATGGTTTTGGGTTGGCCTTGCCGCGAGAGCATCATGAGCGATTGGGGCCCGCGAGGGTCCTGTCGGGATCGCGAGGCCGGTTGCGGACGTGGGGGAGGAGACGGACGTGCGGGTGGCGTGGTGGAGGGAGCGTTCTGTGTGGCGGCATCGTAGCGGGTGCGTAAAGTGGGGTCGCTCAGCGTTTGATAGGCCTGGTTGATGAGCTGTGTCCGGGCTTCCGCCTTGCGGTGCAACGCCGGTGAATGGTTAAAGCGATCCGGGTGCCAGACCTGCAGTTGTTCATGCCAGGCCTTCTTGATATCAGCGGGTGTCGCGGTAGGCAAGAGTTCGAGTACTGTGTAGTAATTGGTCGTCCGTTCGTCCCGCATCGGTTTCTCCCGTTGAGCGCGACGAAGTGTAGCGGAGTAGAAGAGGGAGGTCTAGCCCGCATTATTCATGACGGTTCGTGGCGGAATCGCCCGAAAGCGCGTTCCTCGTGAAGCGTATCTCGTATCTCGCATGCGACGACACAGACACACGTCTTCCGCCCCGCGCTTCACGCTTCACGAACGACGAGCGACGAAGAACGCAGCGGCAAGTTCATCGTGTCGTTGACGTTCATTTCAAATGTAGCAACTGGAGATCGTCGAAGTAGGTAACGGCATCGGATTTAGTCCATAGTCCGATCATTCCGGCGTGGAACGTCTTATCACAGAGATCGAAGACCTGCTTGTCGTCATAGGCGATGATCATGCGACAGCCTTGATGAATCACCCGCAAGGTATGCCATTGTTTCACGCCGATCGTCTGGTCGAAGTTTTGTAACAGGTGTCGAACGCCTTTCACGACTCGATATACTCGAATGTTTTGTTCCAGCGGGTTGGCTCTTGCGAGATAGTAATTCCGATCATCGGCTGCCCGCCAAATCAGGCCACCACCCATGTCCGCATTCCCCTGAATGGGCAAGAAAGAAACTTGAAGAGTCAGATCGGAAGCGACGGTGCCCTTCACCAGCGTGACCTTGTAGGCATGTTCCGCTCCCTTGGCCATCAGCTGGGCGAGCACTTGTGGGGGACTCTTCGCACGCTCAGTCGCGAGCACCTGCCAATCCCCTGCCGGCCTTCCATCAAAAAGCGTTCCGATCGAGAACTGGCTCGGAATGACGCCGGGCTGTTCATGATCGAAACTCCACTCTTGGGAGAGAGAGGCGGTCTCTGCCTGAGTCGAGACGATCCCGAATCCAAGAGGAATCGCGATCATCACACTGAAGAGCGCTTTGTCCAGCACGTTCATTGAGCGCTCCGCCACGTCACTTCCTCCCAGCAGAGATGGACAAACGTTTCAAATGGGGGAAAGTTGTTCGTATTTTGTTCCTTCGACCGGACCCAGAGATCGATTTCCATTCCGGCCGGATCGGTTTCGCCTCCGGGCAACGTTCGCTTGACGGGATAGCGAACCTCATGGGACTTGGGATCGCGGGACCGTTCCATCACCATGAAATGGGCATCATAGTCCTTGTAGAGAACCTCCTGGTCCTTGAACATCGTGGCCGTGCCCCAGCCACCGAGATACAGCCAGGTTTTCGGATACAGCGGATCGCCGTTGTTCGAATCGCCATGTTCATAGATTCTGGTTGCAATGCCTCCATCCTGGAACGGAGCTTTCGCAGCAAACCGATCAAAGACGATTCGATACCGGTCGGAGCTCTCGACAAACTCGGCCACCACCTGGCCGCTGTTTGTGACTTCGTTTACCTCAATGTCGATTGTGCCCTGCACTGGCATCAGGTGTTTGCCGGCATAATCGAGGTGATCCCATGGAGCGCGATCGTTCATGCTCCCGATCAGAATAGCTTTTTGACCTGAAAGGTAAAACTGCCCGCTGTAGTGTTGATGTTCCGTGGCCTTGAAGATGCGCGTGCCTTCATCCCCTTTCGGGGTACCGAATTGCCCTGTGGCGGCAGCATGTACAGCCATGAGCGTCAACGTGAGTAATGAAGGGATGAGAAGCCACGCAGTGATGGTGCTCCATCGAGTATGCATAGTAGATCTCCTTCGAGTGTCAATACCGTAGGAGTAAGCCATGGGAATGGTCCATATCCTAGAGAAGACGATGTAGAGGGTCAGCGTTGATGTGATTCATTGTACACCTTGCGAAGGGCTGCTTTACAATGATGCACCGACTTGTGAGTTCGCAGAGTACAATGCAGACCATGGCGGCATCGCGTTTCTCCAGTCATCCATCAGAGAGGAAGCAAGTTTTCAACCACTGGGATCCTATCCACCATAATCGGCACGATTATCGCATTTGCACCTTCCCGGTCTTATTCCAATACCACTGGATGGAGAAATTAGGATAGATCGCATCTGCCGCGTTCTGCCCCGCGATTGTGAAGAGCACACCAACGGCGCCGACGAGAGAGTCGGTGAATTTGAATTGGATGGCCGGCTCGATGCCGACGACCGTCGAACCGCTTCGCGCGCCCCTGTTGATTCCGTGGCCATCCGCCCGCCAGGTGGTGGTGTGTACCGTGACGAGTTCGATGTTGTAGGCCAGGCCCCTTTTGTCGTCGAGGAAATGTTCGAAGATCAACCGCGTATTGATAGTATCCCCGACATAGGTGGTCTGGCCGGCATCGCTGCCAGGTGCTGAATAGGTGTAGTAGATCCCCCCGCTGATCCGAAACGGATTGCTGTTCTTTCGGAAGGTCAGGCCTTCGGTGAAGCCCAATTCACCGAATCTCGTCGCGGGGAGGCGGCCGAGGGGAGCAAAGCCCCCGGGAGGCCGCTCGGTTCCTGTCCAGCGGCTGGTGGGCAATACGATCTGTTGATAGAGCGTAACAGAGGGTCGTGCGCTCTCGGGATCTTGCACGATCGGACGATATTTCAGGACAAGTGAAAAGTCCCCCATGCCGGTGTCGGTCGTCCACGGGCCGCCGCGTCCCGCATTGGCTGAGGCCGTGTCTTTCGACCAGAACGAAATCAACGAAGTGGCAGCCCCCAGTTCCAGGTGGTTCGTCAAGCCATAGGTGACGGTCACGAGCGGGGAAATGGAGTAAGTATGGACAGGGCCGTCCTTGCGATCAGTCGGAAGGGACAGCTGGTTGCCGTAACTCTTCTCTGAAATTTGTGAAAAGAAAAACGGCCTGACAGACAGCTGGCCAGCCGGATGAATGTCGACCGATTGGATGAGGAGGGGACCTTCTGAGAAGGGATTCCAGCTCTGACGGTACTTCTTGATCTCCTCATCCTTGGGAACCCAGTCGAAGGCCTGGGCAGATAGTTCAGTCATAGAGCCAGTAAGAAGGAAGAGGCTCAAGGCAAAGAGGAGTCGTAGGCCGGTTGGAGCGTGGGTAGAGGGCATAGTATTTTACACTATCCCGATCATGATTATGTTTTATATTTGTAGCTAAATTATAATTCATTTGTCAATAATTTAAATATGTTAATTTTTATATGATGTTAGCATATTCATAACAATGTGCTTAGATGATCGATATTCATATCAGAACGTAATAATGTAAGACATAATACTTGACATTCAGCAAATTAACTTGCTACATAATCGTTATGAAGATTCCGAGACGGCCGACCGAGGTGACCTCCCAATATTCGAATCACCTCAAATCGCTCCGTACCCAGAAGGGCCTCTCGCAGGGTGAACTTGCTGCTCGTGCGGGCATCACGCGACAGGCGGTGTCTTCGATTGAGTCGCATCTGTATTTACCGACCACAGCCGTTGCCCTTCATTTGGCTTCGGTGATGGTCTGTCGCGTTGAAGATCTTTTCAGCCTCGTGGCAGCCGAGGACATCGTTGAGGGCAAGTTGATTGGCCATCTCCCGCAAAGCGACATGAAGGCATCACCCATCCGAGTCAAAGTGTCGACGGTGGGTTCGAAAACGGTCGTGCGACCGGTAACCGGATTGGGTGAGGTGCTTTCCTTCACCGTTCCTGCTGACGGCTATGTCGTCGAGGCGCATGGTCAGACCTCGGGTGCGACGGTGCGCGTGAAACTCTCGCGAGATCGTCAGGCGATTGAACAAGAAATCTCTGTGGCTGGTTGTGATCCGGCGATCTTCCTTGCGGGTGAACACATGCGACGTCGCAAGGACCAGACCTCCGTAGTCGGCTGGACGATGGGAAGTATGGCCGCACTCCATGCCTTACAACGCGGTGAGGTGCATGTTGCAGGACTGCATCTCTTTGATCCGGTGACCGGCGAATCAAATTTGCCGTTTCTCAAGCGATCTCTCAAAGGATCGGGCTATGAAGTCGTGACCTTTGCGACTTGGGAGGAGGGGTTTTTGGTTCGCCCAGGCAACCCGAAATCCATCCGTACGGCTGCCGATTTGGCTGAGGCGACGGTCACATTGATCAATCGAGAGGAGGGTGCGGGAGCTAGGCTGCTACTCGATCAACGCTTGCGCTTGTCCGGAGTTAATCCGACACAAGTTCGAGGTTATGACCGGATCGTGTCATCGCATTTCGAGATTGCGCGGGCTGTTGCTGGACGTCAGGCGGACGTCGGTATCGGGATTCGATCCGTTGCGCAGCTCTTTGAACTCGACTTCGTACCGCTTCAAGCCGTGCGCTACGATCTCGTGGTCCCCAAAGCCTATCTGAAGTCCCATCCGACGTTAGCCCATTTGTTCGAGACCCTCGTCAGCCGCCCGTTTCGGAATGAGATCGAAGCACTGGGCGGCTACGACACTACCAACACGGGAACCGTTCACTCGTTGTCATGATGATCAGTCGGTTCAAGCGACAGCGATGCCTGCGGCTCGGTCTCGTCTTGGCCCTCTCTTCGATGTGATCTCGTGCGAGAAGTGAATGTCGCGCTGACTCATTATCTATTATGTGGATGGACACTACGGCCAAGCCGTTATGCAGCAATATTCCGATCTCGCCATGGGGACGGGGGACTATGCCATTGGCTGGAGCAACCCTTTGCCGGCCGTGAACGGCAGTTTCCATCCGGCACCGTGTCACTCGACACGGCAGGAGGGACGTTACGTGAGAATGCGATTAGACCGCGGTGCCACATTTTCTTTTCGACTTAGTATCTATGTTGTGATTTTCGTTGTGATGGCGGCAATCCCGGCGTCGGCCGCAGAAGTCATCATTGCGGCAGCCTCAGATTTGAACTTTGCGTTCAAGGAGCTGGTCAGCGTGTTTGAGCAGAAGACGGGCGATCAGGTGAAATTATCACTCGGATCGTCGGGCAATTTCTATTCGCAAATCCAGAACGGTGCGCCGTACGACTTGTACTTCTCAGCCGACTTTCGTTATCCGCAGCAGCTCGTCGAGAATGGGCAAGGCGTTGCCGACTCGCTCTATGCCTATGCCATCGGTCGCATTGTGTTATGGGTGCCGGCGCGATCACCTATTCCGGTCGAACAGAAAGGACTGGAAGTCCTCCTCGACGGATCAATCAATAAAATCGCCATCGCCAATCCCAAACATGCGCCCTACGGGCGTGCCGCGGTGGCGGCGTTAGAAAAGGCGGGGCTCTACGAACGGGTGAAGGATCGCCTTGTCTACGGGGAAAATATTTCGCAGGCGGCGCAGTTTGTGGAGTCGGGCGCAGCGGATATCGGCATCATCGCGCTTTCGCTGGCGCTCGCCCCGCCGATGAAAGCGGCCGGCCGCTATTGGGAAATTCCCTCCGATATGCATCCACCCATCGAGCAAGGAGTGGTGATGCTCAGCGGCGGCAAGAATCGAGACAAGGCGAAAGCCTTCTTATCGTTTCTGCAGAGCGCCGAGGGGCAGGCCGTCATGACCCGGTATGGCTTTATCGCTCCTGTCTTTCGCTAATGTCGGAGAGGAGATAGGTGCTAGTGCGATAGTGCTGAGAGCTGAGTCCTAGTTTTTATTGACGAATGACTAGTGACGTGTAACGGGCTTCAAATGAATTGGACTGCGATCTGGGTCACTTTCAAATTGGCCAGCCTGACGGCCACGGCCTTGCTTCTGATCGGATTGCCGATCGCCTATTGGGTCAGTTTCTCCAAATGGCGGTGGAAATTCATCGTCGAGTCAGTGGTCGCGCTTCCATTGGTACTGCCGCCCACCGTGCTCGGCTTCTACATCCTTGTGGCCATCGGTCCGCATAGCCCAGTCGGACAATTCTACAGCGACATAGTTGGGCATCCGCTTCCGTTTACCTTCGAAGGCCTGCTGCTCGCATCGATCTTCTACAGCCTGCCGTTTGCCGTGCAGCCCTTCGCTGCCGCGTTCGAACAAGTCGATCGCAAGTTAATCGAGGCCTCCTGGACCTTGGGTGTCTCTCAGGTCGGGACCTTTTTCAAGCTCATTCTTCCTCTTTCCAAGGCAGGAATTCTCACCGGTGTGGTGCTGAGCTTCGCCCATACCTTGGGAGAATTTGGCGTGGTCCTGATGGTCGGCGGCAACATCGAAGGAGAGACGCGCACGGTGTCGATCGATATCTATGACGAGGTCCAGGCACTGAACTATGTCGGAGCGGCCAAAACTGCGTTGCTCTTGCTCATCGTGTCGTACGGGGTCTTGCTGTTGGTCTATGCGATGAATCGAAAGGTGTGGACAGCATGGCCGCAGAAATGATCGTCGATGTGACGAAAACATTTCCCGGCCGGTTACCCATTCGCGCTGGTTTCCGGTATCCGGTCGAGGCCTCCACCGTGTTGATCCTCTTCGGCCCCTCCGGGTCCGGGAAAACGACCATCCTTCGTTCGGTGGCGGGGCTGGAGTGGCCCGAGGAAGGATCCATCCAGTTCGCGTCGAGAACGTGGCTGGATACGGCTGCCGACATCAGAGTGGCCCCGCAAGACCGGCATATCGGATATATGGCGCAAGATTACGCGCTCTTTCCCCCGTATACCGTCCTCGGGAACATTGCCTACGGACTGGGCGAACTGGCTGCCTTTGATCGGAAGAAACGTGTGGAGGAAATGTTAGAGCTGTTTCAACTGCGTGGATTCGACAGGGCGAAACCGGGAGAGCTGTCCGGAGGGCAGCAGCAACGGGTGGCATTGGCGAGAGCAGTCGCGCCTCGACCGCAATTGTTGCTGTTGGATGAGCCCCTCTCGGCGCTGGATGCCCCGACTCGGCTTCAGCTTCGCGGAGAGCTCCGAAGCCTGCTTAAACAACTCGCGCTCCCTTCTATTATAGTGACGCACGACTGGGCGGAGGCCCTTACGTTGGGCGATGTGATGGCGGTCATGAGCGAAGGGAACGTGTTGCAAGTCGGGACGCCGCAAGACGTGTTCAACCGGCCAGCCAATGCGGATGTTGCACGCGTCGTCGGCGTGGAGACGGTGGTGCAGGGAAAATGCGTTGAAACACGGGAGGGGTTGGCCACGGTGCAGGTTGGAGCAATTTCTCTGACGGCTATTGCGTCGCCGGGGATCGACTCCGATGTCTTTGTCTGTATCCGGGCCGAAGATGTCACGTTGGAATTGGCCGGGTCCGTCGAGACGAGTGCGAGAAACCATCTGATGGGGACGGTGCAGGCGATTACCTCTCTCGGTGCGCTTGCCCGGATTACCATCGAGTGCGGGTTTTCTCTGACTGCCGTCATCACACGGTCGGCACTGAGCGAACTTGGATTGGTAGTCGGAACTGCAATCACGGCCAGGTTCAAGGCTGGTTCCGTGCATCTCATTTCTCGCCGATAAGCCTGCTCCTCTTCTTCCTTCAATGATGTCGGTTTCTCCTTCCCCAGTTTCTGTGGATAACTCTGTGAACAAGTAATTTTCTGCTATATGGGTGGCTGAAATCACCACGTGACTGACCTCCTTGCCTAGTTTTTAGTCATTGAGCATGTGCCTCGATGGACAGCTATATCTTGTGGTGTCTACGGCATTTGAAGGGAAAAACCTTCAATGCTGGATTAAAGCGGCGATTTGATACTTCGAGCAACGAAACAAAATAGAAATGCCGCTCTAGCCCTATGAGTTATGCACAAGGATATCGTGTTTTTGGGGAAATCCAGCAAAAATCCCACTTGACAGAGGCAAATTGAGTATGTAACCATTGGCTACAATATGAAATCACACCATCTGAAGCTCATTCGAGAAGGGTTGGGACTCACGCAGCAGCAACTCGCTGATGCGTTACAGACGACTCGCGTGTCGGTGGCGCGCTATGAAGCGGGCATGCGACGGATTCCCGGCATGGTGCGCGTGGCGTTGGATCATTTGCAGCGTAAGACGGACATTCCGATGGCCGGTCTGGTCGCAGCCGGTTCCCCGATCGATCCGGTCTCGCAATCGGAACTCGTCGATGTACCGCCGAGCATGTTGCGGGGCGGGAAGTCGTTTGCGCTGCGGGTGAAGGGAGAGTCGATGAAGGATGAGGGGATTCTCCCCGGCGATCTGGTGGTGGTGCGCAAGCAGGAGACGGCGAGGAACGGACAAACGGTCGTGGCGTTGGTGAATCGCGAGGCCACGATCAAGACCTATTTCAAAAAGGATGCGCACATCGAACTGCATCCGGCCAATGCGGCGATGCAGCCGATCATGGTGCAGCCGTCGGATGAGTTTCATATCGAAGGGATTTTGGTCGGAGTCATTCGACATTGTGTAGTCTAAGAAAGGAGGAAGCGATGATCATGGCAGAACGAAATGTGGTGACGAAAGAGCGGTTGATGGATTTGGAGAGGACAATCGATGCGTTGAACGGCCAGTTGCGGAACATGCAGTGGAAATTGCAGCAGGCGAAAGCCGGTTCGCTGACGGAGCGCTTCTGGAAGAATCTGATGAGTCCCTTGCCGGGGAGCGAATTTATGTCGGCGGTCTGCAATCGGCGCGTTCGTCCGAATACCAAGCTGGTGGATCATGTTGGTACAATCAGGCACTGAGAGACGGGTCACGGGAACCTGCTCAGATTGTGGCACGACGGTGCAGCATCGGATCGAATGTGTGGACGGCATGACCCATTCAACGTTGGAGCTCTGCGAGACCTGTTGGAATGCCTATCGGCAACGACAAGTCTTTACTGGTGGATGCTGCGGATAACAGAGAGGTGTGCGATGCTCTTCCCTCCCCTTCCAATCCTCCCATAAGTGCGCTAAATTCACCCCACGCCCCCGTAGCTCAGTTGGATAGAGCAGCGGTTTCCTAAACCGTAGGTCGCACGTTCAATTCGTGTCGGGGGCACCAATTTTTCAATTGTTTTAGGAAGCATATTGCCCTCAGTGCTTTCGGATTGTGCACGTTCTCCGTAACTCTTAGAGCTGTCCCTTCTGATCCGTGCGAATTGCACAGCCTCGGTTTATGGAAAACAAACTACCTTTAGGGAAGTGGCCTTACATCCTGACTTGGATTGGCCGATCACTGGCAAGACAACTCCCTTCCTGGATTCTTAGAAAACGATATCCTCAAGAGAGATGCGACGCAGGGGTAATGGTGTTTTCTGATGCAGTTAGGCCAGAAATTTATGTGAGCGCAAAGAGAAAATTCGCGATCGAACACTTCCATCAGGAGGATTCAGCGAATTAACAGGCGACTCTGACCTAACGGACAATCAAGCCAGTATCGTTCGAGAAGTCCCGAGTGACTGTGTTGTGTTTCATATGCAGGGTGAAATACAATTCGAAGCGCCGAGTGCCGACTATAAGAAGTACATACACCTTAACACCCGATGCTGTATCCATCGATGACGGCTGGAAGGTGCGGAATATCCTCTTCAGGCCTTCGGTTCACTAGAGCAAGTCCAGGGTGCTCCTGAGCATCTCTGAGATCAGTCTCGCTTACAATGTCATAGCGATCGAACACTACAATCAGCAGCCCCCGCACAGCGCGTTGGCCATGCAGTCACCTGTCGAGTTCTATGCGCAATGGATCGTCAACAACAAGCAACGACCTTTCCAAATTTAGATGGAGCAGTACAGCACTGACAAGCCCCTGGTGGTTGGTCTTCCTCCTCGGGGTGAGTGTGAGCGGCTGTCTCTTTTTCAAGCCAGCCCCACCGCCCTCTGGCTCTGAGAAGACGCCTCCCCAGGCACCACCGGAGGCTGAGAAGGAACCCACCACCGTACCGCCGCCCGATTCAGCCGGGTTTACGCTCCATCTGGAGCCGACACGGCTCTACGTGGAGAGGGGAAAACGCGCCAGGCTGCAGTTCACCGTGAAACGGACGGACGGCTTTCAGGGGGATGTCACCATTTCCGTCTCGGGCCTTCCTCCCAACGTCACCGCGAAAACCCCGGTGAGGATTCCCCGTTCCGAGGAGAGCGGCTCGCTCACGCTGTCGACCCGTCGCACCACGGCCTTCCAGAAGACGACGATCACTGTCACTGGCCTGAGTCTGGTCAACAAGAAGCCGATGACCCATCGCCAGACGGTGACCCTGCTCGTGTCCCGGGCCCTGGGGGAGTTTCGGGAGACAGTCCCCGATGTCCGTCGGGTCGGCCAGACACGACGAAGCCCCGACCGGCAATTCTTGCTTATGATTGAACGGGGCAGTGATGCCGGGATCCCGCAGGCCTATGCGGCCACCTTTCTGACGGTCGCCGGCAAACCCCGTCGCGCCTCGCTCGGGTTCTATGTGGATTCGTCCTCGAAGCAGGGTGGAGGAGGATTCTGTGCGGGGTCCGCGGCGGGCGTCGTCCTGTCGGCCAAACCCATCACTCTGGAGCAGCGGGCAGACTACACGTTCGCCTTTCTCTCCCTCCACCACCCCCAAGTGGCCCCGGAGTTTGAGGTGCATAGCACCAACGGTCTCTCATTCGTGCGGCCGCGCGTATTCTTCAGCCGGGACTGCACACTCGTGGCGTTTATCGGCGCGAATCTGGCCGGGGCTGAACAGAAGAGCCTAACCATGATCGATCTCGTCACCGGCTCCCGCCTCGGGCCGGCGATCCCCTATAATGGTGAGTTCGTCGCTACCGTCGTCCTATACGCTGATCAGGCGACGGTGGAGATCACCGCCGATGGAAAGACCACGCGCTATCCGATCTCGGAACGTGATCAACCCTCCGGCCAGAAACAACATTAGAGTCATGTGTGGAAAACGCGCGCAGACGAGCCTGTGGTCAGCCCCTTGGCGCTTGCAGTGGACGAGATGCCAAGTGGTCCTTGTTCTCTTACGAAATAAGAGTTGTTTTTGAGTTTACTTTCTCCCGGAAGAATTCGCTTGGTTTTGTCGCTTTTTGACAGCTAATCGTCGAACAGGTTTTTGGTCATAGAAGAAGCTGGGGCGATGATGCGATCACACCGTTGTCGCCGCTCTCGGTCGCTAGCTTCTAGCCCTGATTCCGTCGAGAGATTGTTGACACTTCCGCGTTTCTCTCCTTCTTCGGCAGCGCGAGAATATAGGCTCCGTGACCCAATGACGTGACCTGTAATTCGCTAGTCCGGCTCAACACATCGACTCCCACTTCTGCGTGGCTTTCATACGCCAAGATGATGTGGCCATATTCATCTCCCGCAATCAATCGGCAGAGATTCCCGGTTCTTGTCCCTCCGCTTAGCTTTCCCAGTTCGCCCGGAGCAGGTCTTCGTCCTCCTCATAGCGACAGGTGAACGTGCCGCGATGTGCGTGATGCAGTGCCTCGCCGATCCGCCGCGCGAGATGAGGGTCGGTCGTAGTGAT
>SPAW01000029.1 GCA_005239465.1 Nitrospira sp. | reverse complement strand
CGCCTCTCTGCCCAAGCCGGTTGCCGAAGAAAAGCTGGCCCCTGCCCTGCACCGTGCGCGACATCTGCTACCGGGAGGTCTCGCAAACGTACCCAGCGTCCGCCGATCGGGGTTCCGTTTGACCATGGAGTCCGATCCTGCTTGCATTCCGAGGGTGATCTCCTGGCTGATTAAAACGACTGCCTCGACGCTTCCTGAAACACAGCAACTGCACTTGCACGGATCGCTTCACGAATTGGTGCTCAACGCCGTCGAACATGGTACTCTTGAAATCTTCTCTCAGAAGAAACAGAAGGCTCTGGAACAGGATGGATACGAGACGTTACTCAGGCAGCGTCTCACCCAAGCTCGGCTCAAAGACCGGCAGGTCACCATTCATGTCCGCTACGAGAAAGGCACCACGCACCTGGTCTATCACATCGCCGATGAAGGAAACGGCTTCGATTGGCGCAGCATGCTCCATCGATCCCCAGACGTCTGCAGTTCAGAGGAGGCCAACGGAAGAGGGATCTTTCTCGCTCGCTCTTTCTTCCCCAGCCTGACCTACAACGATCGAGGCAACGAAGTGACGATCACGGTACCCCTCGCCTGATGACATGCCGGCACGCGTCCCTCGTCGTTCGTGAAGCGTCGTTCGCGAGAAACGAGAGGCGCTTCACGAGACACGCTGCTTGTCAGTGCTTCTTCTCCTTCAGCATGATCTTGTCGGTCCAGACCAACAAGATGGCAGACCCGAGAAATATCATGTGGATAAAGATCTTCCACTTGATGCACTCGGAGTTCTCATTGGCGGCGTTGATGAAGGCCTCGAGCAGGCGCTCAACCTAATTCATCGCGCAGTGAGACGGTCTGATCGATCCGTGAGAATCCTGGACGTAGGACATCGAGCTCCTCGAAACAATCAGACATACGGCTCCTATGCCGCTTCAATATATCGGGCAGGGAACACCGGCCGCTGGTCCAGAGTTCGTTGCAGATCCTGGCTTTAGCTCGGTTTGCTGACAGAGTCGTTCAAATGAGACTATCGGCAGATTAGGGGGGAAGCTTGAGAGGAGGACGGGGTGGGCTATTCAAGCTCTAGCGAGAATCTCCCTTCGATGAGAGCGATGCGCTGGCAGCTTTGAAGCTGCCAGCATAGAAGGCTGCGACCTGCGAACGTCTCCCGATGTGCAGTTTGGAATAGACATTGGACAAGTAGTTCTTGACTGTCTTTTCGCTGAGCTGCAGCTGATCGGCGATCTCTTTGTTCGTCAGGCCTTGAGCGACGAGGGGTAGGAGGCGTTGTTCTTGCGGGGAGAGGAAGGGTCGTTTCGCCTGCCCTTGCGCCGTCGAGAGATTCTTGAGCCAGTGGAGCGTGTCTTTCGTGAGCCTCGGGTCCATCAGGGCTTCCCCGGCTGTTACCGATTTGATTGCCCGAATGAGCGCGTCCAACGCGATATCTTTTAATACATAGCCTTGGGCGCCTGACAGGATAGCTTCCAGCACCGTGTGATCATCCGCATAACTGGTTAAGAACAGGATGCGTGTGTCGGGGCAAGCCGAAAGAATTTCGCGGGCGGCATCGATGCCGCTGCCGTCCGGAAGACGGATGTCGAGGAGCACAAGATCCGGTTTGAGACGGACACAGAGTTTCTTGGCCTCCTCCATTCGAGCCGCGTGGCCCACCACCTTCATGCCGGGCGTCAGATTGAGCACGGCGTCGAGCCCGATACGCACAACTTCATGATCGTCCACGATCACGAGCCGAATCGGATTGGATTTAGGCACGGGCAGGCCCTTTCTCCACTGGTACCTCGACTGTAATACAGGTTCCTTTTCCTGGTGCGCTGTCGAGGGTAAAGCGCGCGCGAATTGTTTTGGCCCGAGCGGCCATATTAGCCAATCCATGGCCGCGGTGGCGATGTCGCCTTGCCGCAAAACCGACGCCGTCGTCGCAAATCACCAGTTGGATCGTGTTCCCCTTATGGTCGAGCCACACCGACCGGTGTGTGGCTTGGGCATGGCGCATACTGTTGCTGAGGGACTCCCGCGCGATATTGAGCAATTGCTCCCCCTGTGTGGGGGTAATCAACGAGAGCACAGGATCGTTGATCTCAAGTTCAGGAGCAGCCTGGCTGGTGGCAGACAATGACGCGACGAGGTGCCGCAGGGCCTGTCCAAAGTCAGGCTTGGCCGAGGTCCGTTGTGTGAGTAACGTAATGAACTGCCGAACATCGAGCATGAGATGGTTGAGTTGGTCAATGGCTTGGGTGAGGTAGGCTCTCGAATTCCGAGGGGATTTCCCCATCACCAACTTGCCGGCCTCCAACTGCATGCCGACTGCATAGAGCGATTGCAGAATGTTGTCGTGCAAATCTTGGCTCAACTTCTCGCGTTCTTCCGTCGCCAGCTTCTGCTCGGTAATGTCTTGAATAGCGGCGAGGAGGAGAGGCCCAGAATGACCGGGTAACTCGACACGGGTCGCTTTCATCAATACCCAAATGATCTCTCCCGATTTGCGGATGTACCGCTTTTCGTAGCTGTATTCAGAGCGCACACCTCGGTAGAATTCATCCGTCAAGATGAGATTGGCGGCTAGGTCGTCTGGGTGCGTGTACAGCGCGTAGCTGTTGCCAATCATTTCCTGTTCTGAATACCCCGTCAGCTCGCAGAGGGCTTTGTTGGCGCAAAGCGCACGTTTGTCTTCGTCCAAAATCACGAGTCCCACTGGTGCCTCGGCAACGAAGCGATGCAGTCGGGCCTCGCTGTCCCGCAGAGTTTCCTCCGCCCGGAGTCGTTCCAACTCGGCGGCGGCGCGTGCGGCAAAGACCCTGATAATGGCGCTGCCCTGGCTGCTATCAAATAAAAACGGGCGCACATCCATGACGCAAAGGTGGCCGGTTGGCCGACCTGAGCTGTTGATCAGGGACACTCCCATATAACTTTCGATCTTGTGCTCGGCGAGATACTTGTCCTGCGGAAACAGCTGCTGGACGCGATGCGGGAAAAAAGCCTCGCCGTCTTGGAACACCTTCTGACAAGGGGTGTCAAGGAGTTCATATTCAATGAGATCTGCTGCACGATCGCCATACCATCCAGCCACGATTCGAATCCTATCCGTCCGCCCCGGGACCCATTCCGTCACGAACACGTACCGTACGTTCAATGTGGTAGACAATTGCCGCACAAGCGCCTGCAAGAACCCTTGCCCCGTGGCAGATCCAGTGCAGAAAGCAAGCACCTTGATCGCGTCATCCATCCATTTCTTCTGCTCGGCCGATTCCTGTTCCAGCTGCGCCACGTGTGTGCGCAGTACGGCCAGTTCGGCTTCATGGGAGGGGGAAATGTGTTCGTTCGTGATGGCTGGAATGGCGTCGAGCGGCCTACTCATGATGTGCTCATCGGCAAGGCTGGATCATCGCGATTCTCTTTCGCCGTCGCCTCAATCCGTGCACAGCGACACGCTGCCACGGTGGAAAGATCGAGGTCTTTACCTAGCAGGTTGTTGAAAAAGTCCAGGTTCGTTCTCCCCTCGCTCAGAGGCTCCAGGGGACTGGCTCCGGCATTACCGGACTTCGGCGAGCTCAGCCGAGCCGTGCCTGTCCCGCTGTTTAAACATGTCCCGCTATTTAAACAGGGACAGTCGCCGGTCGGAAGGGCGACAGTCCCTTTCACTGGCCGCGGCCTTGCCCGTGGAAAAGCGCGTCTCTTGGCGCGCTGGGCTGGGCGGGTGAGAACAGCGGCCATATAACCAGCCTGCGGGGCGTTCCACGGCTCTCAGAGACATCCCCTGTTCTGAGACCGCAGAGGTTCGAAACATGTTGGTCAACACCCTGCGAGCGGCCAAGGATAGGGCAATAGCTCATAAAATGCTAGAGGCCCGACTCTGAGCAGAAGGATTCCCCTTGAATGAGAGCGGACGAAAGGAAGGGAAAAGAGCAAAGAAGAAGCCTAGGTGTCCCGAATCATGGAACCTGATCGTCCTTCCTTCATATACCAGGCGACGACTTCGGTGCGCCGCTTCATGTGGAGCTTGTCGAAAATATTAGCGAGGTAGTTCTTGACCGTCTTGTCGCTCAATCGGAGCTGAACGGCGATCTCCTTATTGGTTTTGCCTTCCGCCAACAGGGGCATAATGAGGCGTTCTTGCGGAGACAGTTGGGGTATACCCTGGTGGTGGTTTCCAGGGTGTGAACTGGTCCGAATCCAGTGGAGGGCCTGTTGGGTGATTCGGGGATCAAGATAGCCACGGCCTTCTGCGACTGTGTGAATGGCGCGAATGAGATCGTCGGTTCTAATGTCTTTCAGGACATAGCCATGCGCCCCGCTTTGCACGGCAGCCACGACTGTCGCATCCTCAGCGTAGCTTGTCAGGACCAGGATCCGGAGCTGCGGCTCAATGGCCAGGAGCCGTCGGCAGGCTTCCATGCCGGAAGCATCGGGGAGCTTCACATCGAGCAACACCATCTGGGGGTGGAGGCGCTCGACCAGCGCCACGGCATCGGCCACGGTTCCTGCCTCTCCCACAATAACCAGGTCCTGTTCGAGGTTCAGAAAGGACCGCAGTCCCTTTCGGACCAATTCGTGGTCATCAATGAGGACCATGTGAATCGGACGTTGTTTCATACCGGTGCAAGAATGGGGTCCAACGAAAATTCGGCTATGATCTGAGTACCCCGCCCCATTCGAGAGCGGATCTGTAGCTGCCCGCCGAGTTTCTTGGTCCGTGTAGCCATATTGGCAAGCCCGTAGCCGGTGAATTGATTCTTGTTCGAATCGAACCCTGCCCCATCGTCACCAATTGCCAAGCGAACCCGGGAGCCTCGTGTCTGCAAGGTGACCGTGGCCTGGCTGGCACGGGCATGACGGACACAGTTGCTGAGTGCTTCTCTCACGATGTTCAGAATTTCTCGTTCTTCTTCCCCGGTAAGAATCTCCACGGCGGCGGGTTGAATCTCCATGGCGATCTGCAGCTTCCCGATTCGTGAATAGGTGTAGACGAGAACCCGGAGCTCTGAGGCCAGATCGAATTCTTCAACGGTATCGTATTCCAATCCATGAATCATCCGTCGGATATCCTGAATGAGATTATTCAGCTGATCGACCGCCTGATTCCCCGACGGTCGGCGCGCTCGTGAGACATTCGAGGTGAGCCGGCGAGATTGTTCCAGGCTCAGTCCAATTGCGTAGAGAGATTGCAAGACGCAATCGTGCAGATCGCGTCCAATCCGCCCACGGTCCTCAAGCAGAGCGCTCAAGCGTTGTTCCGATGCTTGCAACGCCAGTGTCAGATCACCGGATGACTGCGGAAGCACGTGCTTCGGTACGGGGCTCCTCTGAGTGATGGAATCGAACGGGCTTCTCATATCTGCCATTCCCTGATCGGATCCACGAAGAAGACGAAATCGCGGTCGCGGTTGCCCCATAGCGTCCCTCACAAGAGATGAGTTCCTATCAAACGCTGTACCACCCAATACGTTGGGTGAACGGGAGACATTATAAAAGGTGACGGAAGGGGGCCGTCACCTGTCGTTTCCGCCAGGGGTATGACGAATAGGGGATTCTTGTTCGAGGGTCAAATCGTCCGTCGCGTCGCGAGTGACAATAGAGGAGAGCCTGATGGGCATGGTGCTTCTTGCTTCGAGCGGCCAGGCTCCGACTCTGGGTCTTGGCGGAGCGACTCCGCTGAGTACCGGAAAGCGGGGACCGGCTTGAAACCGATCAGTACGAGTGGCGGAGCTGCCCGTTCGAAGCCTTCGGAGAAAATTGTCAGGTGTGTAAAGCGGCATGCTGCTCAGCCGAAAAAAGCGAGATGCTCTATACGATGACCCTCTTTGCTCAGCCGGGAAAAGCAGGGCGGTATGCATATGGCGGTTGGGTTATGTCAGCGGATCACGACGCAATGAGCCCCGCTCCCAATGCCCGCACGACAGCTTGTGTGCGTGACGTGACGTCCAGTTTCTCAAAGATGCTGCCGATGTGAAATCGAATCGTCCGTTCGCTCAGGCTAAGAATTCTGGCGATCTCCCAGTTGGTTTTCCCCTCCTTCACCCAACGCAAAACGGTGTGTTCTCGAGGCGACAGGCGACAGGAGCACTTGTCAAAACTTTTTCGAGTTGCTCGCGCAGAATCGATTTTGGTTTGGGCTTTTGAGAGACACGAAAAGAAATAATCGAACAAGTGATAGGTCTGCTCACTTTTTGTGGGGCCCTTTCCGAGGGGATCGCGCGACTCTCGATTGTCAGAGGACGTCTTGTGGGCACCGATGGTGTTCTTGAACAGCCTCGGTAGCTCAGTCACGATACGCTCCACGTCGCGTATCCTGTCCGCGTCCAGGATACGGTGCATGAGTAACAAAACGGCGAGCAGTTCTTCTTTTGAGGATCTCTCGAACACCTCAATGGGAAACGACCGAGCCGTCTCAGCCATAGTAGAACCGCTTACATATGACACTACACGGGGTTCCGGCATGGTATGCCCTCCTTGCCAAATCGGCTGACGATTCTCCACGTCATGTTTACGCGAGGGGTACATGTCCGTCGGCCCGTGCGTGTGCAGGGACTCCAACGGGTTCGCCGAACATGGCCCCCATCCCATCTCGAACCAACACTTGAGGCGCAATGGGTACATCGACTCGCGAGACGGCGACGACGATGTTCTTGCCGCCGAATCCAAAACTATTGACCAGGGCCCGTTGAATGGTGTGAGCCCGTCCGACGCAGGCAACGTAGTCCAGGTCGCATTGGGGATCCGGGCTTGTCAGATGAAGAGTCGGCGGGATGAACTGATGTTGCAGAGCGAGCACGGTTCCAATGAGCTGAAAGGCCCCGCTTGCGGCAAACGCGTGGCCGAGTGCGGATTTGAATGAACTCACAGGCACGCGATACGCGTACGATCCCATCGCCTGCTTGATGGCGATGGTTTCAATGAGATCCAATTCCATCGTCCCGAGTCCGCAGGCATTGATGTAGTCGACCTCTTCCGGGAACCAATGCGCAGATGAAAGGGCGCACTCGATGGCGCGCCGGTGTTCCTTGCCCGTCTCATCCGGGCGGGCCATGGAATAGGCATCGGTCGTGAACGCCCACCCTTCCAGTTCGGCATGCATCGGGGCTCCTCGTCGTGCGGCATGTTCGTATTCTTCCAAGATCAGGCAGCCGGCTCCTTCTCCCAGCACGATGCCGCAGCGAGTTTGGTCGAACGGGCGGGGAAGGTTTCGAATCGTTCCACCGTGGTCCGGCGCCAAGGTTCGGCCCGCGTCCATCGCAGAAAAAATAGTGGGATGAAGGGGCGCTTCGGCTCCTCCGGCGATGACGAGGTCCACGTCACGGGAGCGAATTAGGTCATACGCGCGGCCGATGGCATTTGCAGTCGATGAGCAGCCGATGGAATACGTTTCGCATTCACCGTGTGTGCCCATGGCGATCGACACCTCGGCCGAAACGGCATTTGGAAAGGTGGTGGTCATCGTAAAGGGGTTCGTGTGTTTGTACTGTTTCGCGAGCATCGAATCGTGGGCTTCAAACGCCTCTTTCAATCCCCCTACCGACGTGCCGAAACAGACTGCAGCTCGGTTGCGATCTTCCTGATCCAAATCAAGTTCGGCGTCCCGGCCGGCCATCAGCGCGGCTGCGACGGCGAACTGCGATACGCGGCCCATGCGGCGGGCTTTTTTGGGTTGGATGAAGTCTGTCGGATCGAAATCGGTGACCTCGCCCGCGAGGGAGGCGTTAAAGGGTGACGTATCGAAACTTGTGATGGGCTTGATGCCGCTCCGGCCTTGGCTGAGCAAATGCCAGAAGGTACGAAGATCCAGCCCGAGTGGGGACACAATCCCCATCCCTGTGATGACGACTCGTCGACGCCTGGTCATGTGAGGCTCCTTTCCGTGATCCTCAGTCGGTTGTGTCTTAGCGGTCGCATTGGTGCCAATGACTCATATGTTCGCGGTGAGTGACAGGAAGACTTGGCTGAGGGTAAAACCGATCGTAGAACGCGGAATCAACATGGTGCGCTTGGAAGGCAATGACGGTCTTAAAGGCATCAGCATGGGCGGGGAATCGACCGTACGTCCGCATCACGTAGTTGCAGAACGCGATGGTGGCATCAATAGCGCGCTGGTCATGCCGGCGGATGGGTGTTGTTTGTGCCGAATCGGCCCACGGCTTGGCCCCGGAAGGTGAGTACGGGGCCCCTTCGCCGAATTTCGACGTCATCAGCCTCAGAACGGCTTCTTCCATTGAGGAGGTGAATGGAGGGCAAGGTCCTTCCCATACATCGGGAACACCGACCGGATTGGATCGTATTCCGGAAACCGGCGATTGAGCGAAATGGAATCCTAGTCCCTGGAAGATCTGCGGTTCCCATCCTAAAAGGTGGCGACTGCTGCCCACACTATGAATGCCGCCTCCCAGCCCGATCGCTTGCTCCATCAAAAACATGTTCTGACAGGCGACGGCTTGTTCTTGAAGGGCGGTATCGCTGATCGCTCCATCAAGATCGCGCAACGTCATAGTGCGGCGTTTGGCGAGATCATCGTGCAGATGGCCGCCACGACTTCGACGAAACGCATCCAGTCCACAAGGGGCGTTCCCGTTGTCGCTATCGACGACGAAGTAGCCGCACTCGTCGCTGAAGAGGACGAGCAAGAGGTTGAGATACACACTCACGATGTCCGTGACCGGAATGAGATACAGCGTGCCGGGGCGGTTGGCGTACCATTGGTTGAAGGACAGCATGTAGGGCATCTCGCGAGGGATCTCGAGCCGACCTTCTCGCAGCTTCACCAGAGATGGCACCTCACCGCTGTCGGGGTCCGGCACACGTACAACGAAGTGCAGGCCCGTATCGTCGGTCACGAACAGGCGTGTGGCTTGGGCGGCGCAGGGACTCGGGACGGTTCGACCTTGAAAGCCCATGATAGCCATGCCTTGCCCATCTTCCCCTCCCGGCCGTGGTGCGTACTGCATGTCGCCCAGGTGCATGCCTGTCTGACCGACCCCCGCAAACAGCAGGTAATGGATTTCTTCCTGCGAAAGTGGAATCGGCGGTAGCTCGCTTCGATAGCGAAGAGAACCTGCCGGAATTTCCATGCCGCAACCAAAGCGACGCGTCTTTCGCTGGCGCAAGACCTCAAGTATGGGCTGCACGCTGATTGAAGAAGAGGTTTGGTATAGTGGAATGGCCATAAAGCCCTCCTTTGTAAGGTCTTCAGTCGGGGGTACTTGTGGACGGGACTGTAACGACCGAGCCGAGGAATGAAACTCACCCGCAGGGGGTAGTGACAGAATAAAGCAATTGTGCCATAGGAAATGAATTTTTAAAAGATTTGCACTTGGTTCAACGACGGGAGATTGGTGGTGAGGGAACAGAAGTACTTGAATGGAGTCGAGGGAAACTTGTGGGTCGAATGGAGAAGTCGACTTCTAGGATTCCTGGGGCGGAGGAAGTGAGGCGTTGGGGTTCGCTGTCTGAGAATAGAGCAGTCCTGACGCGTTCCACTGCCAGCGTGCAACCGCACTCCAGCGATTCTCGACGCCACCCATCTTCTGATAGATGTTTTTGAGGTGGGTTTTCACCGTGTTCAGACTCATGTGTAAGATGACGGAAATTTCCCAGTTTGTTTTTCCTTCAGCCACCCATCGCATGATTTCTTCTTCCTTGAGAGTAAGGGCGCAGGTGGAAAGCTGAGACTCTTGATCTGCGAGCTGCGACGTGCCTCGCAAGTAGGCCAGGTGGTAGTGAGGTGCGAGAATTTGCAGCAGTGTGCGCAGCTTGCTCTGCTGCCGCTTATCGAAGTTACTGAAGGCAAAGTATGTGCACACACCGACAACGCCGCGTACGCCGACAGAAAGGCAGGTCTTGATCCCAAAATCCAACTTCAAGCTCGTGACCTGTCGTGGCTCGATTATATCCAGACAATCGTGGTTCGAGGTGATGCTAAATCGAGTGGTCTGCAGGAGTTGGATCGAAGGATCAAAAACGAACCCTTGCGTGACATAGAGATGAGCAAATTCCTGGCCGTAGGTTGAGTGCCCAACATTCAGACTGCAGTTGCGAAGGCTGAAGAGACCACAGGCTGAATACTCGTGGGGAGCAAATTTGCCGATAGACTCTGTCAGGGCGGAAAGTTTTCTTGGAGAGTCAACCGCTCGAGCCTGGTGCATTACTTCTCCCAGAAGTTGAAACTCCTTCCGGGACGGATACGCGAGATGGTCAGTCCCTCGTAACAGCACCACCAGACTCCTAATCAGAAGACTTTCGGTTGCGGCAGTATGGCACATCCATGCGGCGTGCTGCTAGCGAATCTAGGGGTAGAGCCAAATGTACCTAGTAACAGGATCAGTTAGCCCTTGATTTCTGAAGGACATTCGAGGAGCCTACGGGCCACTCTTCGATGCCTTTTGTTTTTTGGAGATCCATCTGACCGTGCGACGTTTCATTTGCTGTGTCCTCTTATTCGGGTGTCTCTTCTTGCCGACGATGGCGGCCGGCCAGGCGTTCCGATTTCAATCCCAAAGTGCGAGCGCGGCTGGTCAAGGCAATGTGTTCGTTGCAGATGCCAGCGATCCCTCTGCGATTCACTATAACCCTGCCGGGATGACACAGCTGAGGGGCATTCAAGCTTCAGGTGGAACGAGTTTGGTGGGGTCCTCCATCACGTACAAGAGTCCAACCGGGGTCGATGTCAGTGGAGATTTTGGCGGCATCGTTGCCATTCCTCCTCCGAGTCATGGATACATCACGGCCAACCTGAAAGACGTGGGCTTCTCAGCATTCGGAGATCTTTCCGCCGGTATCGGCATTACCACACCCTTTGGCCTCCAGACACGCTATCCAGTGGATGGTCCTTTCAGGACGGCGGTAACCGGTGTCAATCTTCCAATGTTCGACATCAAGCCAACACTCGCCTATCGACTGAGTGACAGCTTTTCATTCGGCGTTGGTGCTGACATCTACACGTTCGCAAATTTCCTTGGCCAAGGCCATGCGGAGCAGCGGTTCATTTGGCCGGGCGGCGGCGGTCTTTCCGCAGGGACCCCGGCCGAGATCAATGGAAACGGAACGGCGGTGGGGTTCAACATAAGTTTCCTGTATACACCGTTCAGGAACCAGGATGGGAAACCGCTGGTAAACATTGGTTTCGTCTACCGAAGTCGAGCCACCATGCATCTCGACGGTGAATTTCTCGCAAACGGCGCTCACATTGCCGATGCGCGAACGACGGTTGTCCTTCCAAGCGTCTACACGGGAGGGATCGCCGTGTGGCCTGTTCGAGACAAATCTCACGAATGGAAACTTGAGCTCGATGTTGATTTCGTCGAGTGGCGTTCCGTTCGGAACCTCGATACACACCTTTCGACGGGGGGCGTCCTGCCTCAACCAGCCAACTGGAAGAATGTGGTGGTCATCCTGACCGGGACGGAATATCGCTGGATGAAGCCGCGCCTGCTGCCGGAGTGGGACGTCGCGCTGCGTGCGGGATACTCGTTCACGCAGAATCCTGTTCCTGATACGACGTTTAATCCAGGAATACTCGGACTCGATTTGCACGAGTTTTCGGTTGGTGCTGGATTAACCTGCAAGGATTCTGGCCGATTCCTTGGACTGATTTCGTGCAACGCTGGGACCGGCAGATTTGCACAGAAAGCCATCGGCCTTGATTTCGCCTATCGGGCCTGGCTGTTCGAATCTCGGACAGTGACGGGAAATCTCAATCCGACGGTCGACGGAACCTATGATGCGATTGCCCATGTCGGCGTCGTGACACTCCGTGTCGCTTTCTAACGGTATATCACTTGAGGCTGTGATGCCTCGGGAGAAAGTTTGAGGGCGCGATGAGCACAACGTCAAACATGCAAGCGTACAATCTTCTCACGACAGAGGCGCGGGCGAATCCCTATCCGATTTATGCAAACCTTCGCAAAGACGATCCGGTCCACTGGTCCGAGTTGCTTCACGTCTGGATTCTAACTCGCTACGACGATGTCCTTGCGGCATTACGTGACCCTGCATTGAGTTCTGATCGCCTTAAACAATATGCCGCACATCAGCTGCATGGGCTCGATCTCAACATCGTCTCCGATTATTTGCGCGTGGCGAATCGAATGATGATCATCAAAGATGTGCCGCTTCACACTCGCTTGCGCCGGATGACGAGCGAAAGCTTCACGAAAAGTGCGTTAGACGTCTGGAGACCGATCGTCCAGAAAGTGATGGACAGACTGCTGGATCAGATCCAAGGAGCAGAACGGATGGACTTGGTCTCGGATTTCGCCCAGCCTTTGCCGGCCCTTGTCATCGCGGAAATGTTCGGGATTGCCGAGGAGGACCGGGATAGTTTTCAGCGCTGGTCTGATGACATTTCAAAGTTTTGGGGCGGAAGTTTCGGAAATATTGAAGAAGATGGCCGTAGAGCCAACGAGGCAATGGTTCGGCTGGAACAACATTTTCTTAATATTATTCACCTGCGTCGTGAGAATCCCGGCGACGATTTGATGAGTCACCTGATCGTGAACCAGGAGAGGGGTCTAGTGGACGCGGAGGAACTCACCGCCCAATGTGTGCTGATCCTGGTTGCGGGGCACGTCACAACCATTGATCAAATTTCTAATGGTCTCTATGCGTTGCTAACGCATCCGGAGGAAATGCAAAAACTCCGTGAACAGCCTGAGGTGATCAATTCAGCGGTCGAAGAGATCTTGCGGTTTGATTCCTCCGTGCCGTTTATTCACCGTGTCGCGAAAGAGGATATCGTGATCCGAGGGAGACGCATTGCCAAGGGTCAAGTGGTGTTTCTTGGATTGGCCGCGGCCAATCGCGATCCCGAACAGTTTGCCGAGCCGGACCGCTTTGACATCACACGCCAACCGAACAAGCATGTAGCCTTTGCCGTTGGGCCCCACCTGTGCCTTGGTGCGGAACTGGCGAGGCGCGAGCTGGCTCTCGGTGTGGCGGCGCTGTGCAACCGATTCCCCAAGTTACGATTTACCAATGAACCGCCCGAGCGACGCTATGACAGTTTGATGTTTCGCGGGTTCAAATCGATGCCGTTAGCATTCTGATCAGATGGTGCAGCCGAGAGGTCTGCATGTTTCACAGTCGCGGGAGGATGCAACTGCGGCCGGTTCCCAACCATTCTTCCTCCGACACGTAGGTGATTTTTTGGGGGTTCTCGAATTCTTCAGACGTTGCTGCGAGTTGAGGAACTGGCGCCAGCAATCTGATTGAGTCGTGGAGACATCAGGGCTTTCGCGCGCAGTTTCCGATGAAACGTGATGGCAAAGCGATGCGCTTCATCGCGAATACGTTGGAGGAGGTGTGTCGCCGGAGATTGCGGTTTGAGGACGATCGGATTCTTCCTGCCTGCTAGGAACACACGTTCCTCTTTGTCACCTCGAGCCTTGGCGAGGCCAAGAATTGGGATCCTTTGTTGGCCCACCTGTTTGAGCCCCTCCATCGCTGCGGTCAACTGGCCGAGTCCTCCGTCGATGATCACCAGGTCTGGATGGGCGAGGTCTTCCATCGCACTATATCGCCTCGTAACAACCTCTTGCATACTAGCAAAGTCGTTTGCTCCCTGGACAGTTTTGATCTTGAACCGTCGGTAGTCTGATTTTTTCATCTGCCCATCTTCCCATACCACCATCGAGGCCACCGATTGATCGCCCATGGTGTTGGAGATATCAAAGCCTTCAATCCGACGAGGGGCGTTCTCCAGGCGAAGCAGGCGCTTGAGTTCCTCGCCTGCTTGCCGGTCGAGCTCCTCATCGCGCAGGTGACTGGCGACGGAGGCGGCTGCATTCTCTTCAGCCAAGCGCACTAGCTGATGTTTGGTGCCTCGTTCGGGAGCCAGGACGCGAACAGGTTCCCCGCGCTTGTCGGAGAGCCACTGTTCGATCAGCGCGGTGTCTTCCAGATCGGTCGGAACCAGGACTTCTTTCGGTGGCTGCCCGTCCTTATTATAAAACTGCTCGATCGCGGATCGTACGAGTTCTTCGTCCGGCGCGTCGGCTGACTCTCCCCAAAAGAAATCTTTTCGTCCAATCAACAACCCGCTGCGTACGAAGAGGATCTGAAGGTCCACCGCCGCGCCTTGTCGCGCCAGGCCGATCACATCTTGATCAGTAGCAGAGGTCTGCGTGATTCGCTGCTTTTCCAGCATCCGTTCGATCTTGAAGAGGCGGTCTCGCAAGCGGGCCGCTTCTTCAAACTCTTCCCTCCCCGCCGACGCTTCCATCCTGGTGCGGAGATCGTCCAGCAACTCATGGTCCCGTCCTTCCAGAAACTGACGGACCTGTTTGACGATCTGATGGTAGTCCTCCTTCGACTGGTTGCCTGTGCAAGGGGCCATGCAGCGCTTGATTTCAAATTCGATGCAGGCGCGATCGGCTTTCCCATCGATGTCGATTGAGCAGGTTGCGAGGGGAAACGCATGCTTGATCACTTTCAGGGTCTCGCGGAGCGCATTCGCCGGCGTATAGGGTCCGTAGTACAGCGCTCCGTCTTTTTGAACGCGGCGCACGATCGAGAGCCGTGGAAAATCTTCTTTGATGGGTAGCCGCACGTAGGGATACTGCTTGTCGTCGCGCAAGACGACGTTGAAGCGGGGTCGATGACGCTTGACCAGGTTACTTTCAAGAATCAAGGCTTCGAGCTCGGATCGGGTCACCATCGTTTCCAGGTCGGCTACCTGACTGACGAGCAGATTGGTCTTGGGACTATGGTCCGCGCCTTTCTGGAAGTAGGACCGGACACGGTCGGCGAGCACTGCGGCTTTGCCGATATAGATGATCTCTCCATGCGCGTTCTTAAAGAGGTAGACGCCAGGATTCCCTGGAAGGTGGTCGAGCTTGGATTGGAGAGTGCTGGTCATTGGACAATTGTCAATGGTCAACAGTCAAAGGTCAACAATCAAAGGTCAATGGTCAGTAGTTATTGGAAAGCAGAAGATCATTGGACATAGGTTAATAGTCATTGGGGAGAGATTATGCTCTTGCCGATGACTGCTGACTATTGACCGTCTTGCGGATATATCCGTTCAGAAGGCGGAGGAATGTGAGCAAATCTTGATGCAATGAGTCGGCTTCGCTCTTTCCCAGGTAGCTTTCATCTTGGCATGCGATCAGATGGTCTATCAACTCGTATGCAGACCCTCGCGAAATTCGGCAACACCGGATATTCTCTTTGAAGTGGAATCGGCCGTATCCTTCTGCAACATTGGCAGTTAGCGAGACGGCAGCTCTCCTAATCTGCGAAGCAAGGTTATACCGTTCACGGTCTGGAAGTTTTTGGACTACGAGATAGAGCCGTCTTCGAATCTCTCTGCCGAGTTGCCAGACTTCAAGATCTTGGAAGGTTGTGACAGGTCCGCCCCTCTTAGATTGATGCGCCATTTACTGTTGACTATTGACCAATGACCATTGACGGTTTGACTTCAATTCCCGCACAAATGATGGGCTGAGTGAGCCTCGCGCGACTTCGGCAACCGGCCCTTTCATCGTGAGACTGAAGTCCGTGGCCACCTCGATCTTCAATGTGCCGCCGGGCATCTTGACCATGACGGGGCTCTTCACGAGTCCAAGGCGCACCGCGGCGCTTGCGGCGGCACAGGAGGAGGAGCCGGAGGCCTGCGTTTCTCCAGCGCCCCGTTCCCAGATCAAGATGAAAATTTCCTGTGGCCCGGTTGGGACGGCGAGTTGCACGTTCGTCCTTTTGGGAAACAACATGTGGTTCTCAAGTGCAGGGCCGAGGGTCAGCAGATCTTCCCGCGACCAGGACTCTCCAGTGGGCTTGAACACCACGCAATGGGGATTGCCGACGCTCACGCCGGTGAAGGACAGTGCGCGCCCGGCGGCTTCAATGGGTTGTTGGATAAGCTCGTGTACGCTGAGCGAGCAGGGGAGGGCCCCAGGCTTGAACGTAGCGCGTCCCATCTCTACAGTCACTGCGCTAGCGTCACCGTGGCGGTCAACATGTAATTCGATGATGACCAGTCCGCCCTTGGTATCAACCGTGAAATGTTTCTTCTTAGTCTTGCCGGTGGCGTGGAGATAGCGCGCGAAGATGCGGAGGCCGTTGCCGGACTTCTCCGCCTCGCTGCCGTCGGGATTGAAAATGCGCAGCCCAAAGTCGGCCTTCTTCGACGGCACAAGAGCCAGAACGCCGTCGCTGCCCAGTCCCCAATTGCGGTCGCATATGGATTGAATGTTGGAAGGCGTCAGCTTAAACGTCAGCTCCTTGGGGTCCATCACAATGTAGTCGTTCCCGAGGCCATGCCCACGAAAAAACCCGTTCTTCATTTCCTTGATCCCCTGTATCTCGTCGCTCGCCCTTCGACATAACTCAGGGCCGTGAGCCTGCCGAACGGTGAAGCGTGAAGCGGGGGACACAATACGTTGGTCAGCCCAGAATCGTCAATGGGCTGTGATGCTTGTTGGAGCTGATGCGCGGTGCACCGGACGACTATCGCTCTCTTCACGAACGACGCGCGACGCTTCACGAATTTTAGACAATCTTGACCTCAGGAGGCCGCTCGATCAGCTCGATTTCGTAGCCATCCGGTGCGTCAATGAAGATGAACCGGCTGCCGGAGGAGGTTTGCGTGGGGCCGTCCGTGACCTTGACCCCCTTCGCATTGAGCGAGGCGATGGTCTCGTCGAGGCTCTCCACCTGAAATGCGAGATGGACGAGATCTTCCTGGACTTTTACCGGTCCGCTCGGCGGAAAACTGGTCAGCTCAATCAGTTCGTCGCTGTTGGGAACTTTCAGAAAGGCCAGCTGCGATCCGCGAGGCGATGTTTTCCGTTCGATGACCTCGAGGCCTAGGACGTTCGTATAAAACTGGATTGTCTGATCCAGATCACTGACGCGCATGCGGGTGTGGAGAAGTTTTGTGACACGCATAAGCTGCCTCTAAGGAAAAAGTTAAAAGTAAAAAGGAAAATCGGGATGCAAGGGATCTCCACTTTGTACTTTTACCTTTCTACTTTTTACTTACCCCTCGCTGGTCCTGCCGTCTTGCGCAGTAGCAACTCGGCGCTTCCTGGGATCAGAAAGTTCGGCATGGGGCCGATTTCTTGATAGCCGTGCTTCTTATAGAAGGCCCGCGCTTGCGCATTGAAATCGGACACACAGGCGAAGAGGTTTTTGGTTCTTCCAAACACAATTGGCTCTATATGTCCAAGCAACCTTCCCCCTAGCCCCTTGCCTCTGGCCCAAAGTGCGATGCCCAAGAGTTCAAGATAGTCGCCCAGCAAAAACTTCTCTCGAACAATTGCGATGCCGGCGACCTTGCCCTCTACCTCTACCACGTAAGTGTCTCGTTCGCGGGGAAGTGGGCAGAAGAGTCGGTTCCAATCATCGCTGGTGTATCCGAGTTTCATCCAGGGGTCGGACCCAGCCAGGAGTTGGACGACCGCCTCGCGATCGTTCGGCGTCATATCCCTGATCATCGGTTCAGTCATGGGGTGGGCGGTGAACAGTTCAAGAGCTCTCTGACAGTCATAGGCTTGAGTCCCTGATGGGGAAGGACTTCGATTGTGAGCCGTTCGATCACCTGGCGGGTTTGTTTGCCGTTCCCGTTGGCGTGGAACACGATAATGCTGCCGGGCTTCGCGCGTTTCGCGATTCGCGTAAGAATCTGCTCTGTCGAGAGGCTGGGGTCCGGATCGCCGGATTCGATGTTCCACTGAATGAACCGGAGGCCGAGCGCCTTCACCACATCGACGGTCACATCGTTGTATTCCCCATACGGCGGGCGAAACAACGTTGCCTCATGGGCATAGTGCTTATGAAGCACCTTGACCGGTCCGAGAATCTCCGTGCGTTGTTCGTCGGCATTGAGCATGGGGAGATGGGCATGCACCTCACCATGCGTCCCGATCTCGAAAAAATCTACGCCGAGCAGATGGTCCACTTCCTCCTCGTGTTTGGCCATCCATTTGCCGGACATGAAGAAGGTGGAAGGGATCTGGTGTTGGATCAGGTAGTCTACCAGCGCCTGATCGTAGCCCGGCCCCTTCCTGACGGGGCAGAGGTCAAAGGTCAGCGCAATGCCCGGGCAGGACGGCGGACCGGACTTGATGACTTGGGCCGGACTCCTTGTCGGAAGGGAGAGCGACAGGCTTCCTATGAGGAGTACGCTGAGCAGCCACGCATTGAATTGCTGTAACATGGGGGCTAGTATACCTGAAGCAGGGCGAAGATGAATTGACCCATTACGTATTCAGCTGTTACGGTGTGTCTATGCAATTGCCTTCCTGGGAAATCGGGCGCGCGTTGGGGATTCCCATTCGCGTCCATGCTTCGTGGTTTCTGGTGTTTCTCCTCGTGACATGGACCCTGTCGACAGGATATTTGCCGGAGAGTCTGCCAGGCTTGTCGCCTGAGCGCTATTGGGCGATGGGCGGAATCGCCGCCGTCCTCTTGTTCCTCTCCGTGCTGTTACACGAGCTCGGCCATTCCTACGTGGCGCTGCACTATCGCATTCCGATCGAGCAGATCACCCTTTTCATTTTTGGCGGTGTGGCCCATATGCGGAAGGAAGCTCCCACTCCGCGCGCGGAATTTCTCATCGCGGTGGCCGGGCCTGCTGTGAGCTTTGCGCTTGGGGCGGCCTGTTTTGGATTCGTCGCGCTTGCCGAGTCTATTCAACAGCAGCGTGGGCTACATGGTCTGATCATGCTCGGTGCCTTGCTGGGAATGGTGAACGTGCAGCTTGGGCTCTTCAATTTGATTCCGGGGTTCCCATTGGATGGCGGGCGGGTCTTGCGAGCAGGGCTGTGGGCTTGGGGGAAGGATTTCTATCGAGCCACGAAGCAAGCGGCTGCGGTCGGCCTCGGGTTTGGCGTGATGCTTGGGCTTCTGGGTGTTGCGGTGATCTTCGGGGCTTTGAGCGGCGCGTTGCCCGCTACTATGGTGTCGAACGGCGGATGGGTGATCTTCATTGGAATGTTTCTCTTTGCCGCGGCGCTGGCGAGTCGTCGTCAAGCCGCGCTGCGGCAATCGCTCGCGACCGTCCCAGTTAGGGACTTGATGGTGCGGACGGTTACCTCGATTCCTCCGAATTGCACTCTGGATGAGGCGGTGAATCAGTACTTCCGGTCCTACGGGTACGGAGGATTTCCTGTCTTGGAGGATGGGCAACTCGTGGGACTGGTCACGGTTTTGGAAGTCCAGCCCGTGCCGCCGGCGCTCTGGCCCTGGCAACGAGTCAGACAGGTGATGCGCCCGCTCTCACCGTCGCTGGTTGTGGCGCCGGACGTCCCGGTGATTGAGGCCATGGAACGCATGGCGCGGGAACGGTGGGATCGGCTCGTTGTTATGCAAGACGGACAGGTCGTCGGGCTCGTCACGCACTCGGCCATCGTACATTTTCTTCAGCTACGTGGCTCATCGAACCACTAACGATACGCGGGGTGTGTCTCGCCATAAATCAAATCCGTCAAGCATCATTCGTCAACCGTATACAGATGGTCACTGGTCAATAGTCAAGGGTCAAGAGAGGCTCGATGTTGGATGGTCCTCCCCTATGCGCATGACTTCATCACAACCCATTGACCAATGACCGTTGACGTATCTACCCATCCGTTCGGGCGACGGAGATATTTTGTGCGATGGCGACGCGGATGAGGTGGACGACGAGCAGGAAGCCGTAGACGACGCAGAAGAATTTGAACGTCACGCGGTAGAAGTCCATCAGCAGAATAGGCAAGCACAGGGCAAACAACAAACTGGCAATGAGTGTCGCAAAGGTCAGCCTGCGGCAGAATTCATAGGACGGCTCTTTCCCAATGGGCTTCAAGGCTCGCGCATAGCGCTCGGCTCGCTGGAGGCGCGCCTCATGGAGCGTATCGTCCGTCGGTCCCCAATAGCGGATTCTGAAATATCCATAGAGAATGAACAGCCAGGGTACGGACCACAGGGGCCAATAGAGGGAGCCTGCGTAATCTTCGTGGCTGATGAGCGCAGCGTAGGATGGGGCATAGAGCAACCCCAACACGAGCGGAAGAATTCGTTCATCTCCTGGTCGTTCCCCTTCCGGGCCGCCGTGAATCAGCTCTCGCTCGAACAGCGGGTACCCGTATTTCAATATGACCATCGCGATCGCGGCGCTCATCGTCTTGTCTGGAATATAGCGGACGCAGTTCTGGAACCAATTGACGACGTACCAGCTGATACTCTCGCTCCATCTAAGCCCTAGGGCGGATTCCAAGTACATCTGAACCGTGGCTTCCCAGTGCTCAATCCGCACACTGAGGGATTCGGCCACCTCCGGGTTTAGGGCAAAAATCGAATGTTCATGAAGTGCGGATTGAACCAGGGTGCCGGGTATGCTCATCACGACAGCCCCTGCCACGCCGAAGCTCAGTAAGAACCAGGTATGGGCAAGGCCGGAACTCTTGCTCGTGCGCACGTATTTCTGAAAGCTCGGTTGGCGGGCCAACGTTCCCCAGAATAACGCCCCGGCCATATTAACCAGCGACCATGGGAAGATCACCACGTCGGCTCCTGCTTCAGGAAAGAGCAGCCAATTAACCAGGGAGTTTGAGAGAAGTGCGACGATGGCCCCCCACCATGGACCGAGCAAGATGGCCACAAGGGCCGTGCCCGTCATGTCCAGGAAGAGGATGCTCTCCAGGTGCCGGCTGAGGGTGAGGCCGACGTAGTTCAGCAGCACACCGGCAGCCACGATGACGCTCGTTTCGTACAAGAGAAGATAGGAGGACCCCCGCAAGGGTTTCGAGGAAAAGAAATCGACGCTTGGCGTGGATTCTGCGGCGGCGCGCTCCGGCTGGGATGGGCTCTTCTTCTCTCTCTTCGAATGGATACGGTGCTGGATGTTGAGGAGCTTCTCCATCATGGTGAGTAGGGCCGCGATGAACCCCGCGATCGTGCCTCCCAGCATCAGCATCTCTTTGCCGTATTCTTCGAACATGCAGTTTGCTCCCAGTTGTGCCGGTTGCCATTGTATCGAGGAAGGGGGGACCCTGCCAGAAAAAGGCCGGAAGTTGCATCAACCAAAACCAGCTCCGGACAAAGGCCGGTGGCCGGTCCGTTCCGCAGGCGCGGGAAGGAAGGCTAACGTGAACGAATCGACTAGCCCGCGTTATTCACGAACACCCCTGGGTCGTGAATAACGCGCCGACAGGTCTGCTCCTCCACACCTGTCGGTTTCGACAGGCCGTACGGCCTGCTCAAGGCTAGCCCTGAGCGAGCCTACGCTCCTGCGAGGCGAAGTCGAAGCCCGCAGGGTGGACTATTCACGCTTCGTGAATAATCCGGCTAGGCTGTATCGATCAGCGCGGGGACTGACACTTGGGCACGTTGTTGGAGTTTGTGGGTGATGACGGCGCCGAACAATAGCAAGCCGGCTGAATAGTACACCCAGAGAAGCAGGAGCACGACTTCCAGCAGTGATCCATAGAGCCGGACGTATACGGTGGCATAGCCGCTGTAGGTGACGAATAACAGCTTGGCAGCAACCCAGAGTACGCCGAAGGTCACAGCCCCCGCCATCGCTTCTCGCCATTCCGGGCGGCGGCGAGGGACGTAGCGGTATAAGAGGCTGACTGTCGGGAACGCGAGGACGAAGGGCAATGTATAGGTCAGCAGAAAGTCATGGGCTGCCAGTCCGACGAGGTCCAGGCCCCAGAGTCTGGGCACGTAGCCGGTCAGAAAATTGATCGTCTGCGTGGCGACGTAGGAGATGATAAGGAGGAGTCCGGTAGCCCCGAGCGAGGCGACGGAAATAGCGGTCGAGATCAGCGGATGGCGGCGCCTGGTACTTTCGAATACCACATTGAGGGCGTAGTCGAGTTCGTAAAATACGAGGGCGCCGAACCAGGCGGAGGATATGAAGACAATCCACCGCACGCTTTCCAGCGTGCTGATCCGATGGAGCTCCTCGGCCAGCCGTTCGCCCAAGGACGGTAGAAAGCCTTTCAGAAAGCTCAGCAGAAACTGCTCGCCGATGACGTCCTGGCTGACGAGAAAGCTGATTCCATATAGAAGCAGGAAGACGAGCGGAAAGAGCGAGAGCAGCGAGAAGAAGGCCAGTGATGCGGCCAAGCTGGCGCAGCCGTGCCGTTGGAATGCTTTGAAGATGTCAAGCAGGAAGCGGAGGACATCCATGAGGCCTCGCATACGAGCAAGCGTAGCATGAGCTGCGCCGACTCGCATCTCTTTCTCGAACCCACGGTCCTTATTTCAGGGTCAGCACGGCCTGCGTGGCGAGGTTCACAAGCGGATTGGGGTAGAACCCAAAGATCACCACTCCCGCCACCGCACAGGCCAGCACGATAGAGAGAGACGGCGACATGACGAGTCGAGGCGAGGTTGCCGTGACCTCTCCCGGTTCGCGCATGTACATGACCATCACCAGACGAAGATAGTAATAGGCCGAAACGGCGGCAAAGATGAGCGCGACGACGGCCAGCCAGGCCATGCCGGCTTCCACTGCGGACATGAAGACGTAAAATTTTCCGATAAACCCCGCCGTCGGAGGAATGCCCGCCAGTGACACCATGAAGATCATCATGAGCAACGCGGCCAAGGGGTGACGCTTGGCCAGGCCGGTGAAGTCCTCGATCTCTTCTCCCTCGATCCCGCCTTTCCGGAGCATCGCGACAATGGCGAAAGCGCCGAAGGTCATAAATGCATAGAGGGCAAGGTAAAGCAGAACACTGGCGATGCCGTTGGAGCTGACGGCTGATCCCCCCAACCGTCCAGCGGCCACCACGCCGATTAAGGCGTAGCCGGCATGGGCGATGCTGGAGTAGGCCAGCATTCGCTTGATGTTGGTCTGCACCAAGGCCACGACATTCCCTAACACCAGCGTGGCGATACAGAGCAGCAAGAAGATCGCGGACCAGTTGGCCTTCAATCCGCCAAGCCCTTCGACGAAGACGCGGAGGAAGGCGCCGAAACTCGCGGCTTTGGATGCCACCGCCATGAAGGCCGTCACAGAGGTCGGGGCGCCTTGATAGACGTCAGGCGTCCACATGTGGAATGGCACAACGGCGAGTTTGAAGCTGAATCCGACCGCCAGCAAGATCGTGGCAAACAAGAGCAAGGGATCATCCAGGCTCCGTCCTGAAACAGCAGCGGCGATGGCGGGAAGTCTGGTGCTGCCCGTCGCACCGTAGAGCAGCGAGATGCCATAGAGGAGGATGCCGGACGAGAACGCACCCAGCACGAAGTATTTCGCTGAGGCCTCCAGCGAGCGGGGTTCCGATCGTTTGAGCCCAGCCATTACGTAGAGCGAGAGCGACATGAGTTCCGTGCCGAGATAGATCGTCAGCAAATCGACCGCGGAAACCATCACCATCATGCCGGAGAGCGCGAGCAGGACGAAGCCATAGTATTCGCCAAAGTACAGCCGCTCTTCTTTCAAGTACGAATAGGACAAGAGGACGGTGAGGCCCGTGACGAAGTAGAGCAGCAGCTTCCAAAAACACCCATAGGCGTCGATGACGACGAGTCCGCCGAAAGCCGACGCAGCATGGCTCATCTGCGAGGCGGTCAGGCCCATGCACACGGCCAAGGTGCCGAGACTCAGCCAGGCCAGCCCATCCTTCTTGGACGAATGCAGCACCGGATCGAGTGCGAACACGACGCAGGCGGCCGCGGTCACCAAGAGTTCAGGCAGAATGAGAAACAGATCGCCTGCTGAGAAGGTCATGGCTGTCGTACCTCCCCAGCTATGGGAGCTGCGCCCTTCGCGGGCGGCGTGAGCTGGTCGAGCTGACTCGCGGCCGTAATCGGCTCTGAGATTGACGGGAACGCACGCGCGATGACTTTCTCGACGCTTGCGTGCATGCGCGTCAACATTGGATTGGGGAACAGGCCGATCCAAAAGACCAGCACGACGAGCGGAACCAGGGTGACCATCTCACGCTGATTCACGTCACGAAGCTTCGGTAGAAAGTGCGGCGACGGGACGCCGAATGCGACACGTTGGACCATCCAAAGGATATAGACGGCGGCGAGGATAATCCCTAGTGAGGCCAAAGCCGTGGCGATCTTGCTCCAGACGAAAGTGCCGACTAGAACCATAAACTCGCCGACAAAGCTATTGGTGCCCGGCAACCCCAGCGAAGAGAGCGCAAAAATGACCAAGAGCGTCGCATAGCGCGGCATCGGCTTTGTGAGGCCGACGTTGTCGGCAATCTGCCGGCTGTGGGTGCGTTCGTAAATCACTCCGACACAGAGGAAAAGGGCACCGGTTGTAATGCCATGGTTCACCATCTGCATCACAGCGCCTTCAATCCCTTGGATGTTGAAGGTAAAGAGCCCCAGCGTGACGAATCCCATGTGGCTGACGCTCGAATAGGCGATGAGCTTTTTCAAGTCAGCCTGGGCCAGCGCCATATAGGCGCCATAAATGATCGCGACAATCGAGAGTGTGGCCATCAGCGGGGTAAAAGCTCGCGAGGCCTCCGGCAACATCGGTAGGCTGAAGCGCAAGAATCCATAGGTTCCCATCTTGAGCAGCACGCTGGCAAGAATCACGCTGCCTGCCGTGGGCGCTTCCACGTGCGCATCAGGCAACCAGGTATGGAATGGGAACATCGGCACCTTCACGGCGAACGCGGCGAAGAAGGCGAGGAAGAGCCACATTTGCAAAGACGTCGCGTAGGCACCTTGGCTCAGTTGGAGAATGTCGAACGTGTGGCCACCTTGGAAATAGAGCACCAGAATCGCGACCAGCAGCAGCACGCTGCCGGCCAGGGTGTAGAGGAAGAATTTAATCGCGGCATAGAGGCGATTCGGCCCGCCCCAGACTCCGATCAGGAGATACATCGGGATCAGCATGGCTTCCCAAAACACATAGAACAACACGAAGTCGAGTGCGACAAAGACCCCGAGCATCGTGCCTTCCATGATCAGCAGCATGGCCATGAAACTCCGGATTCTGGTTTCGACGGATTGCCAGGAGATCAAGACGCAGAGGGGCATCAGCACCGTCGTCATCAGCACGAGCGGCAAACTGATTCCATCGATCCCGAGCCGGTAGTGGATCGGCGGAGCCGTGATCCACACCGCCAGTTCACCGAATTGCATCTGACCGGACGACGCGTCGAAGAGCCACCAGAGGGGGAGCGAGATCAGCAGATCTGCCACAGTGATGCCGAGTGCGGTCAGCCGGACACTGGTCTCCTTCACGAAAAACACCGCGACCGCTCCGGCCAGCGGGAGGAAAATCAACAAGGTGAGCCAGGGAAAGGAACTGGTCATGAGTCATTGGTCAAGAGTCAATTGTCATTGGCACGAGAACAGATGTTCGCTGTTCCCATTGACCAGTGACCGTTGACCATTGACACCCTTTAAAAGTATATGAACATCGTGAAAAGGACCACAGCCCCCACCGCCATGGCCAGGGCATAGTGCTGCGTCTGCCCGCTCTGGATCAGCCGCAGCAGCCATCCGCCCCAAGCGACGGCAAAAGCCACTCCATTGACGGCTCCGTCAATAATGTGGACATCGACCCGCTTCCATAATTCGGAGGCCGTCGTAAAGGTCGGTCGGACGAACGCGCGATCATAGGCTTCATCCACGTACCACTTGTTCAGAGAGCCTTGATACAGGCTCTGCCACTGTTGCGCAAAGCGGTCGGGGAGGTGAGGGTTGAGCACATAGACATAGTAGGCCGCGGCAATACCGCTCAGACTCATCAAGGTCGCCACAATCATGATGCCGATCTCCGCTATGCCATGGTTGGAGGCGGCTTCATGTTGGGTCGCGAAGACCGGTTCGAGGAACGAAGGGATGCCGAGATAACCGGTCAGAATGCTGAGGACCGCCAAAATCAAGAGCGGTGCCGTCATCGTCCGCGACGGCTCATGGATGTGTTTCGCATGGTGCGGATCGACATGCGACGCGCCCCAGAAGATGACGAACACCAGCCTGAAACTATAGAAGGCCGTCAGTAGAACAGTCAGCAAACCGAAGAGCGTCAGCACCTGACCAAGGGGACCCGACGCCCAGGCGGACACGAGTAGATCATCCTTACTGAAGAATCCCGCCGTTAGCGGAAAGCCCGCGAGTGCGAGCGAGCCGACGACGAACGTCCAGCAGGTGACGGGCAATTTGTCTTTGAGGCCACCCATATGACGCATGTCCTGTTCATGGTGCAATGCGATGATGACGGAGCCGCATCCCAAGAACAGCAAGGCTTTAAACGCGCCGTGGGTCAATAGGTGATATATGCCGGAGGCGTAAGCTCCGAGTCCGCACGCCATGACCATGTACCCGAGCTGGCTGACGGTCGAGTAAGCGACCACACGCTTGATGTCCGTTTGAGTCAGCGCGATGGTTGCGCCTACGACCATTGTCGCGGCTCCGACAAGAGCGACCACGTTCATAGCGGTCGGGGACAGGTTATAGAGTGGAGCAAGCCGCGCGACCATAAAGACTCCGGCTGTCACCATCGTGGCAGCATGGATCAGGGCTGAGATCGGTGTGGGACCTTCCATGGCATCCGGCAACCAGACATGGAGCGGCACCTGCGCTGATTTGCCCATCGCCCCGGTGAACAGCAGCAGACAGATGAGCGTGAAGACCGAGATATCCCAGGTTCCGCCGAAGGGACCGAGGACATTCATCGTCCGGGTGGCTGCTTCGTGCGCGGCAGGAAAGATCTCGTGATAGCTGAGGGAGCCGAAACTGTACCAGACCAGCAGAAGGCCCAGCATGAACCCAAAATCACCCACGCGATTGACGATGAAGGCTTTGGTGGCTGCCGCGCAGGCTGAGGCTCGCTCATACCAATGTCCGATCAGGAGATAGGAACAGAGGCCTACAGCTTCCCAGAAGACGAACAGCTGGAGCAGATTGTCGGCCAGCACCAGCATCAACATCGAGAAGGTGAACAGCGCAATGTAGCTGAAGAAGCGGGCATAGCCCGGCTCGCCGTGCATGTAGCCGATCGTATAGACGTGCACGACCGAACTCACAATGGTGACTAGCAAGAGCATCACGGTTGTGAGCCGGTCGATATAGAGGCCGATATGAATGTCGAGGTTCCCGGAAGTGAGCCACGTATAGAGGGGAACAGAGATGACTGACCCGCCGGCCACTTCGATAAAAGCGGTGATGGATAACAGGCACGAAAGCAGGACGGCTGGGACTGCCACCAGATGGGCCCGTTCCTTGATGCGCGAGCCGGCCAAGCCAAGTACCAGGAAGGCAGCCAGAGGAAGTAAGGGTATGAGGGAATACAGCATGGCTTAGAAAATGTTGAATGTTGAATGATTAATGTTGAATGGCACTCGAAAATTAAAAATTAAACATTCAAAATTCAACTTTACTTCGTGCCTACCATTTCAACAGATTGAACTCTTCGACATTGATGGTGGATTTGGATCGGTGCAAGGCGATGATGATCGCGAGTCCGACGGCGACTTCCGCCGCAGCGACCGTCAGGGCAAAAAAGACGAACACTTGACCGCCCAGATCTTGAAGGTGTTCGGAAAACGCGACGAAGTTGATGTTGGTGGCGTTTAACATCAGCTCCACCGACAAAAGAATGGCGATGATGTTGCGTCGGATGAGCACGCCCACGACGCCCGTGAGGAAGACGATCGCGCTCAAGATGAGATAGTAGGAGACAGGGATCATTTGGCCTGGAAATGATGAATGTTAAATGTTGAATGTTGAATCATTTAAAATTTATCACTCAACATTTATCATTGCGGCGCATCGCCGCCGACGTCTCGCTTGGCCAAGATGATAGCGCCGATCATTGCCACCAAGAGAATCAAGGAGGCGACTTCGAAGGGGAACAGATAGGTCGAAAAGAGTGTCTCGCCGATGGCCAGCGTATTCCCGCCGGTGACGCCGCCCGTTGACTCTGCCGGCACAGGACCAGGGCTTGCGGCGATCCCGCCTGCGAGCAAGATCATGAACTCAAGCAACAAGGGGATGCAGACAAATCCCGCAATCCGCCATTGACCGTGATAGCGGTCGTCTCGCTTGACGTTCAACAGCATGACGACGAACAAATACAGAACCAGAATGGCGCCGGCATAGACGATGATCTGCACGGCGGCGAGGAATTCGGCGTGTAGCGTCACGTAAAGCCCGGCCACGTGGAAAAACATGACCAGCAGGGAGAGAGCGCTGTAGATCGGATTCTTGAGCGCCACCACCAGGACGGCGGTCAGGGCAATAACGCCGGCAAAATATCCAAAAAAGAGCTGCGCCACGATACAGTCCCTGGGGTAAACTCGGCCTCAACGTGACCAACGCAGCACGGCTGCCGTCTCCGGCTCCACGATGGGAGAACCCAGCGCGGTCAGTTCGGTTTTCGCGGCACGTGCTTGAACGTGACGTTGAAGAACGCCACGTTCGGGTGCTGAAGCTCCAAACGCTTCTCGCGGACCGGGAACGAGCGATCGCCGATCGCGAGTAGTTGTTCTTTATTCAGGTGGAGCTGCCGCTTGTCGTACACGGCCCATTCAAATTCTCGCGTCATGCCCAACGCGTCTACGGGACAGGCATCCACGCACATCCCGCAGAACAGGCAGCGGGTCATGTCCATGTAATATTCTTTCGAGTAGCGTTTCGTCGGTTCGGCCGGCACTTCCGCGCTGACGACTCGGATGACGCGCGATGGGCACGCCGCCGAACAGAGGTCGCAACCCACGCATTTCTCCGTTCCATCGTCGTATCGGAGCAGCGCGAGCATGCCGCGATAGTTGTCCGGCAGGGTGCGTTTCTCATGCGGGTACTGCAAGGTGATCGGTTTGTAATGGATCAGGTGCGAGAGCGTGGCCTTCATGCCTACGAGGATCTCGTAGAACGTGATGGTCTTGAACCATTCGAGCAGGCTCAGGCGTCTGATTGCCGCTGTATGTGCCATAACTCCGTTCGGCGCCCTACTTCATCTGTTGGTAAATGAACACCGCAAGGGCCGTCACCACAATGTTGCCCAGGGCGATGGGCAGCATCACCTTCCATCCGAACTTCATCAACTGATCGTATCGCAGCCGCGGGAGCGTGGCCCGCAACCAGAAGAAGAGGAACAAGAAGCCATAGACCTTGACCGTGAACCAGGCGACGCCTTCCGCCCAGGCAAAGGATTCCAGGCCCAGAAGCCCAAGAATGGTACCCGGATAAGGCGCGTTCCAACCACCGAGAAACATCGCGGCAGCCACGCAGGACACCAGCACCATGTTGGCGTACTCGGCGAGGAAGAAGAACGCGAAGCGCATGCCACTGTACTCAGTGAAAAATCCGGCGACGAGTTCGCTTTCTGCTTCCGGCAAGTCGAACGGGACGCGGTTGGTTTCTGCCACCGACGAGATCACGAAGACCACGAAGGCAAAGATTTGTGGGGCCGGGAACGCGAACACGTACCAATGCCAAAATCCCCCCGCTTGCGCTTCGGTGATTTTCACCAGACTCAGCGAGCCGGCCATGATCAGGACGCCGACGATGGCCAGTCCGACGTTGAGCTCGTAACTGATGATCTGCGCCGCCGAACGCAATCCTCCGAGCAGTGAGTATTTGCTGTTGGACGCCCACCCGCCGAGGATGATGCCGTAGGCGCCGATCGAGGTGAAGGCCAGGATGTAGAGGATGCCGATATTGATATCGCTGATGACAAACGGCTTCACGGAGATGCCGAAGACCTTGATGGTCTGGTCCGGGCCGAACGGAATGACGGCAAACCCGATCAAGGCCGGAACCAGCGCGAGGATCGGCGCCATGCTGAACAGGAACTTGTTGGCGCCGGCCGGGATGATGTCCTCTTTAAAGAAGAGCTTGATTGCATCCGCAATCGGTTGGAGGATGCCATAGGGCCCGACTTCCATCGGACCCATGCGGTCCTGCATCCACCCCAGCACTTTCCGCTCGGCGAGGGTGAGGAACAAGACCGTCAACATCACAATGCCCATGACCGCGGCGATTTGGGCAAGGGACACGGCGAGGCGTAACCCTAGTTCAGTCACGATAAGACTCCTGGATTAGCGGTACACATCAATGGTGGTCTCTTCATGCGACCTTCATCATCGACACGGAAGTCGTCCGGATAGACGGGACGTGAGTGACGGGGTCGATCACGCAATCAAACAAATGCGTAGCCGCTTGGCTGAAGTGGTCGGGGAACCACGCCAACCCTTGAGGAACTCGTCCCACGACCTTCACTTTCGTGGTCATTTCTCCATGCGCATTGGACAGGCGGACCCGATCTCCATCCACCAACGCGAATCGTGCCGAATCGAGTGGATTGATCCGCAGCACGCCGCTGCCTTCCACCTGCAGCAGCCCTTTGGAGCGGGTGGACAATTTCCCGGAGTGGAACAGGCTCTGCACCAATTCCAATTGCACGGTTCCATCCGGACGGGACTTCGGTGCGTCGAGCCTGTATCGCGTCGTCAGATCATTCTGATAACCGTCGCCGAGGTAGCAGTCGACGGCCGTGCGATCGACTCTTGGCAGCACCGGCGCCGGGCCAAGCGAACCATAGCCGGGAATCAGGCTTCGGATTTCTTTGAGGATCTCTTTGCTCTCGGCATACTCCAATGGTGAACCCAGTAGGATTGAGAGGGCTACAAAGATTTCCCAGTCGGGCCGGCTTTCCCCGACCGGTTCAATCGATGGGCGGACGGCCTGGACATGGCCCTCTGTATTTGTAAAGGTTCCGCTCTTTTCCATCGACGAAGCGACCGGCAACACAACATGGGCCAACGCCGCCGTCTCTGTCAAAAACAGTTCCTGGCAGACCAGCAGATCGAGTTTGCGCAATGATTCCTCCGCACGCACTTGGGCGGGGAGGCTTCCCACGGGATTCTCGCCGACGATGAGCATGGCCTTCAGAATCCCGGCTCCGGCGCGGTCCAACATCTCGACCAGGGACGCTCCGCCGTTGGGAGGCGGTTCTTCCTTCCATCGTGTCACGAGCCGATCGCGGTCCGCACGACTGGTAATGTCACAGGGGCCCGGCAAGAATTCAGCGACGGCGCCCATCTCGACGGCGCCCTGATCGTTGTTTTCTTCCGCGAGCGGCGCAAAGCCACAGCCAGGTTGATCCAACTTCCCGGTGAGGATGAGCAGATCGAGCAGGTTGAGCGATCCACTATAGCCGCGTTCACTTCGCAACAGAACCTGTCCGGCCAAGATGACCACCCGCTGTCCTCCTGCGAGAACCTTCGCAGCATCAGTAAAGAAGGCGGTGTCGGTTCCTGTCACAGCCTGCAGGTCCTGCCAGGAAATCTGTTGCAGCGCGCGCGTGACTGCGCTCACGTATGCGGGCTGCCGTTGCATCAGATCCGGCTGCACCAGATTCTGCTCCACGACGGCCTTCAACAGGCCGAGGATGGTATCCCGCATGTGCGTCGCCGGAACACAGAAGTGATGGAGGGAGAGATTGACAATATTGCTGATCGTGTCGATGGCCGGCTCCAGCGCTTCGATCGTCACCAGCGCGGCGCCACGTTGCTTCACCGCCTCTTTCACTTTGAGGCCGGTGATGGGGTTGGATTCCGTAATGTTCGTGCCGACCAGCAACAAAACGTCGGCCGCCACAATGTCGTCGAAGCTGACGGTCCACCGATGCGTGCCTTGCACCCGTCGCATGGCCTGCAGGCCGTTCAGATGGCCATAGCGTGCGCTGCTGTCGATGCTGTTCGTGCCGATGGTCACGCGCATGAATTTCTGGAAGAGGTACAACTCTTCGTTGGTGCAGCGGCCCGAGATCAGTCCACCGAAGCTGTGGCCGCTGTGGGCCGCTTTGATCTTGCCGACTTGGTCCGCCACAAACTCCAACGCGTCTTCCCAGGTGGCTTGCACGAGCGCGCCGTTGCGGCGAATGAGCGGATGGGTCAGCCGTTCGGGATGGCTGGCCGCATGGAAGCCGAAAAATCCTCGGGCGCAGAGGTCGCCGTTGTTGCGTCCCGCACCGTGCGCCGAGTTGACTTCGATCAGCTCCTGGTCCTTCGTCTGGACGGTGATCTGGCACCCGTCTCCGCAGTAGCCGCAGACAGTCTCTGCCCGTTTCAGCATCCAGGGGCGATACTCGTACATCGAGAGCCGGCTGGTGATGGCGCCGACCGGACAGATCTGGACGCAGCCGCCACAAAATTCGCAATCGAGCGGATGCGGCCCGAAGTGTTTGATCTCGGTCATGGTGCCGCGTCCAGCCGGCGCCAGGGCCTTCACATCCATCACTTCGTCGCAGTATCGGACGCAGCGGAGGCACTGCACACAGCGATTCATCTGTGTCTCGATCAGCGCGCTGAAATAGTCCTTTTGGAAGATGCGCTTGGTTTCCACGAACCGGCTGGTCGTCGCCGTGTATTGATGGGAAAAATCCTGGAGGTCACACTTTCCGCCCTGGTCGCAGACCGGACAATCGAGTGGATGATTGGCCAGAATGAACTCGAGCACCGACTTATGGGCGTCGTTGACTACGGTGGTGGCGGTGCGCACACTCATCCCTTCGTCCACCGGGGTGCTGCAAGCCGTTTGGAGCTTGGGCATTTTTTCGATTTCCACCAGGCACATGCGGCAATTGGCGTCCGGTTTCAGTTTCGGGTGATAACAGAAATGCGGAATCATGACACCGACGCGCCGGGCCGCTTCGATCACGAGCGTCCCCTTCGGGACGGTAACTGTGGCGCCGTCGATCGTCAGGCGGACCGTCTCTGTTGTGGTGCTAGGCATCATGTTCGTCGCGCGTCGTTCGTGAAGCGTCCTCCGAACTCGTCGCTCGTATCTCGTCGTTCGTCCCTCGGTGAATCTGATCTGAAACGAGATACGAAATACGCTTCACGAGATACGGTGATCTTCGAGATACGCTTCACGAGAGACATTAGTGCTTTGCTCCCACTGGCTCAGGCATGATCAGATTCGCCGCTTCCGCTTCGCGAATCAAGGTGACGTACTCCTGTCGCCAGTGTTTCAGGGTGCTCATAATCGGGGCCACTTCCGCATCACCGAAGGCGCAGACGGTGCGGCCGGCGATGTTCTTGCACAGATCTGACAAGGTTTCAAGGTCTTGCATCTGGCCGCGTTTTGCCACAATCCTGCGCATCGTCTGCACGAGCCAGGAACTGCCTTCACGGCAGGGGCTGCATTTCCCGCAGGACTCATGATAGAAAAATTCCATGAGCCGGAGCGCGGCCCAGACCATGCTGGTGCCCTCCTCCATCACGGTCACGCCGCCGGAGCCCAGCATCGATCCCGCCGCCGCGACCGATTCAAAATCCAGCTTCACGTCGAGATGATCCGGCGTCAGAAACGGCGCCGAGGCTCCGCCGGGAATGAAGGCCTTGATCGGTTTGTCTGAGCGCATTCCGCCGGCATGCTCATACACCAATTCTCGGATCGTGATGCCCATCGGGACTTCGTAATTGCCCGGTTGTTTCACATGCCCGCTGACACAAAACACTCTGGTGCCTGTGCTCTTCGGCGGCGAGCCGATCGCCGCAAACCATTCGGCGCCGCGGTTGAGAATGTGCGGAAGATTGGCCAACGTTTCGACGTTGTTCACCACGGTGGGTTTGTTGTACAGACCGTGCGTGGCCGGAAACGGCGGTTTCACGCGGGGGAGGCCACGTTTGCCCTCGAGTGATTCAAGGAGGGCCGTCTCCTCGCCGCAGATGTAGGCTCCTGCTCCGCGATGGACCCACACGTTCACGTTGACGCCCGTGCCAAGAATATTTTTTCCGATGTAGCCGGCGGTCCGCGCCTCGCCGATGGCCCGTTCCAAAATCTTCGAGCCCAGCACCATTTCGCCGCGTATATAAATGTAAGCGGATTCCGCGTCGATTGCATAACAGGCCAGGACGATGCCTTCCAACATTTGATGAGGGTCCCGCTCCATCAGCTGGCGGTCTTTGAACGTACCGGGCTCGCTTTCGTCGGCGTTGCAGCAGAGGTAGCGGGGGCCTTGGTAATCCTTCGGGAGGAATCCCCATTTCACACCGGTCGGAAAACCGGCGCCGCCGCGACCGCGCAACCCCGATTTCTTGACCGTGGCGGTGACATCCGCCGGGGCAATCTTTCCGAGCGCCTTGCGCAAGGCTTGATAGCCGCCCGTTTTTTCATAGTCCGCCAGCGACCCGGTGTACCCGGGCTGCATCATATTTTTCAAAAGGATCAATTCGTGCTTTGGCATGGCTATCGCAAGGCAAAAGGAAAAAGGTAAAAGGAAAAAGTGTGATGCTTGTCAGTCGACATTATACTTTATACTTTTGCCTTCATACTTGCGCCTTCGGCGCCTCCGGCCACATGAAAGGGCCGCTCTTCAGCTGACTGGTTCCGGTCGATCTCAGATCGGCCAGAATCCGATCCACTTTCTCTTCAGTCAGTCGCTCATAATAGTCATCGTTGATCTGCATCATTGGGGCGGTCCCGCAGGCCGCCAAACATTCCACGGCGCTGAGGGTGAAGTTGCCGTCAGCCGTCGATTCTCCGGGGGCGATGCCCAGCTTCGTCTTGATCCATCCGATCAGCGAATCCGAGCCGACGAGTGCGCACATGAGCGATTTGCACACCTGAATATGGAATTTCCCCACCGGTTTCAGGTTGAGCATCGTGTAGAACGTGATCGTCTCGTATACTTGCGGAGGTGTCAGTGTGAGAATCTGTGCGATCTCCTTCATAGCCGCCTCGGTGACATAGCCCTGATCCCGCTGGGCCACATATAGGAGCGGAATCAACGCGGAACGCTTGACCGAATAGCGACTTAAAATTTGCTCAATCTCGTCTTTGTATTTCTCGCGCAACATATGTGCCTGCAACCCGCAATGCTGAATGTTGAATGATGAATGTTCAATGAGGGAAACGATTACAATTAAACATTCAACATTGAAAATTAAACATTATGCACTTTACCGGTCGCACTCCCCCATCACAATATCGTAAGTGCCGAAGATCGTAATAATGTCGGAAATCAAATAGCCGCGCGCCATGTGATCGAACGCGCCCATATGGATGAAGGAGGGCGAGCGGATCTTCAGTCGATAGGGACGGGGACTTCCGTCGCTGATGATGAAGAAACCGAGTTCACCCTTCGGCGCTTCGGTGGCGCAGTAGGTCTCGGCTTTGGGCGGCTTGAATCCTTGCGTGAAGATGATGAAGTGGTGAATCAAGCTCTCCATGTCGCGCATGACTAGTTGCTTCGGCGGCGGAATGTACTGCGGCGCGTCGGCTATAATCGGCCCGGACGGCAGTTGGTCAAGACACTGCGAGATGATCCGCGCGCTCTGGCGCATCTCTTCCATGCGGATCCAGTAGCGATCGTAGGTATCGCCGTTTTTCCCGACCGGCACTTCCCAATCCACTTTATGATAGACCCCGTAGGGTTCCAGCTTGCGGACGTCATAAGACACGCCGGACCCCCGCAACGTTGGGCCGGTGAGGCCGAAGTTGATGGCGTCCTCGCCCGAAATCACCGCGACATTCTTCGTCCGCCCAAGCCAGATACGGTTGGACGCGATCAGTGAGTCGTACTCGCTGACCTTCTGCGGAAAGGTTTCCAAAAATGTTTTGAGTCGATGCACAAGCTCCGGGGTGAAGTCACTGTCCACGCCGCCGATACGGTAATAATTCAACGTCAGCCTGGCCCCGCAGAGCTTCTCGAACATGTCGAGCAGGATTTCCCGCTCACGGAACGTCCAAAAGAACACCGTCATCGCGCCGATATCCAAGGCCTGGGTGCCCAGCCAGAAGAGATGCCCGAGAATTCGCTGCATCTCCGCGACGATGGTGCGGATATATTCTGCCCGTTCGGGCACGGTGATGCAGAGCAGTTTTTCGACAGCCCGCACATAGGCGTAGTTGTTCGCCATGGCGCAGACGTAGTCGAGCCGGTCGGTATGCGGGATGATCTGCATGTAGGCGAGGCCCTCGGACAATTTTTCGACGCCGCGATGAAGATAGCCCAGGTCCGGCGTCGCTTTCACGATCCGTTCGCCGTCCAGTTCAAGTACGACGCGCAGGACGCCATGCGTGCTCGGATGCTGCGGGCCCATGTTCAATAGCAATTCTTCCCGCCGACGCGTCCCGGACGCGACGTTCTCGGCCATGAAAGGTTTTTTCTGGGCCTCGGGGATCTCGCCTTCGCTTTGTTCGCCCGGCGGTTCATCGAGTCGCGGGATGAAGTCGAACTGGCTGCGCCAGCCTCGGCCCTCGGTAGGGAAATCTTTCCGTAGCGGGTACCCTTCCGCATAGTCTTCCGGCATGAGGATACGACGCAGATCGGGGTGGCCGGTAAACTGGATGCCCATCATGTCGTAGACTTCGCGCTCCAGGAACTCCGCGCCGCGCCATACCCCGGTGACCGACGCGATATGAGGATGCTCTTCCGAGACCCTCGCTTTCAGACGAATCCGCCGTCCATGGGGTAACGAAAGCAATTGATAGATCACTTCAAACCGGTCTTGGTCCTCCGGATAGTCGGCCGAGCAGATGTCGGTTATGTGGTCAAAGCCGGCCTCAGGCGCATCGTGCAGAAAGCGCGCGACCTCCAGGATCTTGGGCGCAGCGACATGGACAGTCAGTTCCGAGCGAGCCGTGTCGATATCGACGGAGAGAACCGCCTCCGGAAACTTCTTCGACAATGTGTCGACCAGTGTCTGCATGGATGCGTCAGTGGTGATTTGGTCAATAATCACTAGTTGATCAATGGGAGATCATTCTTTCGATTGACGAATGACAGTTGACCATTGACCACGTCACTTCACAAACACCTTTTCCCGCTGAATTTTTTCTTGCAGTTTCAGCAGGCCGTCCATCAACGCCTCGGGCCGGGGCGGGCAACCAGGCACATACACGTCGACCGGCACGATTTGATCGACGCCTTGGACCACGGCGTAGCTGTTGTAGTGGTTGCCCGAGGTCGCGCAGGAGCCCATCGAAATCACATAGCGAGGTTCGGGCATTTGGTCGTAGATCCGCCGGATCACCGGCGCCATCTTGCGCGATACCGTCCCGGCGACAATCATGAGATCGGACTGTCTGGGTGACGCGCGAAAGACACCGGCGCCGAACCGGTCGAGATCGTAGCGCGAGGACACGCTGGCGATCATCTCGATGGCGCAGCAGGCGAGCCCGAAGGTCATCGGCCAGAGGGCCGACTTCCTGGCCCAGTTCACGACGGCATCCAGATTGGTCGTAATGATATTGGCTTCAAATTGCCGCTCTAAAAAGCTCATAAAATTCGCTCAGTGTTGAATGTTAAATGCTGAATGTTGAATGACGAGATCAGAGCCCTCGATTCAACATTGAAAATTCAAAATTGAACATTGCGCGCCTTCGGCGCGCTAATCCCATTCCAACGCACCTTTCTTCCAGGCGTACCAGAAGCCCACGACCAGAATGCCGATGAACACCCCCATCTCCACCAACCCGACGAGGCCGAGCTTGTTGAACGCGACGGCCCAGGGGAACATGAACACGATCTCGATATCGAAGATCACGAACAGCATCGCGATAATGTAGTACCGAATCGGAAACTGCACGCGCGCATCCTGAAAGAGCGGGCTCCCGCTTTCATAGGGGGCCAGCTTCGCGCGATACGGATGATTGGGGCGGACAAACCAGCCGGCCAAGAGCGAGACCGCGCCGAAGGCGAAGGCGATCCCGATGAAGACCAAGATCGGTATATAGTTTGCCGGAACGGCCGTGTTACCCACGAGAACCTCGTCAATCGTCAATGGTCAATAGTCATTCAGAACGAACCAATGGTCGCAGGATTGACCAATGACCGTTGACTAGTGACCTTGTTGGCTGCGAGCGCTTCGCCAAAGAATGGTTTGAATTTCAACCCGTTGAGCTCCGGACGCCTGATCCCTTTGTGCTGCACCAGCACTTTGAACGTGCTGCCCATGCCATCTGGTTTCAGGAGATGCATCGCCGCACGAAACTCCGGGCTCTCCGGTTCCAATTCCGCCATCATCTCTTCAACGCCGAGTCCCATCAGAAAACTCATTTGGTTCGTGAACCCCGTCACATGGAGGCCCTGTTCCTCGCCGACGGTAGCCAGGCTCGAAAAATCCACATGGGCGGTCATATCCTGCTCGCCGACGCGCAGGAACGGATCTTCGTTGGTCAACTGTTGAAAGTAGCACAGGAACGTGCCGTCCTTCCGTTCAGGCCCATAGAGATCCTGCGCCGTATGGCCGTAATCGATCGTGAGGACAAACCCTCGATCCATCCGACGAGCAACCTGCTCCATCCAGTCCAAAGCTTGGAGATTCACCTCGGTTCGATAGCCCTCCGGCCAGTTGAGGTTCAACCGCTGGAGATGATGAACGAGCGCGGCCGTCGACAGGGGCTCCAGACATTCCACAAACTGCCCATCTCGATAGTCCACGCAGAGTTCTTCGGTCCGGCCGGCCGTAACTTGAATTCGGTGAACCGGAAAGGCGTCGATCAGTTCATTGCTGAAGAGCAAGCCGGTCACGCTCTGCTGGGCTAGCCCATCGAGCCCATCCACCCAGGTGACGAGGCCCGGCTCGTTGAGCCAGGGAGCCAGGTTCTGGCGCTGCAACTCCCGCATGGCGGGACTGCGCTCAATCAGGATGCAGCGGACACGAGAGGCGAAGGAATCCTGTTGCGTGAAGATCGCTTCCAGGCAATCGCGGGCCAGCAACCCCTTGCCGGCGCCCATTTCGACGATCGTGAATGGAGCGGGATGGCCCATCAGCTCGTCCATCTGTCTGGCTTGTGCAGCCAGCGCACGACCTAGAATCGGATGCACATCGGAGCTGGTATAGAAATCGCCACCCCAACCAATACGTTCCTCTCTTGGTTCCGACGGGCGCATGTAGTAGCCGAACTGGGGATGGTAGAGCGCAAGATCCATGAAACGGACAAAAGGGATGGGACCCGAAGAGGTGATCTCGGAAGCGATGGCGGCGACGAGTTCAGGGTGCCCGGTTGTCACAAGCAGCTCCTCTTATCCCATCGACAACATACAACATGTGACACCCATAGCTGATGGGCACATTCCACCCATCTCTAATAATATAGGGGCCAAAAGTGGCGTAGAGTAGCGTCGAGAGGCGCGCTAAGTCAAGGTGAAATCAGAAGGAATAGCCGTTGGTCAGATGTGCAACGTCAGAAGTCAGAAGTTCTCTTTTGAAACTGTCTCCTAGATGGGGAAGCTTACGATAACATCACGGAAATCGGGTGAACGGTATGTCGCGACTATAGATGAGAGGGTGAATTATGCCCCGTGGCACTTTTTGTATTTCTTCCCACTGCCGCAGGGGCAGGGGGCGTTGCGGCCAACCTTGTCGTCGGCACGGTGCACGGTCTGAGCGGCGACCGGTTCTTCGCCGCGGTTCAAGGTGAGCTTGGGTTGTGGGCGCGAGATGATGGGTTGAAGAGGCGGGACCATCTGCTCCCTTTCATTGCGTACGGCTTGCACGTGGACCAGCCGATCGATCGTGTCGGATTTGATCCGTTCCATCATGCCGGCGAACAGATCGTAGCCTTCGCGTTTATACTCGATCAACGGATCTTTTTGACCGTACCCGCGGAGACCGATCCCGTCGCGCAGATGATCCATGCCGAGCAGGTGATCTTTCCAATGATGATCGATGACCTGGAGCATGAAGGTCTTCTCCAGGAAGCGCATCAAGTCCGATCCCATTTCCTGTTCTTTCCGCGCATAAGCGTCGCGAACGTGGGTCCGAAGATCCTCCAGCAGCGCGTCGCGCCCCATGTCTCGGAGCGATTCTCCACCATCGTGTTTGCCCTGGATGATGTCGAGGCCGAACTGGCCCTGCATCATTTCAACCAGACCTTTCATGTCCCATTCTTCCTGGTATTGTTCAGCCGGGCAGTAGATATTCAGAGATGATTCCACCAAGCCCGCCATCATGTCGTGGAGGTCGCCCCTGAGGTTGTCTTCGCTGAGTACCGCCCGGCGGTGTCGATAGATCACTTCGCGCTGCTTGTTCATGACGTCGTCGTATTCGAGCAGCTGTTTGCGGATTTCAAAATTATGCGCTTCGACCTTCTTCTGCGCGTTCGCGATCGCGCGTGTGACCATGCCATGTTCGATGGGGACGCCTTCTTCCATGCCGAGCTTGAGCATCAGTTGCGACACCCTTTCGGAGGCGAAGATCCGCATCAGATCGTCTTCAAGCGACAGGTAGAATCTCGACGTGCCCGGATCGCCCTGGCGACCGGAGCGGCCACGAAGCTGGTTGTCGATCCGGCGGCTCTCGTGCCGTTCGGTGCCCAGGATATGAAGCCCGCCCAGGGTCAAGACTTCCTGCTTGTTCTTGTCGCAATCGGCTCGGATCTCTTCGAATATTTCGAGTTTGCGGGCGTCCGGCAGATTCTCTTCTCGATAGAGCACCTGCTTGTACATGAAGTCGGGATTGCCGCCCAACAGAATGTCGGTACCGCGACCTGCCATATTTGTGGCGATCGTCACGGCGCCTTTGCGTCCGGCCTGGGCGACGATCTCGGCTTCTCGCTCATGCTGCTTGGCGTTGAGGACGTTGTGCTTCACGCCGTTGCGGCTCAATAGGCCGGCGATCTTCTCGGATTTTTCGATCGAAATGGTGCCGACGAGCACCGGCTGTCCGCGCTCATGACATTCCTTGATCTCTTCGACGATGGCCGCGAACTTTTCCTTCTCCGTCCGATAGACCACATCGGCATAGTCGAGCCGGATCATCTTGCGGTTCGTCGGCACCACGTTGACGTCGAGGTTATAGATCTTGGCGAACTCCGCGGCTTCGGTGTCCGCGGTGCCGGTCATGCCGCCGAGTTTCGTGTACATACGAAAATAATTCTGGAAGGTGACCGACGCAAGCGTCTGATTCTCGTTGGCGATCTTCACGCCTTCTTTGGCTTCGACAGCCTGGTGCAGTCCGTCGCTCCAACGTCGGCCCGGCATCAGTCGGCCGGTAAATTCGTCCACGATGATGACTTCGCCGTCCTTCACGACGTAGTCTACGTCGCGTTTGTAGAGCGCGTAGGCTTGCAGCGCCTTCACCACGTGGTGGACGAGATCCATGTTAGCCGGGTCGTACAGGTTATCGACGCCGAGCAATTTTTCAACCCGCACGTTCCCGTCTTCCGTGAGCGAGGCCGTCTTGGTTTTTTCTTCGATCGTATAGTCCTGCTCCAGCTTGAGTTGCGGAATGATCGCGTTGATCCGGTAGTAGAGATCCGTCGTCTGATCCGTCGGGCCGGAAATAATCAACGGCGTGCGGGCTTCGTCGATGAGGATGCTGTCAACTTCGTCCACGATGGCGAAATTCAAATCGCGTTGGACGCATTGATTCAAATCGGTGACCACCAGGTTATCGCGGAGATAGTCGAACCCATACTCGTTGTTCGTGCCGTAAGTAATGTCGGCGCGATAGGCCTCAGGCCTGGTGCAGGGGCGGAGGTGTTGCAGCCGCTTATCGGAGGCATCGTAGGTCGGATCGAAGATGAATGAGGCGTCGTGCTGAATGACGCCGGTGGATAAGCCAAGAGCATGGTAGAGCTGGCCCATCCATTGCGCGTCGCGCTTGGCGAGGTAATCGTTCACGGTGACGAGATGGGCACCCTTGCTTTCGAGGGCATTCAAATAGATCGACAGCGTCGCGACCAGGGTTTTCCCTTCGCCGGTTTTCATCTCCGAAATGCGACCCTTGTGCAGGATCATGCCGCCGATGAGCTGCACATCGAAGTGCCTCATGTTGAGCTTGCGGCGGGACATCTCCCGGCAGACGGCGAAAGCTTCCGGCAGGATGTTGTCCAGGGTTTCCCCGGCCTCCAGGCGCTTCTTGAACTCCTGGGTCTTGTCCGCGAGGGCGTGATCGGAGAGCGGAGTCAGACCGGATTCCAGGCTATTGATCCGCTCCACAATCGGGCGGAGTGCCCTGATCTCACGGTCGTTCTTGCTGCCGAAGACGAGATTCAGGAGTTGAGTCAACATAGACGACGTATCGTAATCGCAAGGGTAAACAACGCGGGAGAGGTCTATCTACCACGCAGATCTACCGGCGCAGTATACAGCAAACTTTTTCCGAATCCTATCAGGAAGACTAAGATGGCACGTTGCTTGGTCCATCTTGACTCTTTTAGCGTCTAGCGTCTATCATATTTTTAGATATCGTGGTTCGATGAATATTATGCATCGTCTCCGCCCCATTGTCGCGATTCTGTTGGTCCTCTGTGTAGTGGGGATCAGCGGTGTCGCCGCGGTTCAATCCGTCCTCCACGAAAGCCAACATAGCCATCACCAAGCGGCGACTCACGGCTCAACCTTCTGTTCGTGGATGTGTGCGGCCGGCCAAACACACGACGCGTCGGTCGTCCCATTGGCCCATACGTCGGAAGTGCTTGCCACCTTTCAGCAGGCGTCTGTGCAGTACCTCCATGACGCGCTCCCTTCTCTGCGGACTATCAGGGCTCCACCTGTCTCTGCCTCCTAGCCACGTCGTTCTTCATACCATTTCTGTCGCAATGTCAGTGAGCTGGTGACGTTCTGCCAACGGTGCAGAAAGCTGGAACCTAAGGAGTCCAATCATGATCAGCACTAGATCCAACCGATACATCGTCGCGTTCAGCATGGCGTTATGGCTTGCCGGAGTAGTGGGGTTGTCCCAATCCTGGAGCATGGGGTCGCGCTTGCCGGCAGTCGGCATGCCGGCGGAGGACTTTCATCTTGCCGATCTCGATGGTAAACAGCAGAGCCTCAGCCAGTATCGCGGCAAGATCGTGCTGCTGAATTTCTGGGCGACCTGGTGCAAGCCCTGCACGACGGAAATGCCGGCGATGCAGGCCAGCTATGACAGGCTGCGAGACAAAGGGTTCGTCGTGTTGGCGATCAACGAACTCGAAGACGATGCCAAGGTGCGCGAGCACATCAAACAGTACGGCCACACCTTCCCGGTCTTGATGGATCGCGACAACAAAGTAGCGAATCAGTTCGGGGTATTCGGATTGCCGGTGAGTGTCTTCATCGATCGACAGGGGCGCGTGCAGGAATACATCAAGGGAGGCCTCCTCACCGAACAGAAGATCGACGACGTGGTGGCTCGAATTCAAAGATAGGAACCGATCACCTCCGCCGCACTTCGGTAGCGCATGATGGCTCACCTTTGCAGACAGGTTGCGATTGGGACGCTCGCTGGCTGGCTCGTCCTCCTCAGCGGGCTGGTCTATCCCCAACTTGCAGCTCACGCAGCGCCACATGCGCATCACAACGCGGCGACTCATGCCACCGCGCTCTGTTCATGGTTCTGCGCGGCCGGTCACACGGCGGAAGGCGTCGTCGCCCCGTCGTTGTCGACCCCTACGACCTGCTCACAAGCGATCGAAAGTAACTATCAAGTCACTGGCTCATCCGTTTTCTTGCCGTCTGCTTCTCGTGGTCCTCCCTCCGGTAAATCATCTTGTTGATTGAAAGACACCTGGTTTGAGCCTATCGGCGGTTCGGCTGAACAGAGCTGAATCGCGCTTGGCCTGTGAAGGAGGCGAAGCCTCCATCACAGTGGATTCATCTTTCATCATTCTTGGAGGAGGCGTTCCATGTCGAAGTGTCTCACATCACGCGCAGGCCTGGCCGGTCTCAGCGCACTCATGCTTCTCGGTAGTCTCGTCGTGCCGACTCTCACTCGCGCTTCCTGCGGGGCGGTCACTTGTTTCGTGGTGATCGGATCCCAGCAACAAGTTCCGCAAAAAGGTGTGTTGACGGTCAATGGCACGTACAACTACACCCCCATGCGATTGCTCGGCGGCACGAACGGCATCATTCCCGCGGCCGATCAGGCGAGCCAACGTTTGATACTCGATCATCACAAGGAAGTCAGGACCATCACGCAAACCTACACCCTGGACTTGAACTATGGTGTTACCGATCGATTTGCCGTCCAGTTGACCGTGCCCTATTTGAAGCGCAAGCATCGGCACATCGATGAGATCGGCGAGTCCCCAACCGAATTCGGGGAAAATTCGAACTTTTCCGACAATGGCTTTGGGGACATTCGCATCACAGGAAAGTACAACGTATTGCCGACGCTGCGAAACATGCTGGTCTTGGGTTTCGGGATGGATGTGCCGACCGGCGACACAGATGCCAGAGACAGCCTCGGCAATGTTCTCGAATCCTCAGGCCAACTGGGACGGGGGCACGTGGGCCTGATCGGATCGATCTACCAGACCTATGAACTGATTCCCCACCGGTTGAATCAATTTTCATTCGGGAGCTATCGGCACACGTTCCGTAACGACGATGGCTATCAGTTCGGCGACGAATTTCTGTTTAACTTCGGGTTCAACGTTGTGACTGTGCCCTGGTTAGTCGTGACGAACCAATTCAATTTTCGCTACCTCATACATGATAATGTGCGGGCGAACCTGGAACAATCCGCTGCGCCCTTTGCCGGTGCGGACCCGGTCGTCATCGATCCCACGGTTATGAACCGTCGGGTACCCAACACTGGGTCCACTTACTTTGCCTATTCCCCAGGTTTCCAAGTGAACCTAGGAGATCTCATTACGTCTCCTTTGACGGAAGCAACATCTGTGTACTTTTATTCGCAGATCCCGATCGCCCGCGACGCCAACAACAATCTTGCCCAAGGCACGAGTTTCATTATGGGGGTTACCAGATCATTTCAGCTGATCAAGCCGCCATAGGTTGACCAGTCCAGGATTGAGGAGTACGACTATCCCAAAGTTGCCGGCAACCAGCTGGTATTGATCAAGAAAAAGCGATCTCGCCTCGATCGAGTCCGGCGCGACTCCTTCATGGAGGCGCGCCGGACCACAGCTTTGTTCAAAGGCCGACCATCCCGCATTGATGTTGTCGTCTCCCGACGCTTATAGTCCACTTAAGAGCTATTCTTGGGAAGAAGGATGAATTGGTTGACTTGCTGCCGATGTCTGGAGATTATCATCCTATGCTGTGTGTTCGTAGGTCTCCCGCCTGCTCACTCACCCCGTTTCGCGTCTGCCGCTCAGATTGAAACAGCCCAGCATCATCTCGACCAGGGTGCGGCTCTGTTTCGCCAGGGAGAGCTCAAGGCGGCTGAGGACTCGGCGAAGAAAGCCATCCAGCTGAATCCCTCATCTGCCCAGTCACACCACCTGTTAGGTATGATTCTGTTCAAGAACAGGAAGCCGGTAGAAGAGGCAGCAGCCTTCGCGTATGCGATCAAGCTGGAGATCGCACGAGAAATCGCACATGTTCATGTTTAATAGGCCCTAACGTGGCTGCCGAGCCAGATAGGTCCGCCAGCCCCCCATAGCCGTGATTTCTTCCGCTCCCTCGATCGCATAGCCCTCGCAGATGAATCCCTTGACCAACTTACCATCATCGAGTTTTAGCGACCCTATTCCCAACGGAGGCGGGACCCGCACTATAAAACGGCCAAAATTTTCTAGAGGAATATCCCAGACTTCCACTTCAAGTGCAGCGCCACTGCCATCCGTGACGAAGACTGCCCCCGGTTTGCGCGCCCCCTGAGGGTCGGTAATCACGTAACACCGGTATTCCGGTGCAGTCCGGCAGGTCCGCCGTAATCGGGCTCCCAGTTCGGTGAGTTGGAAGTTGAGCGGCTGTCCGGTCAGATGCAACCCCAGGACGGCCAGTTCCATGCGTTCGCCGCCCGGGCTGTTCGACAACTCGACATCCGGGAGAACGATGGGCGGCAACGCCCATCCGGTAGCCCCCATGTCACGGCTTGACTGGTGATGAAACTCTGCAGCAAGTCCCCCCAGATATTCATCCTGGAATGCGGGCGCCATCAGCGTAATCCCCATCGGGAGGCCATTCTTGAGAAACCCATTGGGAACAGCCCAGGCACAGAGATCCAACAGATTGACGAAGTTGGTGTAATGGCCAAGGTTCGTGTTCAACTGCACCGGGTCGGCTTCCACTTCTGCGATCGTATAGATGGTGCCGGTGGTCGGAAGCAGCAATACGTCAACGGTTCGCCACAGGGCTCTGACTATTTGTTGGTACATTCGGAGTTGATAATAACTTTCATAGGCGTCTATGGCGGAAAAGCGCGCACCTTCTTCGATGATGCGTTTCGTGACAGGATGCAGAGCGTTCGGCTTTTCAGCTATGAAGTCCTTGATCGCCGCTAACCGTTCAGCTACCCATGGTCCGTGATACAGCAATTTGGCCGTTGCGAGAAACGGCCCGAAATCAATCTCTTGTTTCTCCCCTCCCAACTTTGCCAATCGTTCCACCGCCGAGGAGAACAGCGCCGCATATTCATCATTGCCAAAAAAATCCAACTGCTCGCGATACGGCACACCAAAACGGAATGGACGGGTCGCGGCATACTGTTTTTGCGGCAGATAGGCCGGCCTCTCGCGAGAAAATGGATCGGCCGGATCAGGCGCCCGACATACATCAAAGACAGTCAGCGCATCGGCGCATGTGAGCGCAAAGATCGAGACACAATCCAAGGAGCGGCAGGCGGGAATGACTCCCTTTGTGCTGAGCAGTCCTTTGCTCGGCTTGAGGCCGACGAGATTGGTGAAGCCGGCCGGGACTCGGCCCGAACCGGCCGTATCGGTCCCCAAAGAAAAACTGACCAGTCCAGTGGAAACGGCGACCGCAGGACCGGAACTGGACCCGCCGGAAATAAACCGGGAATCGAAGGGGTTCGGAGTGATACCGTAAGGGGAACGAGTTCCCACCAATCCTGTGGCAAACTGGTCCAAATTGGTTTTGCCGATCAACAGCGCGCCCGACGAATTGAGCCGCTTCACGACAGTAGCCGACTCCGTCGGCACGTACCGAAACTCCGGGCAGGCGGCCGTCGTGGGGTGGCCCGCTGCATCAATATTGTCCTTGATGGCGTAGGGAATGCCATAGAGCGGCATTCGGGCCTTGTCGGACTTCCAGCGAGCTTCCAGCTCTTTAGCTTGGGCTAAAACCGCTTCAAGGGGCAGGAGATAAATCCAGATATGCGGCACGGGACAATGCTCGACCCGCTCGTAGACATCCTCCACGAGCTCAGTCGGACGCAATGTCCCCGTATGGTAGAGCTTCTGCAGTGTAGCAATGTCCAAACTGCCGTTCCGAAGAGACCAACCCATCCCAACACCCCTGTTCCCTCTGCTGTGGGTTTTTTCCCGAGCACAGGATAACCATGTTCCGGCACCTGTTGCAGCTGCCCGTAGGTTTGCCGGAGAGAGGCTATCAGACGACTCGCCGTCGTCACCCAGCCAACAATGCCTCCCTGCGATTGGATCATGCGGAGAGTCGTCTGTTTAAATTCAGAAAAATAACTTTCGGTTCCATCCTCCACCAAAGGACATTCATATCCGCGGTCGTTGGCTTCTCTCATGCTGGTTTGGACGCATACCTCGGTGGTCACTCCCGTGAAGACCAAATGGCTGATCGATAGGGCCTGCAGACGCTCGTGCAGATTGGTGGCGTAAAACGCCCCTTTGCCGGGCTTGTCGATGACGAGTTCACCCGGTTTGGGAAGCAACTCCTTCAAAAATCATTCCCTGGTTCTCCCAACACCAGGATACGTCCCATCGGACCCGGATCTCCGATGTGGAGAGCGGAGTCCCCACGGCTTCTTTTGGCCGGAGGGCAATCTGACAGATCAGGGCGATGGCCTTCTCTGGTGTGAATAACCGGTAACCGCAACTCTCGGAATGTTTTGAGCAACCCGGCAACGGTTGGTACGATCTTTTGCAGGAGTTCGACCTGATTCCCGAGCACCGCGCCAAACCCGCCGGGCTCAATAATATCGCGCTGCCTGTCGATGACCACCAACGCCACTCGAGCGCCCGAGTCACGCGGAGGCAACTGATACGGATAGGGTGATGCGATTACTGTGTTCATACCGCATGTCCTGTCATGTGCCGTCCAATGAGCGCGAGGTCGGCGCCGGACGACGTCGTTTCATAGACCAGTTGACCGTTAAACATCACCACGGTACGGTCGGCCAGTTCCAGGATCTCGTCGAGGTCTTCACTCACCAGAAGGACAGCCGTCCCGCGATTGCGCGCGGCGACAATCTGTAGGCGAATTTCCTCCGTGGCCAAGAAATCCAACCCAAAACATGGATTGGCCACGATCAAGATCTCGACCTCGGCCGAAAGCTCCCGTGCCAAGACCGCGCGCTGCACATTTCCTCCCGAGAGAGACTGGATAGGGGTATCGGGATAAGGCGGTTTAATGTTGTACCGTTCAATCAACCCATGCGCGCTGCGCCGCAGCGCGGGACGGTTGATGAGCCAGCCGCCCATGGAATGGGGCTCCAGATCAAAATTGCGAAACGCCAGATTTTCCGCGAGGCTCATGTGCACCACGCAGGTGTTCTGGAGCGGTTCTTCCGGCAAGCAATAGATTTTATGACGCATAATCTGCTTACGGGTCGGCTCAAATGGCATGCCCTGCACCAGGATCTTACCTGCTATCGCTTGGCGTTGTCCGGCCAGGACCTCAACCAGTTCTCGTTGTCCATTGCCCGATACACCGGCAATCCCCACGATTTCACCCGAATGGATGGTTACATGCAGCCCCCGGACAGCCTCCACTCCGGCATCGTCATGCACACGAAGGTCGTGAATAGCTAGTTTGGGCGTCTTGGTGGGAGGTGCGCTGCGTTCCTTCGGTTTGGTTGTGACTTCAGACCCCACCATCATTTCGGCCATCTGAGAAACCTTCAGATCCGACACGAGTCCAGACCCCACGAATTGTCCTTTGCGCAACACCGTGACCTCATCGGCGAACGCCACCACTTCTCTCAGTTTGTGGGTAATAATCAAGACGCTGAGCCGTTGTGCTTGCGTCATAGCACGGAGATGGCCTAAGACTTCATCCGCTTCTTGTGGCGTCAGGACGGAAGTAGGTTCATCCAGAATGAGAATGCGGTTTTGTAAAAATAGTTGCTTGAGAATTTCTACTTTTTGTTTTTCGCCTGCAGCGAGCGAACTGACATGAGCTGCAAGAGAAACCTTGAACGGCATCTTCTCCATAAACTGCGTCAGCTGATGCTCTTCCTCCAGCCAATTGATGAGAGGGTTCAACTTCGCTTTGGAGATCACCAGATTTTCGAGAACCGTCATGTTGGGAATCAGGGTAAATTGCTGATAGACCATTCCGATTCCCAATGTCTGCGCGTCACGGGGGTTACGAACTGTGGCCTGTTGCTGATCCAACAGAATTTTCCCTTCATCGGGGTGGTAATAGCCCATGATGCATTTCACCAAGGTGCTCTTGCCGGCGCCGTTCTCACCGAGCAGCGCGTGAAACCGGCCTGGGCGCAGCCGAAAATTGACATCCTTCAGGGCCACCAACGGTCCGAAGCGCTTGGTCATGCCAAGGACTTCCAGGTCTGGCGGAACAGTGTTCGTCATGAGAGTGCCTCTACGAAGGCATCGGATTTCGCCACGGCACCGAACACCCCGCCCTGCATTTTGACCATCTTGATTGCCGCCTGGTGGTTTCCAGGATCAGTCGCGCCGCAACAATCTTCCAGCAGGAGACATTCAAAGCCCCGGTCGTTGGCCTCGCGCATGGTGGTATGGACACAAACATCGGTGGTAATCCCCGCCAGGACGATATTGGTGATCCCGCAAAGCCGTAAGAGCATCTCAAGATCAGTCGCCCAAAACGAGCCTTTGCCGGGCTTATCAATGATGGGTTCGCCGGGCTTTGGAGCGAGCTCAGGTATGATGTCCCACCCCGGTTCTCCTCGCACAAGGATTTTCCCGCAAGGGCCAGGATCTCCAATGCCTGCTCCGATTCTTCGACTGCGCCACCGCTTATTCTCCGGTAGATCCGTTAGGTCGGGCCGATGTCCTTCCCTGGTGTGGAAGACATGCATCCCAATAGTCCGCACTTTCGCCAGCACCTTGAGAATATGGGCGATCGGGGCACGGGTGAGTGAAATGTCATAGCCCATTTTGTCCACGTACCCCCCTTTGCCACAAAAATCGGTCTGCATGTCGATGATGAGAAATACCGTATTCTCCGGTCGGAGATCTCCGTTATACGGATAGGGATACGGATCGGCTGCAACATATTTACTCATGGTTCACCTCCCATGAATCTGTGGGTTGAGTCCTTTCATCTGTTTAATTTTTTATATCCTAACGAGTCACCGTGAGCTCATGCGGCACCCCCACGAGACTGCGCCGGGGGGAACAGGTTATGATCATCACCGCCAACGTCATAATGTAGGGGATCGCGTTGAAGATATAATAGCCGTATGTGATCCCCACGGATTGCAAGGAAGGCCCCAAGGCAGCCGCTCCTCCCCACAAGAGAGAGACCCATAGGCAGGCAAGCGGCTGCCAACGGGCGAAGATCACCAGTGCCACTGCCATTAATCCCTGGCCGCTCGAAAGGCCTTCGCTCCAATTGAACGGGTAGTAGAGCGAGAGATACGACCCGCCGATTCCCGCAAGAAATCCTCCCTGGGCGGTACTCAGGATCCGTATTCGATCGACCGGCAATCCGAGGGCGCGCGCCGCATCCGCACTCTCGCCGACAACACGAACCTTCAATCCCCACGAAGTATTTTTCAAGATCCACCCAAGCGTAATCGCCACGACAATCCCGATCAGAAACAAGGCGTTGATTTGCAGGGCCGCTGTGAGTTGCGGCACATTACTCCAGCCTCCGAGATCGATGGACGGCAATCGAGGTGCGGATGGTTGAATGTAGGGCTTCCCTAAAAAAAAGGCCAATCCGGTGCCGAACAGCATCATCGCGATCCCCACTGCAATATCATTGACCCGCTGGTAGCTGCAGAGCCAACTATGCAAGGCGCCGAGCACCGCGCCGGCTAACCCGGCACACAAGACCCCCAGCCACGGAGACCCGCTATGCAACGAGATGGCGTACCCAGTCATGGCGCCCATCACCAGCGTGCCTTCAAGGCCCAAATTGATGCGGCCGCTTTTCTCGGTCAAGCACTCGCCCAGCGAGACAAAAAGAAATGGGGTGCCGATCCGAATCGCTCCCCCCAGCACGGCGATTAAGACTCCCCACCAACCGACTTCCATCACGATACCCCTTGTTTCTGCAACGTCGAAAATCGCCCGTACAGGGTCTCGCTAAACAGGATGACGAGGAAAATGATCCCCTGCATCACGAGCACGGTCGCATCCGGTAGCTCATGAACTCGCTGCAACAATCCGCTACTCGCGCGGATTCCTCCCAACAACACGGCCACAGGCATAATGGCCAGCGGATTATTGCGGGCCACAAAAGCGACGAGAATGCCGGCATAACCATAATTGGCATTGAGGGTATCATTGGCCCTGCCATGGATGGCCGCCACTTCCACCATGCCTGCCAATCCACCTGCTGCTCCCGCCACGAAGCAGACGATGAGAATCAACTGCCCGACCGGCAATCCCGCGATCTGAGCGGCGCGAACATTGCCTCCTGCAATTTGGGACGCAAAGCCGAAGACAGTGTGATGCATCAGAAACCATGTTAGAACACAAGCAACGACGCCGAAAGCCAATCCCCAATGGAGATCCGTCCCGGGGATGAGGCCGATCATATTGGCCTCTCCAATATGATATGTCGAGGGATGATTGAGACTTTCTGGATCGCGGAAGGTGCCCGTGACGAGGTGATTCAGGACCGCAATGGCGATATAGTTCAGCAACAGACTGCTGATGGTTTCATTGACCGCGCGATAGTGCCGCAATGCCCCTCCAATGGCGAGCCAGATCCCACCGGCAACCATGCCGACGAGCGCCATGGTGACAAGGATCACCATGGGAGGGGCAGTGGGCATGGTCAGAGCCGCTATCGCCGCGGCGAGACCACCTATCACCACTGCCCCCTCTCCTCCGATCACGATTAAGCCGAGATAACCCGGAAGCGCGGTACAGAGGGCCGTCAGCATCAGCGGCGCGGATCGTATCAGTGTATTTTGCCACGAAAACGAGGTACCGAAGGCGGCCCTATACATCGTCTGATACACCTCGATAGGGCTCGCCCCAGCCACCGCCACAAACCCTCCAAACAACACCATCGAGACCGAGAGAGACCCGAAGATGATGAGGAACGGTTCCAGCGCTTTGTGCAGGTTTTTCGGCACGCCCATGCTCACGACTTGGTCGAACCGATTACCCCTTCCACCAGCCAATCCATACTCTCCAGCCAGATATCCGTTTGGACATATTGCTTTCCGGCCGGGATGACATCACGACCTGTATTGTCCTTGATGGGGCCCTTGTAGACGATCATTGCCCCACTCATAAATTTTGCTTTGGCCGCGTCGGCTTGCTTGCGAACGGAGTCAGTCACCACCTTGTTATAATCCGCCACCCTCACAAGGCCCTCCTTTAAGCCGCCACGGACCAAGTTGGGAACTTTCTGCCCTTTTCGAATCATGTCGGCATAATCCATGTAGATTTTGGCCCAATTCCATTCGGCTCCGGTGAGGTACCCGCGAGGGGCAAGCTTCGCTTGGTTGCAGTGATAGCCGGTGCAATAGATACCGCGCTTCTCGGCCGTGGTCATGACGACTTTAGGGCTGTCTACATGGCAGGTGATCACGTCGATCCCTTGATCGACCAAGCTGTTAGTAGCTTCCGCCTCACGGACCGGCAGCGACCAGTCCCCGGTAAAAATCACGTTGGTCGTGCAGTTCGGTCTGATGCTGCGGGCTCCGAGGGTATAGTTGTTAATATTGCGTAGCACCTGGGGAATAGGCTTGGCCGCTACAAACCCCAGCTTCCCGCTTTTGGTCATCCCACCGGCTACAATGCCGGCCACATACTGCGCTTCATCAATGTAGCCGAAGTAACTTCCAACGTTCTTGGGATGTTTGCCTTCTTGATAGAGCCCCCCGCAGTGCAAAAAGAGGATGTTGGGAAATTGGGGTGCGACCTTGAGAATGTGGGGATCAAAATAGCCGAAGGATGTGGGGAAGAGTACCTGGGCCCCGTCCAGCTTGATCATGCTCTCCATGGTTTTTTGGACCTCGATGGTCTCCGGCACTTTCTCTTCATCGAAGGCCTTCACCCAGTCGAGTTTAGCCACCGCCGATTTACCTTCGAAATGCGCCTGGTTGTAGCCATAGTCGTCTCGCGGCCCCACAAAGATGAACCCCATTTTGACCTTGTCCTGTGCCCCCCATACTTGGCCGACCCAGTCCAGGCCGCCTAACATGCCCAGAGCTCCGGCAGCCGCAGTTCCTTTCAGAACTTGGCGTCTTGTCAGTTTACGTGATGCAGCCATATGTCCTCCTTAATTGTGAAATGTGAATGATGGCACACCTTCCCGCACGATGAACGTTCCAGTTTTACCGGCCAGGGCGCGACCAATATTGGGAGGATTAGTGATCAATCCCATGCGCCCGCCACCTTCCAAGAATTCGATCACCGCCTGAATTTTCGGTCCCATACTGCCCTTGTCAAATTGATTGTCCGCGAAATGCCTCTTCGCTTCAGCCACCGTCATGCGATCCAGCCATTGCTGGCCGGGCCTATTGAAGTTAATGGCCACCTTCTCGACCCCCGTGGACACCATCAACAAATCGGCACCGATGCCACGAGCCAGCAGACTTGAAGCCAAGTCCTTGTCGATGACCGCCTCAACCCCGGTCAGGTTGCCTTCCTCGTCTTCGACCACCGGGATACCGCCCCCACCGCACGCAATGACCACAAATCCCGATCGAGCCAACGCGTTGATAGCCGCCAGTTCGACGATGGTCTTCGGCAATGGTGACGGCACCACCCGCCGCCAACCACGCCCCGTATCTTCTTTCACCACCCATCCTTGCCGAGAAGCGAGCCGCCGCGCGGTCTGTTCGTCCATGTGAGATCCGATGGGCTTGGACGGGTCGGCAAACGCCGGATCATTGCGGTCCACCAAGGTCTGAGTGATGATGGCCACAGCCTTTCGATCAATCCGGCGCATGCGAAATTCGTTGTACAGGGCCTTGAGGAACATGTAGCCGATGCCTCCCTGCAGATCAGCATCGGCATAATCCATAGGCACGGGAGGTACCTCTTCCAGTGCCAACTCAGAACGGCGAAGGATGAAGCCGACCTGAGGACCGGTCCCGTGGGTCATCACCACATTCCACCCGGTTGCGATCATTTCCGCAATATGGTGAGCGGTGATGGCCGCTTCTCGACTTTGATCCGGAATCGATTCGTGGTTCTTGTCTCGGATCAACGAGTTACCCCCGACAGCGACAACGGCAAGTTTGTTGTTGGCTGTCATAGGGAGCATCCTCCGGGTTCACTGACTGCTGCGCATGGCGCTTGCCAGTGCGGACACTGCTTGCGTGAAACAGGCCAAGGGCGCACGCGTAATACCGGCCCCGATCTGTCCGACTCCGGCCTTACGGTGGGCAATCCCCGTATTGATAATCGGTTGAATGCCGGTATCGACGACCTTGCGGACGTCAATACCCGCCGGCGAGCCGGCGAAGTTCATCGACGGCAACGTGAACGCACCATTCCGGCCCAGCGTGATATGGGTCATCGCCGTCGTATTGTCGATCGCATCCTGCGGTGTGCCGCCGACGAACTTGACGATCGCCGGGGAGGCGGCCATCGCGAAGCCGCCCACACCCGCTGTCTCGGTGATCGCGCTGTCCCCCAGATCGGGCGCAGCGTCCGCCGTGGTGTAGCCGGGGAAGAAGAGTCCATCGACCACCGGCGCCCTCGTGGTAAACCACTGATCCCCCGCGCCGCTGACACGGATACCGAACTCGACGCCATTACGGGCCATGGCCGTGACCATGCTGCTGCCTGGAACGCCGTGGGCGGCATCGAGCATGGCCTTACAGGCGGTCATGGAGAGATTCAGAAAGAAGTGATCGTTGCCGGCGATGAAGTCGACGACGGCGGCGATATCGGCCGAGGGTGTCGTCGTCCTCAGCAAAGCTGGAATCAGCCGTTTCAGGAACAGGGACGACGCCGCGACATTGCGGTTGTGCACCTCGTCGCCCATGTGCAGCGCCTGCGCCATCAACGTTTTGAGATCAAGCCCGCCAAGAGTCTCTACTCCCGCCCGCAACGTCGGTCCGAGCACCTGTCCTATCCATTTGAGGCGGTCGATCACATCCGGACTGTTGGCGCCGAACCGGAGCACTCGTCCGCTTCCCTCGTTGAAGTTACTGAATGCCTGATTGCCATGGGCGGCATCGACAACCATCCACACTGGCATGGACGGGCTGATGACACCAGCCATCGGACCGACGGCGGCATGATGGTGACAGGGTTCAAAGAGAATCTCACCACCGGAAGCCAGGGCGCAAGCGCCAGGGATATCCTTCGCCCATCCTTCATAGAGGATTGCGCCGATGATGGCGCCCTGCATGGGACCACACATGTTTTCCCAGGCAATAGGAGGACCTCCGTGCAGGATCATGCGCTCCGCCATCTTGGGGAGCACCTTGCCGGCAACCCCGATGCCCCGAAGGATCGGCTGGGCTGTCAGGTACGCATCGAAGGCCTTTCGGTTGGCCGCCTCGATGGCCGGCAGATTCACAAGCTGGGCCAATTCACGACAAACGGTCTGATGACCCTGCGCGGGAGGGGCCCACTCCACCTGCAGCACCGTCCCGCCCGCCCTGGCGACCGATTCGGCAAACGACGACAGGCCGACGTTCAATACCTGCAATTTCTCCTGAAACAAGGCCTGCATCACGGCATTTTCCCAACCCCGGCCGCCGCTAACACAACAGTCGCCGCCAAACGGACTGCCTGGGCATTGCTTTCGGCCAGAATTACCCCTGCGTCTCGCAGGGCGACTTCCTGTTTAGACAGATTCTGCGGGTCCAAAGATGTGCCGCAAACAAACCCGACAACTACCAGATGCCTGCCAGCCTTGTCCGCCAAATCTTTGGCCTTTTGAATCACCGGCACCATTTCACTCGCCGGATCCGGATGAGAGCCATATCCGAGTACCACATCCAACAGGATCACCGCAACCTCGGGATCCCCGGCCTCTTTAAAAATGCGTTCATTGCGCAGTCGGTGATCGATCATGGGATGGGGACGCCCTCGGGTGAAGAGATTGTCGCCCAGATCAATGACCGTATGCCCCCGGCTGGTCCAGACGTCGCCCAGGCGGTCTCCGGGATCCACAGGGCTGTTTGAATAGACCTGTCCCAAGTCTTTCTTCAGCAGGAGCGAGGCTTCGTAACAAAACGTCCCCCCACTGTAAAGACCGCGAAGGTATTGCTGCCCTGGGGCCAGCTTGGGGGGTATTGCAAAAGGCGGGCGTTTCGGTCTGCCCTCTTCAGGCCTCCGGCCGTCGGCGAGCGCCACCGCTGCAGCCGCCGCATCCTCAAGAGTCCCAGCCGCGAATAGATTAGGATGCTTAATACCCTCCGGGTCCGCGCCCAGGAAATTCACCACCACCGGTTTTCCGACCCCACCCGCAACCTCCAGAACGCGTCCGGCAACCTCAGGCGACGGAGGCTTGGAAATCAAAACAATGACCGAAGTTGACTGATCGACGGCCAAGGCCTTCAGACCCTGGAGCATGGAAATCCCCCCCACATCCCTGTGCAGGTCATGACCTCCGGTTCCGATCGCCTGCGAAATACCCTTGCCCCATCGATCGATAAGGCAGGTGACCTGCTGAAGGCCGGTGCCCGACGCAGCGACAACACCGATCTCCCCGCGCCTCACGGCGTTGGCGAAGGCGAGCGGGATCCCATTGATGATGGCGGTCCCGCAATCCGGCCCCATGACGATGAGATCGCGGGCCTGAGCGAAGCGTTTCAGCGCAATCTCATCTTTCAACTCGACATTATCGCTGAACAGCATCACGTTGAGGCCAAGACTCAAGGCCTTGAGCGCCTCGGCAGCGGCGTATTCGCCGGGAGTGGAGATCAAGGCCAGATTGGCACCCACCATGTCTCCGAGACCCATTTCTATGCTGCGGGGGGCCATGCCGCACGACCTCCCATTTCCGGTCACAGGAGGCGGGTTCTGGTTCAACGCGGCTTCGGCCGCTGCCATTGCGGCGTCTAACGCCTCTTCCTGCCCTTGAAGGGCGATGAGCAGATCGTTGGCACCGGCCTCAATAGTCCCCCCCAGCAAGCCGGCTTCCTTAAGCAGACTAATGTTGTTTGCAGAGGCCATGATCGCCGAGGCTTGTTCCACGCCGGGCAACTTGGCGAACATGGAGGAGAGTTGCATCAGCGAGACCGAATCACGATAGAAATTGCGGAGTATTTTGGTCGCTCTGGCCACGTTCACGGCCTCCCCATTGACGCCTTTAGCTTGGCCGGTTCATGGCGTTGAACGTCAGACGGTTGAGAACTTCCCCGCCGGTGGCCTATCTGGCGAACGTCACATTATTTTTCCGACGCCAACTTGAACACCAAATTGTATACCAAGTCAAGAGCAAAGTACGGGCTGCGGTGGACTGCAACAAAATAATGAAGGCGCCGTCCAGGCGATACAGCCAAGCAACAGCCCCAGGACGCCATCGGCCCCTGAGGTGTCGCCCACCTGCAGGGCGGTCCCTGCCGCTTCTCGGACGCTGTCCATATTGTTCGCTTGTCCAAAGCGTTGAGCCAGAGTCACAATCGGCTCGGAGATATTACCCTTGACCGCGGATTTGATGTAGGTGTAACTGATCGCGTTGGTGCCTACTGCGGCCTGAGAGAGCCAGGCACCCACAGTTGATATGAACCTCAGCCGGGATGAATCACTGCCCGCCGTGCTCCACAATCCAGCCAGATACCCCACGATGAAATCATCGCCAGAGGGTGTCAAGCCGGGCCCCAGCCCGATCAAAGGTCTGATGGCGGTAATGGCGCCTTCAACCTGAAAGTTGCGTGTCGCATTTATCAAGGCCGGAAGGGTTTGAACCGCCCTTTCGACAAGTATCTTTATCCCGGGCGATGTTACGGGATTCTGTCTTGGCAGAGGAATGGCCGCGATCATTCCGGATATTCCGTCCCCGCGGCGATGTTTCCCGAGTTCTACCCAGGCGACCGCCCACGCTTGAGCGGTGTCGCGCTGGTGTAGATCGACTCGCAGTCCTTTGAGATCGACGTGCCAGTGGCTTGCGGTTCGTAGATCAATGGACAGATCGGACCCGCTGATTCGAATAATCCCTCCCCGGCAAGCGACCGGTTGTCCGACACGGAGCTGATTTAGAAAAGTAAACTTCGGGGAGGTCTCCAAGCGGATCCCTTGGGGAAAGTTGCCTTTTTCTGATGAAACAAGGGTGAGTAATTCATCGCTTTTAAGACTGACATTACAAGCGTGGTGGAAAACACTATGAATAACCCCGCTAAAGCACATGGTCGGCGCCTCAACGCCGGCCGAAAGAGCATTGAGACGCATTGGGCGCACCCCGATCGTCAGGCGACATTACGCCGTGCTCGCCATGAGGTTGATTATATAACAGCGGGTATTGTGGAGGCATGTAGGCTGGAGGTTCCCCAGGTCGCAGGGATGATGGCGGAGAATGGAACTTCCTAGAATGAGTAGGCTCTAGCCAGTGCATCTTTGATCGCTGTATGGACGTTGTTCCGGCCCTCTTCGATATTCCGTTGCATGGCCTTGCGTGCACCCGATATATCCTTGGCTGCGATGCGTTTAAGGATTTCCAGGTGTTGGCGGCATGTCCTTTCAACCCGGTGTGCCCTGCCGAAATCTATCATGCGAAAAAGCATCAACCGCTCGTTGATTGCGCGAAGTTGTCGCAACAGAGACTTGTTTCCTGCTGCATGGGCGAGCGTTTCGTGAAACAGTGTGTCCAGCCGGGCGAGTTCCTCGTCCTTCTTAGGTGATCCGTTTACCAGAGAAGTCCATGTACGTTTGAGCACATCTATATCATCCTTTTTCGGCGTGCCCCGCTTTGCCAAGCATTCGACGACAAACAGCTCCAAAGCCAAGCGAACATCATAGAGCTCCTCAATCTCCCGAAGGTTATATTGCTTCACCGCGTAGCCCCGATTGGGCATTTTTTTGACGAACCCATCCGTTGCCAGAATCCGGAGGGCCTCCCGTACCGGACTACGACTGACGCCGAATTTCTGGCAGAGTTCCGCTTCGGTAAGGCGGTGTTCCGGCGGATATTGCCAATGAATGATCCGCTCTTTCAGCGTCGCAACGATCGACGTACTGAGGTTTGAGAATTCTCTTTCGCCCATCCGATCAACCTTTATCAACCATGTCTTGCAATTCTCATGAATCGAGCTATCACCTCTTCAGCGTCAGACTCCTCGCGGCCGATGTTTATGGATATTCCAATCTGAATGCCTCCTAGATTCGCGCCATGGACAGGTTGGCAAAATCCATAACATGGCTCACCTTGGAACCAGCTGCATTGTATACAATCTAGCGTACTATGTCTAACGCTTCTTTACGCTTGACGATCTTGACCACGATCCGCTCCACGGACGCATTCCAGACGAACAACTGATGTGCTAGATATCCCTTGATGGTTGTGATCAAGACGCGCATGTTGCCAAACGGTCACGTCGGAGCGTTTGTCCGTGGTGAGTTGCAACGTGCGATGCCCCTTCGCTCATTCCGCGCATTGATTTCCCTCGTCGTTGCCGTTTATAGTCCGTTAGTCCATATCAAGTGCGGGGACGAGCATGCGGGGTCCGACAGGAAACCGGCCTATCCAAGTTGTCGCGTGGGTCCTGTCCACCGTCGCATTCTCCTTCTTCCCACCATCCTGGAGCCTATCTGCTCCCGCAACCCATCAAGCGAGACAGCAGGATGAGGCGTCGCACCATCTCGATCGGGGTGAAGCTCTCCTGCGTCAAGGTCACTTGAAGGAGACTGCCGATGCGGCGAGAGAAGCGATGGAGTTGAATCCGTCGTCGTCTGAGGGGCATTATTTCCCGGGTCGCATTCTCCTCAAAGACCAAAAATCGGACGAGGCCGTGGAGGAGTTCTTCCGTGCGCTCAAGATCAAGCCCGCCTTCGCTGACGCGCTGAACGATCTGGCCGACGTGTATGTGGCGCAGGGGAAATCGACCGAAGCCGAGCAGGCGCTGACGCGTGCGATCGAGGTCAATCCCAGGCACATCGAGTCCTATCTCGACCTGGCGAAGCTCTATGAACAGCGGCGGGACCTGGCGGCCGCGAAGAAGACCTATCAGAGTGTATTGGCCGTCGCCCCGACCCAGGCAGACGCCCTTTTTGAACTTGCGATGCTCTACGATAGTCAAGGGGAGTCCAAAGCGGCACGGGATATGTTGAGCCGCCTCACCAAGGCGAATCCCAAACACGCCAATGCCTGGTACCTGAGCGGACGGATCGCCGAGAAAAATAATGATCTCGGCGAAGCGTCCTATGCGTATAAGCAAGCCATTGCCGCCAAACCCGATCTGGTCGATGCCCACTACAATCTGGGGTTCATTCTTCGGAGCCAAGGAAAGCCAGGGGAAGCGGAGCGGGAGTTTCTCGAGGTCATCCGCTATCGACCTGAGTATGCCGAAGCGCATATGAACCTGGGCGTCATCTATACCAGAATGAACAAACTGGAGGATGCAGAGCAGGAGTATGAGAAAGCCGTGGTCCTGAAGCCTGATAATGCGGAGGCCCACTACAATTTGGGTGTCTTCTACGAACTCCATCGCAAAGACATGCCGCGCGCCCTCGCGCAGTATCGGAAGTATCGAGAGCTGGGTGGGCGTGATGATCGAGTCGAGCGGATAATAGGGTCGACGCTTCGGTAAACGGGCAGGTTGAGGTTCAGGTTAAGGCTGAGAAAACTAGACGGATGATTGCTCGGCCTTGACCTCAACCTCGGCTCTTACCAGTACGGCCAGGGCCTCCAGTATGGAGACCAGTAGGGGCCCCAATAGGGGCCAGGGCCGATGTAGGGACGAATCCGGGGAGATACTTCTTCGTCTTTCGTCCACACACGCAAGTTCTTGATATCCACGATCGGGTAGGTATATTCCGTCTCATCGAGCGGCATAGTCACCGAACCGGCGACTTCTCCGGTGATGGTCACGAATGTGCCGGCGGGGATGGTGGCAGGGTCGAGAAACTCTTTCTGCATGGAGACGAAGCGGCCTTGGGACTTGCTCAGGTCGGTTGTTGGTTGGAGGGACGAGGTAAGGGGCAGCTGAAGAATTTCAATTCTCGTTCCCTCCTTCAGCCGTCTCGCTCCTAAGACTTTGCCTCCGAATGTGACCGGCTGTCCTTTGTACGACTCAGGCGTCGCTTTCACTTGAGTAAAGGTGACCAGAGGCGTGCCGGATGGGCTGGTTTCAATCTGGTCATCTGTCGACCCACATCCAGACATGATCAACAGCACCAATGCAATCAGCGCACACCATCGTCCTGTCATGGTGGGATTATAACAGAGGGCAGGAACGCCCTTCATTCGATATAATGAGATTTTGGGCCCCTACCTGTGAAAGGAGTGTGAGATGAATCGTTGGAGGATGTTGATGTGGAGACTCGCCGTTGTTGTCGTCGGGGCAATATTCCTACTGAGTGCGCCGTTCAGTGCGCAGGCGGCGAAGCCTGAACTGATGGGCAGGTTCGAATTGCTCAAAGACGAGCCATCGACTCATCAACCTGGCAAGGTGAAAGTTATCGAGTTCGCCGACTTCTACTGTCCCCATTGTCACCAGTTTGAAGAGATGGGCTTACCCCTGCTCCAAAAAGAGTTTGGTAATAAGTTGGAAGTGACCATGGTCGGGTTTCCGGTGTTTCAAAATAAGCTCCCAACCCCCTTCGATATGTACGAGCAGGCCAAGATCATGGGGAAAGGGGCCGAGATGAAGAAGGTGCTCTTCCGAACCATCCATCAAGACAAGATGACGGGAATCCTGGATCGTACGATCCGGGAGCTGTTGATCAAGGAAGTGGGACTCGATCCAAAGGTTTTTGAGGAAGGCATGGCCAGCGGCAGGCCGGCCAAGGCGTTTGACGATGGACGGCGGTGGGGCGATCGGATCAAGGTAAAATACACTCCGACGCTCTTGTTGGATGGGAATATCAAGCTCGAAAACGAGAACATGAAGACGGAGAACATCATCACCGTCATCCGCAGCATCCTCAACGCGGACGGAAAAAAGTGATGGGTAACCAGTTAGCGGTGATGTGCACGCAGTAAGGGGTCAGCAACCAATCATTCCACGTATCACTCTTCACGTGTCATGCTTCACGGAGTTGCGATGGCGATCGATCCCATTTGCGGCATGACCGTCGATCCTGCGACCGCGGCAGGCCGGTATGATTACAAAGGCCTGACCTACTATTTCTGCACGGTCTCCTGCCTCGAACGGTTTCGTACGGATCCTGAGCGCACGCTGAGCAAGCAGCCGCTGAGTCTCGTTACGATTCCATCGCCGCGAAAACCGCTCCCCATGATGATGCCGGCTACACAGGGCGAGACTGACCCCGTTTGCGGCATGACCGTTGAACCGGCCACCGCGGCCGGCTCACACGAGTATCAAGGCAAGACCTACTACTTCTGCGCCACGAACTGCCTCACGAAGTTCCGCGCCGATCCCGGCTACTACCTGACTCCACCTGAACAGAGAGTTCCGCGCGTGACGCCGGTTCCATCCGGCGGGGTGGTCGAGTACGTCTGCCCGATGGATCCGGAGGTCCTTGAAACCAAACCCGGGGCTTGCCGGATTTGCGGAATGGCGCTCGAACCAAAGGTCGTGTCGGCCGAGGATGTCGGCAATGCTGAGCTCGAGGACATGAACCGGCGTTTCTGGATCTGTCTCGGCCCAGCGGCGCTCGTGATGCTCCTTGCGATGTCCGATATGATTCCAGGCATGCCGCTCCAACAGTGGTTCGGAGGTGCGGCGCTCAATTGGACGCAGTTGCTTCTGGCCACGCAGGTGGTGCTATGGGGCGGAGCGCCGTTCTTCCAACGGGGCTGGGCGTCTATCATAAACAAGGCGCCGAATATGTTCACGCTGATTGCAATGGGGACCGGAGCGGCCTATGTCTTCAGCGTGATCGCGACGATGATCCCTACGTTGCTGCCCGCGTCTTTTCATCGACCAGATGGAACGGTGGCTGCCTATTTCGAAGCAGCCGCTGTAATTACGGTGCTCGTTCTACTGGGACAGGTACTCGAGTTGCGCGCACGCAGTCAGACCAGTTCCGCAATCAAAGGCCTCTTGCGACTGGCTCCGGCCACGGCAAGACGCGTGAGTGCCGATGGGAGAGAGGAAGATGTTCCGCTCGAGCAGGTCCATGTCGGCGATCGGTTGCGGGTGAGGCCGGGCGAGCTGGTGCCGGTGGATGGTGTGGTGGTAGACGGAAGTACTTCCGTTGATGAGTCGATGATCACTGGAGAATCGATTCCCGTCGCGAAAGAAGTTGGAGTGACCGTCACGGGTGGGACGATGAATGGCACCGGCAGCATCCTTATACAAGCGCAGCGGGTTGGTCGTGACACGCTGCTGGCCAGGATCGTGCAGATGGTCAGCGAGGCGCAGCGTAGTCGCGCGCCGATTCAGCGAGTGGCAGATGTGGTAGCCGGCTATTTTGTGCCGCTCGTCGTGGCGATCGCTTTCCTGACGGCAATTGCCTGGGCTGTCTGGGGGCCTGAACCGAAGCTGGCCTATGCGCTCGTGAACGCCGTAGCCGTGCTCATTATCGCCTGTCCCTGTGCGTTAGGGCTGGCGACGCCCATGTCGATCATGGTCGGCACCGGTCGGGGGGCTACAGCGGGTGTGCTGGTGAAGAAGGCGGAGGCACTCGAAGTTTTGGGGAGAGTCGATACGATTGTCTTCGATAAGACCGGGACATTGACTGAAGGCAAACCGGCCTTGATGGCCATCCGCTTTGTCCCTCCGTGGACCGACAAGGATCTTCTTCGCTTTGCGGCGAGCCTTGAGCAGGGGAGCGAGCATCCTCTAGCCGAGGCGATTGTGGCTGGCGCACGGAGCCGAGGGGTTACGCCGACAGCTGCCGCGCAGTTCCAGTCCGTCACCGGCAGGGGAGTCTCCGGCCTGGTCGAGGGGAAACCGGTCGCTGTCGGAACGCTGTCTTTTCTACGAGAGACGATCGGTGTCGCCGGCAATACGCTGGCTGTGCTTGATGAGGAGGCCGAGCGGCTTCGGCAGGAAGGGCAGACGGTTGTCTTTGTGGCCATTGATGGAAAGGCTGGAGGTCTCTTGGGGGTTGCAGATCCGATGAAGCCGTCGACGGCGGAGGCGGTCCGCCTGCTGAAAGCAGATGGACTCAGGTTGGTGATGCTGACCGGCGATCATCAACAGACAGCCAATGCTGTGGGTAAACAACTGGGGCTGGACGAGGTGCTGGCCGGGGTATTACCGAACCAGAAAGGCGAGATCGTGTCCCGATTGAAAGGGGAAGGTCATGTCGTGGCGATGACCGGTGATGGCGTCAATGATGCGCCGGCGCTGGCTCTTGCCGACGTCGGGATCGCGATGGGCACAGGTGCGGACATCGCGATCGAAAGTGCCGGGATGACTTTGGTGAAAGGGGACCTCCGTGCATTGGTGCGAGCCCGGCGGTTGAGCAAAGCGACGATGCGGAATATCCGTCAAAACCTCTTCTTCGCCTTTGTCTATAATATGGTTGGCGTGCCGGTGGCCGCCGGGGTGCTGTATCCGTTCTTGGGACTGCTCCTCAGTCCGATGATCGCGAGCGCTGCCATGACATTCAGTTCCGTGTCGGTTATCTCGAACGCGCTCCGGCTACGAAGAACAGTCCTATGACGTTCCGTTTGATCCGGGCGGGAGAGATTGACAGGAGGTAGGCGAGGAGGTATGTTCACAATTGATTGAGGTGCGTGATGAGTCGTGTGCGAACATTGCTGGTGAGCGTGCTCATGCTCCTCTTTGTGGGATTAAGCTTTAACGCGTATGCCTGCCTCCTGCCGGTGAATGGAGTCACGGCCGCTGCAATGGGAAATGGCTGTTCGACTCCAGATGAGCAACCGGTCTATCAGTTCTGCGATGCCTTTAAGACCCTCAGCGTACAGTCTGTCGATAAGCTCCACCTCAACAGTGACTGTCAGGTTCTCTGTCCAGAAGACGCAGCCTCGTTAGCTCTTCTTGTCATCCTTACCTCACACAGCAGCCGCATATCCGATCATCCCACAGACGGTCCCCCACAGGATCTCCTGCTCAAGATTTCCGTACTTCGTGTTTGATCTTCCCAGCCTGCAACCCTTAATCGTTCCGCTGTCATAGCTTCTGTCGTTCGACGCTTGGTCTCAGCGGTCCGATTCACTGTCTATTTGTTTCTGGCGTTGAGGACCAGAACGCAGACCGGCTTCGAACTTGTGAGAACTCTAGGAGGGCCTTCGCATGAAATGGAATGGACGACTCCATGGTCTGATCGTCGCAATCATGGGTGCCGGTAAGGCGTCGTCCATTCAAGGGAACTCTTACAGGGCGAGGAGCGAGCATCGAGGGACTTGTGACCCCCTTGACTCAGTACTATGGTACAGGGTGTATCGTAACTCTTGAGGTGCATATGCCAACAGAACTCAAGATTGGGCAGCTCGCAAAAGAGGTGGGGGTCAATATCGAGACGATTCGCTATTACGAGCGATTGAACTTGCTCGGGCCAACCTCCCGGATGCCTTCAGGATACAGACTGTACAACGGCGATGCACAGCGACGTCTTCGGTTCATCAAGAACGCCCAGGCGCTGGGGTTCACGTTGCGGGAGATCGCCGAGTTGCTGAACCTGCGCGTGAGTTCGCGGGCGCGATGTGGCGATGTGCAGCGGAAGGCAGAAGGAAAATTGCAGTGTGTGGAGGCCAAGGCGCAGGCCTTACAGGCCTTGGCCCGAGAGCTTGAGAGCTTGATTCGGACCTGCCGGGCCGGTCAGCCGACCGATCGCTGTCCGATTCTCAAAAGCTTGGAAAAGGAAAGAGGAGCGCAGGTTGAGGGCAGAACAAGGAGGTGACGGCCATGTGTCCGTACGAGGAAGCTCCTTCCAAGCCCAGACCGCCGAAAAGTCCGGTGACAATACTCTCGGTTGGTGGATTGAGCGCCGCGTTGCTGGCTTCTGTGTGCTGCATTGGGCCGCTGGTTTTTGTAGCGCTCGGCGTGGGAGTCGGGGCCACGGGATTCTTGGCCGGCACGGCTGGATTCTTGAAGGGACTCTTGCCGTATCGGCCGGCCTTCATCGGCCTGACGATACTTCTGCTGGGCATCAGTTTTTATCTGGCCTATAGGAAGCCAAAGTCCGCAGTATGCGCGCCAGGGGAAGTGTGTGCTCCGAGAACTCGGAGCGGTGCGAATCGGGCATGGCTCTGGATCATGGCGGCGTTCGCGCTGGTGCTGATCCTGGTGCCGTACTGGTTGGGGCTGTGACCATTCGTAAAACGTGAGACGTGAAGCGTCATTCGCCATCATTCTAGTCCTTTCCCCTTGCGGGAGAGGGAAAGGTGAGGGGTGGACAGGAGGAGATCGGCAATGTGGAAACTCGTTCAAACGACGATCCTGGTCAGTACCATGACGCTGAGCTTGGTCGGACTTCAGGGATTTGCGGCTGAGAGCCAAAGGCTGCAGACGGTCCCCCTGCAGATCGACGGGATGACTTGCGGGGCCTGCGTCAAGGATGTCAAGGCCGCACTCGCCAAGGTGTCCGGTGTCAGTGCGGTGGAAATCACCGTGGGGAAGAAGTGGCTGTTCTTCTTCGATTACGCGGACGTGCGCGCCGCCGTAACGTTCGATCCGGAGAAAACGGGCGTGGCGGCGTTGATCAAGGCTGTCGAAAGCGCCGGCACCGCGCTATCGCCGTACAAGGCGCGGGTGCTCAAAGAATAGGCGCGAGGGACAGGGTGAGAGGAAGGGGGACATCATCATGGGGCAAACGACGGAGGTTGAGGCTGGGTTATTTGCCGAACTCAGAAAGCTGAGTCCGAAAGTCACCGGCGGGTTACTGCGCATGCGGCAGGAAGCCTATCGCGACGGGGTTATTCCGGCCAAGCACAAGCACTTAACAGCTATGGCCATCTCGATCGCGATCCGCTGCGAGCCCTGCATTCGCGCCTATGTGCAGATGGCGGTTGACAAGGGCATTTCGCAGGTAGAGTTGATCGAATTTCTCGAGGTCGCCATGACCATGCAAGGCTGTCCAGGCGAGGAATGGGCGCTGAAGGCCTATGCCGCGTACAAGGAATGTACCAGCGGGGATAAGCCGGCCACCGAAGCGACTTGCTGCACTCACTGAGAGCTGCACGGGAGAGGTCGAGCCACTCATTTGCTCGTAGGAGGACTATCGATGTCCCAAAGCACCCATTACAATTTGATGATGATCGGCGGCGGGTCGGCGGCCTTTGCCGCGGCGATCAAAGCTGCCGAGCTGGGAGCCAGCGTCGCGATTGTCGAAAAAGGCACCATTGGTGGAACCTGCGTCAACATCGGCTGTGTGCCATCCAAAACGCTCATCAAAGCGGCCGAGTTATGCTATCACGCGGCCTACCCGCAGTTTGAAGGACTGCCCGCCTGCCCGCCTCCCTCAGACTGGCAGCGCGTGGTGCAGCAGAAAGTCGAATTGGTGACGGCGTTGCGCCAAGGGAAATACATTGATGTGGCCGCGGTCTATCCCACCATCACCATTCTGAAAGGAGACGCCACGCTTCTGGGAAGACGCCAGGTGCGTGTCAATGGCACCGTGTATCAGCCGGAGAAGATCGTGATCGCGACGGGCTCTTCGCCTTGGGCGCCGACGATACCGGGACTTCAAGAAGCCAGTTTTCTCAATAGCGAGCAGGCACTCGGCCTCGAGGCGCTGCCCTCTTCGCTGATCATCATTGGCGGCGGCAGCATCGGCTTGGAGTTCGCGCAGCTCTTTGCCCGATTCGGCGTCCAAGTCATGGTCCTTGAAAGTGGGCCACAGGTGGCCATGGCAGAAGAGCCTGAGATTGGTGAGGCACTTGTGCGCTATCTCGAGGACGAAAAAGTCCGGATCTGCACGAACGTAAGAATCGCTCGAGTCGAGCGCCGAGAGGGAGGGTACCTCGTGCACACCGAGTCCAACGGAAAGCCGGAGGTCTGCCGAGCGGAGCGATTGCTGGTCGCGACCGGACGCCGTCCCAATACAACCGGGTTCGGGCTGGACGCGGGAGGTGTGAGGCTGGGGCCACGCGGAGAAATTGTTGTGAACGAGCATCTGCAAACCTCAAATCTCGACATTTATGCCGCCGGCGATTGTGTCGGCGATCCGATGTATGTCTACGTCGCAGCCTATGCCGGCGGACTGGCGGCCGAGAACGCGCTCACCGGCGTCGGCAAGGTCTATGATCTGACGGCCTTGCCGCATGTGACCTTCACCGACCCGCAGATTGCGAGCGTGGGGTTTACCGAACAGCAGGCGAAGACCAAGGACCTTCGTGTCAAGACCTCGGTACTCCCCCTTCACCATGTTCCGCGTGCCTTGGCGGCACGGAATACCAAGGGTCTTATCAAGCTCGTGGCTGAAGAAGACACAGGCCGCCTGGTGGGGGCACACGTTCTCGCCGCTGAGGCTGGTGAGGTGATCCAGGAAGCCACGCTTGCCATCCGCTTTGGGCTCACCGTTCAGGACCTTGCTCAGACTTTTCATCCCTATTTGACGATGGTGGAAGGCTTGAAGCTGGCTGCGCTGACCTTCAAGAAGGATGTGAGTAGGTTGTCCTGTTGCGCCGCGTAGCGGAAGTGGACCGGGAAGCAAGACCTAGCACGGAGGTGTGAGATGACGGACTGCGGATGGATGCCCATGATGGGCGTGGGGCTGCTATTTATGGTGCTCTTCTGGGTATTGTTGATCTCCGGCGTCGTCTACCTCGTCAGATGGCTGATGGGGCAGGGGATTACCGGTCGACCAGACTCGAGCCTGGAGATTCTCAAGAAACGATATGCCCGCGGTGAGATCAGCAAACAGGAGTTCGATGAAATGAGGCGGGATGTACAAGCATAAGGATGTCTTGTCCCGTGGCGGCGTATTAGGAACCTATCTCTCAACAAGGAGGTCGTACACGATGTGGCGCACGATCAACAGCTTTGTGGTTCTTGCTGTCTTCACTCTGTTCACACCTGGCTTCGTCCTGGCGCAACAAGCGCAGGAAACGCGCACCCTCATCCACATGAAAACGTCGCTCGCGCTGGACGATGCCCAGATCTGCGCGGTCCCCAATATCGCGTGGGCCACGGTGAAGGCGGGGCACAAGGTAACGATCTTAGTGGACGCCAGCGCCGTGACCTCGGTGACGAAAGGCTTTGGCTGGTTCAGGGGATTGATTGGGTCTGACTCAACAGCGCTGGACCGTGCGGGCTTGCCGCAACGAGAACGCGAAAGTCTCGCTCAACAAATGGGCGTGCCGCTCGAACAAGTGCCGCACAACTACGGCGAGTATTTCGACTTCCTCAAGAAGATGGGCGTCGAGATCTACGGCAACCGGACAATGATGTTGCTGTATAAGATCGATCCCGCGCGGGTAGCCTCCTCAGTGACTTCCGTTCCACTGGCCAAGATGGTGGACGCGTTCGCGTCAGCCGATCGAGTGATTGTGTATTAGAAATACCATTGACAGATGAAATGGAGGGGGCCTAGACTAACACCATGCAAATGCGTTCCCATCATTCCCGGGCTTTTCTCGCTGGGACCATCACGGTGTTCTTGTTAGCGTTCAGCTTCAATGCGTACGCCTGTCTCGTGCCACTGTCCGGAACCTCCGATGCCTCGATGGCGAACGGCTGTTCGACCCCGATTGAGCAACCGGCTCGCCAATTGTGCGACGCCTTCAAAACTCTTGGGGTCGAATCCGGCTCCCAGTCGTCTTTGTTGCTCGTGGACCATCATCTCCTGGCTGACTACGTGCCGGCTGCGCTTCCAGCCGTGAGCCATCATTTCCACCGGATGTCCCAGCGATATCATCCTCTCGAATCGAATTCTCCCCCGCATCAGTCTCTCGCGACCACCGTGCTTCGCATTTGATCTCGCCGGTTCTTCCTTAACCGTTCCACCATCACGTCATCTGCCCGGCGCTGGGCCCCGGCTCATCCAGTCCCTTCTTCTGTAGCATGGATGAGAGTCTGGGATCCGCGATGGTAGCGGGCAGGAAAGCTCTTGAGGAGGACCGTCACATGACTTGGTCAATTCGGCTTTGGTTGCTGACCCTTACGGTCGTAAGCCTGGCCTTCTGGACAGGTGAACGCCACATCGCTCATGCAATCGATCAGACGCCACAACCGTCATTAGTGTTACCAGACTTGATCCAGGAAGCCTTAGCACGGAATCCCGAGATTGTCGCTGCGCGGCAGCAATGGGAAGCCTCCTCGAAACGAGTGCCGCAGGCACGGTCGCTGGACGATCCGACTTTGTCAGTCCAGTGGTGGAACTTCCCTGAATCCTTCAATCTTGGGCAAACACAGCACACCATTATTGGGCTGTCCCAAAAATTTCCCTTTCCCGGAAAACTCGCTCTGAAGGAACAGGTTGCCAGTCGGTCGGCCGACATGACAGAGCAGGCGTTTCGGGCCAGGGAACGGGACCTCATCGCCCGCCTCAAGCAGGCCTACTATGATCTGTTTCTCGCACAGAAGGCGATCCAGATTCATCATGAGCAGATTGACCTGCTCAAGCAGTTTTTCGAGATCGCCAACGCGAAGTTCCGGGCAGGAAAAGGCAGCCAGGTCGATGTGCTCAAGGCTCAGGTCGAGCTGTCCACCCTGCACCAGCAATTGCCGGTTCTGGAACAGCGCCGTGACACCGCCCAGGGCAAACTGAACCTGCTGCTTGATCGGGATCCACGGTTTCCGCTTGCGCCTCCACAGGAGCCGCGTGAGGGGCGGTTCGACCAGGACCTTGAAGACCTCTATCGGGCGGCGACGACGTCCAGACCCGAGCTCAAGGCCGCCGACCTGGAGATTCAACGGAACGAGCAGTCTCACGCGCTGGCCCAGCGTCAGTACTATCCGGACTTCGACGTGGCCTTTCAGCGCTTCCAGAACTTTCAGAGGAACGACGGGTTTGGCGCGGTGCTGTCGATGAATCTCCCCTTCGCATTCTGGACCAAGCCGAAGTACGACGCCGCAGTTCACGAGACCGCGGCAGGGATCGCGGCAGCGCGAGCGGATCTCCATACACTTGAAAATCTGACCCGCTTCCAGATTCGCGATCTACTGGCCAAGGTCCGGGCCAGTTGGGAGGTGGCCGTACTGTACAAGACCACCGTATTGCCACAAGCTGAACAAGGCGTGGAGGCGGCGCGGGCCGGCTATCGTACGGGGAAAACCGGATTTTTGGATCTGATCGAGGCCGACCGAGCCTGGCGAGGATTTCAGCTTGAATACTACCGAGCGCTGGTCGAGCGGGAGCACCGACTCGCAGAACTAGAACAGGTGATTGGAACTGATCTGAACGGAAACAGCTAAAAAGGGAGGAATGCGTCATGAATCATGAGATGCGCAGAAAAGGTCTTGTTGTGAGTGTTGCAGCAGTCAGTCTGTTGGTCGGTGTCATCGCCGGATTCTTCGCTGCACATCGGATGATAGGCGACATGTCTGGGATGACCATGGAAAAGAGGAGCGTCTCGGGATCTTCAGAGCGAGCGGATGGGATGAGAGACATGAAGCCGATGGACATGAAAGGAATGCCGATGGAGGGCACGATGCCCATGAAAGACACGGAACCTATGCCAAGCATGTCCGCAGCACCATCGGGAGTCGTCGCGATTCCAGCCGTGGCCAGACAATTGATCGGAGTCCGGAGCGCCCCCGCTGCCTATGCTTCGTTGGAGGAGGAGATCCGGACAGTCGGCACCGTGAACTATGATGAGCGTGGGTTCACTCAGGTCACGCTGAAAATCTCCGGCTGGGTCCGCGAGGTGTTCGTCGATTCGATCGGCCGGCCAGTGCGCAAGGGCGAACCGCTCTTCACCATCTACTCGCCAGACCTCCTTACCACGCAGGACGAATACCTGTTGGCGGTCAAGACGCAGGCTCAATTGGCTGCCAGTCCGCTGGCCGACGCAAAGGCGAATGCCGCAGCCCTTGTGGTGAGCGCACGAGAACGGCTTCGTCTCTGGGATGTCACTGATTCACAGATCGCGGCCCTGGAGCGTCGCGGCCAGGCCGAACCAGTTCTCACGGTCTACGCTCCTTCCTCTGGGATCGTGCTGAAACGTGAGGCCTTGCCGGGAAAATATGTAGAACCAGGCACGACGCTGTATGAGATTGCAGATCTCTCCACGGTCTGGATCTATGCCGATATTTATGAATCAGAAGTGATGGCCACGAAACTCGGTCAGCCGGCCTCGGTCACGTTCGCCGCCTATCCAGGGGAAACGTTTCGGGGCACGGTGGCGTACATCTACCCGGCGCTGAATACTGAGGCACGCACGGTGCGAGTGCGGCTGGAATTGCCGAATCTAGGACTGAAGTTGAAGCCCGGCATGTTTGGAAACGTGATCTTGCAGACGGATGCGGTCAAAACCTTAGTCGTACCAAAGGAAGCAGTGCTGGAGACCGGTCTTCGCCAACTCGTGTTCATGGATCGGGGGCAAGGCCGGTATGAGCCGGCTTCAGTCAAGCTGGGGAGGCGGAGCCAGGATTACGTGGAAGTGATGGAAGGACTCACAGAAGGGGAGCGCATCGTCACTTCGGCCAATTTCTTGTTGGACGCAGAGAGCAAATTGACTTCAGCGTCCAGTATGCAAGCCATGATGGGCCGGATCGGGATGGCCGACTGGCAGATGCGTGGCGCCCATGAAGCCAAGATGGAGGGTATGGAAGGCATGGACATGGGCAGCATGAAAGGAATGGAGGGTATGAAGGGAATGAAAGGGATGGACGGTATGGCGGGCATGGAGGGGGTGAAGGGACCATCCGTTACAGAGACCCGTCAGGTCGCCGGTTTGTCCCTCACGTTGACTACAGTGCCGGAAAAACCCAAGGCTGGTGAAGTTCTGCTCAAGCTCAAGCTCACAGATCAGGCCGGCCAGCCAGCGACCAATGCGCAAGTCGTGTTCGTCTATACCATGCCGATGCCAGGCATGACCGATTCCAAGGTGACGGCGCACCATACCAAGGAAGGGCTCTACGAAGGCAAGGTGATGTTTGGCATGGGCGGCACCTGGGTGGTGACGGTCAACGTGACGGTGCCAGGGCGACCGCCGATCGCCGAAAAGTTTCAGTTCTCGGTAGCCGGGGGAGGCATGTAGTTGGGAAAGGCGGGCGTCTCGGCGCCCGCGGGGGGGGAGGGGGAGAAACAATGATCGCGCGACTCATTGAAGGGAGTGCCCGCAATCCGATCCTAGTCATCCTCTGTGTGGTGCTGTTGGCAGCCTGGGGCCTGTGGGCGGTGTTTCAGGTTCCACTGGATGCGATCCCGGATCTGTCTGATGTCCAGGTGATCATTTACACCGAATGGCCAGGCCGGAGCCCCACACTCATCGAGGATCAGATCACATATCCGGTCGTGACCTCTCTGCTCGCGGGACCCAGAGTCAAACGGGTCCGAGGGGTGTCGGAATACGGGGTGTCGTATGTGTATGTGATCTTCGAAGACCGGACCGACTTGTACTGGGCGCGCAGTCGCGTCATCGAGTACCTGCAGAAACTTACCGGGAAGCTGCCGTCCGGCGTCACGCCGACCCTGGGACCGGATGCCACCGGCGTCGGTTGGGTTTATCAGTATGCCTTGGTGGACGAATCCGGAACGCACGATCTGGCTCAGCTCCGAAGCCTGCAAGATTGGTATGTGCGCTACCAACTGGAAAGCGTGCCTGGGGTGGCAGAAGTTTCAGCGATCGGCGGGTTCGTCAAACAGTATCAAATCGAGGTGGACCCGAACACGTTGGCTGCCTATCGGCTACCGATCAAGACCGTGATCGAAGCGGTCCGTAATAGCAACGCCGAGGTGAGCGGGCGAGTCTTAGAAATGGCCGGCACTGAATACGTGATTCGAGGGCGAGGCTACCTACGCTCGGTTGAGGATATTGAGCTGATCCCAGTCGGGACGGATGGACGCGGCACGCCCATCTTGATTCGGGATATTGCCCATGTCCAAGTCGGACCGGACCAGCGTCGGGGCATCGCCGAATTGGACGGCAAGGGTCAGACGGTCGGCGGCATCGTGATCATGCGGGCCGGAGAGAACGCGCTTGCCGTGATCGAGCGGATCAAAGCAAGGCTGGAAGAGATCACGCCTGCCCTACCGAAAGGTGTGCAGATTATTCCCACCTATGATCGGTCCGATCTCATTCATCGGGCCATCGCTGTACTTCGGGAAAAGCTTGTGGAGGAAAGCGTGATCGTCAGCCTGGTCGCGGTGCTGTTTCTGTTTCACATTCGAAGCGCCCTGGTTGCCATCCTCATCTTGCCGGTGGCGGTACTGCTGGCATTTATCCCGATGGCCTATTTGAAGATCACCTCCAACATCATGTCGCTCGGTGGCATTGCCATTGCCATCGGCGCCATGGTCGATGCCGCTATTGTGATGGTCGAGAACGCGCATAAGCGCCTGGAGCAAGCTCCGACTGCGGATCGGGTTGACACCATCATCGCGGCAGCCAAAGAAGTCGGCCGGCCCCTGTTCTTCTCGCTGCTGGTGATCGCCGTGTCGTTCCTACCGATCTTCGCGCTGGAAGCTCAGGAGGGGCGACTGTTTACGCCGTTGGCCTACACCAAGACCTTTGCGATGCTCTCTGCCACCGCGCTCTCGGTGACCTTGGCTCCTGTGCTCATGGTGGTCTTGATCCGAGGCCGCATCCAAGCGGAAACCAAGAATCCGTTGAACTGGTTGCTGATCGCTTTGTATCGGCCCATCCTCTCAGGCGCGTTGCGCGTTCGGTGGCTCACACTCGGAATGGCAGTGGTGACGTTCGGACTCACGGTGCCGATGTTTCTGCGACTCGGCGCGGAATTCATGCCGCCGCTGAACGAGGGGACGATCCTCTATATGCCGACCACTGTGCCCGGCCTGTCTATCCCGGAGGCGACGAAGATCTTGCAGGTTCAGGATCAGTTGCTCACGACCTTCCCGGAAGTGGAACGGGTGTTCGGCAAGATGGGGAAAGCGCCGACTGCCACCGATCCCGCCTTTGTCGGAATGGCCGAGATCACGGTCACCCTCAAACCGGAAACGCAATGGCGACCCGGCATGACCTGGGACCGTTTACTGGATGAGATGGATGCGAAGCTGCGCATTCCTGGATTTCCGAACATCTGGTGGATGCCGATCCAGACCCGCACTGAAATGATCACGACCGGTGTCCGGAGTCCGGTCGGGATCAAAGTCTTGGGACCGGACTTGAAGACGATTGAGCGAATCGGACTGGACATCGAGCAAGTCTTGGCGAATGTGCCTGGTACCAGGAGCGCCTTCGCCGAACGGCTCAATGAAGGCTATTACTTGGATTTGATCGTAAACCGACGCGAGGCGGCCCGCTACGGCCTGACAGTGGGAGATGTGCAAGCGGTGATCACCTCGGCCATTGGGGGAGACACCGTGACGACCACGGTCGAGGGGCGCGAACGGTATCCGGTCAACGTTCGCTACAAGCGCGAGTTGCGCGACGACCCTGACCGGCTCAAGAGGGTACTGATTCCCACGCCGAGCGGTGCGCAGATCCCACTTGGGCAAATCGCGGAGATCATGATCACTCAAGGTCCGCCGTCCATTTCAGATGAGAGTGGGGCGTTGGCCGGTCTGGTGTCGGTCGCGGTCAGCGGGCGCGATTTGCGCGGCTATGTCCAAGAGGCCCAACGAGCGGTCAAGGAGCAGGTTACGTTACCTCCTGGGTACCGGCTGATCTGGGCCGGTCAATACGAACATCTGGTTCGGGCGGAAGAGCGGTTGAAGCTGGTCCTCCCCGTGACCCTGGCTTTGATCCTCTTGCTCTTGTATCTCAATTTCCGATCGCTCGCGAAATCGTTGATCGTGCTGCTCTCTGTCCCCTTCGCCGCGATCGGGGCCATCTGGTATCTCGACTATCTGGGCTACAACCTTAGCGTGGCGGTCTGGGTGGGAATCATCGCGCTGGCCGGCGTCGCAGCAGAGACAGGCGTGGTGATGCTCGTCTATCTCGATGAAGTGTACGAGCGGCGACTGCGCGAAGGTCGCATGGCTACGGCGCACGACCTCCGCGACGCCATAATGGAGGGAGCGGTTCAACGGGTACGGCCTAAGATGATGACGGTGGCTGCGATCATGGGCGGCTTGCTCCCCATCATGTGGACCACCGGTACTGGTGCCGATGTCATGAAGCGGATTGCCGCACCAATGATCGGCGGGATGGTGAGTTCAACGATCCTGACCCTGGTAGTGATTCCGGTGCTCTATATGCTGTGGCGTGGCCGGTCTATGCTGGCTGAAAGCCGATCGCGGCATACCAGTGGCAACAGGGAGAGCGATGAGCAGAAAGAGAGCTGGATAAGCGTTCAACAATAAAGCCTGATGCGTCGGGTTCCACCGAGGCTTTCAGCGGAGGTCATATGAATGAGAACAGCAGCCGACGATTCACAATGATTGTTTTGGTCCTTGGTGGTATCGGATTGTTTCTGGCCGGGGCTCTGTTGTCCCGCACGATGCCCATGATGGGAATGATGGGCCTGTGCGGTGGGACGGGTCAGGGCATGATGGACCAGAGATCGATGAAAGACATGATGCAAGGGATGATGAGTGGGATCTTGCCGCCTGGCATCGAGCCTGACAATCTTCCGAAGCCAGAAAGCCAGGGAGCAAGAGCTCTGAGCACCTACTGCTCTCAATGTCACAATCTGCCCAGCCCACGAATGCACCCGGCAGAGGACTGGCCTCGCGTGGCCAGCCGGATGCTCATTCGGGAGCGGATGATGGCCGGAATGCGCGGCATGATGATGCAGGTAAAGGCCCCGACATCTCAGGAGGAAGAAATCCTCATGCAGTATCTAAAAACTCACGCTCTGCAGGCACTGGCTTCAGGGACGGTGCCCGCACCAGATACCGTGGGCGCGGCTCTCTTTCAGCAGACCTGTTCGCAATGCCATGCCCTCCCTGATCCGAAACAACACACGGCCGTAGAATGGTCTGTCGTGGTGAATAGGATGCGACAGAACATTAAGAGCATGGGACGCAGGGAAATCATAGACCAGGAGGCGAAGGACATCACGGCGTATTTGGAACTTACGTCTCGCTGATTACGGAACGGGGGCTCCCAATGTACTGGGCCTTGTTAGGGAATAGCCTCGCTGCGCTCCCGGTGCATCTTGTCGAGTGCCTCTGCTTCCTCAGCCGCTTTCGCCCGCAGACGCAATGCTTCTTGCTGATACCAGGCTGCCAGCCCTGCATGGTCATTGCACTCCACGAGTTCGCGCGGAGTACCAGATGCGCAACCGACCAGAACAAATGCCAGCATCACTCCGATGCATCCCAGACGCCGCGTCGCGTTCATGATGACCTCCGTTCAGTACAATGATGGACTACTGGTAGCACGGGTATTAGACGCTTCAATGCTGTGTCTGCAGCCGGAGTGTCTTGGCCGATATGATGAAGCGGATTGCCGCGCCGATGATCGGGGGGATGGTGAGCTCCACGGTGCTGACGTTGCTGGTGATTCTGGTCCTCTACATGATCTGGCGCCGCGTAGTGTCTCGTCTGTAGGGGGATGAATCCCTGCACAATTTGTACAAATGACGTCCTCTCCTAAAGCCATCGTGGGCTTACGTGACGATCCAGTCACACCAGACAAGGATCGTGTTAATTGATGGGATCGCAGAACTGTGCTAGCCTATAACTTATGCGATTGAAGCGAAAGAACTCATGGTGGTCTCGCATGGCAGTCCTCATGTGGTTGTCCGTGTGGATGCTCGCAGTCCCCTTATTCCATGTGCATCCGGAAGCGGATCACCATCATGGAAAAGCCGGACATGTCCACGGCGGGACGGTTCATACGGTGTTATCCGGCGATCTCGATTGTGAGTTCGGCAGCCATGAGAAGGCCGCCCCAACCGGCGTCGCGTTGTCCGAACACTCCTCGCAGGCAGGGCATGAACATCCGGAGCTCGGGTTCTCCCTTCTGAATGATTCGAACGATCGCAAGTCCTTCAAACCGCTTGGGACACAGGCCCCCTTTGCGGCCGTCGCAGTCATGCCAGTTCTTCAAGGCTGCGACTCGGCAATACAGGACCTCACGTCCGATCCTTCTGCAGCGCTTTTCGTTCATGATCGTCCTTCGCGCGCGCCACCCTTCCTCCTCGTCTAAACTTCGTTCGTCCTGAACCATTCTCGCGGACCATTTGGCGTGGGTTTGTCCCTTGTTCGCCATCGAACCGCGATACTTGCAAAGGAGAGGAGGCTCCTGATGAATCCTCGAATATTTTTATCGGTATTGATCGTGTGCTGTCTGGTGGATCGCAGTCAGAGCGGCATGACAGCCTGGGCCGCTGAGCCAGACACACTCTCCTATTCATTGGCCGACATCTTGGCGCTTGCGGTGGAGCACAGTCCTACACTGGCCGGTGCAGAGGGGTTGGTGAAGCAAAGTCATGGTCAACAGATCGCGGCGGGAGCCTACCCGAATCCGTCGGTCTCAGGGAGTGCCGGTCGCGGCGCCATTCGCGACCCCAGCTCCGGCGCGCGCATCACGGAACGGACCGTGACCGTCGAACAACCGCTTGAATGGGTGGGAAAACGGCAAGCGCGCCAGGAAGCGGCAAATGCGGGAGTGGCCGGAGCGAGTGCCGCGCTGGAAGAAACCCGCTTGGCTCTCCTCGCCGATGTCAAAGTGGCGTTTTATTCGTTGCTCTTCGTCCAACGCGATGCCGAACTCGCGGCGCAGAATATGACTATGGTCGAAGAGGTGTTGCGCACCGTGAAAGCTCGGGTCGCGGCAGGCGAAGCGACTTCCTTCGATACCATGAAGGCCGGCGTCGAGGTGCAGAAGGCCCAGAAGGAAGTGGCCCGAACGCAGAACACCTTGCTGGTGGCGAAGACTCGGCTGAATACCCTCACCGCCGGTGCCTTAGGGAAGCAGTTCTCCGTCGTGGGTGACTTCCAATCCCCGAAACAAGGACTGGATCTGGATCATCTGACGGCTCAAGCGTTTGAGCAACACCCCACCCTGCGGCGACTGACCAAGCTCGCGGAGCAGGCCGAGCATACGGTGCGGTTCGAACGGGAATCCCGCGTCCCCGACATCAGTGTGCAAGGCAGCTATCATCGGGAGGCGGGCGATGAATCGCTGACCGCTGGTCTGAGAGTGCCGCTCCCACTTTGGTATCGACGACAAGGCGAGATCGAGACAGCGCTGGGTACGAAACATCGCGCGGAGGCTGAGCAACTGCGGGCGCAGAATGAACTGGAACAGGCAATTACCCAACATGCGCAAGAAGTCCGCACGGCGCAGGACCAACTTCACGTCTTCGAGACCGGCTTGCTGAAACAAGCTGAACAGACATTGACCGTGGCCCGCACCAGCTTCCGCCATGGCGCGGCGAGTCTGTTGGATGTGCTGGATGCGCAGCGGGTGTACCGGCAGACTTTGTTGGAATATGCCCAGGTGCGCGCCGATCTCTCGATCGCCCTGGTCCGGCTGGAACGATCCCTGGGTGCGCCACTATGAACAAGCCACCGTTGCCGATGAGTGAGACGGGAGTACTCCAATGATACGACGAACTACGACAAGCGGGATCATCACTGCCACGATTCTGCTTCTTGCAGGCTGCGGTGATCGTGGAGCCGAGCCGCCGAAACATCCTCCTGAGGTCGACAGCAAGCGGAGCGCGACCAGCACCCGCTCCATACAGCCGCCCCCAGCCGTCCGAGATCGCCTGCGAACGGAACCCGTCACCCTGCATCCGATACCCGAGGTGGTCACAGCTCCCGGCGAAGTAGCGTTGGATCTGAAGCAGGTGGCCAAGATCACCTCACGCATCGAAGGACAGGTTGAACAGATCCACGTTCAATTGGGTGATCGAGTCAAGCCAAGTCAACCGCTCGCGGCCATCGGCAGTCTGCAGCTCGATCAACTCATCGAAGAATACCTCGTCGGGAAGGCGCAAGCCAATGTCGCGGAGAACAGCTTTCGGCGGACAGAGAAACTGCGAGCCGACGACATCGTACCCGAGCGAAAGCTCATCGAAGACAAGGGCCGATACCTGGAAACCAAGGCGCGGTACCAGCACACCCGCGAGAAACTAGTGAACATGGGGCTCTCAATCTCGGAACTTACCGAACTTGAACGGGGCCGACATCAGGAGGGCCATCGGTATACGCTGACCTCCCCCATTGCTGGCACCGTGGTGGCGCAGAATGCGGTGCGCGGCCAGGGCGTGGCGCCAGGGAACGAACTGTTCGAAGTCGTCGATACCAGCCGCGTATGGGTGTTCGCGAATCTGTCGATCGAGCAGGCACGAAAATTCAAAGAAGGAGATACTGGAACGATCACACCCAAAGGGGCTAAAGCGATGACCGCGCCGCTCACCTATCTGGCGCCGGTCGCCGACGAAACCACCCGAACCATTCAGGTTCGCTTTGAAGTCGCGAATCCCCAAGGACAACTGAAGCCGCGAGAATATGTCGATGTCACACTCACGCTGCCTGGCTCACCCACGCTGGCAGTTCCGGTGTCGGCGGTTACGACTGCAGACAAGATCAGGGGGGTGTTCATCGAGCAGGAGTCCGCGTACACCTTCATGCCGATCGACATCGGGCGAGAGGGTGGCGGCTGGGTCGAAGTCCGGAAGGGGGTAAAAAGGGGCGACCGGGTAGTTATTGAGGGCGTCTTTGATCTGAAGAACGTCTTGCTGAAAGAACACATCGGGACCGGTGACTGAGGCGATCATGGACCGCTTGCTGACCCTTTCACTGCGATATCGGTTCTTTACCCTCGTGGCTGTGATCATGGTTATCGCGACCGGCCTCTGGTCCTTAGCGCACCTCACGATCGATGCCGTTCCAGATCTCACGCCCGTACAGGTGCAAATCCTCACACGCGCCCCGGCCTTGGGACCGGTAGAAGTCGAACAGTTCGTGACGTTCCCCATCGAAGCCTCGTTGAACGGATTGCCCGCGTTGCGGGAACTTCGCTCCGTCTCACGGTACGGCCTTTCTGCAGTCACTGCCATCTTTGAGGACAGCACCGATATTTACCGAGCCCGGCAACTTGTGGCCGAACGGTTAGCTCGTGCGGTGGAGCGAATTCCGACCGAGTATGGCCGTCCCGTCATGGGTCCGCTCACAACCGGGCTCGGAGAAGTCTATCAGTTTACTGTCAAAGGACCGGGCTATAGTCCGATGGCTTTGCGAACACTCCTAGAATGGGACATCGGCATGAAACTGCGGGCAGTGCCTGGTGTGGTGGAGATCAACATCTGGGGGGGCGAACCGCAGCAATTTCACGTCATCGTCTACCCCGCGAAACTCATCTCCTTAAAGTTGTCGCTCAAACAGATCTTCGAGGCATTGGAACGCAACAACGCCCTTGCCGGAGGGGGGTATATCGAACATCAGCGCGAACAACTCCTGATTCGGGGTGAAGCGCTGGCGACTCAGGTAACCGATCTGGCTCGGATCGTGGTCGCCCATGGGTCAGGCGGCGTACCGATCTATATTGCTGACGTCGCGGAGGTCAAGGAGGCCTCGGCCCTCCGCATCGGAGCGGCCACGGCCATGGGGGAAGGCGAGACCGTGATCGGCATGGTCCAGATGCTCGCGGGCGAGAATGCCCAGCGCGTCGTCACTCAGGTAAAAGCGCGGGTACAAGAAATCCAGAAGACGTTGCCCCCCGGCGTTGTGATCGAACCCTATTATGATCGAACGCTATTCGTGTCCAAGGTGATCGAGACCGTACGGACCAATCTCTTGGAAGGAGGATTGCTTGTCATCGCCGTTTTATTTCTGTTTCTCGGCGATCTGCGTGCCGGCCTCATCGTCGCGTCGGCGATTCCACTCTCGATGCTAATCGCTTTCACCGGCATGATGCAGGCAGGACTCTCCGGCAATCTCATGAGCCTGGGCGCCATCGACTTCGGCTTGTTGGTCGACGGCTCGGTCGTGATGGTGGACAACATCCTGCGACGACTCGCGAAGGCAACCATCCAAAATCGAGAGGACCGCTTGGCGGAGGTGCTGGCCGCCGGACGTGAAGTCTTGCGCCCCATGACCTTTGCCGTGAGTATCATCATTCTAGTGTACGTGCCCATCCTGACGTTGACCGGCATCGAGGGCAAGATGTTCCGTCCGATGGCTTCGACTGTCATCATGGCCCTCGCTGGATCGCTGCTGCTCGCCGTCACCGTCACGCCGCTCCTCTCCTTCTGGTTTGCACGGGCCGGAACAGGCCAGGAGGATACGCGCCTCCTTCGGATGATGCGCGGCGTCTATGTGCCCTGCCTTCGTTGGGCGCTGGCACGGCCGGTCTGGCCGGTAATAATCGCAGTGGGGTTGTTCCTCCTCAGTCTCGGTCTCGGAACCAGGCTGGGCATCGAGTTCGTGCCGCGGCTAGACGAAGGCGATCTCGCCGTGCAAGTCTGGCGGCTACCGAGCGTCTCGCTGAGCGAGTCCGTTTCCACCGCGCTCGACATCGAACGAGTGCTGCGTCGCTTCCCCGAAGTCACGCAAGTCGTGACGCGAACCGGCAGCCCGGAAGTTGCCACCGATGTCATGGGGGTAGAGATGTCCGACGTGTTTGTCATTCTGAAGCCCCAACATGAATGGGTCACGGCAAGAACCCGTGATGACCTGATCGTGAAGCTGAAGGACGCGATCGTCGCGCAGGTCCCGGGGGTCGGTCTTGGCTTTACTCAACCGATCGAGATGCGATTCAACGAGTTGATCGCAGGCGTACGGTCAGATCTCGCCGTAAAAATCTTCGGTCCAGACCTGGATGTGCTCAAACAGCAAGCCGACGCAGTGGCCCGCACGCTGGAACAGGTGCACGGTGCAGCGGATGTGAAAGTCGAGCAGGTGGCTGGCCTGCCGCTCCTTCGCGTCATCGTGAACCGTGAGGAGATCGCCCGATACGGACTGACGGCGAATGAGGTGCTCACCCTCGTTCAAACGACACGGGTGGGAGCGGTCGTCGGAACAGTCGTGCAAGGGCCTCGGCGGTTCGATCTGGTGGTTCGATTAGCCGAGAACGTATCACAAGATCTCGCCACCTTAGGCAATTTGTTGATCCCGACGATGCACGGAGAGCTCGTTCCGCTGTCGCGCGTCGCGAAGATCCAGGTGGATTCAGGACCGGCTCAGGTCAGCCGCGAGCATGTCCAGCGCAGAATCGTGGTGGAGTGCAATATTCGAGGACGAGATTTAGGCAGCTTTGTGACTGAAGCCCAGCGTGTGATGACGCAGGCTGTCACGCTTCCCGCTGGCTACGAACTGACCTGGGGCGGACAATACGAACATCTCAAGGACGCGTCGCGACGCTTGGCTGTCGTGGTTCCCATTACGCTGCTGCTCATCCTTGGTGTCTTGACCGTCATCTTTGGCGCCCTGCGCCCTGCGCTCGTGATCTTCTTGAACGTCCCGCTCGCCTTGTCGGGCGGTATCCTTGCCCTCTGGGCCCGTGGATTGCCGCTGAGCATTTCCGCCATCATCGGCTTCATTGCGCTGTTCGGCATCGCCGTGCTGAACGGCGTCGTGCTGGTGAGTCACATTCGGCAGCTGGAAACGGAGGGACGTCCGACCGACCAGGCCGTCACCGACGGGGCGATGGATCGTCTCCGGCCTGTCTTGATGACCGCGCTGGTGGCCAGTCTGGGCTTTCTCCCTATGGCCCTCGCTACGACGATGGGAGCGGAAGTGCAACGACCACTCGCCACCGTCGTCATTGGAGGGTTATTTACCTCGACCCTCTTGACATTGGTGATCATCCCGGCACTCTACAAGCGGGTGTGCGCACAGAGGGCGTAAATCAAGAGAGTAGGTTGGTTCACGGCGGAGTGAGCCGGTCGAGGGGGCCAATGGTCGGCGGCATGCACTTGAGTAGATGCGTCCAACCCGCAGTCATAGAAGACCGTATTTACAGACTGCGCGGTACTGGGTACCATCTTGCCTATGGGCATACACAATAAGTAAGTGAGAAGTCGGTCATCTCCAGCGTCTCCGCCTGCGCCATATCGAATTATGAGTGCGTGGGCCTAACCCCCATGGTACGCTGGCCACGGCATTTCTCATAAACCCTGAACAAATAACCGCCAAGGAAATTCATCGCGTGAGAAGAAGCGGAATGATCAAAACCATCGCCATGTGGTGGTTGGTGGGAAGCTTGGCAGCTCCGGCAGCGGGACTGGCCGGGGCGCACCTCGTCCTCGCAGCCAACGGCCACGATTTGCAGAGCCAAGTGAAGACCACCGCCAGCAAGGTCATTCCTGCGGTAGTGAGCATTGCCTCAACCGTGATGGTGCGCGACCAAGCGTTCAGCGACGACGCGCTGCCGTTCGGCCTGTTCAAAGAGCCGCCGACCCGTCGGCAATATGGGCAGGGGTCCGGCGTGATTGTCTCACCGGACGGCTATATCGTGACGAACAATCACGTCGTGGCCGACGCTGTCGATGTGGAAGTGATTCTGGCCGATCGCCGTCAATACAAAGGGAAAGTGGTTGCCACCGATCCGAAGACCGACGTGGCCGTTGTGAAGATTCAGGCGACGAATCTGCCGACCGCAGTATGGGGCGATTCGAGTAATCTGGCGGTCGGCGACTTCGTGCTTGCCATCGGAAATCCGCTGGGATTGAGCCGGACCGTGACCTTTGGAATTGTGAGCGCGGTCGGTCGTGCGGACGTGGGAGTGGCCGACTTCGAGGATTTCATTCAGACGGATGCACCGATCAATCCCGGGAATTCTGGTGGAGCGCTCGTCAACATCAATGGTGAAGTAGTAGGCATCAATACCGCCATCGCCAGCCCGACCGGCGGAAGCGTCGGCGTGGGCTTCGCGATCCCGAGCAATATGGCTCGTGCGGCTATGCAGAGTCTGATCAAGACCGGCCGCGTCGTGCGTGGGTTCCTCGGGGCCTCGACGCAAGATGTCAGCCCTTCGCTGGGGAAGATCTTCCGTTTGCCGGATGTGAAGGGTGCGATTGTCACCGACCTGCAAGCCAAAGGATCGGCGGAACGAGCGGGCCTCAAACGCGGCGATGTCGTGGTACGCTTCGACGGCCGGGATGTGATGGACAGCGGCCAGTTGCGCAACCTCGTGGCGCAATCACCGATTGGAAGCAAACATCGCCTGGATCTCATCCGAGACGGGAAATCCTACCAAACCGAGCTGGTGGTTCAGGAAGCTCCTCGTGAGCGCGCGAAGAAAAGTCAGACGGCGTCCTCCGCTGCCTCGACTGTGCACCCACTTTCGGGAGTGGTCTTCGACGACGTGACACCACCACTCGCTCGACAGATGGATTTGTCGGTTAATAGCGGCGTCGTCGTCACTGACATTGAAGAAGGCAGTCTGGCGGAAGCGTCAGGGCTTCAACCTGGCGACGTCGTCCTGGAGCTTAACCGTCAGTCCATTAACAACTTCAATACCTTTCAACGCCTTGCCGATCCGCTGAAGCCCACCGACCTCGCTCTCCTGCTCATCAATCGGCAGGGGAACGTCATGTACATCCCGATTCAAGGCGAATAGTTAACCGAACATCTCTGAAGCGCAAGCCAGCAGTGCGGCCTTCTCTATTGACTTGCCTGTAATCTTGGTGCTACGTTTTTAAAAATAATAGCACTGGAGAGACGTGAAGAAACTCGTTCGTTTTGGTGTGTCGCTCGATCACCATTTGTTGGATGCCTTCGATCATCTCATTGAACGGCGGAAGTATACCAACCGGTCAGAAGCGCTCCGAGACCTAATTCGCGACAACCTGGTTGGGCAGGAGTGGGATCAGAACAAAGAGACCGTCGGCACCATCACCTTCGTCTACGACCATCACGTGCGTGATCTGACAAGAAAGCTTACCCATATTCAGCATGATTTTCAGGGACACATTATGGCGGGCATGCACGTACATCTGGACCATGATCACTGTCTGGAAGTCCTCGTGGTGAAGGGAAAAGGATCGGAGATTCGGAAAGTGGCCGATGCGCTGGTCAGTGTAAAAGGTGTGAAGCACGGAAAGCTCACGATGACGACGACCGGCAAGGGACTTGTCTAAGCCATGCGTCTGTGCGTCATCGACGGCCGTGGTGGCGGGCTTGGAAAGCGGTTGATTCAAGGTTTGCTGGTCCATGTTGGCGAGTCGCATGAAATTATCGCGCTCGGTACCAATGAAACGGCCACCAAGGCGATGAAACAAGCGGGGGCAAGCCAGAGCGGGACCGGAGAGCAGCGCATCAAGCAGACGGTCCCCACGGTAGACGTCATCCTCGCGTCGCTCAACCTGGTGCTGCCAGGCGCCATGTTAGGCGAGGTGACACCAGGCATCGCCCACGCCATCCTTGGTGCTCCAGGGAGGAAACTGTTGCTGCCGCTGAACCGTGTTCAGGTGGAAGTCGTGGGAGCCGAAGCTCTCACGCTCGAGAATTTGATCGGTCGTACCATGCGTCGAGTCCAGGCGCTGCTAAAGCCGTCCTCGCCTGCTTGAGATCGTCGAGTCTTTCTGAAATCCTGAACAGCCAGGCCACGAGGGTCTGCGCCAGACGGTGAGTCGGCTGTCGACAGATCACCGTGGGCGTCTCATCCGTCCACGCGTTTGAACATGAAGGTGGGCGAGTATGCGACGTCTTGTATTCTTCCTAGCTGCTGTGACCTTGGAATTGACCGTGGTGAAGTTGGGACAGGCCCACGATCCCGACCCGCCCGAGTTGGAAGTTTCAGAGGTCACTGTCATTGGAGAACGACCGATCGCCGCCTCCTCCCAGCAGTTCATTCCTGACAAAGAAGTTGTGCTGCAGCCCCAAGGCAGACCAGCCCAGGTTCTTCGCCTGATTCCCGGCATGCTTGCCGTTGAGCATTCAGGCGGAGCGGGAAAGGCCGATCAATATTTTCTACGGGGATTCGATGCCGACCACGGAACGGACGTCGCATTCTTCGCCGATGGCATGCCGATCAACCTGCGCACGCATGCCCACGGGCAGGGCTATACCGACCTCGCCTTCATCATCCCGGAAACGATCGAGGGCCTCGATGTCTACAAAGGGGCCTATCTGCCTGAATACGGAGACTTCGCGACCGCGGGGGCGGTGAATTTTAGGACACGACAAGTGGTGCAAGAAGGGGTCGTGCAGGCATCGGGTGGCCAGTTCGATACCCAACGATATCTGTTGATGTTCTCGCCTACGAAGGACAAGATCCGCACGTTGTTCGCCGTGGAAAACTTTTACACGAACGGCCCGTTTGAACACGACAACCGGTATTTGCGAACCAATCTGTTGGGGAAGATGACCACGAATCTGACCGGACGGGACGAACTCAGTCTGAAGGCCACCTTTCAGAAGTCTAAATGGAACGCCTCGGGCGAGATTCCACATCGGGTAGTGCGTGACGGCACGCTCGACCGCTTCGGGGCGATCGATCCTTCGGAAGGGGGGACGACGCTCCGGGCCACAGGCGTCATGAACTATCACTACGATACCACTTCGGGCGGCCAGCTCTTTGCGAATGCGTACGGCCAGTATTACCGTCTGGACCTGTTCACGAATTTTACTTTTTTCCTCAACGATCCGGTCAATGGCGACGGGATTCAGCAATCCGATCGTCGCGTAATGTATGGCGGCGACATCGGATACAAACAACGAGGAGAGATTCTGGGAATCCCGAGCATCGGGACGATCGGATTTCAAATGAGAGTGGATGACATCCATGCGAAATTGGGCACGCAAACGACGAGGACCCCGACCGGCACCACGACAGACAGCGATGTGCTTGAGGCGTCCTATGCGCCGTTCATCAAAGCCGAGGTGCAGCCGACTTCCTGGGTGCGGCTGGCGGGTGGTTTACGCTGGGAAACATTTACCTATGACGTGCATAATCTCTGTACCACTTGTGCGGAGCGACCGGACGGACGGAAAAGCTCAGGGATTGTCCTGCCGAAAATGAACTTGATTCTGGGGCCTTGGGCAAGCACCGAATTCTTCGCCAACTACGGCGAAGGCTATCACAGCAACGATGCACGCTCAGCCGTAGCGCCCGCATCCTCACCGCTTGCGCGAGCGAGGAGCTATGAGGTCGGCATTCGATCCAGGCCCTGGGGGCCAGAGCGCATCGAATTGATCGCAACAGTATGGCGATTGGATCTACAGTCAGAACTCGTGTTTGTGGGGGACGAAGGGACGACGGAAATTCGCGGACCGAGCAGACGACAGGGTTTTGAAGTCGCCGCGCGTGGTCAAGTCTGGGGCCCGCTGTATGTGAACGGCAGCTTCACCTGGACGCAGGCCGAATTCCGCAACGGCGATGCGATTCCTTTGGCGCCGGAATACACAGCGTATGGGGCAGCGATTCTTAAATGGCCGGAAGGGCTGACGTCTCAGTTACAGGCGACCTATCTTGGGGTCAGGCCTCTCATCGAAGATCGGAGCATTAAGTCGCCCTCGTGGATCACCTTCGATTTGTCGGAGCGCTATCGGTTGCCGATCAAGTTGCCTCATGGACGCATGGAAGCATTTCTGTTTGTTCAGAATCTGTTCAATACCGAGTGGGAGCAGGCGACCTTCGCCTTCGCTTCTCAGCTGCGGAACGAGCCGGTAGCGGTCACCGGCATTCACTTCGTGCCGGGAAACCCGAGAACGTTCATGGGCGGCGTCGCATGGTATTTTTGAGCCGCTCTGCGGATAATGTTGAATGATCAATGGTGAATTTTGAATTGAATGATTCATTTCTGATCATTTAACATTCAACTTCACCATTCAAAATTGTCATGCGCCGTACTCTGTCACGCAACTATTTCAACCGCCCCACGCTTACGGTGGCACGATCACTGATCGGTAAGCATCTCATTCGTTCGATCGACGGGTACGAGGTGGTCGCAAAGGTCGTTGAAGTTGAGGCGTACGTGGGGCCGGGGGACAAAGCGTGTCATGCCTCGAAAGGGAGGACGCCGAGGACGAATGTGCTCTTCGGCCCTCCGGGGATTTCGTATGTGTATCTCATCTATGGGATGTATCATTGTCTCAACGTGGTGACCGAGCAAGTAGAGTTCCCGGCGGCGGTGCTGATTAGAGCCGTTGAAGTCGATGGAAAACTGATTGATGGGCCTGGTCGTCTGTGTCGTGCGCTCGAGATTGACCGATCCCTCAACCGACACGACATGACGAGTGGAGAGAGTTTGTGGTTTGAAGATCGGGGAGGGAACGTTCCGCGCGGCGAGATCGGCCGGTTCCGGCGCATCGGTGTGGACTATGCGGGGGAATGGGCCAAGAAGCCCTGGCGATTCCGATTGCTGACTTTCTCGGGCACGAAGCCTCGGAGAGGCAGGCCTTAGGCATTGAGGGAGCCGGGATCGAGGTCGTACTGCAGAGCTACCGATGAAAGAAAACGGGGACGGTATTGCTACGACGTCCCCGTTTCTGGTTTCGCTGAACGTACGTCTACTCGATCTTACGATCGCCGGTGATCTTCGTGGCGGAGGTCACGGGGGGAGCAATCTTGATCTGTGGTCCCTGCACCTTAGGTAGCTGGCCGGCGCCCTGTCCATCGGTGATCCGGGCATTGTCCTTCTTGGTCAGATTCTGCTGGGCGTTCTTGATGGAGTCTGCCGACTTCATCAGCGTGGATTCTCCATGGGCATCCGACTGGCCGGGATCGTTCGCCGTCGGTTGGCCAGTCACGGGGCTCCCGGTATTCTTCATTGGATAGCCCTCATGCTTGGGAAGGAGCGCTGGATTGGCCGAGGACATAGAGAACGCAAACAGGACACCGGAGACTGTCGCAACAGCGCCGATTACAAGCTTCATACCCCTTCTCCTTTGAATTACGGTGGCGGGAGAAACTACGTTCAAGAACGTTCGAATTCTCAGGCCGAATCAAGTGGGCGGGATCATAGCGATGGGGCGCTATCCCTGTCAAACAGGAAAGCGGGGCCTAGGCCGTCGCCGTTTGTAAAGCGGATCTCACTTTCTTTGCGCGAGACTCGCAGGACTTGCGAGAAAAGCGGGACTGGTCAGAAACTTCATCTTCTTGAGTCGCGCCTGTCGCGCACTTCGCGCGCATCTCGCTCACATTTTGCGAAAGACGAACGACGAGATACGAGCGACCACGTCAGTTTGGTCGCCGAGGGGGGCGGCGACTTCGCCCGCGGTGCCGGAAGGCTGGGCCACGACTCACGCCGGGGAGACGAATGGTCACGGTGGTGCCCTCTCCGGGCGCGCTGTCGATGGCGATCGATCCGCCGTGTTCTTCGACGATCTTTTTCACGGTGGCGAGCCCCAGGCCGGTCCCTGACCGTTTGGTGGTAAAGAAGGGCTCGAAGACCTTATCGACGATTTCAGCCGGGATGGGAGCTCCGTCATTTTTGATAAGGATCTGGACTTCGATTCCCCGTCCGGCGCGATGGTGCGTCACTTGGATATGGAGGTGGCCGCCAGGGGTCATGGCCTCGCAGGCGTTCTTGAAGATGCTCAAGAAGACCTGTTGGAGCTTCGCTTCATCGGCCCGTACGGGGGCGATGACGTTGGCGTAGTTTTTGGTGACGTGAATACGGGTCACTTCAAGGTCTGTACCCACGACCACGAGGGCGCTTTCCAGGATCTCGGGGATTCGACAGAGGTGTCGATTGAGTTCTAATGGCTTGGCGAAGTCCAGGATCTCGTTCAGGATCGCCTCGATTCTGATCAGGTCGCGCATGGCATTCTCGACGCGTGTCTGTGGATCGAAGTCGAGGATGCCTTCACCCGTGACCTCTTCAAGTTGCGCACGAATAGAGGCCAGCGGTTCCCGGATTTCGGTGGCCAGGAACGCGCTGAACTCTCCGATGGCGGCTTGGCGTTCCTGCTTTCGAATAATGGGCTCAGACGACACAGCCACAGGCGGTGGCGGGATCGGCTCGCCCGCGTCGGTCACCGGGGCAGGGGTTGGAGCCGGCGGCGCCGGTGTCTGCAAGAGATCCGCAAGCTTGAGGATGATGGGTTCCAGGGTGCGCGCATCAGTGGCTTGATAGCGCTGTGGTTCCTTCGATCCCAGCGTGAAGGTGCCACCAACCTGGCCGCGGACGAAGAAGGGAATCACAAGCGACGACAGAAACCGATCCTTGAAGAGGTGTTTGTGATCGAGAAAGCGGCCCTGGGTGGAGGCAAGATCATGATCGACGCGCGGCTTGCGGTGGCGGACGGCCCATCCCGCGGCTGAGCTATCGAGCGTGAGGCGCTGGCCTGGTTTAAGATCTTTCTTGGCATCTTTTTGATCGCCCTTGGTGTCCCCGGCGATCCCCAACACTTCCACGTTTCCCGCGAGCGGATCGTAATAGCAGGCCCAGGCGCGATCATAGGCAACGAATTGGTTGGCTTCATTCAGGACGGCTTCGATCTTCCCTTGCAGTTCCGGCGAGAAGTGCGTGGTCAGAGCCGTAAATATTTCCGATCCGGTTTGCTGAGGGGGGACCGGTTCCTGCGCGACATAGGGACGGCTCATCACCACGTCGGTATTGAAAAGCCCTTCGCGGTCGAGCGCCTTGGTAATGCCGTCACTCGCCTGGTCCAGGTGCGATTTTTCCTTCTTGGCGAAGGCTGCGCCCTCTTTCCGCCCGATGACGAGATATCCGTAGACTCGATTGAGGTGGCGGAGCGGAATGCCCAGCAACGATTTGGCGCCAGGCGTGATCAACCGTAGACGAATGGTGCGTCCACCGTCCGGATCTTGACTGGTCGGAGCCAACACGGCGGCCGCTTGAGTCGACAGTGTGCGGAGAATCGCTTGGACGTCTCTGGGGGTAAACCCACGCGATGCGTGTTCTACTAGCGGACCTTTCTCTTGATGGAAGATCGCTGCCAGCGCCGAATCCATCGCCACATCATTGAGCGCGGAATTCAGTGTCCGCTGGAGGTGATTTTCTGGTGTCGGATTTGCTTGAGCAGCTGGAGTGGTCATGGGTTCATGCGTGGGACAGCGGGCGCATTGTAGCCGGAACATTCGTGAATATCTACCGTCCGATCGCCCAGTGACGCCCTGACGTCTCTCGCGGGATGCGTTAATCAGGGTTGATAATTTTAGGAGGGCGACGCGCCACCATCGGCGGCTCGATGGGACGGCGGTCCACCGTCCAGCTATTTAGGACGGTCGTGACAATGCTGATCACCAGCGCGCCACCGACGGCGGACCAGAACCCTGAGACCGTGAATCCTTTCACCAGATAGGCTGTCAATTCGAGCAGCAGCGCATTCAACACGACCAGAAAGAGTCCCAGCGACAACACGATCAATGGCAAGGTCAGGACAAACAGGATGGGGCGAAGGATCAGATTGAGAATGGTCAGCACAAGCACTGCCGCAATGCCTGCACTGAGACTTTCCGCTTCCAGGCCGGGGACGGTAGTAACAGCCAGGAATACCGCTACCCCGGTGATCAAGATTCGCGCGAGGGCGTTGCGCATCCCACCGTGGAACGGAGATTCCTGCATCACGCGAGCGAAATGTATCGTGGCCATGGGTTGAGGCTACGGGGCCGCGAGAAGAGCTTTCTTCGCGGCAGAAGAATAGTGAACTTCCCTGGCGATCAGTATCTTGTTCTCTTTCGTCGCTTCGATGATGACACGGTCGCCCACTGCGGGCGGTTCGGTCGATCTGGGGTTGTCCTTGTCCTTGAAACGAGCCTGTTTCGTTAGTTTCACCGAGACCGCCGCCCCTTTGGGTGTTCTGACTTCAATGTGTTTCTCGTCGATCGCGGTCACGGTACCGAGGACGTGCCGGCCGCCGTCTTGCGCGGAGGCCGTCGTGGAGATCAAGAAGCATGTGAGAAGTAGAAGGCGGGAGACCATGATCGACCGTACTCCTTTAAAAGATGAACTTAGTGATGGTGCCCGGTGCCGGCTTGGGCCGCGGCCGCGTCGTTCCCTTGAAGGAACTTGTCAGACGAGACCTCTTTTTCCAGCTCATGTTTCGTTTTGGGATTCAGCGCTTTCATTTCGTCCAGTTCATCCTGGGTTAGCTGCGGCAAATGCCGAATGAAATGCACGAGCTTCCAACTCCCGAGGTCCTTGTCTGGTTCCTCTTCGCCGAAGGCCGGCATGGCGGTGAAACGGATGCCGTTGTGAATCGTGAAGAACAGTTCTCCGTCGGACAACGACTGTGTGTCCTGCAGGCGCAGATCAGGAGCTTTTGGGAACACGTTCTTTCCGATCGGGGTCTGGCCGCTGCCGTCGTTGGCGTGGCAGATTGAACAATGATCGGCGAAATGCGCGAGTGACTCTTTCAACACCGCAGGACTCATTGGGACAGGATTGGGCAAGTTTCGTTTCTCAATCGGGATGGCCAGATGGCGAATCTGCCGCGCCAGCATCGCTTCCAGTGCATGCGGCTCGGTCTTGGCGCTGAAGCCGGTCGTGAACACCTGATATCCCAACCAGCCGCCTCCGCCAAACACCAGGAGAACGGCCAAGATCAGCAGTGAGAGCAATGTCTTGCGCATCGGTGCAGACCGTCGAGTCCTCCCCACTATACAAACTCTTCCGCGCGAATGCCACCAGGTCCGAATCATTCAGGATCGATTCCGAGGCACTCGCCTGTCTGCGTGTTTGCCCAGGCAGCTCCTGCCTGGAGTCGAGAGACCGACGATCATGACACTAGATGACGGGGACGAGGACGTGCGGACGAAGACGATGGTGAACATTGAACAGCACTGAGCGGTCGAGCAGGAGCAAAGCCGCCGGGACAAGAAGAGGAGCAAGGAGAAAGGGGGAAGCGATAAGGGGAAGACAAGAAGGGTCTTCCCACCTCGCCCCGCATTTCGCGAGACGCTCCACGCATGACAAAGCGTGGGCCGGAAGGCAGGCAGTCGGTGCACCATCCACGCCGCACAAGGTGGGGGCTCATGAGGCGAAGCAGATGTAGTCGATGGCTGAACGGAGCCGGAACGGCGATGTTGGTCGAGGGGGGTAGCAAGGGGATGATGGACAAGATTTCCTACCGCTGGGTACAGGTTGTATAACTATACTGCCAGGCAATGAAGGTGGAACCATGACGGTCGAAGCCCGAATCGCAGCCATTTTGCGGACTAACCCTAAGAAGCCTTATTGCGACGACCGCCTAAGGCGGCTATTGATCCTATGATCCTAGGCCTGCTGGCAATCGGCATATGGTGAGAAATACTACCGCTGCGATCAGGTCATCGAGAGCATTTACCCGTCAGCGAGGCGCTTACTCAGAATGCTCTCAAGCGAAGAAGGTCATTCATTCGAATTATGACAACGCAAGACGAGATACGGGAACAGCGAAGAGAGAAGAGTGATGAGCCTGCATCCGCGCTATTGGCTACTTGCGGTTCACTGGCAGCAGCAGGAAGTCGGTGCACCATCAAGGCTACACGAGGAGGGTCATCATGATGGGAAGCAGACGCAACCGATGGGTCAGTGGAATCGGGTCCGTGGTTCTGGTGGGAGGATGGCTCCTGGCAAGCTGTGGCAGGGACGATTCGCCGTCCGTGACGCAAAGGGTGCCGGTCGATCTGAGCAGCATCATCCAGAACTTGGACAAGGCCCTGCCGGCGGCACAGCGGTTCGTTATCTTGTCCGCCTTCAACAACGACGCGGTCCTGGATAAGAAGACAGGACTGGTGTGGGAGAAATCCCCGCAGACGACGACCGTCACGTGGAACGTGGCCCGCACCACTTGTACTCCCAAAGCCGTCGGAGGCCAGAAAGGCTGGCGCCTGCCCTCCCCCGCCGAGCTGCGCAGCCTGTTGGGTCCATTCGCGGATTCTACAGGCCCGACCCTCCCGCCGGGCCATCCGTTCCTAAACGTCCAGTCGATCTCCTATTGGTCGGTGGTGCCGGAAGCCAATCTTCCTTCCTATGCACGGTATGTGGACGCCTTCCTTGGCAACGTGCTCAGCCTCTTTAAGATGTTCAGCTTCCCGGTTTGGTGTGTCCTTGGTCCTATGAATGCGGATCAGTACTAACGAATCGTGAAGCGTGAAACGGAGGGCGAAGAGCGACTGACGGAGAGTGAATAGTCACTCGCGGACAGGTTGAATGGAGAGAGGGCAGCTACTTTTCGAGACTGCTGGCACCCCAATGGTGAGGTTGATGGATGCTTAAAGTTGCTGCCCCCGTCGTGCTCTCGGGTTTATAAATCCCTTATACGAGGCGACCTCGCGCAATGCGGTGGTTCTGAAACGATCTCGGTGCGCGACTCGGTATCGATCAGGCTCCCAAGCCCTGCGAGCTTCAGCGGCGAGACAGAACCCTTTCTCAGGATGGCCAGGAAAAACCTGCCTACAGTTGTCAGTGACCCGCGTGGGCGGGAAGGTAGCCGAAGAGCCGCAGGAGCAGCAAGACCGTGACCGGCATGTAGATGAAGAGGCCGGTCACACCCAGCAACGGTTCGCCGATCCAGAAGGAGACGGCGAGATTGAAGGTCAGCACACAATAATAGAGGCCGACACCCAGTAAGAGTCTGCCCGTCGTGGATGTTCCTTCGCTGGCGGGCAGATGGGCTATGCGGCGATCAAGGGGAAAATAAATGGAGAGCGAAATCAGTCCGACAATCGCCCAGCCGACATAGTTGGCGATCGGAACTCCGAAATGCACGCCCGGGTCCGGGTAATAGTAGATCTTTCCCAGAAACCAGCGATCGCCACGCAACGCCACCGGATCGATGACCATATCGATCATGGCAAAGAACAAGGTTGTCAGCGCCATGGTCGGCCAGCTGCGTCGGACTGATGGGGGAAAATGCAACGCGATCGGACCGGCTATCGGCTTCCCGTCTGCCGGCAGGAAAAACGCGAGCGCCAGGCAATAACTGGCGTACAAGAGAAACGAGAACGAGAGGGAGTCGATGAACGGAATGTTCGACACGTAGAGCTCTTGTCCGACCGTCGAGCCGGTGTAGTGGTACCAACCGAACGGAATGCCGGTGCGAGTGGAGGAGAATTCACAGACGAAAGCCGTTGCCCAACTGATCAGCCAAAAGCGCCAGGTACTCGGCCAGCCGATCAATCGGATCGCGGCAAACAAAAAAGCGGCGAGGAACACGAAGACGTAAGGACGGATGAAGATGGTTTTTACAAAGAGAGTAAAAATATCCATCAATGTTCAAAGTTGAATGATGAATGTGGAATCAAGCTCCGACTATTTAACATTGATCATTGAGTTTACGCGTACCCGTGGTCCCGGAACCAGCGGACGGCCTTCTCCAACGAGACTTCCGGAGGTGTTTGCGGGATGCCCAATTCCCTGATTGCTTTACCGCAATCGTAGTGCATCTTGTATTTCGCCATTTTCACCCCTTCGAGTGGAATTCGCGGCGGCTGGCCTGTCATGTTGGACAGCCACTGGTTCAGATAGGCAAGGGGGAGGATGGCCAATCGGGGCAGCTTGATCGAAGGAGCCTTCACGCCTGTCAGACCGCTCAAGATTTCAAATACCTCGCGGAGCATCAGGTTCTTGTTGCCGAGAATGTAGCGTTCGCCAATGCGGCCTTTCTGCATCGCCAGAAGATGACCGACGGCCACATCGTCGACATCGACGATGTTCATACCGGTTTCGATATAGGCCGGCATCCGGCCCTTCATGAAATCGACGATTACCTGGCCCGTCGGCGTGGGTTTGACGTCGCCTTCGCCGACCGGCGCACTGGGATTCACGATCACGACGGGCAATCCTTCCTTCGCCAACTTTACGACTTCTTGCTCGGCGAGGTACTTCGATCGTTTGTAGTGCCCCGCCATCTGCGAAAGGGAGACAGGGGTATTCTCGGTTCCTAGTCCTCCATCCGGCGGTAAACCGATCGCGCCGATCGTGCTGCAGTAGACGATGCGTTCCGTGCCGACCTCGCGCGCGGCTTCCATGAGGTTTTTCGTGCCGGTGACATTCACATCGTAAAAGATAGACGGATCTCTCGCCCACAAGGCATAGTGTGCGGCCACGTGATAGAGATGTTGGCAGCCGGCGAGGGCTTTGCGCAGGGACTCTTTGTCCCGGAGGTCACCGTAGACGCCATCAATTTTGAACTGTTGGAGGTTAGTGAAGTCGCTGTCGCGGCGGGCGAGCACGCGCATATCCACGCCGGTCTTGATCAGCGCACGAACGACTGCCGCGCCGACAAATCCGGTTGCTCCGGTGACGAGAGCTTTCATGACGAAGAGCGTATGGCGAATAGCGTATAGCTGATAGCAAAGAATTTGGGCTCGGTGTCTGTACCATCAGCCATAAGCTATCAGCTCTTTAGTTCCGTCGGCTGGTGATATACCGCGCCAGCTCGCGGAGCGGCTCGGCAGCGGTTCCGAAGGAAGCCAGCCGATTGTTTGCGCGGGTCACACAGTCGTCCGCGAGCTTGCGCGCGCCATCGACGCCATAGAACGTCGGATAGGTTTTTTTCCCACGCTCCGCGTCGGTGTTGGGATTCTTACCCAGCTCCTCACGCGTCCCGGTCACATTCAGCACATCATCGGCGATCTGAAATGCCAGGCCGATGTCTTCGGCATAACCAGTCAGGTCATCCAGTTGGCGATCGGTCGCGCCCGCGGCGATCGCGCCCATGCGAACGGCTGCACGGATGAGCATCCCGGTCTTGTGCTTATGAATATTTTGCAGCGTCGGTAGATCGATGTCTTTGTTCTCGGCCTGAATGTCGAACACCTGGCCGCCCACCATGCCCATATTGCCGGAGCCGTAAGCGAGTTCTTGAATCAACCGCACTTGCCGCACGGAGTCGCAGCCTTTCATGAGGTCAGGCCGACTGCAGAGATCGAAGGCCATCGTGAGTAGCGCGTCGCCGGCCAGGATCGCCATCGCTTCGCCATAGACTTTGTGATTGGTCGGTTTCCCGCGACGGAAATCGTCGTTATCCATCGATGGCAAGTCATCGTGAATCAGCGAGTAGGTATGGATGAATTCCAGCGAGCAGACGATCGGCATCAATCCTGGCGCGGGCTGCCCCACCGCTTCTGCCGCGGCAATGGCCAGAATCGGACGGACTCGCTTCCCTCCCGCCATGAGACTGTACCGCATGCTTTCGTGGAGAGTGGCGGGGGCAGTTGTGGCGCTGGGCATGACGAAATCGAGAAACCGATCCACGTCGTCTCGCTTTTGTTCGAGATAGTCCTTGATGTTCATGGGAGCGAAACTGGAGTTCGTTGTGACAGGCAGTGATCCGCGCGGAGAGTAACAAATGGTCTGGAGGCTGTCAAACCACGTGAGCGGTCGGTAGTGATGCAGTTTCAAAGTAGCCCAACCATTTCTTCTATTGACCACACATGATCGGAGACACCCGCCGCCATCGCCGGAGTGACCCGCAGAGTCTTATGAATCCGGCAGAAGTTATAAAACATCATGTACATGGCAATCGCGTGAACGACGCCTTTTTGCCCGTTTCTTTGGCTTGAGCTTACGCTGAGGGGGTGTGAGAGGCTCACCTATAGCAGACTCCACCACCGAACGGGCTATAAGACTGCTATCTAGTGTCGGTAAATGTTTTCGCTTCTCTCGTTCCCTGTCTCGTCTCCTTTGATTGATCAGAACCCGTTGATCGAGAACCTCCCGAATTTGCTTCATGGGAACCACTATGGCTATGCCCATGTTTATATCAACCTTTTCGCCAGTGAGAAGTTTGTTGATCTTCTTCGCCACTTCCTCATCATGATGCGCATGGATTAACCCCAGTAAGACAAAAACCCCAGCGGCATCTTGGCGATCAGTAGTACTTGCTTGAAAGCTATAACTTCCAACCTTTCGTTCATGGCCGAAACTAAAAAAGACTGGCGATCCGCTTAATCCTCCGAATGAACGAGCTTCGATTAAGTAGGCAGTGATTCCCCCTCGATGAAAAGTACTTGTGACAGGTTCCGATGGCATGGCCGCTATATTCCCAATCCTCACAATGGGAAGGTTGCGATCCTGACCCGTCCGCACGTTATACAAACCGACAATCGCAACCTCATCTCCGGGGCCAATGCTATAGAGTTTAATGGCCTCATCATTCATGAAAAATTCATCAGGAATATAGCCAATATTAAAATCACTAATTAGGGATTCCTCGACAGGCAAAACTGCTACATCCACCGATGGATCAGTAGGATGAGTCAACCATTGATTCAGTGTTGTAAAAAAATAATCAACACCACCATTCATACGGTTAAGACGAATATAGACCTTCCTGTCAGAGCAATTGTTTTTGATGCCATCGAGAACGTGCCTGGCTGTAACAGCATAGCGAGAAGTAAAGTTAGCAGCTCGATCAAGAATTGTGACAAAGAAAGCAGTACCGCCCGGCATCTTTGTGCCCCTCTTATTGCCGTAGATAAACCCTACTGAATTGATGACTTCTTCTGGCACGTACATAAACTCCTCCGTTTCCGCTAAGTAATTGCGGTGTAGGCGATTGTCGCGGAAGAGTTTAAGCATAGTGAAAACCTAGTGAAAAGTCAGCCCGCACTTTGTGTTTACAATTTCTATTGAATCCATCAAACTCTCTGCCATGCTACCTATTAAGATCGTGCTCCTTTGTGCATGTTTGTTGGTAACTGTTTCATCATATGGGCAGACACCAACTCCAGTCGTACCTACTGATAAACCAAATCAACATAACTCCAGCCCACATGAAAATCCCGCTACCGACACACGCGGCACCGAAGAAACTCCTCTGATTATCAAGGTACTGCCCCCCGCGAATAACGAGGAACCAACCAATAATAGTTCCAAGAATAAGAAAAGCGAATCGGCGGACTGGTGGTGGGATAAAAGCCCTGAAATTCTCCTCGCACTTGCCACCATTGGTCTTTGGATTGTCACTTGGCAACTGGTGAAAGGAGCCCAAGATACTGCCAAAAGACAATTGATGGCTTATGTATGGCTGGACACGTTCATAAAGCCATATCCTTCGGTGAATCCAGACTGCTATGCCGTTTCTCTGATCGTTACCAATGGCGGAAAAACTTGGGCGCGGAATCTCACGATTCAAAAGGACATGATCCAGCAGGAACTTGGAGATGAAAGTGATCCGTTTGACCTCATGGAGCAACCCATTGGTTTGCCAATGGTTCTCGGACCTGGCCAGACTCACGAATTGCAATTGGGTGTGGTTGAGCGTCCCGATGTGCAGAAACTTGCTAAGGGGGAGATTCGTCGAGCCTATGTCGCAGTGGCGAGGTATCAGGATACTCTTAGCCCAGCCATCATTCGTCAAACGCAGCTCTCGCGTCGTCTGAACGGGGATATGCAGGGCGGCGTGAGCTTCGGCTGGCTCCCCACTCATAATTGCGCAGATGAGGACTGCCCCTAGCCAAACCTTACCAGTACCATCTTTCGCCATGACCGGACTCCCGCCGAAGGTCAATGGGACCATACCCCAGAAGGCAAACACTCCACTTACGGCCAGGCTCCGCACCCAAACTGCATCACTACCGAGCGGTCAAGTGTCAAGGGTCATTCGTCAATCGTAATTCAAAGCATTGATTGTGGGGAATTTGAACCGGATGATTTCCTCTGAGGGAAAGGGTATTCTTCGGCGGCTAATAAGGATTCCCTCTAGGTATGCCGACGCTGAATTGGATTGGGAAAGAGGCGGTGGTGAATCACCACCGGCAGGTGCCGTTTCGCCTGCTGAAGGACGTGCCTGATCTGGCATGCGGCGAGCCGGGCGACGGCAACCTCATTGTGCATGGCGACAACCTCGTCGCGCTCAAGGCATTGCTTCCCTACTACGCCGGCCAGGTGAAGTGCATCTACATCGATCCGCCGTACAACACGGGCGATGAAGGTTGGGTCTATAACGACAACGTGAACAGCCCCCTAATTCGGGAATGGCTCGGTAAAGCCGTAGGGAAGGAAGCCGAGGATCTCTCGCGACATGACAAGTGGCTTTGCATGATTTACCCGCGTCTCGTCCTATTGAAAAGATTCTTACGAGAAGACGGGGTGATTTTTGTAAGCATGGATGAAACGGAGGAAGGTCATCTACGTCTGTTACTAGACGAAATATTCGGGCGCGAGAATGCTCTCGGTACTCTGGTATGGAAACGGCGGAGTTCGAGTGCGATGCGAGGCACGCCGCTCTCAGTTGACCATGAATATGTTCTGGCTTATGGCCGCGATGCTACGCGAACATTGCTCTATGGACTAGAAAAAGGTGTTGAATCATATCCTTTACAGGACGAACGAGGTCGATATGCAAGTACCGATCTGACGATTGGAATGGGGCGCGAGGCTCGTCCTAACCAATTCTTTCCTATTACGAACCCACGAACCGGACGTGTCTATCAGCCCAATCCAGAACGTGTCTGGCGTTTCTATCCTGAAACGATGCAGGAAGTGATCACGAAGGGTCTTATCATCTGGCCGGATGACTACCCGGACCGTCGGATGGAGCGTCCACGATATAAGACCTACTACGATCCGAACACGGAGAAACCGAAACCTGTATCGAGCTGGATCGAATCCAGTGGTAATGCTGCAACCGCTCAGAGTGACGTTAATGAATGGGATATCTCCGTTCTGAGTTCTGGAATGAATCAGGAAGGTGGGAAGCTCCTTCAGGACATCTTTTCAACTAAAGCCTTCGCTTATCCCAAGCCCGTGTCACTCGTGCTGTCACTGATTCGGGCCGCGACTCGTCCGGATGATCTTGTCCTCGACTCATTCGCAGGCAGTGGTACGACTGGTCACGCAGTCTTGCAGTTGAACAAGGGAGATAACGGCAGCCGGCGTTTCATTCTAGTAGAGATGGAACAGAAGATCGCACAAGAGATTACCGCTGAGCGCGTACGGCGGGTGACGGGAGGGTACAGGAATGCGAAGGGAGAAAAAGTCGAAGGGCTTGGTGGTGGATTCCGCTATTGCGAGTTGGGCGAGCCGCTGTTCGATGAGAGTGGCAAGATTCGCGAGACGGTGAGCTTTGCCGATTTGGCGCGGCATGTCTACTTCACGGAAACAGGAGAACCGCTCCCGCGCGGGCGGGTGACGAAATCTCCCTTCCTCGGAGAATGTCGCGGGGTTGGGATTTATCTGCTGTACAACGGCATTCTGGACGACAAGAGGGCCAACGGCGGTAACGTGCTCACACGGGCGGTGTTGGCAAAGCTGCCCAAGTTCAATGGCCAGAAAGTGATTTATTGCGCTGGATGCTTGCTGGGGAAGGATCGGTTGCAAGCGGAGCGCATTCTCGTCCGGCAGACGCCCTATGAAATCAAGGTGAGCTAAGGCATGTCTTCTCACAAGAAGCCGTTCGTTCTTAAGCCCTTGGAGCCGCTGATTCTTACGATTCGCGGGCATCGCGTGGTTTTGGATGCCGACTTGGCGAGGCTCTACGGGGTGCCGACCTATCGCTTCAATGAGGCATTCAAGCGTAATCGTCATCGATTTCCCGATGACTTTGCCTTCCAATTGACAGCGAAGGAATTTGTCGATTTAAGGTCGCATATTGCGACCTCAAGCATGCAGGAGGTTCTTGATCCAACGGACACGGGGAACTCATCGCAATTTGCGATGAGTTCATCCCAAGGGAGCAAAGCCCTGAACCGGTCACAGTTTGTAACCACTTCCAGCCGTCATCGTGGTAAGGCGTATCGTCCCTGGGCTTTTACCGAGCACGGCGCTGTCATGGCCGCCAACATTCTCCGCAGCGAGCGGGCCATCCACATGAGTGTCTTTGTGGTGCGGGCGTTCGTCCGCTTGCGCGAACATATTGCCGCGAATCAGGCGATTCTGAAGCGCCTGGCCGAAATTGACCGGACGTTGCTTCAGCATGACTCGGCATTGTTGGATCTATATGAGAAGCTGTTGCCGCTGTTGCAGCCTCTTCCGGACCCACCCAAGCGGCGGGTCGGCTTCCAGTCGAAGGGCAAAGCGTGATTACGCTCAAAGGCTATCAAGAGCAGGTGTTGGATGCGTTGCGTGGGTTCTTTCACGCAACGGCTCAAACGAGAAATCCTGCGACGGCTTTCGGAGAGGTGACGCGGCGTTACTCCGGCGAGGCCATGCCTTACCTGCCGGTGTCGGTCACAGGGCTGGATGTGAACATTCCGTACGTGTGTCTGCGTGTGCCTACGGGTGGGGGGAAAACACTGCTCGCTTGTTATGCCGCAGGGTTGGCCCAGCGCGAGTTCTTACGAACCGAGCGGGCCGTGGTGCTGTGGCTGGTGCCGAGCAATACGATTCTGGATCAGACAGCCGATGCGTTACGCGATCCACGTCATCCGTATCGTCGTGCGTTGGAACTTGCCTGTGGCGCCGTGGAAGTGGTGACCATCGAGGAGGCGTTACGCCTGTCGCGTGCGATGGTCGAGGGACAAACGGTCGTGATTGTCTCCACGATTCAATCGTTCCGCGTCGAAGATACCACCGGGCGCAAGGTCTATGACCAGAACGGCGCATTTGCCGAACACCTGCTCAATGTTCCCGTCGACCGCATCCCCGATTTATTGAAGGGGGCTGACGGGAAACCCAAGCCGTCACTTGTGAACATGCTGCGGCTACGTCGACCGATCGTTATTGTGGACGAGGCGCACAATGCGCGGACCGAACTGTCCTTCTCTACGCTTGGAAACGTACTGCCGTCTTGCATCGTGGAGTTTACGGCGACGCCGGCGCGCGAAAAGAATCCCTCCAATGTCCTGCATCGTGTTTCAGCGGCAGAATTGAAGGCGGCGCAGATGGTCAAGCTGCCGTTGCGAGTCATCACGCGGCATCCCAGCCAGCGAGACCAACTATTGGCAGAAGCGATCACGCTGCGTGCTGATCTTGAAAAGTTTGCCGTGGCCGAGGGGCAACAGACGACCGAATATATCCGGCCCATCCTCTTGATCCAAGCAGAACGGGTGGACACCTGTGAGCCGCTGCGCGACCGGCTGGTACGAGAATTCAGCCTCTTAAAGGATGAGGTGAAAATCTCCGTCGGCAGGTTGGACGAACTGAAAGATGTGAAAGACATCGCCTCGCCCAAATGCCATGTCCGCGTCATTATCACCGTGGAGAAGTTGCGGGAGGGGTGGGATTGCCCATTCGCCTATGTGCTGTGCAGCCTGAAAGATACGCGATCGGCCACGGCAATCGAGCAAATCGTCGGGCGTATCCTCCGGCTGCCGAATGCCCAAGCCAAGCGGCATCCCGATCTGAACTGCGCCTATGCCTTCTCCGTGTCGGAGTCGATCACGGACGTGCTGGCCGAACTGCGCGAGGCGCTGGAACACAACGGCTTTACGACTGCGGAGGCGGAGCGGATCATCATTCCGGTGCCTCAAGGGACCCTGCCGCTCGGCGTGCAGCCACAGACTGTCCAGCTTGCGCCAACTGAAATTGATGCAACTGTAGCTCAGGTTCAGGTGGCCGCGCTCGCAGGGAAAGTGCGGATCGATGCCGCAACCGGCACCATCACCATCGTGGTTCCGCTCGATCAGGCCGATACCGAAAAGGTGAAGAGCTGCCTCATGACGCCCGAAGCCAAGGCCAAAGTGGAAGCCGCTGCCGAATTGGTGCGCAAGGCGGAGCAGGCCTTCGGTGGGACGGGGGCTCCCCGCAGTCCATCGCCCTACGAACAGCAGCTCGACTTTCTCGTGCCGCAGTTGTGCTTCGCCGAAAATGGAATGCTCTATGAGTTCGAGAGTACGTTCTTGATCGAACATCCGTGGAAGCTCAGCGAAAAAGATGCATCGCTGGTGAGCAACTATGATCCCCGGAAACGTCCAGTTGGTTATGGCGGTGTGCTCGATGTCGGTGAGAAAGGTGATGTTCAAGCGTATGTGATCCATAATCCCCCCGATGCGGACTTTGTCGGGCAGTTGCACCAGCATGTGCTCCAACTTGGGGGTGCCGAACACTGGTCAATCGAGGGGTTGGTTGCGTGGCTTGATGGTGGGATCGATCATCGCGACATTCCTGCCGGGGAATCGGCGGAGTTTTTGCGAAAGGTTATTCGGGGTCTTATGGCGACGCGGGCGATTACGGATGTCGATAGTCTCGCGCTTGACAGATTCCGCCTTCGTGATGAGATTGCGGCGCGTATCCAGGAGCATCGAGAGAGCGAGCGCAAGGCCACCTTCCAGTCACTGCTCCTTCCCGATTCACCGCTGACCGTTGACGAAGGGCGCACGATCAACTTCAAAACGATGGGCTATGAACCAAGCCGTGTCTATGAAGGTGGCTTCCTGTTTCAGAAACACTACTTCGGACCAAAGCCGGGAGAACTTTCCGAAAAGACGGCCGATGGTCAGACCACGGAAGAGTTTCGGTGCGCGCAGTTCCTCGACGGACTTCCCCAAGTGCAGTTTTGGGTACGGAATCTATCTCGCAAGCCCTCATCGTTCCGGCTCCAAACATCGAAGGACTGGTTTTACCCGGACTTCCTTTGTCAGCTGACTGACGGACGTGTGTTGGCGATCGAATACAAAGGCAAGCATCTGTACGACGGTGTCGATGCTGAGGAAAAACGAGCGGTCGGATCTGTGTGGGCTTCCCGGAGCGGCGGCCGATGTTTGTTCGAAATGCCGACCGAGGGAGACTTCTCAGGAATTATGAAGGCTGTGCAAGAAAGTTCGAAATAGAGGCATACTTTCGCCTCTTGCCCCTTATGGAGTCACTTCGCTATACTCCCCCCACGATGAGCATCAGAAAAGGCGGTGGGGATTGGGAACCGATGCTGCTGGGGATTGAGCCCCGGAACTGCAAGGTCTGCCAGCAGGGGTTGTATCGGGACAAAACGATGTTCCGCGGCGGATGGTCCCGCTGCACGGTCTGCGACGAATTCGTTCACTATAGTTGCCTCGCCAGTGGGAAAGTCTCCTTTCTGAAAGTGCGACCTAGGGTGTGCAAGGCCTGCCGCGCAGCTCAAGAAGGGACCTCCTCTCCTTTCCCCCAAAGGGACGAGACCCCCGTGGCTGTCGGGTCGTGAATTCCGGCTTGCAATCACGTCCGGTACACGTGCGCCCAGGGTGGCACACGGTTTTCTCTGAAACCGTCCGATTGGCACTGGCTCCGCTGATCTTGCTTTTCAGCGGATTCTTCACGGCCAACTTTGTTATCAGCGGCCAGTATACGTGGCCTCGGACGAGCCGTGCGTTGGCGCTGACACTCACGGTGATGATACTTTCCTATGAATTCGTCTACAAGGAACAGCTCTCGCGCAATGTCTCACCAGACCGAGCGAAGTCGGTCTTGCTCTACTCCTGTGTGATTCCATACCTGGTCGGCTGGGTGCTCATGCTGGTGCTGTGGAAGTTCTAGCAGGATGCTGAAAAAGTCCGCCAGCGTCGTTCTCGCGTCGCTCAGAGGTTCAACGATGGGCATGAGTCGCTTAGAGGCGGAAAAGATGTAAGGGCTTATCCGTTCGCCAAGACCCATTCCGAAGGGCGAACGGCCCACACGAAGTGCGGTATGTACCTCCTCGCCTCTTCGCTCGCTGCGGCCTTGCACGGGGAATGGTGCGTCTTGGACTTCGGCGAGCTCAGTCGAGCCGCGCGCCGGGGTTGGGCGGGTGAGAACAGCGGCCTTTTTGAGCATCCTGCGCCGTGTACTCCGGATGTTCCAGATGTGCGGACTAGCGAAGTATTGGCGTACCCACGAAGGTTTTCCGATACCTGCTAACCGCTCGGGCAGTTCGGCGTGAGGAATGACGATGGCGCAGATTATCCGCAGCGGGGCGTTTCTCCAGCAGTGCTGGTCGGTCCATCCCCTGTGTGTGACGGTGAAGCGGATGGCGGATGATCGGACGTTGGTCCTGTCCTGCAGCTCTTGCACGTCGGCCCATCATCTGACCTTGGGCATGGTGGTTCCGAAAGATTCCGCGGCAAAAGAAGCGACCGGAGGGGGGCCTTCGAATGAGGAAGACCCCGGAGAGTCTCTGCTCAGCGCCTGCATCGCGACGCATCAGGCGTCGATCACGCTCCGTGAGATGGACGTGTTCCAGGATCTTGTGCTCCTCCGCTGCGCCGACTGCCGTCGGCACTACGAGCTGACCGTCTCTTCGTTCGAAACGCATCAACGGTAGGCGCAAGGCTGATTGCGGGACAGGCTGACAAGAGTGCAGGTTGACAGGTGAATGAGGGAGTGATCTCATCGCGAACGTGTCAGCTTGCTAGCTTGCGGGCTTGTCAGCCCATCCTCTTGCCAGCTCGTCAGCCTTCTTTTCAATGAACCGGCCGACCCCATCCTTCACCCCGGACGAAGTCAGCCTGCTGGCCGATGCCCAGTTCTTTCGCAAGAAGGCCGCGATCATGGTAAAGATGCGGGGCATACTGGAGGCCACGCATGGCGCCCTACAGAACGAACTCGCAGGGGTGTCGTTGGTGACCCCGCCCGGTTTCAATCCGAAAACCCATCAGTTGGTGAAAGGTGAGCATCTCGAAGACTTCCCATATCAGTATCTCGATTGTCCCAAGCACTTTGATGGTGCGAACAAGTTCACCTTTCGCACGCTCTTCTGGTGGGGCCACTATGTGTCCTGCGCGCTCCTGCTCGAAGGCGCAGGGATCAAGCTGTACAAGAAGCACATCGTAGACCGGTTTCATCAACTAGCAGGAAAGGACTTAGAACTCTCGCTGGCGCCGACTCTATGGGAATGGAAGCGTGGCGAAGGCTATACGCTGCCCATCACGCATGATCGCAAAGCCCAGATCGCCGCCGTGCTGGCTGAGCGATCGTTTGTGAAGATTATCTGTTGTATGCTGTGGACCGATCCGCGGGTTCACGCAGGGCACCTGTCGCAATTCAGCAGTGAGACCTTTCGGGCGGTGCTTCCCGTCATCACTCCCTAGGCCCCTTTCTGCCCAATTGTCTCTGATCCACAACTTCGGTAGACTAGGCCACCATCGCTCCGAACCTGTCTAGCGCGAGGAGGAACCTGTGAAACGACTGTCTGTACGAACTACGCTGGTGTTGGGATTGACAATGGCTGTGTTGACCGTGGCCGGCTGTGTGGGGAAGGAGGAACTCCGCTATCTTGATCTGCATACGAAGCAGCCGACGGCTCAGTTTGCCGACACGGAGCCGGTGAAGATCATGATCGAGCCGTTTGAAGATCGACGCTTGGAGAAAAGCCGTGTTGGGATGCGCAGCCACCTCTGGGGCGGCGTCACCTACTTCAACGTGGCAGGTGAACGGCCCGGTGACGTGATCACACAGGAGCTGGCCGACCGGCTGAAAGCGCGTGGCTGGCGGGAGCGGGCTTGGAACGTGCGTGTGTCCCCGGCTGTGTCGGTGACCGACGCCGACATCGTGATCAGCGGACAGGTTCAAGACTTTTCTGCCAATGCGAAGAGCCGCGTCTTTTCCACCGTGATCGATACTAACAGCCGGTTCACGATTAAGGCCATGAATCTGGGGGACAAGAGCACGACGACGCGCAGCGTCGAGGGTGTGCAGAGCCGGACGGTTTTCTGGTTTGACGAGGACGATGTTCAGGAACTGCTGTCGGCAACATTAAAAGACGGAATCGACCGATTCATCGCCGATACGATGATCGAGCAGAAGGGCCTGCGGCCTGCACGGTAACAGACCTCTGATTCGTGCGTCGTGAAGCGTCGTTCGTATCTCCAGTAAGCCGAAGAGGGTTGTTACAAGATACGTATCACGGTTCGACCCTTCGACAGGCTCAAGGCCCGACGCGACCGAGCACGCCCGTCGAGAGCCTCTGGGTCGAACGATCGCGGGCCGAGCCGAGTCGAGGGGCAGGCTCACCGTCCGACTCGACTGAGCTCGCCCGTCGAGAGCCTCTGGGTCGAACGATCGCAGGCCGAGCCAAGTCGAGGGACGCATCACGGCCAATGAGTGCTGGCTTACTCTCTCAACATCACGATGATTGGTCGAAGGCTGGGGAGGCCGTCTGGTGCGTGAGCGGAGGTGGGAAACGACGACTCCGCTGACTTTCAGCCAGGCCCTTGCGGTAGGCGACCGCTTGCTGGCGCTGGGCTTGAAGCCGGTGGCGCCGGCCAATGACGTCATCTGTTACGTTGAGGAATGGACCATCGAGTCGCCTGACGACTTCGATCAGCTCGATCCCTGGGCGACGGAAGATGTCACGCTGGTCCATGTGCGGGAGAAGTGGCGTGGCGATTTCTTTCTGCTCTCCGGGGCCTACCACACCGTTTATCAACGCCATCAAGACGTCGGCACGTACTGCTCTGTCAGCCATCCCTGGCGCCTCCGCGAGGCGCTGCGACTTCATGCGCAACGCAGCATGCTCTGGATCGGGTTTCGGCACGCCCACTCGTTCATCCGTATCCGTCTTCAGACCCAGGTGGTCATCACGCCGGGCGAAACGCGCGGGGACGCCGATCGGACGCGCTGGTTGGATGAGCGGCGCGCGGCGTTCCTCGAAGCCATCGCCACGCTGGAGCTGCCGATTGAGACTCACGTCGAGAAGGATGCCGTGGTACTGCGGCCGTCCGATCCCTCTATCCCCTTCTTCTGCTCCTGGCCCGATGCGTTTGGCCCTTGCCAGTTCGAGTACAACACATCTGATGCATTCGAGTTCTTAGTGCCGGCCAGCAAGCTCGCCGAGACATTTGCACCTGAGCCGGCCGGGGTCCGCGCCTACCTCACAGGATTTTCCGAAGAGGCCCTGACCGAGTTCCAGGCGATTGAACCGGGAGCGCGCTTCTCGTATCGCTGCTCGGTTCATTGCCCCCTCGACGATCTGCCAGAGGTGCTGGAAGCGATCCAACCCGATGGCCGCCTCTACGCCACGTTGTGCGAGTTTCAGACGCAGGAGCTGTTGCCCGAAAACGAGGACGCCTCGGCCATCATCGGCATCGTCGGATTCAACGGACAATTCCAGATCGAAGCCCGCTTGAACCGGGCCCCTCTCAAAGAAGACGCGATGGCGGGATGGTTGGAACGGCTGATCGGCCACCCCGTCGAGTATGCGCCGCTTCCCGCGTTTGTGTGAAATACTGTGAAGCGTGAAGCATGTCTCGCGAGCGACGAGTCGATAAGACGGCATAGTCGCGCAGCCCACAAGCACCTTTCCCTGAAACCAATATTTCGTTGAACAAACCCGCTGGATTTCGCACAGTGGGGGCATGAGCCCGATCGCGAACGTGCAATCCCTTCTCGCGAAGCCCTTCATGCCCGCTGTGTTTTTTCTCTCGGGCGTGACCTATGACACCCTCACGCTGACGCGCATCGATCGGCTGCAGGATAACCTCTTGCTGCTGATTTATCTGCTTCTCCTGGGCGTGCTCATCGTACTGACCGGGCGGTTAGGGATCGAGCCGGCGCAGGATCGTGAACAGTTGGCCGCGCTCGCGCCCTTTGCGCGCTGGGTGCTGCGCGTGAGGCCATACTATCCGATGGCCGTGCAGTTTCTCTTGGGTAGCCTCTTCAGCGCTTATGCCATTTTCTATTCACGTAGTGCCACTCTCACCAGCACGGCGATCTTTTTCGCCCTGTTGGTCGCGCTGCTAATCGTCAACGAGTTTCTTCGCGATCGGCTCTCCAGCCTGCTTCTGCTGGTGAGCCTGTACGCCCTGGTGTGCTTCGCTTTCTTCACATTCTTTCTGCCGGTGATGACGGGCTACATGAACTCAGCAATCTTTCTGGTCGGAGCCGGGCTGAGCGCGGGAGTGACCTTCCGCGTGGTCCAGTTGATCTATCGCAATAATCCGGATCGTTCGAAGCGCGAGGCAGTCGGAGTGACGGCTCCTGCCTTCGTACTAATAGGTCTCCTCGTCGGGTTTTATTTCCTAAACTGGATTCCGCCCGTGCCGCTTTCGCTCAAGTTCGGTGGGATTTATCACGAGGTGAAGAAGGCCGGTGACCGGTTCGAACTTTCGTTTGAAAAGGAGTGGTATCAGGTCTGGAAACGTTCGGACAACACCTTCCCCGCCGACGAACCGATCTACTGCTTCACTGCCGTCTTCGCGCCGGTGGACCTGAACACCACCGTCTATCACCATTGGTATTTCCGGGCGAACGATGACAAGCCCTTCACCCATGCCGACAAGATCCCCATCAAGATCTCTGGCGGTCGAGAAGGCGGCTATCGCGCCTACACGTTCAAGCAACGGCTCAACCCCGGAGATTGGCGAGTGGACGTGGAGACAGAGGACGGACGCATCGTTGGACGGGTATCGGTACTGGTTGAAGAGCGGAGCGATCCCTCACCTATACTCAGGACCGTCTTGTACTGATGATGCGCCTCAGCGGTCTCAAGCTGCTTGATGAACGAGAAGGTGAGGGACGACTGGCCAAAAGGACGACTGTGTCGCCTACAACGCCAGAATCTTCCTGAATCAAGGTGACGTAGTCCAGCTCAACGACATTCAGGCAAAGCAGCTTCCCAAAGAAATGGCACGAGTTGATGGAGGTGTAACGTTGATCGATCACAGTATCATCCTTGGGCGGCGCCAGGCGATTGCTGGCGTGGAGCATGCGTTGACGGGCATGAAAGTCGGCGGCTATCGGAAAGTCCGTGTGAGTCCGCACTTGGCTTATCGGGATAAAGGCATACCTGACCTCATCCCTTCCGACGCGGTGCTGATCGTAGAACTTTGGCCGCGAGAGATCGTCGCGCGTTAGGTCTGGCGGATATGGTAAGAAAGATGGGCACCATGAATATTGGATCTCTCACGCTGCCATGAGACAACTAGTCCCTTGTCCCTCCAGTCCCAATTGCGTGTCTACTCAGGCTCATGACGAGAGCCATGCCATCGCGCCGTTTCGGTTTCGTAAGTCTCGGGTTGAGGCAAAGGAGGCGTTGAAGGAAGTCATTCACTTCCTGCCCCGCACCAAGCTGGTCGAGGAAAACGAGTCTTACCTCCATTACGAATTTACCAGCCTGTTGCTTCGCTTTGTCGATGATGTGGAGTTCCTCTTCGACGATGAGACGAAGACCGTTCACTTCCGCTCCGCCTCCCGCACTGGCTATGGCGACCTGGGGGTGAATCGCAAGCGCATGGAGCAGGTACGTGCCCTTGTAGAGAGAAAGCTGTAGCTCTATTTGGCAATTTCCTTTGGAGTTGTGCGGCCGCTTGCTATGATTCCGAGTACAGGAGGCTGGAACCCGATGGGCTTCAAGCGAAAAGGATCGCGTGCCGAGGTCAGCCGGGCTGCTGTCTGCACCGGGGATCACTTTCGGCACCGTGCAAAGTTCTGGATGTCAGTGAGACAGGTGTCCGGATTGAGAGCCGTTTGTTCGTGAAGACCGGCGATACGCTCCGACTTGCGATCGAACTCGATCACGGGAGGACATTGACCTGTGGGTTGGAAGTTGTCCACGTGCGTTCCCCTAAATTAGGTGCGAAGATCACCTCGATCAATCCGGAGGATAGGGAGCGACTGGCCCATATCCTCGATGATCATCTACAGGCCTGTTTTTCCCGCCGGTAAGGGTTCCGCGCTACAATACACGGCAGGTCGTGCTCGGCCTCAGATCTTCATCTGAAAAATCGATGTTCGACAGGTAAGCCCAGCCCATTACATAGCCCAGGTGCCGGTTGGCTTCGAACTCTTTCAATTCATACCTCTGAAAGACCGTACTGGTCTGTGGGAACTCCTTTCCCTTCGGTGACTCCACAAACTTCGTGACTTTCTTGAGCGCAAACTGAGCTCGGGTGCGGGCTTGCTCGTCCGCGATCTGCGGTAACAGCCAGTTGGCATCGAGGTGGGTCGGATTGACCGGCGGACTCATGGGGGGATGGGTGACCAATGAACGACCGCTCTCTGGGTCTGTACTCACAAAGATCTTGCCCGGCGCGGCCAGCGACTAAGCGTGATAGGTAAAGGCCCGTTGACGGACTTCATAGGTCTTGGCGGGGATGGTCTGACAGGCGGAGAGGCCGACCAGCAGGAGCAGGCAAAGGCTTGGTAAGCGATAGAGTCGGTGAACTTGCTTTACGATCATCACGGGCAGCACTGTAATGGAATTTCCTTTGTGAAGGAAAGGGGTTGATGTCCCTGGCGCTTCAGAATGGGCATCAATAGAACGACAGGGAGCTTAATGCTTAGGGACTGCTGGCTTGGGGCCCAGCCTGGTCGTGTGCTGGAAGACGCACTTCGGGCAGGTGTAGTGGACGAACTGTTTGCCGCCGACGAGACGCTTCTTCATCGGCACCTGGCACCAGGTGCAGTGGCGATCGGGGAGTTCGGTCAGGGATGCATCAGGGGTCGCGTTCATGTCCGGCATTCTCTCCGAGGGCTGCAAACCTTGTCAACCGAATGTGCCGCGGCCACGAGACCTCGGATGAAAATTTTCTTGCGGCCCACCGTGCGTCCCTCAAAAATCGTGGTATAGTGCAAACTACAATCACGCAGTACACCTGCTCAACCCTCTCACAGAAAGGTAGCTACCATCTATGAGTGTCTCGGCTGGTTCCGAGTCCACGATCTTACCAACCAGCGCCCCGGCGGCCGCTTCGCTTCCTGTCCAAGACATGGTGGGAACCGGCAAGGCATGGGGACTCTGCACTGCAGTTGACCTCCAAGATTGCAATCACGATTTCATCCGCGATGCCGACTATATCAAGCGTTACGCCGTTGAGCTCTGCGAGCTCATTGGGATGAAGCGCTTTGGTGAGTGCCAGGTCGTCAATTTCGGTGAAGGCCGCGTGGCCGGCTACTCCATGGTGCAGCTGATCTCGACCTCCTTGATCAGCGGCCATTTTGCCAACGCCACCAACAACGCGTACCTCGACATTTTCAGTTGCAAGGGATATGACCCCGCGGTCGTCGAAGCCTTTTCGAAGGAGTTCTTCGGCGCTCGTCGGAGTTTGGCGACCGCCACGCTTCGGTACTAAACGGGATGTTGCAATTGGTCCCCAGCGGCGTTCTCACTTCGCTCAGAATCATCATGCCGTAAACAGGGACAGTCGCCGGTCGGAAGGGCGACAGTCCCTTTCGCTTGCTGCGGCCTTGCCTGGTGCAAGGCCGCTTTGCGCGACGGGGTTGGGCGGGTGAGAACATTGACCATTTTGATCATCCCGAACATTGTCCATTAACCTACGCATGGGGGCCGCATGCCCGCGGCCCTCATTGCCTCAACTGTTTTCTCTTGATCCTGTCTCCAGATGAAACCGACCACGGTCAAAGAGTTGTTCCAATCACTTACGTTGAAGCTCGATGAAGATGCGGCCGAGGATCTTGATGCGGTGTATCAGTTTGACTTGAGGGGGGCACAAGGCGGCCAATATCAGCTGCTGGTGCAGAATGGGACCTGCGTTGTGGAAGAGGGCACCCATGCTGATCCGCATGTGACCCTCTCGATGGACGGCGAAGACTGCATCAAGTTGCTAAACGGACAGCTCAGCGGTTCGGCTATCGTGGTGTCTGGCCGTTTGCAGATCAGTGGGGATATCGGGCTGGCCATGCAGCTGAAGTCGCTCTTCCCGAGCATCGGCTAGCGGGCACGATAGTCTACTCCAGTGCTGGGACTGGGCTGGTTCGAGATGGCGCCTGGTCCCGCTGCTCGTATTCCAGTTTCCTCGGGAATCGTTCTTCCAAAATCACATACATCGTCGGGACGAGAAACAGCGTCAACAGTGTGGAGACGCTGAGGCCTCCCACTACCGACCGTGCGAGCGGAGCATTGGTTTCACCGCCCGTTCCGAAGCCGATGGCCATCGGGAGCAAGCCGAAGACCGTTGCCAGGGATGTCATGAGAATCGGCCTGAGGCGGGTTCGTGAGGCGGTGACCACGGCCTCGAACAGCGGCCTGCCTTTTCGGCGCAACACGTTCGTGTAATCGACCAGCAGCACACCGTTCGAAACGACGATGCCGAGCATCATGATAATGCCCATCATCGAGGTGGTCGAAAGGGTCGTGTTCGTCAGGTAAAGAATCAGGATGACGCCCGGAAATCCCATCGGCACCGAGAACATGATGATGAACGGATCGATGAGCGACTTGAACTGGGCGGCCATCACCATGTACACGAGCAGGAGCGCGAGGAAGGTCGCGAACTGGAGCCCTTGGAACGTCTCGCGCTGCTGTTGGATCTGGCCCGCCAGTTTGAGGCTGAAGCCCGTCGGCAGTTGGAGATTGGCAAACGCCGATTCAAGATCCTCAGCAATGGCGCCCAGGTCGCGATTGGTAGGGTTCGCCGTAATGTGGATCACACGCTGGAAGTATTTCCGATCGATTTTCACCGGTCCGGCATTCAATTTGAGCGAGGCCACGTTCTTGAGCAGCACGGGCTCTCCGGTCTTGGTGGTGAGCAGGATGTTGTCCAGATCGGTGAGGTCCTTCCGGTGTTCCTCGGCCAGCCAGGCGCTGATGTAGTACTCGTTGCCGTTTTGCGGATCGGTATAGATGATGGGCTCCGTCTGGCCGTTACCGTTCAGTGAAAAAAGGACGGCGTTGGCGACGTCGGTTTCGCTGATGCCCAACAGTGCGGCCTTTTCACGATCGACGACCACGTTTATCTCCGGGTAGTTCTCCTCGCGGCTGACTTCGATGTCCGCTAGGCCCGGCGTCTTGTGCATGACCTCTTCGACCTGCCGGATCACCGTGCGGGCCTTCTCGAAATCGTATCCGTAGATTTCGACATCCACGGCTTTCTGCGAGCCGAAGCTCGTCACCCGTTTCACCAACCCGCCCGGATCGAAGAACATGGCGACGCCGGGGAATAGCTTGAGGACCTTGGGGCGCACGTCGTTCATGATCTGGACCTGGTTTCTGGTTCGCTTGTCCGGCGACACCAAATAGACTGAGATGACGGAGGTATGGGGGCCGGTATTGGGATTGAACAGGGACGACCGGCCCTGTGACTGCACGCCCGTACTGGAGACCATCGTCTCCAATTCATTGTCGGGAATGTTCTCGCGGAGAACGCGCTCGACTGCTGCGACCTGCTGCTCGGTTTTCTCCACGCGCTGGCCGACGGGGGCCCGTAGCACGATGCGGAACTGGCTCTCATCCGAGACTGGTAAGAACTCCGTGCCGAGCATGGGGAGCAGCATGAGCGATCCGGCGAAAACCAGCAGCACGACGGTGATGAAGGTCCGACGATGTCCCAACACCCACCGCAAGGAGTCCTCGTAGCTCCTGTCTATGGATTCATAGCGCGCCCGGCTCCAATCCATCAACCAAACGAACCAGCCCGGCATGGTGCGATGGGCCTCTTGCTCAGGCTTCAGAAATTTGTAACAGAGGGCCGGCGTGACTGTGCGTGAAATGAAGAACGACGTGAAGAGGGCGATTGCGATCGTGACGGTCAAGGGGATCAGCAGCAGGCGCGCGATGCCGACGACGAAGAACATCGGGAGAAAGACCACGACGGTCGTGACGGTCGATGCAAAAATCGGCATGGCCACCTCGCGAGCGGCCTCCAGAATGGCGTCCCAGCGTCGAGGATTGCTATTGAGGTGGCGCTGGATGTTTTCCAGTTCCACGATGGAGTCATCGACGAGGCGACCGATGCCGAGCGCGAGGCCGCCCAACGTAAACACGTTCAAGGTTTGGCCGGTGAAGTAGAGCACGATGAAGGTCACGAGAATGGAGAGTGGAATGGAGACGGAAATAATCATCGTGCTGGTCAGGTTGCGGAGGAAGATCAGAATTACGGCTGCGGCCAAGAGCGAACCGTGCAGGGCTTGTTCGATCAGGTTCTGGATGGATTGGCGGATATAGACGGATTGATCGAACGAAATACCGAGTTTGACGCCTGACGGAATGCCGATCATCTTGGGGAGCGCTGCGCGCAGCGCGTCCACGACCTCGACGGTGTTCGCGATCGGTTGCTTGTTCACGCGGAGGTAGACGGCTCTGGCCCCATCGGTTCGCACGATGTTCGTTTGAATATCGGATGAGTCCGTGACGGTCCCCACGTCACGGACTCGGACCGGGTTGCCCTGCTGGTTGACTTTCACGATCACGTCTAGGATCGGTTCGACCGTTTTAAACTGATTGTTCGTGAACACGTTGTAGTCGAGATTGCCGGCTTTGATGTCGCCGGACGGCAGAATGAGGTTCGCCGCTTTGACGGACTTCACGACATCGAGAATCGAAAGTCCGCGGGCGCTGAGGAGTGCCGGATCGAGGTTGATGTTGATCTGGCGGATCTTGCCGCCTTCGACCGTGGCCGCGGCGACGTTGGCGATCTGTTCGATCTGCGGCGCAATGGTGTTAAAGGCCAGGTCGTAGAGCGCGCGCTCGTCCATGTCCTCGCTCGACACCGTGACGAGCGAAACGGGAATGTTGGAGACGTCGAACTTGACGATAAAGGGCTGGAGAATGCCGGGGGGGAGGCTGTTCAGGATCTGCGTGATGCGCTGCATCACCTCCATCTGGCCGACGTTGATGTCGGCGCCCCAGTTGAACCAGATCTGTACCGCTCCGAGGCCTTGTTTGGAGAACGATTCGACGTGCTCGACGTTGGAGGCGGAGCTGACAGCCTTCTCAATCGGGTACACCACGCTCTGTTCGATATCGAGCGGGGGCGCGCCCTTATAGATGACGCCGACGAAGGCGACCGGGACTTGAATTTGGGGAAAGAGATCGATCGGCAGCCGCTGGAGCGACGTGACACCTAGTACCACCATCACGAGCGACAGCATCAAGATGCCGATGCGATTGCGTAATGCGAGTAGCGTCAGCCACATAACGAAGAATTCGGTGATTTATTGATTTGGTGATCGAGTCATTGACGGGACATCACGCATTCGTCAGATTACCAAATCGAAATTTTTTACAGGGGTTGTGTCTGAACCGGGGTGCCGTCGTGCACGAGGTCTTTGCCGGAGACGATGATCTGTTCACTGCCGGTGAGGCCCTTCGTGATCTCGACGCGGTTGCCGTCGCGGGCCCCGATCTCCACGTTGACCCGCTGCGCTTTTCCGTCTCGGACGACATAGACGTACTGCACATCTTCCAGCCGGCTGACTGCATCGATGGGAATTTGCACGGCTTGATGATGAGTTCCCACCATCACCTCGACTCGGGCGAACATGCCGCCTTTCAGCCGGCGATCCTTGTTCGGCAGGTCGATCTCAACGGTCATGGTACGCGTCGCGCGATTTAGCGCCTGGACGATGCGTGTCACGGTTCCCTCAAAGACGAGGTCCGGATAGGCTTCGGCTCGCAGTTCGGCTTTCTGTCCGATCTTCACCAACGGGATATCTTTCTCGACGACTTCGATGAGAATGCGGATGGTGTCGATGTCGTGCAAGCTCAACATGCCGCGCGACATGGTGGAGGTGCTGGCGGTGGCGCTGGTGACATAAGCCCCTGTGTCCAGATTGCGCTCGGCGATGTAGCCGGCAAACGGCGCTCGAATGTAGGAGTAGGCGAGATTGGTTTCCGCCTGCGCCAGGGCTACATCCATCTGCTTGACCTGTGCCTGCAAGGATTCCAGCGCCGCCGTGGCGGCATCGAAGTTGACCTGCGCGTTGTCAAAGTCTTGTTGCGAGACGAATTGATCTTTGATGAGGGCCTGCATGCGATCGAGCGTGAGTTTCGCGTTGCGCACCGCTGCATTCTGCTGCGTGACCTTGGCCTTGGCCGCGGCAAGGTTGGCCTTTGCCTGATTGACGGCATGTTGGTAGTCCGTATGGTCGATCTCGATGAGCAACTGATTGGCCTTCACGAAATCGCCCTTGTCCACATGCAGTTTGGCGATGTAGCCGTCCACGCGGGAGAAGAGATTGACGACTTGATTGGGCGAGATGTCCGCCGTATAGGCCAGTCGAATGTCGAGGTCCTGTTTCAGGGGGGAGACGGTTCCCACTGTGATGAGGCGCGATTTGCGCGGATCGGTCTTGGCGCCGGTGCTCAGGCGGAAGACGACGAGGGCGGTAATCGCAAAGAAGATAATCACGCCGAGGACCACGAACGGATGTCTCGTTATGCGGCTCATGAGAGTTCCTGTCGCGCAGCTGTAGGGGGCTGCCTGACGAGCCCACCGAGGAAGAGCGAGACGTATTCGGTTACGGTGTCCTCGTGGGTTCGGTGCATGGGCAGGCCGAAGATATCGTGCAATAACCGATGATGGACGATCACGCCGAAGAAGGCTCGCGCGGCGAGCAACGGATCGACCGGGCGAAAAGCGCCATCGTCGATCCGTCGGCGGATATAGCCTGCAAGCAGATCGTAGAACACACGGTACTGTTGCCGAAAAAACATGTCGGACATTTCATGGCCTTCCAGGGCGCTGAAGAGGAGCAGGCGGAGTAATGTCGGGTCTGCGCCTTTTCTGATTCGATAGCTGGCAAGCAGAGTGAAGAGTCGTTCATCGTCCTGCTTCTTGGCGGCTTCTTCGACTGCTTCTCGTAACCCAGAGTACTGCGCCTTTTCTGACAGGATGGCGGCATAGAGGGCACGTTTCGTTGGAAAATACTTAAAGAGCAACGCTTCGCTCACGCGGGTCGCCTTTGCGATTTCCTTCGTGGTGGTTCCCTTAAAGCCCTTGGCAGCAAAAAGCGACGCAGCGGCGGTGATCAAGCTCGCCTGCCGCTCTTGGCTCGACGATCGTGGAGTTCTGGCAGATGATTTCTTTGACGGTTTCATGGTGAGTAACCACTTACTCACCATGAAATTTAACATGGGGGATTCTCGAAAGACAAGTAATCGTGGGGATCAAGATAGCGGGTGTGAGCGCAGAGCAAGAGCGGACACGACATGAGGTGATTGACTAATCAATATTCGTTGATGTATTAAGTTGTCATGGTAACGGCCCCATCAAAGACTCGAGAAAAGGCTGTGCAGATCTTTCACGCGCTCTCTGATGACACGCGGCTTCGCCTGATCGAAAAGTTGAAAGACGGTGAGCAATGCGTCTGCGACCTGACCGAGTCCTTCAAGACCGGGCAGTCGAGGTTGTCATTTCACCTTCGCGTGCTCAAAGAGGCTGGGCTGGTCATTGATCGCCCCGAAGGCCGCTGGATCTACTACTCGTTGAATCATGACGCGATTCGTGAGCTAGAGGAACTTGTGGCATGGCTGAAGGAGTCCGGACGGATTGGTGCCGGCTCACGTCCATCCTGCGAGTAATATTTTTGCCTTCAATAATCAACATTTGTTGATACGAGGAGAACATCAGCATGGAGATCGCCATCGATTCGACTGTTCAGGCGAGGCAACTGGAAAAGAGACTCAATCCTTTTGAACGGTACCTGACCCTCTGGGTGGGACTCTGTATGGTGGTCGGGGTTCTGTTAGGCCAAAGGACGCCTGGTGCCGTTGAAGTGTTGCGCAGCCTGGAGTTTGGGGAAGGCAGCAATGTCAATCTCCCCATCGCAATTCTGATTTGGCTGATGATCACACCGATGATGATGAAGGTGGATTTCGCATTGATCCGCCATGTCGGACGGCATCCGCAAGGGCTTTTCGTGACGTTGTTCGTCAATTGGGTGGTGAAGCCCTTCTCCATGGCCTTCTTTGCGTGGCTGTTCTTCCGTTTCATCTTTTCGGCCTGGATCAGTCCATCGGAGGCCGACCAGTATATTGCCGGGTCGATCATTCTGGCTGCTGCCCCCTGCACGGCCATGGTGTTTGTGTGGAGTTACCTCACTGACGGCGACCCGGCCTACACTCTTGTCCAGGTATCAGTCAACGACCTCATCATGTTGGTGTTGTTTGCTCCCCTGGTTGGATTCTTGGTGGCCGGCGCTTCCTCGTTGAGCGTCCCTTTTGCCGTGTTGTTGTATTCGGTCATCGCCTTCATCGTGATTCCCTTAACCATTGGAGTGCTCCTCCGGCACTGGCTCATTCGGCGGTACGGGAAGGAGTGGTTCGAAAACAGTCTCTTGCCTCGATTCGCTCCCGTCACAATCGTAGCCTTGTTGGCCACACTCGTCCTGATCTTTGCCTTTCAAGCCGACAACATCACGGGGAAGGCTTGGCACGTGGTCCTCATCGCCATTCCCATTCTGCTGCAAGTCTACTTCAACGCGTCGCTGGCCTACGGGCTCATGAAATGGCTCAACGTCTCGCATGCCGTCGCCGCCCCCGGTGCCCTCATTGGGGCGAGCAACTTCTTTGAACTCGCCGTTGCCACGGCCATTGCCCTGTTCGGGCCTGAATCAGGCGCGGCGTTAGCGACCGTCGTCGGTGTGCTAGTGGAGGTGCCGGTGATGCTCTCTGTCTGTGCCGTCTGCAACCGGACTCGTGGTTGGTTTCCCAAGGCGGCGTCGGCATGACACGCTCGGTCCTCTTCCTCTGTACGGGGAATTCCTGCCGTAGCCAGATGGCCGAAGGCTGGCTGCGGCATCTGGACGGCATGCGTTTCAACGTAGCCAGTGCGGGGACTCATCCGGTTGAATTGAACCCGCGGGCGGTGACGGTGATGAAGGAGGCGGGCGTCGATATTTCCCGTCATCGGTCAAAGCGTGTGGATGAACTGTTGGGACAGCAGTTCGACTACGCCATTACGGTGTGCGATCGTGCTAAGGAAACCTGTCCAATTTTCCCGGGAGCGACGTCAGTGCTGCATTGGAGCTTCGATGATCCGGCTGACGCCCAGGGCAATGAAGAAGCTCGTCTCGCTGTGTTTCGACGAGTGCGGGATGAGATCGCACAGCGCGTGCGGGAGTTTATTCGAAAAGCTTAAGGCCGAAGAAGGGAGGTGACCTAGGAGATAGCCCTCTACCCTTTCCGATTTTGATGTGAGCTACTCACCAAAGCGAAGAGAGGACGTTGACCGTTGATCATGGCACGGCTGATGTGCCTCCAAAGAAAATGGCGTAATCGAGTGCGTTCGGTAGGATTCATAGGAAGAAACTCGAGGCCGCTCCACTGATCCGCCTCAGCGGACGGTACACCAGAGCAAATTGGCGTGGAGTTTTACGAATGACCGCATTTGAATGCCCCGCCCGGTAGGGCGGGGTTCTTTACTTGAACATGCGCCGCATAACGTTCTCATGCTTGTGGGATATTCGATACGGTTACGCTTGCTGGATGGACTGGGCAAGAAGAAATGAGTGTAGCCGGTTCCCCTCGCGAAGACTCAATTTCTTAAACTCGACACCAAACAGGTGCCCGGCTGTCCAGGCCACGTTGGCTTCCAGGACGAACAAAGGATCTTCACCGTCAGGGAGATAGAGAAACAGGGTCAGCTCCATCCCAATCTTGACGGGATGATTGCCCCGAATACCCAGTCCGTCTTTGGACAGGTCCACCACAATGCCGTCCCCCATCAGAACGTCGTCTCCGCTGATGGCGGAATACATGAGTCCGAAGGAGACGGGGACGCGGGGGATACAGCGCCGTTCCATCGACCTGTGCGGGTGACGGGTTGCGGTCTGTCTCGCTATCTTCATCTGCCTCATCGCGGCACCTCCTGGTCGCACTGATCTTCCTTCAACATGCCTCTATCATGCTCTATAAGGTTCATTTGTTCAGCTCTGACCTGCCAGGCAGTCCAGCCAAACCGGCTCCTTGTCCCTCGCGGCGCGCAGTTCCACTCCAAATCGGCGGCCATCGATCCAAGACACGTACGCCTGGGGAATACAGAGCGTGTCGTTCATATCCGGCAACTCAAGGAACAGCGCCAGCTCCATGCCGAGTTTGAGGCCCCGGGCACCCTGAAGGCCGAATCCGTAACGGCTGAGGTCCACGATTGTGGCGTGGCCCATGACGATTTTGTTATCATCCGACCCGGAGTATCGAACTTTGAACTGTCCGCCGATTCGGGACTCTTTCCGCCGCTCCCTTCCGGCCTTGCCCTTCCCGTCCTCCGATTTTTGTCCTGATTTCCACCAGCTCATGGTCGTCTTGCCTCCCTCGCATGTGTCAAGTCGTGAAGTCGATGTCCTCCAATTGCTAGACCGGCTTCTGCTGTTCGTGTGGCCACAAGAAAAAACGAAGTCGATTTTGGTCCTCGAGTCTTAGTGTCCGCAGGGTGACCCCTAAGCGGTGTCCGCTCACCCACGACACGCGAGCCTCAGAGATACAGAGATGCTCCTCTGAGTCGGGGAGCTCGATGAAGAGGGCGAGTTCCATGCCGGGTTTGAGCAATTGATCGGCGCGGATTCCGATTCCCTCTCGCGACAGATCAAGCACCTGGCCGTCACCCATCACGATCTGCCCTTTGTCCATTCCTGAAAACATCAGACCGAACTGACCGCCAATACGCGGTCTTCGTCGGCGGTTTGGCTCCGATTCCACCGGCATCAACGATGGTTCCTGTTTGTGGATCATCGGCTTCATGATGTGTGGTCCTCCGTTGCTTGTTTCTTGAGTCACCAGAGTTGTTGTACACACTGAGACTATCGCGGAGAACCCGGTTTGCCCTCCCCCTAGGAGGGGGATAGAAGCTAATCCAGAAGAGGGGGGTGAAGAATGACCATAGTCAATTTTATAAATTAAACCAATTAGTTATGCTGTTCACTGCGAAGCTTGAAGCTGGGCTGACGGAACTGGTTTGAGAGGGTAGAGCCCAAGATCATCCCCTTGCCCTTGCTCAAGGGAAAGGCCTTATGCGGGGCCAAGTCGGAGCTATGATTCGGGGATGGGAAAGGGGCTATACGATCCGAAAGCGAGTCCGGTGATCGCTGACTGTGTCGTAGGAGATGCTCTTCCAGATGAAGGATTGCAGCCGTTTTCGGTTATCTTGGCTGAGTTGCATAAATCGGACAGAGAACTGACAGCCTGACACCCAAACTACATGTGCGGAAAAGATGCTGAGGGGCACCTGTCCGTCCGGCAGCGCGATAGTTAGCGTCAACAGCGTGCCACGCGTCACTGGACGGTCACTGACGATTTTGCACCCCGAGACGGACACATCCTTGGTGAGCCCATCCCCATTATGCGGCTGGGTGGAGACTTCACCGATATAGTGAACTCGACAGGTCACGGCCACACGCTCAGCATGGCGGCCATCCAAGAGTACGCTGGATTTTCGCAGATTCATCGTGGGTTCCACTAGAACATTAACATTGCTCATGGGGTTCTCCTAATCTATTCAGCAAAGTGATCTCGCCATGTCCCAAGCTACATTGGAACCGAGTCAAACAACATACCCGGTGAGGGGGAGGGATACCCCGCAGAAGGAGAGGAAGATGAGGAAAGTCTTTACAATCTATTGATGGTCTGTCTCAGGACGGAGATATGAAGAAGAGATTACTGCCTGATCTTAGCCCAGGCTTTCTGGTACTCCTCGAAGGAATCGACTTCCATCCAACCCTTGAAGATCGGCACTGCTTGGACGCGGTGGCCCCGGTCAATCAGCTCCTGAAGCAAATCCGTGACGGAGGCCTTGGCGAGACTTGCGGATTCGTGGAAGCCGGTCGACTTGTATTTTTCTTGCGAGGCTCGATAACACTCGCGAAGGGCCTGCGTGCCTTTCTCGGAGAACATGGCTATGCCGATGAATTCCCCATGGGCCTGTTCCCGTGGAAACTGCTGGCCGATCTTGACCACCCTGTGTTCGCCTTCCGGCATCACGAACCGCGACAAGTGACTCTTGCCAGGAGGTTCGGCGAGTGAGACGAGGTCAGGATTGAGATGGGTCGGCTGCGCGTTCCGTTGCTCCTGATCGAGCCAGGCCAGATCGACCACGAGGGAGATGTCGGCGGGACTCTTGAGCAGCTTTTCGAGAATGGCCGTATCGAAGATAATGTCGCCATACAATACGATGGTCCGGCCTTTTAACTCATTCTCGGCACAGAAGAGCGAAAACAATTCGCCGGTCTCTTCATAGCGGTCATTGTCGTAGTAGCGGATGTTGGGAAGCGTGATGGCTTCCTTTTTATACCCGCGGACCAAAGCGATCTCTTTGATGTCGCATTCGTTGAGCACGCCGACCTGGCGATCGAGGATGGTTTTCCCCTTGATGTCGAGCAAACACTTCGGCTTGTCTTCAATCAACGGCAACAACTGTTTCTCGAACCCGGCGGCGGCGATGATGGCGGTAATCTTTTCGCTTCCCACCGGCAGGAATTGCTTTTCGTCTTGCTCCATCTGCGGGACGCCGACGATGTCGTAAACTTCCGACAAAGTGACGACGCGATCGTTGGCGGCGCCTGGGCGGGTGTCTTTCTTAATGAGATCGAGTGTGTCCTTCATAGCGCGGATCGCAGCCCGTACGGGTTGGTTGGCGTAGATGATGATCTTGGCTCCCGCCTCTTCCATTTCCGCAGCAGTGGTCTGATCGAAAATTGTCGGGACCACGACCAGCGGCACGCGGCCGGACCAGGCTTTGTACACCGCTCTGAGCTCGTCGAACTTCTTCGACTTAGAGTGGATCAGGACCGCATCAGCCCCTGCGTCGGCGTAGGCCTCCGCGCGTTTCAACGCTTCCTCCTGGCCCCAGCCCGCAATGAGGGCTTCCGTTCTGGCGATGATCACGAACTCCGGAAAAATCTGCGCCGCCTTCGCCGCTCTGATCTTGCTGCAATGTTCTTCGATCGGAATCAATTCTCGGCGGACGCCCGCGTAGAAGCTGCAGCGTTTCGGATAGACGTTGTCTTCGATACAAATGGCGGCCACACCGGCTCGTTCCCGGTCGTTGACGGTGCGCATGACGTTCAGCGCATTCCCATACCCGGTGTCGCAGTCGGCGATAACCGGAATGCCCACGGCGTCGACGATATTGCGCTCGACTTCGAGTTGTTCGCTGGAGGTAATGAAACTGGCGTCAGGAATGCATTTCAGAGAGGCCGAAATAGCGAAGCCGCTGGCCCAGACGCCGTCGAAGCCGGCGCGTTCGATGAGGCGTGCACTCAGCGCATCGTGGGCGCCGACAACTTTCAAGGCGCCTGGCTTCTTCAATGCGGCGCGGAGTTTCGCGGCGTTCGTCATAAGTCTACATGATGCGAAAGCGCGTGGCGCTTGTCAATGGAAAGTTTGCAGGACAGGGTGTGGTGGTGCTCAAAAGACCGTGGAGGAATTTCCTTCCGACAATTTTTCGCGAAGCGTCCGGCTTTCAAAGAATATTATGCCGCGATCGAATTTGGTTTCAAAGCGCAACGTCACTTCCGTATCGAAGCCGTGCCAGGCGTAGACTTTGATCGGGCCGACGGCGATTTGTCCCGGAGTCCGGTCAAGCGGACCATATTTGGATTGAAGATAGGTCAGGATCCCCTCGTGGGCGTCTTTTCCTCTGTAGCGAACAGTAACTCGACCGAACTTGCTCTCAAAGGTTGTAAACCGCATGGAATCGACCGGCGTAGTCCCAAGCGCAGGCGGTTTCTCCTTCAGCTCATAGGTCTGCGAGCGACCGGCATCTTCAACTTTGACAAAGTGCTCCGTCTCCGAAAACGTCGCGCCCCAGGGAATGTCTTCAAACCCGTTGGGATCGTTGATGATGGGAACGGCCACCGCGGGTGCGTCCGCCAGCACCAGGCATAGGAAGAGCCCCGCAAGGAGCCTCGCCCGATAACGGAGTACGCAAGGAATCAGATTATTCTGCTGAATCGGCAATGTGGTCATTGAACCGTGGCGCGAGCGTTCGGCTATCGATGAAGATGTACCCGCGCTCCGTGCCGGCCTGATACGTCAGATTGATCTCGGTTTCTGAGCCGCGCCAATTATACTGCTGATTGAGACCCCGTGCCATCTGTCCGGGAATGCGCTCCAGGGGACCGAACTGGGTCTCTAGGAAGTTCAGCACCTGTTTATGGACCTGTTCCCCCTGATACCGAATCGTGACCCGCGCAAACTGGTCATCCACCGACAGATAGAGGATGCTCGTCATCTCGGCTCCGGCAAAAGACGACGGGTCTGTCTTCTGGAGGTACTCGTTGACATGAGGACCTGATCGTGTGGCTTCCATATCCTGGCGCGATGTCAGGGATGCACCCCAGGCGATGTTGCGAAATCCTTTTGGGTCATTCATCATCGGAACGGCCCACGCAGGCCCGGTACAGATCATGGTTCCAATCATCAAGACAAAGAGCCGGAAAAGAGACGGCGGCACGATGGGGTGGTTCATGGCATCAAGCCGGGTGAATGATGAACGACTTGCCGCAAACGCTATCATGAGGCAGAGGTGAACACAACTCGTCGTTGTTTCTTGAGAATCCGCCAGGGCCTATCTTATAATGCGCCGGTTTTTCCGCCGCTATGTGTTCGGCGACTCCACGAGCAGGAGTGTAACGCATGATTGATAGCGATGACTTTGTTCAGGCCATGCAGGACATGGGGGTGAATTTTTTCACCGGCGTTCCCGATTCGATTCTTGGTGGGATCATTGCCGAGTTGATGAACCGTCGGTTGTATACCCCCGCCGTCCGTGAAGATGAAGCCGTGGGCATGGCCGCGGGGGCCTACATGGCGGGAAAGATCCCGGCCGTCTTGATGCAGAACTCCGGGCTGGGGACCTCGCTCAACACCCTGATTTCTCTGAACATGATTTATCGGCAACCCTGCATCCTCATCGTCTCGTGGCGGGGCCAAGGGGGGAAGGATGCCCCGGAACATCTCGTGATGGGCGAAGTAATGCCGCAGTTTCTCGATACGATGAAAATTCCGCATCGCACCTTGACCGAAAGGACGGCAGTCGAAGATTTTAAGTGGGTGGCGGAGGCCTTCATGCAGCAACGGATTCCGGTCGCGCTTTTCATTACGAAGGGCGTGGTGAAAGGATTGCATCCATGAAGATACGTCTTTCGTGGATCGTGAAGCGTATTTCGCAGGCGAACGACGAACGACACTTCACGAGCGACGTACAAGAAAAGGGAAGAGGAAGATGAGACCGGAACAGGGGACGTTGATCAGCCGGGCGCAGGCCATTGCGGCGTTGCTTGAGCTGCTGACCGATCAGCCGGTCATCATCTGTAACGGGTTCCCCTCGCGCGAGGCGCATAAGATCGCCGACCGCCCCACGCATTTCTATATGATCGGGTCGATGGGTAATGCGCCGGCCATCGCGCTCGGCGTGGCGCTCGCCAAGCCGAACAAACAGGTGATCACATTCGACGGCGACGGCAACGTGCTGATGGGGATGGGGACGCTGGCGACGGTCGGCGCGCTGAAGCCGAAGAATTTTATACATGTGGTGTTCGACAACGAAGTGTACGGGACGACAGGGAACCAACCGACGATTTCCAATGTCGTGCCGTTGGAGAAAGTGGCGAAAGCGGCGGGCTATGTGAACGTCGAACGCGTGCTCGATCGCGACGATCTCGTCTACGAGTTTAAGGACATGCTGAAAAAAGACGGGCCAAGCATGTTACTGATAAAAGTAAACGAGTTTGCCGAAGATGCCGGCCGTGTCCTGCACGAACCACCGGAAATAACGAAACGCTTCATGAAAGCAATTGAATGACGTATCTCGTGAAGCGTCGTTCGTCGCTCGTGGGCAGTTTCGAAATACGTTTCACGAACGACGAGGTACATGCATGATTCTCTTGAATCCAGGGCCTGTCAACGTCAGCGAGCGGGTGCGGCAGGCGCTTCTCAAGCCGGACATCTGTCACCGCGAGTCGGAATTCACCGAGCTGTTGCACGGCATTCAAGCCAAACTCTTGAAGGCATTTGTGCCGGGAGCGGAGGCCGACTACGCCGCCGTGTTGATTACCGGGTCGGGCACCTCGGCCGTCGAGTCCGCCCTCATGTCCTCCATCCCGCACGGCAAACGGATCCTGATCATCAATAACGGGATCTACGGGGAGCGGTTGTCTCAGATGGTCGGTCTCCATCGATTGGGCGTGTCTGAACTCAAGTATGAATGGACGGTCAAGCCGGATCCTGAGCGCTTGCGTCTCGCGCTGCGGCAACATCCGGAGGTGCACGGCGTGGCGATGGTCCACCATGAAACCACGACCGGCTTGCTTAATCCGGTCAAAAACATAGCCGAAGTCGTCGATAGCCAGAACCGAGTGTTTATTCTGGATGCCATCAGTGCCTTGGGGGGGGAAACCATCGATGTCGCCGGGTCGCACATGTATATGGTGGCCGGCACAGCGGGGAAATGCATTCAGGGATTTCCCGGCGTTTCATTCGTCCTCGTGCGCAAAGGGTTTCTGGAACGGATGCGAACCTATCCGAAGCGCTCGTGGTATTTGCATCTGACGCACTATGTCGACGACCAGGGACAAGGCACGGTGCCCTTCACGCCGGCGGTGCAGATCTATTATGCCTTCGATGAAGCGTTGAATGAGCTGCTGGAGGAAGGGGTGACCAAGCGGATCCAGCGGTACAAGAGAATGGCGGCGCACATTCGGAGTCGCATGGCCACGATCGGCATCAAGGAGGTCCTGACTCCTGAGCGGCAATCAAACAGCATCACCGCCTTCTATCTTCCCGAGGGGGTCTCGTATCACTCGTTGCACGATCGGCTGAAGGAGCAGGGTTACGTCATCTACGCCGGTCAGGGAAATCTGGAGAATAAGATTTTCCGCGTGGCCAACATGGGCGCGTTGACCGAGGCGCAGTTCACAGGGTTCCTCGACGCCTTCGAACAAGCCTTGGGCCCGCACCATCCATGAAGGCTTCTACTGCAACCGCCCATACGCCGCTCCGACAAGCCTGCAAGCCTGCTTCGTCGCGTGCAGGCGGACGGGCTCGCCGTTCAGTCGGTCGACATCCTGTACAAGGATACCTTCCTCCCTCACGGCTCCGCGCGTCCGTCTCGCATGGCGTCTCGGCGGTTTCGTCACGAACCCTCATGAATGCTGCGGGCACCACCCCATGAAAGCGCTCATCCTTGCAGCCGGCGTGGGCAAGCGCCTCTGGCAGGTCACGCAGCATCGGCCCAAATGTCTCATCGAGATCGGCGGCCAATCGCTGTTGCATCGCTACTTGGCGGCGTTGGCCAGCGTCGGGATCAGGCGGGTCGACATTGTCGTCGGCTACAAGCAGGAGATGATTCGCGCGGCGGTCGAGCGCGACTCGTGCGGAGTCATCGTTACGTTCCTGGTCAATGAGCAGTTCCATCGCGGCAGCATTTCCTCCTTGTGGGTGGCGCGGACCGCGTTGGATGACGACGTCATCATCATGGACGCCGATGTGCTCTTTCACCGGGAAATCTTAAGGCGGCTCGTCGCGTCGCTCTATGAAAACGCTTTGCTGATGGATGAGACGGTCAGGCAAACCGGCGAGGAATGCATGGTGGTCGTCGCGGGCGGACGCGTCATCGCGCTGACGAAGAAAATGCCCGCCCATTACGATTACGCCGGCGAAGGCGTCGGCTTTTTGAAGGTGAAGCATGCCGACACGCCGCATATCGTCGCCTCTCTCCGGTCCTGCATCGAGAAAGAGGCTTGGAACATGGAGTACGAAGATGCGCTGCTGGAGTATTTCCGGGACGTGAAAGTCGGCTACGAGAAGATCGGCGGTCTGCCGTGGACGGAGATTGATTTTGTCGAAGACGTGCGGAAAGCCGAGTTGGAAGTTTTGCCGAGATTGTGAGAAAGTCTGTCGTGATACGCGATGCGCAAGGGGTCGTTGCTCGTCGTTCGTCCCTCGACATGGCTCGGGGCGGTGAGCTTGTCGAACCGTGAAGCGTATCCCGCGAGCGACGAAATACGAACGACGAGGAAGAGGTTTCAGCGATGAGTGAGAGCGTCATTCAGAAGCGGACGGTGATCCAAGGGCTTGCCACGGCCATTCTGCTGCCCTCGGTCAGCGTGTTCGGCGGACCGATCGAGCACCAAGTCGGCGAAGTGGGTCCTCTGACGAACGTCGTGGGGATCGGTCTGTTTCAGCGCGTCGTGCTCACATTGCAGCGCGCGGGCATTCGCCAATTGATCGTGCTTGCCGGTCCGGAAGAAGATCAGCTCAAGCAGGCGTTGGGGAAAGGGCCGCGCGTGACGATCCCCGTGCGCTGGATGCCCATCCGAGAATTCCCTCTTGATGATCCGCGGACATGGGAAGCCCTGGCGGCGGAGGTGCACGGCTTCGCGCTTGTCGCGAGCGTGAACGGCGTGTTCTCACGAGGGCTGGTCGAACAGCTGCGGCACGATGTGCGGGACGGCGAGGCCATTGTCGTGGCGCAGATGCCTCAGGAGCGATCCGCAGAATCGACGCGGCGGGACATCCGATTGAAAGTCCGGACCAATCGCTTGACCGCGTTCGCTCCGGCACACTTCGACGATTCGGCGCCGCGCGCCGCAGAGTTGGTGGTCTTGCCGGCCAGCCTCATGAGTGCTGCGAACCATCCTGCGACCGCAAACGGCCGGCTCCCGATCCGTCATTGGCTTGAACGGGCTGCGGTCGATGGTCGCGTGAGTGTCGTGACGGCGGAGGAGAAACGCGACACTTGGTATCAAGATGTGCGCACGTTGCCCGAAGTGCAGACGGCCGAAAAGAAGCTCTTCAATTCGCTGAAGGGGGAATTCGAAGGATTCGTCGATCGGTACTTCAATCGCAAGCTCTCCCGTTGGTTCACGCGCTTGTTCCTTGCCGTCGGGCTCTCGCCCAATTCCATTACGATCTTGGCCACATTAGTCGGCCTTGTATCTGCCGCGGGGTTCGGAATAGGGACCTACACCGCAGGCATTATTGCAGCGCTGCTGTTCCAGCTGGCGGCCGTCATCGACTGCTGTGATGGCGAAGTTGCGCGCCTGACGTTTACGGAATCGCCGTTCGGCGCATGGTTCGATATCGCCATGGATAACATCGTGCACATGGCGATCTTTGCGGGCATTGCCGCCGGGCTGTATGTGACACAGGTTGGGCAGGCCCATGCCTGGATGACGCTTGCCCTCGGCGCAGCCGCGGTGCTGGGCAACGGCGTGTCCTTCCTGCTCGTGGAGAAAGCGCAAAAGATCAAATCGGCGAGCGGATGGAAAACGCCGGTGAATGCGGCATGGTCGGATTTTATGTTGAAGAACATTGCCAGCCGCGATTTCTCGGTGATCGTGCTGATCTTTGCCCTGCTCGGCAAGCTCGATTGGTTTCTCTGGATGGCGGCAACCGGCTCCCTGGCTTTTGCCGGCATCATGCTGTGGGTGATTCGGCCATCCGCTGTTTCATCTCCTCGGCAGTAAATTCAACAATTGGAGGGAAGAGTGATCCTCAACTTTCTTGCAGGATGGTCAAAATGGTCGTCATTCTCACCCGCCCAGCCCCGGCGCGCGGCTCGACTGAGCTCGCCGAAGTCCAAGACGCGCCTTTCCCCGGGCGCGGCCGCAGCGAGTGAGAAGCGAGGTAGTACACACCGCACATCGTGTGGGCCGTTCGCCAGTAGAAATTGGGTTTGGCGAACGGATATGTTCCATTATCGACTTTCGGCCCTTACGTTGAGGCTTCGAGCGACACGAGAACGAAGCTGGCGGCCTTTTTCACAATCCTGCTAGCGTGTTGCGATATCTCCTACTTGCTCTCGGTATTCTTACTCTCGGTCTTCTCGTGTGGCATATCGGGCCCGGCCATATCTATGATGCCGCCGCGAAGCTCGGTCCTGTGGCCCTGTTCGTCATCCTGATCCCCTCCATTCTCATGTACGCAGTCGAGGCGTACGGTTGGAAGGTCACGCTCGGACCCTCCGCACAAGCGGTGCCGTTTTGGCGGTTGCTTGCCATCCGAACCGCCGGTGAAGTGGTGAATATGACCACCCCGACCGCCTATGTCGGCGGCGAACCGCTCAAGGCCTACCTGCTCAAAAAACACAACGTGCCGATTGTGGAAGGCCTGGCGTCCGTCGTGATCGCGAAGACGACGATGACCATCGCCGAAGTCTTGTTTATTTTGTTGGGCATCGCTCTCGGATTCTGGATGTTGGGCGTGAACGGTACCTCAGGGCAGGTCGTCGTGGCGGGGGTGTTGAGCGTGGGGCTGCTGCTGTTCGGCACGGCTGGATTTATGCTCATGCAACGGCGCGGGCTCTTTACGTGGATTCTGGAGACGCTGCGGAAATGTGGTCTGTGGATCGGGTTCCTGGAAGCGCGGGAAGACCAACTCCGGTCGCTCGATCAGACAATCTTGAATTTCTATAGCCACCATCACGGCGCGTTCTACGCCTCGACCGGCTTGTTCTTTTTGGGCTGGATGGCGGAAGCGCTGGAAGTGTTTGTGATCGTCTACTATCTCGGCGGTCCGGCGAGTCTGCTTTCGGCCATCTCCATCGGAGCGCTATCCGTCTTCATCAAAGGCGGCACTTTCTTTATCCCCGGCAGCCTCGGCGCGCAGGACGGCGGCAATTTGCTCTTGTTGAAGGCCTTCGGCTACAGCGATGTGACCGGTATTACCTTCGCGCTGCTGCGGCGATTCCGCGAACTCGTCTGGATCGGGATCGGGCTGCTGTGTTTGGCGCTGCCGAGGAAAGGCGAGTCGCGTCAGGAGTAGGGCTTTGGGGAAACCTGCTGTTTGATGGACTGTAGACGTTCGAGCATCCGATCCCACACGAAGCAGAGCAGGCGGAGATTCGCCGTCCGCTCCAATTTGTTGAATTGAAGCCCCACCTGCTTCCCATTCACCCACCGGACCTCTGCACTCTCGATCGGGAGGGACTCTTTCTGATCGGGCAGGATCAAGCGAATGAGGAGGTTTGTCTTTTCCGGCACGGCGCTGGTGCATTCAATCGTGCAGCCGAACACCGAGAGGTTCGTCACGATTCCTTCGCCGATCGTTGCCGCATCGGAAAACATGACTGGATAGGTGACGGGAAGTGTAAGCCGATAGTGCGCTCGTTGGCACGGTTTCGATGGCTCCATGATAGGCCAGTGTAACGGGGTCGCCGGAGGGGGCTGAATACCCCGTTAGAGGGGCCGGTGGGGCGATATCGCAGGCCGATCAGGGATGCACCACCGGGAGGCTACGAGTGGCTGGTTACCGACATATCGACGGCTTCTCCGGGCGGGAGCCCGGCGAAATTGCCTGCAATCATCTGTTCGAGTAAGCGGACGAATTGCTGGCGGTGTTTCGGCGCGATCAGCCTGATGCGCCCCCCGACCCATTGGTCCTCCACGTGGGTGATCAGAAGCGCGCAATGGATGACCACGCGAGCGCCCCCACCGGCTACCGACGGGGCTTCGAAGAGAGCTCGGCAATCTCGACCGCCGCCAGGACAGGCAACGGAAGCAGGCTGAACAACGCGATGAGGATGAACAGCGACATATTGGCCTCCTTCGGTGACAGTGTCTGCTGCTTCTAGAGCGGTGCAATCCGGAGGCCTGCCGGATGCCCCAAAGGAGAGGACCGCAGAACCGGTTGATTTACAGGGGGCGTCCGCTGTGTGAGGCCGTGGCCCGGAAGAGCATGTATCGGCTCGGCAGATCCTGGGCAATAAAAACGGCGACAAAAGGCGACGCGTCAGCAAGAATTTCCTCCTGCTTTCGCGGTAAGGGAAGTCGCCGTTGATCGCCTTGTACTGCCGGCGTAAAGTGCAGGCGTTCAGTTGGATGGTCGGGAGCGTTCATGAGATTGTGGCACAGCATCGCGCAACAATTCCGGCAGCCGTCGGGATGCTTCGGGCAGGTGGCGGGGTTTCTCTTCCGCATGAATCGCGAGGGGATCGACTGGACAATCGATCTGATCGAGATTCAGCCCACCGATCACGTACTGGAAATCGGCTGTGGCCCAGGCCATGGCATTCAGCGCGTGGCTGGGCTCGTGTCGCAAGGACGGGTGGCCGGCGTGGATTTTTCAGAAACCATGTTGCAGCAGGCGTTACGACGAAACGCGGCGGCGATCGCGGCAGACAGGGTCGAACTGCGCCTCGGTGACGCGTCGAAGCTCCCGTATCCTGACAACAGTTTCCACAAAGTCTTCGCCACAAACGTCGTCTACTTTTGGAAAGACCCGGTGGCGACACTCCACGAAATCCAGCGCGTCATGAAACCGGGCGGACGCCTGGCGTTGTATGTCATCTCGAAAGAGGACATCGCCAATTTCAAAGTCACCCAAACCGGCGTGTATCAGTTGTATACAGGTGATGAGTTGGCTGGGCTACTGACGCAGGCAGGATTTCATCAGGCACGATTCGTCACCAAAACCGAACGTCTCCGCACGGGTATCTGCGCGTTGGCCGAAAAATGACCTGTGCTAAACAACGCGAGCAGGGTCAAAAACTCTAGAGTAGCTTCTTTGGCATGAACTCGATTTTCTGCGGGGATACGCGTATCCTCCCAACGGTTCAAAACCGAATCATTCTGACTGATCTTAAGTTGTGATTAGCGATTCACTTCTCGAAAGTCTTGCCTCACTAAGAGCATTTGACAAAAAGCTGTTTGTGGCTGAGAACTTTCTCACTGCGGCCTTTGCATGCTTACTCAAGAATGACGGACCGTTCCTCAGAATTTATCTGAAGTCCCTTGGGTATCGTTGCTCGGCGCTTCCTGAGGTCCAAACCCAGCCTCATGGCACTGCTAATGGAAACATACCGGACATAGTGTTTTCAGACCGTCACACCTATATCGTTCAAGAGAACAAGATTGATGCTCCAATAGGGAAGAATCAACTTGCACGATATGCCAGACAGGTTAGGGACAGTAAGAAACCAAATAAGGGATTGGTTTACGTACGGAGAAAGCACAAGCCGTACCATTCGATGCCCCGTTCTACCGCAGGAATTCGAATCCGGCTGCTGACATGGGATACAATCGCTTCTCTTGTCAAGGAATCGCCTGGCAATATACATGGCAAATCAACTTGGCTTAGAGAGGAGTTTTACAGATTTCTGGAGGCTCATCAGATGACATTGCCCACAGCTGTCAATATCCGCAAGTTAAAGTCGGCATGGAAACATTTTGAGCCGCAGAGCACGGCTTTGAAACGCATGATCGAAGAGTCACGCGATGCTCTCCAGAGAATATTGGGCAATTCCATATACCTGATTCGCATTCCCCGCTCGGCGGAAGAATATCCAGGGTTTTACATCAACTATACGAAGGGGAGACGGCTCAAGAAGGCCATGCGAAATCAAGATCTCTGGGTATGGTGTGGCATCTATCCCTGGGAGGAAGAAATTTATGCAGATGTAGAAATTGGCTGGGGGCAGAAATATGAGCAGACAATCGATTCTACTTTTAGAAATCGTCTAGAGAACAAAGGCTTCGAACACTCTGCAGAACCTAATGACCCCACCTACCCCTATGAAGCTTACTCGATTGAGGAGTCATTGAGCAGAATCATTGGTTTGAGCTGCTGCCAGTTTCAAAGACACCGAGTTAGGTGTATGAATGAAACTGGAGGTGCGGCATGGAGCGACGCAAGTTTACGCGCGAATTCAAGGTTGAGGCGGTGAAGCTGATTCGAGAGCGCGGGGTGACGGTGGCGCAAGCCTCGCGCGATTTGGGCGTGCATGGCACGGTGTTGCGCCGATGGGTGCAGGAGTGTGCCGCCGATGCGCAGCAGGCCTTTCCGGGCCAGGGGCAGATGAAGCCCGAGCAGGCAGAACTCGCACGGCTCCGCCGTGAAGTGCTCAAGCTGAAGGCGGAGCGCGACATCTTAAAAAAAGCCGCGGCCTACTTCGCGAAGGAGGTGCTATGAAGTTCGCCTTCATCGCGACACACCGGGGGATTTGGCCGGCGGGATGGTTGTGCGAGGCGCTCGGTGTCTCGCGCGCAGGGTTCTATGCCTGGCGAACTCGATCGCCGAGTGCCCGAGCGAAGGCCAACGAACAACTGTTGGCCAGGGTGCGAGCCAGCTTCCTCGCCAGCGACCGTACCTACGGGGCCCGGCGTGTTTGGCACGACCTGCTGGCGGACGGGGTCTCCTGTGGCCGACATCGGA